>JAVKHQ010000002.1:127615-163300 GCA_031459875.1 Candidatus Fervidifonticultor sextus | reverse complement strand
CTCGTGGCCTCCTCTCGTCCTGTGAGACCACGAGCATAGCACGGCCGGGTTCAGCTACCCACCCGATTTCCGGAAGAGCCCCTACAAGAAAGACGACAATGCCCATATCGAGCAGAAAAACTGGACGCATGTCCGCCGGCTCCTGGGCTGGGACCGCTACGATTCCCCGCAGGCGCTGGCCGCGATCAACGACCTCTACCGGCACGAACTCCGGCTCATGATGAACCTGTTTCAGCCCTCCGTGAAGTTGCAGCGTAAGATCCGCGTGGGCTCGCGGCTCCGCCGGGTCTATGACCTCCCTCAAACCCCGCTGGATCACCTCCCTCGCCGCCGACGGCACCGATCACGCGTCCCTCCAGGCGCTGCAGCACCTCCGCGCTCGCCTGGACCCCTTCGTGCTTGCTGCCACGATCGAGCGGAAGCTCCGCCACATCTACAGCCTGGCGCACCGGGGCCCCGTCCAGGCTGCGCGGCGTCCGCGCCCGCACCAGCGGTTCGAGATCCGACGCCTGCCCACGCAGACCAGGCACGTCGGCGCGGGGGTCCGGTAGCCCCGGTAACCTCATTAATGAGGTCGGGCTGAGCGGCGCCCGTGCGGGGGTCCCGCAGCGCCTCCCAGGCAAAGACCACGTCGCCGGCGGTCACGGCCGTCCCGTCGTGCCACTTGAAGCCCGGGCGGAGCCGGTAAGTGACCTCCATCTCGTTGTTGGGAAGCAACCGCCACTGGCCGTTCTCCAGCGTCGGGACTTCCTGGGCGATGCGGGGGAAGAGCTGCCAGTCGGCGTTGAGGTCGACGAGACCGACGAACAGGGTCGACGTCACGTATCCCGTCGCAGCGAGGCGGGAGAAGCCAGGCACGATATGGTCGGGCTCGCCGATGAGTCCGACGATAACGGTGTCCCTTGGCTGGGCGGAAGCGGGCCGACCGACCATCACGAGCAGGAGGACTCCACCGATCAGCAGGAGCAGTCTCCGAACGACAAAAAAGTTCCGGCCCACTGCGCGTCACCCCCGTCGCTTAGTCCGGGAGCACCTGGAGGCCTACCAATTCCTGCGGAAACCGATAGCCGGTGTCAACGGAGAACGAGTACCTTACCCAAGTCTTGGCCGCGGGTGAGTAGTAATAGTCGAGTCTGCGTCTTGACACCCCGTCCCGGAACGGGTAACATCAACGTGCGATTTGAGAATCATTCTCAATTACGATTGCCTGGATCACCATGACCACGCGTCCTCCCGTTGCGCGATCGCGGACGACCTGGCAGCGCCGGGCGGTGCTGCGGGCCATCGAGACGGCGCCCTGCCACCTGGCGGCCGACGAGATCCACCGCCGGCTCCAGCGCGGCCGGCGCCGCATCGGACTGGCCACCGTGTACCGGGCACTGGAGGCATTTGTGCGCGAAGGCGTGGTCGAGTCGGTTCACATCGGGGACGGACGGGTGCGCTACGGCCTGGCCGCCCGACACCACGACCACCTGGTCTGCCTGACCTGCGGGGCGTGGGAACCGCTGGAGGAATGCCCGGTTCCCGCCGCCTCCGGCGGCCTCCCCTCCGGGTTTGCGGTCACCGGGCACCGTCTCGAGGTCTTCGGCTATTGTGCTCGGTGCCGGGAGGCGGACCGATGAGGCCCCGGCTGGCAGCGATGCTCGCGGCACTGATCGCCGCCGGCTGCACAGTCTCCCCGGAGGGCGCGCCGTCCGGTCGGGCCGGGACGGCGGACCCGGTGACAGTGGCCGCCTCGTTCTACCCCCTCTACGAGTTCGCCTCCGCGGTCGGCGGCCGACGCGCCAAGGTGCGCAACCTGGTCCCCCCCGGCGTCGAGCCCCACGATTACGAACCTAGCGCCCGCGACGTCGCGGCGCTGTCGAAAACCACACTGGTAGTCTACAACGGCGCGGGATTCGAGGGCTGGGTGGAGCGCCTGCTGCCGTCCCTGCCGGACCGCGTGGTCCGGGTCAACGCCACCGCCGGACTGCCGCTGGTGGGAGCCGACCCCCACGTGTGGCTCGACCCGATCCTGGCGCAGCAGCAGGTGGACAACATCCTGGCGGGGTTCGTGCGGGCGGACCCCGCGCATCAGTCAGACTACGCGGCCGGCGCCGCGCGCGTGAAGGCCGACCTCCAGGCCCTCCACCGCCGATACGCGCAGGTGCTGGACCGCTGTGAGCGGAGGACCTTCATCACCGCGCACGCGGCGTTCGGCTACCTGGCCCGGCGCTACGGGCTGACGATGCTCCCGATCGCCGGCCTCTCGCCCGAGGTGGAGCCCTCCCCCGCCCGCCTCAAGGAGGTCGTGGAAGCGGCCCGCCGGCACGGCGTCCGGGTCATCTACTTCGAAACCCTGGTCAGCCCAACGGTGGCCCAGACCATCGCCCGCGAGGTGGGGGCCGCCGCCGGCGTGTTGAACCCGGTGGAAGGGCTGACCCCCGACCAGCAGCGGCGGGGCGAGACGTACGTCACGGTGATGCATGAGAACCTCCGTCAGCTGGCCGAAGGCCTCGGCTGCCGCTAGCGACGCTCCCCTGGTCGCGCTGGAGCACGTGTGCTTCCGCTACGGGGGCGAACTGGTGCTCGATCAGGTGAGCCTCCAGATCCGCCGTGGCGACTTCCTGGGGATCATCGGACCCAACGGCGCGGGCAAGACCACGCTGTTGCGGATCATGCTGGGGCTGGCGCGTTCCGAGTGCGGCCACGTGCGGCTCTTCGGGGTCGATGTGCGGGACTTCGCTGAGTGGCACCGGATCGGCTATGTGCCCCAGAAGGCCGTGACCTTCGAGTCGCGCTTCCCGGCCAGCGTCTTCGAGGTGGTGCAGAGCGGCCGGTGCGGCCGGGCGGGACTCGGCCGCCGCTTCGACGCGCGCGACCGGGAGGCGGCGCTGGAGGCCCTGGAGACCGTGGGCATGGCCGCCTCCCGCGATCGGTTGATCGGGCAGCTCTCCGCCGGCCAGCAGCAGCGCGTCTTCATCGCCCGGGCCCTGGCCAGCCGCCCCGACCTGCTGGTCCTCGACGAGCCCACCGTCGGCGTAGACCCGGACGCCCAGGAGCAGTTCTACAGTCTGCTGCGCCGCCTCAACCGGGAATTGGGCACCACCCTGGTCCTGGTCTCCCACGACCTGGCGGCCATCGCCAAGGAAGTCACGCAACTGGCGTGTCTCAACCGCACGCTGACCTACCACGGCAGCCCCGAAGAGGCGATCCGGTTCGGCGCGATCGCCCAGATGTACCGGGCCGAGAGCTGGATGGTCGCGCACCGGCACTGACCCGCGATGCCTGAGATCCTCCAGTACGGCTTCATGCAGCGGGCGCTGCTCGCCGGGTTGATGATCGGCACCATCGCCCCGCTGATTGGCGTCTTCCTGGTCCTGCGCCGGTTGAGCCTGATCGCCGACACCCTGGCGCACGTGGCGCTGGCCGGGGTGGCCGCCGGCCTGCTGCTGCAGACCTATCCCGTCGCCGGCGCGCTGGCCGCGGCGCTGGTCGGGGCGGTCGGGATCGAGCGGCTGCGCGCGTCGGGCCGGCTGTTCGGGGAGGCCGCCCTGGCGGTCTTCCTCTCGGGGGGCTTCGCGGTGGCCGTGGTGCTCATCGGTCTGGCCGGCGGGTTCAACGTCGACCTCTTCGCCTACCTCTTCGGCGCCATCACCGTGGTGCAGCCGGTGGACCTCTGGGTGATCCTCGGCCTCGGGCTGGTGGTACTGGGGACGGTGGCCGCCTTCTCCAAGGAGTTCTTCGCCATCACGTTCGATGAAGAAGGCGCCCGTGTGCAGGGCGTCCCCGCAGACGCCCTGAACCTGCTGCTGACCGCGCTCGTCGCCGTCACCGTGGTCGTGGCGATGCGCATCGTGGGCATCCTGCTGACCAGCGCCCTGGTCGTGATCCCCGCCATCACGGCGCTGCGGCTGGCAGGCAGTTTCAGGAGCGCGCTATTCATCGCGGTGGCCTGCTCGCTGGCCGCGGTGGTGGTGGGGACCGTAGCCGCCTTCTACCTGGACCTGCCGGCGGGCGGGGCGATCGTGCTGGCGGCGCTGGGGCTGTTCGGGGCGGCGTCGCTGGTGGGGAGGCGGCGGGTCCACAGCATCAGGCCGTCGCCCTGATCTCAGGTGAGTTCAGGACTCCGCGGGGCGTGCCGGGCATCCCAGGGCGTTCCATTTTTCCGGCCTGCACTCTATCATACGCACGGGATCATCTCGCGCCGGGGAGGTGTCGATCATGGCCACACGGCGTCGGCTGCGTCCGTTCCGGGCGCTGGCGGAGGCGGAAGACCGGTTCTGGGAGGCGGTGGAGCAGGCCGTGCCCTCCGACGTCCGGGACCACCTGGCCGCGGCCCGCCGCGAACTGCTGCTGGCCGTCCGGTCCACCGTGGATCGGGCGCTCGACCGGCTCGAGGGCGCACCGTCCCCGCGTCGGCCGAGGCGGGTCAGGGTGAAGTAGGCGCATGCGGGTCGTCCTGTTCACCGGCAAAGGCGGCGTCGGCAAGACCACCGTGGCCGCCGCCACCGCGCTGCGGGCCGCTGAGAGGGGCTACCGCACCCTCGTGATGAGCACCGACGTCGCCCACAGCCTGGGTGACGTCCTGGAGAAACCCGTCGGCCAGGAGGTCGTCCGCATCGCGCCGCACCTGTGGGCGCAGGAGGTGGACTCCCTTTACCAGCTGGAGAAGTACTGGGGCACGCTCAGGCGCTACATGGTCACCCTGTTCCACTCGCGGGGGCTGGAGGACGTGGTGGCCGACGAACTGGCGAACCTCCCGGGCATGGAGGAGATCGCCAGCCTCATGGAGCTGCGCCTCCACGTCGAGGGGGGGCGCTACGATGCGATCGTCATCGACTGCGCGCCCACCGGCGAGACGATGCAGTTGCTGGGCTTCCCCGACATGGCCCGCTGGTGGCTCAACAAGATCTTCCCGATCCAGCGCCGCGTGGCGCGCCTCGTGCACCCCGTCGTCCAGCCGCTGGTGGACATTCCGCTGCCGACCGATGAGGTGTTCGTGGCGGCGCGGGACCTCATCCTGGACGTGGAGGGCATCAAGGAGATCCTGGCGGATGTCGCCAGGACGTCGATTCGGCTGGTCCTGAATCCGGAGAAGATGGTCATCAAGGAAGCCCAGCGGGCGTTCACCTACTTCAACCTGTTCGGCTACGCCACCGACCTCATTGTGGTCAACCGGGTGTTGCCCGAGGGCGCCGGGGCCGGGTACTTCGCGGCCTGGCGGCAGGCCCAGGAGCAGTACCTGCGCATGGTGGACGAGGGGTTCTCGCCGGTGCCGATCCGGCGGGTGCCCTTCTACGAGCGGGAGACCACCGGCCTGCGGATGCTCGCCCGGGTGGCGGCCGACCTCTACGGCGACGACGACCCGACGGTGCGGTTCTACACCGGGACGCCGCAGAAGATCGAGAAGCGCAAGGACGAGTACGTGCTCACCCTCCACGTGCCGTTCGTCAGCAAGGGCGACGTGGAGGTCTTCCAGAGCGACGGCGACCTGACCGTGCGCATCGGCACCTATCGCCGCAACGTGGCCCTCCCCCGGACGCTGGCAGGGCTGGAAGCCAGGGGCGCGAAGGTGCGGGACGAGGTGCTCACGGTGACGTTCGGGCGGAGGCGGTCGGGGGGTTAGGCCTCCAGGATCTCCCGGGCGATCTCCTTCATCGGCCGGCGCCGGTCGCGGCTGGCGCGCTGGATCCGCGCGAAGGCCTCGGCCTCGGAGAGACCTTCGCGCTGCATCAGGACGCCTTTCGCCCGCTCGATGAGCTTGCGGGCCTCCAGCGTCTCCTCCAGGCTCGCGATGCGGTCCTCCAGCGTCCCCATGGACCGGAAGTGCCGCACGGCCAGCTCCACGGTCGGCACCAGGTCGGCTTCTTTGATCGGCTTCACCAGGTACGCCATGACGCCCAGGCGCTTGGCGCGCTCGACGAACTCCCGGTCCCCGTAGGCGGTCAGCAGCACGATGGGACGGGGGCCGGTCGCCATGACCTGCTCGGCCACCGCCAGGCCGTCGGGCGGCGGCATCTTGATGTCGAGAAAGACCAGGTCGGGGTCGAGCTTGCGGATCAGGTCCAGGGCCCGCCGGCCGTCCCCGGCCTCGCCGACGACCTGGTAGCCGGCCTCGGCCAGCATCGTCTTGAGGCCCATGCGGATCAGGGCCTCGTCGTCGGCGATCACCACGCGCAGCGGCGGCATTGGAGGCTCAGGAAGGGACGCCGGGCGCGGCCTCCCGCGCCCGGGGCACGGTGAGGATCGCGCGGGTTCCAGCGCCGCCGGCCTGGAGCTCGAACCGACCGCCCAGGTCCTCCGTGGCCAGGGCGTGCACGATCTTGAGGCCCAGGTTGTCGGTGGCCATGGGGTCCACCCCGGACGGCAGGCCCACCCCGTCGTCGCAGACCTCGATGATCCAGTCGCGGTCGGTCTGCGACAGCAGGATGCGGATGTGTCCCTCGGACCGGTCGGCGAAGGCGTGCTCCATCGCGTTCTGCACCAGTTCGGTGACGGCCAGGGCCACCGAGGTGGCCTGCTGCGACGGCATGTAGAGGTCGGCGCCCTCGATGCCGACCGCGACGCGCAGCGTGGGCCGCGCCATGGTCTGGCCGACGGTCTGGGTCACGCGCTCCAGCAGATCGCGGACGTTGATGAGGCGGAACCCTTCCACCGAGAGGATCTCGTGCACCGCGGCGATGCTGAGGATCCGGTTGATGGTCTCCGTCAGCACCTCGCGGCCCGAGACCTCGCGGCCGTCGCGCAGCTGCAGGCGCAGGAGCATGGCGATGGTCTGCAGGTTGTTCTTGACCCGGTGGTGCATCTCGCGCACCACCGCGGAGCGCACGACCAGCGAGCTGTTCTCGATGGCCAGCGCGGTCTGGTTGGCCAGGGTGGAGAAGAGCGAGATCTCGTCGCGGGTGAACTGGTGCGGCCGGTCCTTGTAGCAGTTGAACACGCCGATGATCCGCTCGCGCACCACCAGCGGGACCGCCAGCAGCGCCCGCAGGCCCTCTTCGCGCGCCATGTCCTTGTGGACGAAGCGGGGATCCTCCAGGACGTCGGCGACGGCGACCGCCCGGCCGGTCTGGGCGACGAGCCCGACGATCCCCTCGCCGGCGCGCAGGGTGGGCCGGGCCTGGTAGCGCTCGCCGGCCCGGTACGAGGCGGTCAGGACCAGTTCGCCCGTCTGCTCGTCCAGCAGCATCAGCGAGCACAGCCGGGCGTCCATCATGCCGGATGCCATCTCCACGATCAGGCGCAGCATCTCTTCCAGGTACAGCGGTGAGGTGATGGTTTTGCTGGCCTCGGCCAGGGTGGACAGTTCGTTGATCTGGCGGCGCATGTTGTCGTAGAGCGTCGCCTTCTCGATGGCGCCCGCCGCCAGATCGGCGATGACCGACAGCAGTTCGATCTCGTCGGGCGCGTACTCGTGGACCGCGGTCGTCTGGACGTTCATCGCCCCCAGCGTGCGGCCCGAGCTGCGCAGCGGCACGGCCAGCAGCGAGCGGAAGGCGTACTCGCGGGTGCCGGGGACGTAGACGAACCGCGGGTCGCTGGCCGCGTCGCTGCTGTAGACCGGCCCGCCGGAGCGCGCGGCATGGCCGGTCAGGCCTTCCCCCAAGCGCAGCCGCGCGCGGCCGATGGACTCGGGGGCCAGCCCGGTCGTGGCCCGGAGCACCAGGGACTCGCCGGCGGGGTCCAACAGGTAGATGGAGCACGAATCCATCCCCATGACCTCGGCCGTCTTGCGGGTGATGAGGTGCAGGGTCTCGTCCAGGTCGAGGGCGGCCCCGATGGCCTGGCTGATGTCCCGCAGGGCCCGGATCTCGGCCTCCTTGCGCTCGAGCCGGTCGCGGGCGGACGGCAGCGGTCCCATAGGCTACTTGGTGACGACGAGTTCGAGGCGGGCCCCGGGGGTGATCCCCTTGCGGCGGAAGAACCCCTGGTTGACCTCGAGCGCGTAGCGGTAGGCCTGGGCGGGTTCGTAGATCGCAAACGGCCCCTGGACGGGATCGGGCGCCACGTCCATGTCCAGGATCTCCAGCAGCCGCCAGCGGCTGTCGATGAACCCGATGGACAGCGGGATGAGGGTATTCTTCATCCAGAACCCCCACCGGCCGTCCTGCTCGAAGACGAAGAGCATTCCGGCGTCTTCCGGCAGAGCGGTCCGGGACATCAGTCCCTGGGCGCGGGCCTCGGGGGTGCGGGCGATTTCGACCTGGATGGTCACCCGCCGGGATCCCTGGACGATGTGCAACACTCCGCGCTCGTACCGGACGGCGGCCGGCGCCGGGCCCGCGGCGGTGACAGCCAGCATGGCGGCGGCCAGCATGCTGGCGACCAGCGCCAGGGGGGAGCCGGCCGAGGGCGGCCGGTTCTGGCGCAGCCCGGCGGGGCGGTGTCGGGTCGGCACACCGGTTGGCATAGTTATGAGTGTAGCAGTTTCCGCGGCCGCCATGCATCTGGCCGATCACGTCGTCTACCGGGCAGGGGCATGGGCTGGGGCGGACACGAGGTTGACATTTACCCCCTGGACGACCTGGAGGTGGCTGACCTGGCGCGGCGGGACCCTGACAGCCTGGTGGAGGGCAGACGCCCGTCACGCTGGACGAGGTCCAGCCGGAGCCCGACCTCCTGCGGGCCGTCAAGCGCGCAATCGACCGGCGCCGCCAGCCTGGCCGATTCCTGCTCACGGGTTCGGCGAACCTGTTGCTCATGCGTCGGGTCTCCGAGTCCTTGGCCGGACGCGCCAGTTATCTCGTGCTCTGGCCGATGACGCGCAGGGAGCAGCTGGGGCTGGGCCGCTGCGGGTTATGGGAGGAACTGGCGGCGACTCCCGAGCGCGGGTGGGCGGACCGGCTCCGTGACGTCGGGATGGCTCCCGAGGATTAGAAGGACGTGGCGCGCCGCGGGGGTTCCGGTGCCCGCGGTGCAGATGCAGCGGGCGGCGGAGCGCAGCACCTGGTTCGAGGGATACGTGCGGACCTACCTGGAAAGGGACCTCCAGACCCTCTCCTCCATCTCGGCGCTCCCGGATTTGCGGCGACTGATGCGGGCCACCTGCCTGCGGCTGGGTCAGGTCTTGAACCAGACCGAACTGTCCCGCGACGTCGCCCTCCCCCAGCCCACGGCCCACCGGTACTGAACCTGTTGGAGGTGTCCTTTCTGCTCGTCCGGGTTGCCGCCTACGCCGTTCGCCGCACCAAACGCCTGCTGAAGCGTCCAAAGGCGTACTGGAGCGACGTCGGGCTCGCGCTGCACCTATCGGGCGAAGCTGAGCCCAGGGGGCGCACCTGGAGAACCTGATCCTTCTGGACCTCCTGGCATGGCGGGACGCGCGTGCCGATCGGGCGGAGATCCTCTACTGGCGGACGACAACAGGGGAGGAGGTCGACTTCGTGGTGGAGACCGGCGAGAAGTTGCTTCCCGTCGAGGTCAAAGCGACATCGCAGCCGAGGGTGGCCGACGCGGCGGGAGTCCGGGCCTTCAGGCGGGAGTACGGTCGGACCGCGCGCGCGGGCGTACTCCTCCACACGGCGAGCCGCGTCGAGTGGCTGACCGATGACGTCCTCGCCGTGGCCTGGTGGATGGTATGCTGACGCCGCCTCCACAGCAGCGCAGGCCTCGACGCTGCTGTGCCCCACTCCGCCGCCTCGTGTGCGCCGCCGTCTGGTATAGTAGGGTCGCCAGCAGGCCAGCCAGGAACTTACCTGCACCCCGATCGAGGAGCGGTGTGTGACCTGTGATGTCCTCGTCGTCGGCGCCGGCCCGGCCGGTACGACGGCGGCCCAGACCTGCGCGCGGCTCGGCCTGCGCACCATCGTGCTCGAGGAGCACCCGGAGGTCGGCTGCCCCACGCACTGCACCGGCAAGCTCTCGGTGCACGCCTTCGACCGCTTCAACCTGCCGCACTCGTTGGTCCAGACCGCGCTGCGCGCCGCGGCCCTCTACGCGCCCGACGGCACGGTGGCACGGGTCCGCCGGCCGTCCGTCGACTCCTACGTGGTCGACCGCGACCCGTTCGACCGCTTCCTCGCCGATCGCGCATCCGCCTCGGGGGCCGAAATTCTTACCGGGGCCCGGGCGCGCCTGGTGACCCGAGGGGGCCAGCGCGGGACGCTGCGCGTCGAGGTCGAGCGCCGGGGGAGCCGCATGGCGATCGAGGCCCCGCTGGTCATCGACGCCGAAGGTGCCAACCCCGTGCTGCCGCCTCAGTTGGGCATCCGGCCCCGGCGCACCATGGTCCACGGCCTGCAGTACGAAGTCGAGGGCGCCGTCCTGGACGCCGACGACGCCCCGGACCTCTACTTCGGCCGCGACGTGGCGCCGGGGTTCTTCGCCTGGATGATGCCGATCGGGGGAGGCTGCGCCCGCCTGGGCCTGGCGGTGGACCCGCGCCTGGCCGACCGGCCCCCGCTGTACTACCTGGAGCACCTCATGGCCCGGCACCCCGTGGTGGCGCCGCGGATGCGGCGGGCCCGCGTCGTCCGGAAGTTGGCCGGTCGCATCCCGATCCTGGGCCTGCGCCGTCCTACCTTCACCGACGGCATGCTGGTCGTCGGCGACGCCGCCGGCCAGGTGAAGGCCACCAGCGGGGGGGGCATCTACTTCTCGATGGTCGCCGGCGAGATCGCCGGCCGCGCGGCGGCCCGGTATCTGGGCGGAGGGCCGGCTGCAAGAGCGGCGCTGCAGGCCTACGAAGCGGAGTGGACCGCGGCCTTCGGGCGCGAGGTACGCTTCACCTCGGTCATTCGCCAGGCCCTCAACCGCCTCTCCGACCGGCACGTCAACGCAATCATCCGCGCGCTGGCGACCGACGAAGGCCTGCGCCGGGCGGTGGAAGACCACGGGGACACCCAGTACCAGTCGCGCCTGGCCCGGCCGGTTCTGGCCGCCGCGCTCCGGGCGGGCCTCCGGGACCTGCGCCTGGCCCCGACGGTGGCCGCAACCCTGGCCGCCGCCCTGCTCGCGTTGTGGACCGACGGCGGCTCCCCGGTTGCGAAGACGGCCGCGCCGCTATATACTGTGGTCAAGCCTGGAAAAGACCACAAGATGTAGAGCCATAGGCCCTGGAGCGGCCCTGATGCGGATCATCGCGGACCTGCACCTGCACTCCCGGTACAGCCGGGCCACCAGCCGGGACATGGATGTCGAGAACATGGCCCGCTGGGCGAAGATCAAGGGCATCGCCCTGCTGGGGACCGGGGACTTCACCCACCCGGTCTGGCTGCGGGAACTGCGCGCCAAGCTGCGGCCCACCGACCGGGGCCTCTACGTGCACGACGGCACCCACTTCATGCTCACGGTGGAGGTCTCCTGCATCTACACGGTGCGGGGGCGGCTGCGCAAGATCCACCACATCGTCTGCGCACCGTCCTTCGAGGTGGCGGACAGGATCAACGCGGTCCTGGGCCGGTTCGGCAACCTGCTGGCCGACGGCCGGCCGACGCTGGCCCTGCCGAGCGACCGCCTGGTCGAGTACGTGATGGAGATCTCGCCCGACTGCATGGTCATCCCCGCGCACGCCTGGACCCCGTGGTTCTCGCTCTACGGTAGCATGTCCGGGTTCGACACCATCGCCGAGTGCTTCGGCGACCAGGTCAAACACATCGCGGCGGTGGAGACCGGGCTGTCCAGCGATCCGCCGATGAACTGGCGCCTCTCAGAACTTGACCGGGTCGTGCTGGTGAGCAACTCGGACGCGCACTCGCCCGCCAAGCTCGGGCGCGAGGCCAACGTCTTCGCCTGCGAACTGGACTACTTCGAGATCATGCGGGTCCTGCGCGAGAAGGACACCGCCCGCTTCCTCTACACGATCGAGTTCTTCCCAGAGGAAGGCAAGTACCACTACGACGGCCACCGCGCCTGCAACCGGCGCATGACGCCCAAGGAGACCAAGGCCGCCGGCGGCCGGTGCCCGGTCTGCGGGAAACCGCCGACGGTGGGCGTGCTGCACCGGGTGGAGACCCTGGCCGACCGCGAGGAGGGCTTCGTCCCCGAGGGGGCAGTGCCGTACCGGAACCTGATCCCGCTGGAGGAGATCATCGCCGAGGCCCGCGGGTCGCAGCCTGGCACCACCGGGGTGCGCGAGGAATACGTCAATCTCTGCCGGACCTTCGGCGGCGAGTTCGCCGTGCTGCTGGATGCACCCATTGACGAGGTGGCCAGACACAGTTCGGCGCGGGTGGCCGAGGGGCTGCGCCGGGTGCGGGAGGGCCGGGTGAGCATCGCCCCCGGCTACGACGGCGTCTTCGGCGAGATCAGCATCTTCAAGGACGGCGTGGAGGCCGGCGCTGCGCCCCGCGAGCCCGAACCGGCCCAGACGACCCTCTTCTGACGGCGATCTCGACTACCCGCTCAGCAAGGGGCAGGTGGTATTCACCGGGACGCCCGATGCCCTGCGGGCCGATCGCGAGATCCTGGGGCGCCATCTGGCGCTGGAGGCCGAGACGAGGTCATCCTGACACGCGTCAGGCGCCGCAGTGCCGCGTCGGCCGTGGCCTCAGCCAGCGCGGTGAACAGGTCGTCTGCCCGAGCCTCTTTGTCCGCCTGGTCGAGCGCGAGGTGCGCTTCGGTGCGGGCCTGCAGCTCTGCCCGGACCCGGGGATCGGCATCGTCGGCCAGATACCGGAACAACAGGTGGTGGGCCTCCCGGCGATCCATGACCTCAAGGCCGTCCAGGATCTGGCGTTGAGGGGTGCCCTCCCAGATGGGCAGGATCATGGCCTCGCGCAGCAACCGCTCGACCGGGTAGTCGGCCAGCACCCCGGCTCCTCCGTGGGCGATCATGCTCCACGTGGCGGTCTGGACGGCGACGTCGGCGGACCAGTACTTGGCCAGGTGCGCGAGGAGGCGGAACAGGTGGTACCCGCCTGAATACCTGGGCGTCTGCTGCCAGGTGGCATCGAGGTGCGCGACGGCCTCCCACGCCAGCGCGAAGGCCCGCTGCACGCGGTCCACGTGCCGATCGAACTGAGCGCGGAGCAGCGGCTGGTCCAAAATCGGCCTGCCAAACGCCGTCCGCTGCCGCCCGAACCGATACGCTTCCGCCAGCGCTCGCTGGGCCAGGGCGGCGCTGCCGACGCTGTTGGCCACCCGCGAGATGTTCAGCACCTCGAGGATCAGGTAGATCCCCTGCTCTGTGGTTCCCAACAGATGGGCCTCGCTGTCGTGGAGCTCCACCTCTCCCGTGGGCACCAGACGGGTGCCGATCTTGTCTTTGAGCCGGCGGATGTGGTAGTTGAGCGTGCCGTCGTCTCGGCGCCGGGGCAGCAGAAACAGGGCCAGCCCGCGCACGCCGGCGGGCGCCCCCTGCGGACGCGCCGCCACCAGCGCCACCTCGGCGCCCGCGTTGCTGGCGAAGTACTTTTCGCCCCGCACCCGCCACCGGCCGCCGTCCGGCACCGCTACTGTCTCGACTGCGGCTCCGAGGTCCGATCCCCCCGCGGCCTCCGTCATCCAGGTTGCACCCTGCCAGACGGTCTCGTCCCTGCGCAGCAACGGTTCGAGGAAGGCTGTCTTGAGGACGGGGGTGCCGTACTTGTGGAGCGCCACCGCAGTAGCCAGCGAGACGGTATAGGGGCAGTACACCCCGGGGTCGTAGAAGCCCGTCACGTAGCCGATCAGATACGCCGGGACCAGCGACCCCTCGAACGCGCGCCAGACCGCACCGGCGCGGTAGCCGCGGCGGAGCAACTGCCAGTAGGCGGGTGGATAGACGACCTCGTCGATCCGGCGGCCCAGCCTGTCGAATAGGCGCAGCGCCGGCGTGCCGGCCCGGTCGATGGCGTCCGACGTCGCCTGACCTTCCGCTTCCCACCAGGCCTCGTACGCCCGCAGTTCGTCCCAGAGGGGCACCTCGCCGAGCATGGCGCGAAGGAACGCCGTTGGCGACGTGATCCCATCGGGATCGGGGCGCATGGTTCCCTCCTCTGCGAAGATCGGCCTCAGGTCCAGGATCGATCCGCACCGCCGCGAGGCTGAGTTCGACGAGCCAGGCAGGGAGCCGGCGGCGTGGGAAGGCGTGGAGACGCACGCCTGAGGGTGATGGCCACGGGACACCTCCTCGTCCGGGGCCCTCCGATTGTAGCATCCGCCGGGGTGCCTCCGCGCTGGCCCGCAACGCTCCACCTCTTCATCGGCTGATCCGACCACGCCGTCCGACGCCGTCCGGGGTCGTGTTGCGCCGGTCGCCGTCGGCCCCTATAATGCCAGTGGACGTGCAGCAACGCCATTGGACGTGCGGCGTCGTCGCCTGAGGTGCGTTTGAGTCATCGCGCGCTCGTCAGACCGTTGAATCCCACAGAGCCATCACGACGCGGGGGAACCCAGGGGTTCCCCGCTGTATTTTCACCGCATCCTGCCCGGGAGGGAGTCGCTGTGCCCGCCCGCCAGGCCCAGATCACGGACAACCTGGACCTCCTGCTCGACGTCCTGCCGCCGCACCTGCGCGCCGCCCTGGAGCGGCGCCCTGACCTCGACCAGCTCCTGGAGGTGGTGCTCGACCTGGGGCGCAAGCCCGAGGCGCGCTTCCCCGGCGAGACGTTCGTGCTGGACGACGCCTTCGTCGACCGGGAGACGCTGAGGTACATCACCGAGCGGGTGGGCACCTTCGGGAAGGACAACCGCGCGGGCATCGAACGGACCCTGCACCGGATCAGCGCCATCCGCAACCGCGAGGGCGAGATCATCGGGCTCACCTGCCGGGTGGGCCGGGCCGTCATCGGCACGGTGGACATTGTCCGGGACGTCATCGAGTCCGGACGCTCGATCCTGCTGCTGGGCCGGCCCGGCGTGGGCAAGACGACCCTGCTGCGCGAGGCGGCGCGGGTCCTGGCCGACGAGCTGCGCAAGCGCGTCATCGTGGTGGACACCTCCAACGAGATCGCCGGCGACGGCGACATCCCGCACCCCGGGATCGGGGCGGCCCGCCGCATGCAGGTGCCGGTCCCCACCCTGCAGCACGCGGTGATGATCGAGGCCGTCGAGAACCATATGCCCGAGGTCATCGTCATCGACGAGATCGGGACCGAGGCCGAGGCCGCCGCGGCCCGCACCATCGCCGAGCGCGGCGTGCAGTTGATCGCCACGGCCCACGGCAACACGCTGGACAACCTGCTCCAGAACCCGACCCTGTCCGACCTCGTGGGCGGCATTCAGGCCGTGACGCTCTCAGACGAGGAGGCCCGCCGGCGCGGCACCCAGAAGACGGTGCTGGAGCGCAAGGCCCCGCCCACCTTTGACGTCATCATCGAGATCCAGGACAAGGACCGGCTCGCCGTCCACCACGATGTGGCCGCGGTCGTGGACCGCTACCTGCGCGGCGTCGCGCCCCGGCCCGAACTGCGGGTCCGCACCGAGGGCGGTCAGGTGGAGATCTCCGCTCCCCGGCCGGCGGCGGTCCGGTCCTGGGCGCCGGAGGGGCCGTTTGCCGCCGAGGCGCCGGCCACCCGCGACCGGCCCGGACGGGGGATCGTGCGCATCTACCCGTATGCCGTCAGCCGGAACCGCCTGGAACGCGCCATCCGGGAACTGCACGTCCCGGCCTATATCGTGGACTCGGCCGCGGAAGCCGACCTGGTCCTCACGGTGAAATCCCAGGAACGGCGCCAGCCCGCGCGCCTCAAGGACGCCGCCGCCCGGGGGGTGCCGGTGCACGTGCTTCGCAGCAACACCGTCACCCAGATCCAGCAGTTCCTCCGCGAGATCTTCGACGTCGAGGATGAGGCCGAGGAACACCAGGAGGCGCTCGCCGAGGTCGAGCGCGCCATCGCCCAGGTCTTCGCCTCCGCGCGGGCGGTCGAACTCGAACCCCAGAACGCGTACATCCGCCGCCTGCAGCACCAGCTCGTCCAGCGGTACGGCCTCGTCTCGGAGAGCAAGGGCGAAGAACCGTTCCGCCGCGTCGTCATCTACCCCAAGTAGTCAGGCGTCCATGACGGCCTCCTCTCCCACGCAGCCACGGCGCGGCCTGTTCGTGACCGTCGAGGGGCCGGAGGGCGCCGGCAAGACCACCCACGCCCGCCGGCTGTACGAAACCTTCAAAGGTGCCATCCCGCTGGTGCTGGCGCGCGAGCCGGGCGGCACGCCGGTCGGCGAGGCCATCCGGGCCATCCTGCTGGACGAGCGCTTCCGGGGGATGTCCGCCGAGGCCGAGATGCTGCTGTTTGCCGCCAGCCGGGCGCAGTACGTGGCGGAGGTGGTGCTCCCCAACCTGGAGGCCGGGATCTGCGTGCTCTCCGAGCGGTTCGCCGACGCGTCGATCGCCTACCAGGCCTACGGCCGCGGGCTGCCGGTGGAGGTCGTGCGTCGGGTGAACGAGGTCGCCACCCGGGGGCTGCGTCCCGATCTCACCCTGCTGCTCGACATCGACCCGGCGGCGGGCCTGGCCCGGGCGCGGCAGGCCGGCGGCAAGGACGCTCCCGCCGGCCGCGGCGACCGGCTGGAACAGGAGGATCTGGCGTTCCACCAGCGGGTGCGCGCAGGATTCCTCCAACTGGCGCGCGAAGAGCCATCGCGCGTTCTCGTCTTCGACGGGGGACTCCCGCGGGACGAGGTGCACGCCGCGCTGGTCGCCGCCGTCCGCACGTTCCTCGCGCAGCGGGGGTGGCTGGTAGGATCCTGAGGGCCCGGATGCCGTCGCGGGCCGGGGCACGGGAGGTGCGGCCGATGAAACTCGTTCTGGCGATCGTCCAGGAGAAGGATGCCGGCCGGCTCATCGACGCCCTGACCCAGGCGGAGATCCAGGCTACGGTCCTGGCCAGCACCGGCGGGTTTTTGCGGGAGGGCAACTCCACCATCATCTCGGTGGTCGAGGACCAGCAGGTGGATCCTGTCCTCGAGGTCGTCCGCCGGATCTGCCACCGGCGCGAGCAGTTGATGACGCCGATCCCTCCGGTCGTGGAACCGGTGGACTCGTACGTGACGTATCCGGTGAAGGTGGAGGTGGGCGGGGCGATCGTCTTCGTCCTCAACGTCGAGCGGATGGAGCGGATCTAGCCCCGGCGCGGTGGCGTTTCGCGACGTCGTCAACCAGGATCACGCCGTACTGCTCTTCCGGCGGGCCCACCGCCTGCAGCGGGTGAGCCACGCCTACCTGCTGGTGGGGCCCTCCGGCGTGGGCCGGCGCAGCCTCGCGCTGGCGTTCGCGCAGCTGCTGAACTGCGAGCGGCCCGACGGCGACGCCTGCGGGGAGTGTCCTGCCTGTCAGAAGATCGCCCGCGGCACCCACCCCGACGTGCGCACCCTGGATGTGGCGCGCGGCCAGTACCTGGAAGTCCCCGGGAAGGACTACAAGGGCCGGGAGATCCCCGTGGATCAGATCCGGGCGCTGCGGCAGGACGCGGCCTACCCCCCCTACGAGGGCCGGTGGAAGGTCTACATCGTGGCCGACGCCGAGAAGATGAGCGCGTCGGCGGCCAACAGCCTGCTGAAGACGCTGGAGGAGCCGCCCCCGCGCGTCACGGTGATCCTCATCGCCGAGTCCAGCGTGGCGTTGCTGCCGACCATCGTGTCCCGCTGCCAACTGGTGCGCTGCGCGCACCTGAGGACCGACCAGATCGAGAAGGCGCTGATCGAGCGCTGGCAGATGGACCCCGCCCGCGCGCGGGTCCTGGCGGCCCTGGCCGACGGCCGGCTGGGCCGCGCGCTGGAGTGGGCGAGGTCGGAGGATCGTCTGGAGGCCCGCGACCGGCTGCTGGATCTGCTGCCGGCCCTCGAGACCGGCGACATGCTCCAGCGGCTCGACGCCGCGGAAGCGCTCTCGAAGCAGGCCGACCTGCTGCCCGAGCTCCTCGACCTGGCCGTCCTGTGGTACCGGGACCTGTTGATCTGGAGGCAGCTCAAAGAGCCGCGGCTGCTGACGAACCTCGACCGGCAGGAGCAGATCGCCCTGCTGGCCGACCAGCAGGACGAGGCCACGCTGGCCGCGCGCATCGAGGCCGTGGAGGCGGCCAAGGACTCGCTGCGGCGGAACGTCAACCCCCGGCTGGTGCTGGAGAAGCTGTTCCTCGCCTTCGGCCCTCCCCTGGGCGAACCCCAGCGCTCCAACCGGTAGCCCCGCGCGTCAGAAGACCTGCAGGATTGCGCCTCAGAAGACCTGCAGGATCAGGCACTTCAGGTAGCGGGTTTCCGGCATCGCAGCCAGCATGGGATGGTCGCGGGCCTGGGAGCGGAACTCGATCAGCCGCAGTCCCCGCCGGGCGTCCCGCGCCGCGTCCAGCACCGCCGTCCAGAGCATCCGCTCGTCCACGTGCCAGGAGCACGAGCAACTCACCAGGAAGCCCCCGGGGCGCAGCAGGCTCATCGCGCGCAGGTTGATCTCCTTGTAGCCGGCCAGCGCCTGGGGCACGGTCGCCCGGCTCCGCGCGAAGGCCGGCGGGTCCAGGATGACGAGATCGTAGCGGGCGCCTTCCTGCTGGAGCCGGCGCAGTTCGTCGAAGGCGTTCGCCCGGCGGTAGGCGCACCGGCCGGCGACGCCGTTGCGTTCGGCGTTGGCCTGGGCTGAGGCGACGGCGTCTGCGCTGACCTCGAGCCCCACGACGCTGGCCGCGCCGGCCAGGGCGGCCTGGATGCCGAAGGCGCCCGTGTAGCAGAAGGCGTCGAGCACCGCGGCGCCCGGCGCGAGGGCGGCGGCGGCCAGCCGGTTCTCGCGCTGATCGCAGAACCAGCCGGTCTTCTGACCCCCCGCCACGTCCACCAGGAAGCGCGCGGGGCCCTCCCGGATCTCCACGCGGGTGGGCGCCTGGCCGCGCGCGAACCCCTGGTAGAGCGGCAGGGCTTCCTGGGCCCGGCTCTTGGCGTCGTTGCGCAGGTAGACCGCCCCTGCGCCGGTCAGGCGGACCAGCAGGTCCGCGACCTGGTCCTTGCGCACGTCCATCCCGGCGGTGAGCGTCTGCATCACCAGCAGGTCGCCGTAGCGGTCCACGATCAGGCCGGGCAACAGGTCGCCTTCGCCAAAGACCAGGCGGTAGGCGGTCGTTCCGTTGACGACGCGCTGGCGGAGCGCGATCGCCGCCTGCAGGCGGCGTGCCAGGAAGGCCTCGTCGATGGGCTCGTCGCGATCGGTGAGCAGGCGGACGCGGATCTTGGAGTGCGGGTTGAAGTACCCGCGGCCGAGGAACCGGCCACGGGAGGTGCACACGTCCACGATGGCCCCCGGAGCGGGATGGCCGTCCACGGCACCGATCTCGCCGTCGTAGACCCAGAGGTGCCCCTCCGCCACGCGGCCCTCGCGGCCCCGGCGCAGCCGCACCCGGCCGGTCACGCGATCCTGGGCGCCCACGGTCTCACAGGAGAGCCGCCAGGTCGACCACCCGGATGCCGTCCCGCGTGGTCCAGACGGCGAAGGGCACAAGCGGCCCGGAGCCCTTCCACGGCGTCGCGTTGGGATAGTCGCCCGGTCCCAGCCGTCTGGGGGCGCGCCACCGGCCGTCGAACGCGCGCAGCGTGACCGTGCCGTCCTCATCCTGCCACAGCGCGAAGACGCCCCGCATCCAGAGGCCGACCGTGGGGTGCCGGCCGCCGCGCTCGGAGATCCGCAGGGGCCGGCTCCACCGACCCCGGTCGCCGGTGAGGTAGTAGATGGCGGGTTGCCCGCGCTCGAGCCGTTCCCACACGAGGTGGACGCGTCCGCCCCCATCGACGGCGATGGCCGGTTTCGTCGACGGCTGCGGCCCGGACGTCAGCGGGATCGGCGGGGTCCAGGTGCCGTCCCGCACGGTGTAGAAGACCTGGAACGCCTGCCCGTCGGACTGGAACCACGTCACGTGGGGACGGTCCTGCCCGTCCACGGCAATGGCGGCGTTGAGCGCGTCGGGGATCCCGCCTGAGAGCCGCTCCGGCGGGCTCCAGCGGCCGTCGGAGGTCAGGTAGTAGATCTCGTAGATCCCGCCGTGGGACACCGGCTGGCCCGCCGAGGCTTCCCGGATCCCGTACCAGACCAGGTGGAGCCGCCCGCCGGAGGCCACGTCGAGGGAGGGGTAGCCGGCGTACGATGCGGCAGAGGACAGCGGCGTCTGCGGGCTCCACCGTCCGTCGTAGCGGCTGTGGTAGACGCGGCCGATCCCGCCGTCGAAGCGGGTCCAGAGGACATGGACGCGGCCGCGGGGGTCGACGATGAGGGTCGAGAGGGTGGAGGGCACCTCGCCGCGGCTTATCTGGCCCAGCGACCGCCAGGTGCGGCCGTCCGTGGAGACATCCACGAAGACGTGCGAAATGCCGGAGGCCACCTTCGAGTACGTGACGTACAGGCGGCCGCCGGCCCAGACGAGCTTGTGCTGGTTGTTGGATTCGGTGGCGGCGGCTGCGGCGTAGCCCTGCGGCGGCAGCGGCGCCGCCGCCGTCAGGATCCCCAGGACCCAGACCATCAGGCCGCGAACCATCGTCCCCTCCCGGCGACCGTCTGACCGCGTCTACCCCTCCGAGTGCTTCCAGCAGGCAGGGGTTCTCCCCTCCGGCCCCGAATGGAGCCTCGAGCAGCGATCCGAAACGAGGTTTCTCAATGCGGAACAGGAGGCGGACGCGGTCTCGAGATCCCATCAGGCCGTCCCTGGTCCGGTCGGTGGACCACGCGCTGGCCCTCCTCGACCTCCTGGCCGACGGCACCGGCAGTTGGGGCATCAGCGAGTGCGCCCGGGCCACCGGCCTGAGCAAGGCGGCTGTCTTCCGCCTGGTGCGGACGCTGGAGCGGCACGGCTATGTTGCGCAGACCGACGGGCGGCGGTATGTGCTGGGGGCCAGGCCGCTGGAACTGGCCGGCGTGGTCCTGCGTCGGTTCGAGGTACGGGAGGTCGCCCGCCCGACGATGCTGGCGCTGGCCGAGCGCACGGGGGAGTCGGTGGTCCTCACCGCGCCGGGCCGCGACGGTGTCATCTGCCTGGACACCGTGGACAGCCCGCAGCGCATCCGGGCGAGTTTCCAGATCGGGCGGATCACGCCCTGGCACGCCGGTGCCGCCGGCAAGCTCCACCTGGCCTTCCTGCCCGAGGGCCGGATTCGAGAGATCCTGGCCCGCGGGCTGCCCCGCTACACCGAGCGGACGATCACCGACCCGGCGGCGCTGCGCCGCGACCTGGCCCGCATCCGCCGCCAGGGGTATGCGTTCACCGTCGGGGAGTTCGATCCCGGCGTGGCCGCCATCACCGCCCCCATCCGGGACTCGCGCAGCGAGGTCGTCGCCGCCCTCAGCATCGGCGGACCCGCCGCGCGGTTCTCGGCAGACGCGCTCCCGGCGCTGATCCGGCACGTCCGGGAGGCGGCGGAGGAGGTGAGCATGCGCCTGCTGGGCGGGCGCCGGCCCGTCGGGCAGGCGCGTCCTGCGTGATGCCCCGTGAGTGCGCAAGAGGCCATTGGGACGTGAGGTGACCCGAGCAGAGGAGGGAGGATCAGCCATGCGATATCGTCTTGGGGCAGTCGTCCTGGTCGCGCTGCTCCTGCTGGTGCCACTGCAGGCGCGCTCGCAGCCGCCTGTCACCATGACCTACATCGAGCAGCAGATCATCACCGCCATTGACCCCCAGGCGGCGGTGGACGAGAGCAGCCTGCACTCGGCCATCAACCTTTACGACCCCTTGCTCTATCCCAACGTCGAGAAGGGGTCGATGGAGCCCCGCCCGCACCTGGCCGAGTCCTGGACCGTCTCGCCCGACGGCCGGATCTACACGTTCAGATTGCGCCGGGGGGTCAGGTTCCACAGCGGCCGCGAGTTGACCGCCGACGACGTGGTCTTCTCCATGGATCGGGCGCTGCGCCTCAAGCGAGGCTTCTCCTGGACCTGGACGCCGGTGCTGGAACCCGGACGGACCCGCGCCGTGGACCGGTACACGGTCCGGTTCGAACTGAAGGAGCCCTACGCGCCGTTTCTGGGGACGCTGCTGCTGTTGTTCATCATGGACAGGGACCTGATCATGGCCAACCTGCGACCGGGTCCCTTCGGGGAGTTCGGCGACTACGGGGCCAGCCTGCTGGAGCGCCAGGACGCGGGCTCGGGGCCCTACCGCATGGAACGGTGGGACCGGGCGGGCGACATGATCATGGTCCGGCACGACGCCTACTGGCGCGGCTGGAAGCCGGGGCAGATCAGCCGGGTGATCTACCGGTACGTACCGGAAGAGGCCACGGTCAAGACCCTGCTGGCCGCCGGCCAGGCCGACATGGTGAACCAGTGGCTGTCCCCGCCGAGCTTCCAGGAGTTGAAGGTGCCCGGCATCACCGTCAAGGAAGACCCCAGCGTCCAGCTCTTCCACCTGCAGATGAACACCAAGCTGAAGCCCCTGGACAACGTCAAGGTGCGCCAGGCCATCTCCTATGCCTTCAACTACGACATCGCCATCCAGCAGATCTTCGTGGGGGCCACCAAGGCCAAGGGGCCGGTCCCGGTGCGGGTGCCCGGGTGGAACCCGCAGGTGCCGGTCTACGGCCGGAACGTGGCCCGGGCCAGGGGGCTGCTGGCCGAGGCCGGCTACAAGCCCGGGGACCTGACCATCCAGTACCTGTGGATCACCGCGGTGCCCATGGAGCGGCTGATCGGCCTGCTGCTGAAGAGCAACCTCGAGGAGATCGGGATCAACGTGGAGATCATCGGCGAACCGTGGGCGCGGGTGGTGGAGCGCGCCACCAAACCGGAGACGACCCCCCACATCACCGCCATCTTCGACACCCTGAAGTACCCCCACGTGGACAGCCACACCTACGGCATGTACCACCCGAGCTGCTGGGGGACGTTCCGCTGCATGAGCTTCTACGAGAACCCCGAGGTCACGAAGATGCTGGAGGCCGCCCGGCGCGCGGTGGACCCCCAGCAGCAGATGAAACTCTACCGGGACGTGCAGGTTCCCATCGTGCGGGACGCGCCGAGCATCTACGTGGCCAACCCGCTGCACCGGATCGCCTTCCGCAACCACGTCAAGGGCTACCGCTACGTGGGGTTGCTGGGCTTCGACGTCGCGTTCTATGACTTTACCATCGAGCGGTAGGCCATGGAGCGATAGGCACGAGGCGGGGGCAGCCCCGGCTGTCCCCGCCGGCGGGTAGGCCATGGGATTCGGCACGTACCTGCTCCGGCGCGTGCTCCACCTCATTCCCGTGCTGGTGGGGCTGTCGGTGCTGATCTTCATCGTCTCGCGGGTGATTCCGGGCGACCCCGTGCGGTTGGCCCTCGGCCCCGACGCCCGGGAAGAACAGGTCCAGCAGCTGCGCCACCAGATGGGGCTGGACCGTCCGCTGTACGTGCAGTACGTCACCTACATGGCCGGGCTGTTCCGGGGAGACTTCGGCTTCTCGCTGCGCACGCACCGCGACGTCGCCAAGGACCTGCGCGACTTCTTCCCCGCGACGCTGGAACTGACGTCGGTGGCCATGCTGCTGGCCGTCGCTCTGGGCGTCCCGCTGGGGATCCGCGCCGCCGTCCGCAAGGACGCGCTGGACGACCACATCAGCCGCATCGTCGCCCTGATCGGGGTGGCGCTGCCCCGCTTCTGGCTGGCGATCCTGCTGCAACTGGCGTTCGCCTACCACCTGGGCCTGCTGCCCACCATCGGCCGCGGGCCGGCCCCGCCCGTCCGGATCACCGGGCTTTACCTGCTGGACAGCGTGCTGGCGGGGGACTTCGGGGCGTTCGTCACGTCCCTGAAGTACCTCGCGATGCCCGCCTTCGCCCTCTCGGTGGGCACCCTGGCCCAGATCATGCGGCTGATCCGGGCCGGCATGATCGAGGAGATGCGGCGCGACTACGCCCTGGCCGCGCGCTCCTACGGCCTGCCGCCCCGCCTGATCATCTACAGGTACCTGCTGAAGAACGCGTTTACCGCCACGCTGACGATCATCGGGCTGAGCTACGGGTTTCTGCTGGGCAACGCGTTCCTGGTGGAGACCGTGTTCGCCTGGCCGGGCCTGGCCTTCTACGGGGTGGACGCCCTGCTGTGGAAGGACTTCAATGCGGTGATCGCGGTGACGCTCGTCGTCGGGGCGGCCTACGCCGTGGTCAACCTGCTCGTGGATCTCCTCTACGGCTACCTCGACCCGCGCATCCGGTACGGCGAGGGATGACGACGTCCCGACGGTCCGGGAGCCCGCGTGGAGGGCGCCAGGGTGGCTGAGGTCGCCATTTCGGGGGACCTGAGGGCTGCCCGGGCGGGGGAGTGGCGGAAGATGTGGTTCCGCTTCCGCCAGTCCACGCTGTCCGTGGTCGGTCTGGCCGTGGTGGGCCTCATGGTGGCCGCCGCGCTGCTCGCGCCTTTCCTGGCCCCCTACCCGCAGCACGCCGGGTCGTTCGTGGACTTCGCGCACGCGTTGCAGCCGCCGTCCTCGCGCAACCTCCTGGGGACCGACGACGCCGGGCGGGACATCCTCTCGCGGATCATCTTCGGCGCACGTATCTCGCTCGTGCTGGGCGCGGTGGTGCTGATCCTGGCCGTCGTCATCGGCGTGCCCCTGGGGCTCGTCGCCGGCTACTGGGGCGGCCGGGTGGGCGACGTGATCATGCGGATCACCGACATCTTCCTGGCCATCCCCCCCATCGCCCTGGCCCTGGCGGTGACCGCCGCCCTGCGCCCCAACCTCACCAACGCCATGATCGCCATCGCCTTTGCCTGGTGGCCCTGGTACACGCGGCTGGTCTACGGGCAGGTGCTGTCCCTCAAAGAGGAGCAGTTCGTGGAGGCCAGCCGCGGGCTGGGGGCCGGCCCCTGGCGGATCGCCTTCCGGGAGATCCTCCCCAACGCCTGGTCTCCCATCCTGGTCAAGATCACCCTCGACATGGGCTTCGTCATCCTCACCGCCTCGGGGCTCAGCTACCTGGGGTTCGGCGCCCAGCCGCCGACGCCCGAGTGGGGGACGATGATCGCCGAAGGCCGCGCCTATCTGCCGGGATCGTGGTGGGCCGCCACGTTTCCGGGGCTGGCGATCTTCATCACCGTGCTGGGCTTCAATCTGCTCGGCGACGGCCTGCGCGACGTATTCGACGTGCAGATCGAGCAGTGGCGGGCCGGCTCGTGACTCCCGCGGAGCCGCTGCTGGCCGTCTCGGGCCTGGTGATTCACTTCCACACCTACGAGGGGCGCGCCCGCGTCATCAACGGCGTGACCCTCCATGTCGGTCGGGGGGAGAGCGTGGCCCTGGTAGGCGAGACCGGCTGCGGGAAGTCCGTCACCGCCAAGGCCATCCTGGGCCTGCTGCCGGCCAACGCCGAGGTCGTCTCGGGCCGTGTCGTCTTCAAGGGCCAGGACCTGCTGCGCCTGTCCGAAGACGAGCTCCGCCGGGTCCGCGGCCGCCAGATCGCGATGATCTTCCAGGATCCGTCCACCGCGCTCAACCCGGTGTTCACCGTCGGCCAGCAGTTGGCGGACGTCGTGATGTGGCAGGGCGCCGACCGCGCCGGGTGGCGGCGCCCCGACCGGGCCGTCTGGCGGCGGTGCGTGGAGGTCCTGCGCATGGTCCGCGTCCCCGATCCGGAGGGGATGCTCGCGCGCTACCCCATCGAGCTCTCGGGCGGGATGCGCCAGAGGGTCCTGATCGCCCTGGCGTTGATCGGCCGGCCTGAACTGCTCATCGCCGATGAACTCGGCACGGCGCTCGACGTGTCCATCCAGGACCAGATCCTGCTGGAACTGCGGGAACTGGTCCGCACCGAGGGGCTGTCGGTGCTCTACATCACCCACAACCTGGGCGTGGCGCGGCAGGTCTCCGACCGCATCTACGTGATGTACGGGGGCGAGATCGCCGAGGTGGCAGCCACGCACGAGATGTTCCGCCGGCAACTGCACCCGTACTCCCAGGGCCTGCTGGCGGCCGTACCCCGGCTGACCGGCACCATGGGGAGCGGGATCGAAGGGCGGATCCCGGACTACCTGGCGCCGCCGCCAGCCTGCCGGTTCGCCCCCCGGTGCACGTTCCGGATGGGGGTCTGCGACCGCCTGCGGCCCCATCTGGCCGAGGCCGAGCCCGGCCGGCAGGTCGCCTGCCACCTCTACCCATCGTCCACGGTCGAGGCGTCGTCGGCGCTCGAGGCCTGAGCGTGGTCCTGGTCGAAGCCGACTCCGTCGTCAAGCACTTCCCCATCACCCGCGGGTTGCTGCGCCGCCGGGTCGGGGAGGTCCGGGCGGTGGACGGGGTCAGCCTGGCGATTCCCAAGGGCGCCACGGTGGCGCTGGTGGGGGAGACGGGCTCGGGCAAGACGACCCTGGGCAAGATCATCGTCCGGCTGCTGCGGCCGACCGCGGGACGGATCGTCTTCGACGGGCGCGACATCACCGCCCTCGACGAAGCGGCACTGCGGCCGATCCGGCGGCAGATACAGATCGTCTTCCAGAACCCCGCGTCGTCCCTCAACCCCCGCCGCCGCGTCAGGGAGATCATCGAGGAACCTCTGGTGGTCCACCGCCTCGGCACGCCGCTGGAGCGGTGGCGGCGCGTGCATGAGCTGCTCGAACGGGTCGAACTCCCCCCGCGCGACTTCCTGTTTCGCTACCCCCACGCGCTGTCGGGCGGGCAGCGCCAGCGGGTGGCGATCGCGCGGGCGCTGGCCCTGGCGCCGCGCTTCATCGTGCTCGACGAACCCACCTCGGCGCTGGACGTCTCGGTGCAGGCCAAGATCATCGCGCTGCTGCGACGCCTGCAGCGTGAACTCGACCTGACCTACCTGATGATCTCGCACGACCTCAGCCTGGTCCGCAATGTGGCGGATGCCATCGCCGTGATGTACCTGGGGAAGATCGTGGAGGTGGCGCCCACCGAGGAACTGTTCGCCCGTCCGGCGCATCCATATACGCGGGCCCTGCTCTCGGCGATTCCCACGGTCTCCGATGAGGAGGCTGCGCTGATCCCCGAGAAGATCACCCTGGGCGGGGAGGTCCCCAGCGCCGCTCGGGTTCCCCCCGGGTGCGCCTTCCACCCCCGGTGCTACGCGCGCCTGGACGCCTGCGACCGGGTGGTCCCCGATCTGCTGCGGGTGGGACCGGACCACCACGCGCGGTGCATTCTGTACGACCGGGCGTTCGGCGCCCCGGGACTGCCCGGGCGGATGCGGGTCTCAACAAGAGAAGGATAGCAGGCGTGGCAATAATGGAAAGAGACGAACTCGACAAAGTGTGCTGCCAGGACAGCGGGTGAGTTCAGGCGAGACGACAGAAAAAGGAGGACGCCATATGGAGAGTCAGCACCGGCAGCCCGGACGCTTTCGAGAGACGGTCGCCCTTGTCCTCGTCGCAGGTCTGCTTGGCGGCGTCCAGCCTGCCAGCTGGGCGCAGGCGGTCAAGGACACACTGGTCGTCGCGGTTGGAGGCGATATCGAAACCATCGACCCGCCCGTCACCTCGGGCGCGCCGTTCCAGCATGAGATCATCTCCAACCTCTACGACTTCCTCATCGACTTCGGTGTCAGGAGGACGGAGTCGGGCGAATTGATCGGTGATCTCAACCGATTCTCGGGCGAGATCGCCAAATCGTTCACGGTGTCCGCTGATGGTCGGGCCACGTTTCGCTTGCGGGAAAACGCCAAGTTCTCGGACGGTACACCGGTCACCGCTGAGGACGTGAAGTACAGCTACGACCGGATTTTTGGCGTCAACGCGGTCACTGCGGCGCTGATGCGCATGGCCACGGTGAACGATGCCAGCCACGTCAAGGTGCTGGATCCCGGGACTGTGGAGATCCGGATGGCTCGGCCGAACCCGCTCCTCTTTGGCAACATGGCCCAGTTCGGTCACGCCATTGTCAACGCCGCGCAGGTGAAGGCACGCGCTACTACCCAGGACCCCTGGGCGACTGGATGGATGAAGACCAACGCCGTCGGCGCAGGTGCCTTTCTGCTGGAGCGCTGGACTCCCGGCTCGGAGATCGTCCTCGCCCGCAACGAGCACTACTGGGCAGGTCCGGCCAGGTTGCGGCGGATCGTCTTCAGGATCATTCCCGATCCTTCGACCAGGGCCCTCTTGCTGCGGCGTGGCGCGGTGGATGTCGCCTACGATCTGGCCCTGGAGGATCTCGAAACGCTGCGCAACGACCCCAATGTGGCCGTGCGCAGGTTCCCGACGACGATCGTGAAGTACCTGGGCATGAACGTCAACATGCGGCCCTTTGACAATGTGAAGGTCCGTCAGGCGATTGCCTATGCCGTCCCCTACGACACCATTCTCAAGGAGGCCGTCAGGGGATACGGTCTGCCGCTGCGTAGCCCTGTTCCCAAGGGCATGGCTTCCCACGACGAGTCCGTCTTCATGTACGGGACCAACCCGACCCGGGCCAGGTCATTGCTGGCCGAGGCAGGCTTGAGCAGCGGCTTTCGGACCCGGCTTACCGTGCGAGCGGGGTTCCCGGTGGACGAGCAGATCGCCGTCTGGGTGCAGTCGGCGCTACGTGGCATCGGCGTGGAGGTCGAGATCGACAAGCTGCCCCTGGCAGGGTACACTGAGCGCCTTCGCCGGCACGAGTTTCCGGGTCTCTTCATCCATGAGTGGCTCTCGATCAACAACGATCCCTTCTATCACTACTTCTGGCTGTTCCGGCAGGGGTGCTGCAACTACGGGAACTGGACAAATCCCGAGGTCACCGAATTGATCGGCACTATGATGTTGAATACGAACACCATTGCCCGCAACGACGCCAGCCGGCGGGCGCAGCGCCTCATCATGGAAGAGGCGCCCTGGGCCTTCCTGTACCAGCCGGACTACACCATCGCCATGCGCAAGCATGTCAAGGGCTATATCTATTATCCCGACCGGTACAATCGGTGGTACAGCGTCTATAAGGAGTAAGGCATGCGGTTTGGACGGTACCTCCTGCGGCGCCTGCTGTTGATTGGGCCGGCGCTGCTGGGGGTATTGTTTATCACCTTCTTTCTGACGCGGATCATCCCGGGCAACCCGGTGGATCGGATGGTGGGGTTTTTCGTCTCGGACGAGCGCCGCGCGGAGATCATGCG
The DNA here is from genome assembly GCA_031459875.1 of Candidatus Fervidifonticultor sextus. Lineage (GTDB taxonomy): Bacteria > Sysuimicrobiota > Sysuimicrobiia > Sysuimicrobiales > Humicultoraceae > Fervidifonticultor_A > Fervidifonticultor_A sextus. Next base: position 134,418 of record JAVKHQ010000002.1, on the reverse strand, counting down.
CGAGTATGGATTTGACCAGCCCTACTACGTGCAGTTTGCCCGCTACCTGCGCGGTCTGATCCGCGGCGATCTGGGGACGTCCTTTCTGACAAGCCGGCCGGTCCTGCAGGACCTCCGACAGCGCTTTCCGGCCACACTGGAGTTGACCCTCTATGCGATGACCTTTGCGGTGGTCGTGGCGGTGCCGCTGGGCGTTGCTTCGGCGGTGTGGAAGGATAGTTGGATCGACCACCTGGGTCGGATTGTCTCGGTGCTGGGAGTCTCCATGCCCGTGTTCTGGTTTGGGCTGGTCCTCATCTACGTCTTCTTCTTCAGGCTCGGGGTCGCCCCCCCGCCAATCGGCCGGCTGGAGCTCGGGGTGTCCGCTCCGACGGCCATTACAGGGCTGGTCACCCTCGACGCGGTGCTCACGAGAAACCCGACGGCTCTCTGGAGCGGGCTGCGTCTGCTCGCCCTCCCGGCCTTCGTCCTCGGCTTCGCCGCCATGGCGCCGCTGGCCCGGATGGCTCGGTCGGGGATGATCGAGGCGCTGGACGCGCCGTACGTGCGGGCGGCGCAGGCCCTGGGCCTGCCCGCCCGTGTGGTGGTGCTGCGTCACGCTTTGAAGAACTCGCTCCTGCCGGTGGTGACCATGATCGCCGTCGTCTTCGGCTACCAGTTGGGCGGCGTGGTGCTGATCGAGGCGATCTTTGCCTGGCCCGGGCTGGGGCAGTATGCCTTCAATGCCGCCGCGAATGCAGACTATCCAGCGATTCAGGGCTTCATCCTGTACGCCACCACGATCTATATCCTGATCTTCCTCCTCGTTGACCTGCTCTACGCCCTTCTGGATCCGCGGGTCCGACACGGGTAGAGAGCCGTGGTGCGCCTGGCTGACCTGGGCTACGGGCTGCGCAGGAATCCCATCACCATCGTGGGCTTGGTCTTGCTGGCAGGCCTGATGCTCGTTGCGCTGCTGGCACCCCTCCTGGCGCCGCAGGATCCCTATGCCACCAACCCCGCCAGGTCGCTGCGGCCGCCCGGCCCAGGCCATCTGTTTGGGACAGATACCTTCGGGCACGACATCTTCTCGCGCGTCCTGCATGGCGCCCGCATCGATCTCATGGTGGCGGCTGGCGCGGTGGGTCTGGCGATGGTGCTGGGCGGATTCCTGGGGGCCGTCGCTGGCTATGCGAGCGGATGGCTGGATGATGGCATCATGAGGCTGATGGACATGCTGCAGGCGTTCCCTAATTTCATCCTGGCCCTGGGCATCGCAGCCGCGCTGGGACCAAGCCTGCCTAACCTCATCATTGCCATCGGGTTGACCAACCTGCCCATCTACGCGCGGCTGGTGCGCAGCCGGCTGCTCTCGCTGCGGGTCAGCGGGTTTGCCCTGGCCGCGGCCAGCGTGGGGAATCCGCCCTGGCGCGTGCTGTTCGTCCATCTGCTCCCCAACTGTCTGGCACCGGTCTTTGTTCAGGCGACATTGCAGTCGGGGTGGGCGATTCTGCAGGCGGCGGGCTTGAGCTTCATCGGGCTGGGCGTCCGGGTTCCGACACCCGAGTGGGGGGTCATGATCAGCATGGGCGTCCCCCAGCTCACGTCCGGGCACTGGTGGGTGTCCTTCTTCCCTGGCCTGGCCATCATGGTCGCGGTCATCGCGTTCAACCTCGTGGGGGACGGGCTGCAGGACGTGCTGGATCCAAGGCGCCGATGACCGAGTATCTGCTGCAGATCGAGGACCTGCACACCTGCTTCCAGACGCGAAACGGGATCGTGCATGTGCTGCGCGGGCTCTCGCTCAACGTGCCGCGGGGTCAGGTCGTAGGGATTGTGGGCGAGAGCGGGTCCGGCAAGACGGTGACGGCGCTATCGATCATGCGGCTGATCCGCCCACCGGGCCGGATCCTCTCAGGCCGGATCCTGTTCCAGGGGACCGACCTGCTCCGACTGTCCGAACAGCAGATGGAGCGGGTCCGCGGCAGGCAGATCGCCATGATCTTCCAGCAGCCGCGTGAGTCCCTCAATCCGGTGCTGACGGTCGAAACTCAGATCCGGCTCGTGCTGCGCCAGCACCTGGGGCTGGACGGCCACGCCGCACTGACCCGCGCGCGGCACCTCCTGCGCCAGGTGGAGCTCCCGGACGTCGACCGACTCCTCCGGGCCTATCCGCACGAACTCTCGGGAGGGATGTGCCAGCGTGTGATGATCGCGTTGTGTCTGGCGTGCAGCCCGAAGTTGCTGATTGCCGATGAGGCGACGACGGCGCTGGATGTCACGGTGCAACTGCAGATCCTGCGGCTGCTGCGTCAACTGCGGGAGGAGCTGGGGCTCACGCTGGTCGTGATCACTCACAACCTGGGTGTGGTCGCTGAACTCTGCCAGTGGGTCGCCGTGATGTATGCCGGGGAGCTGGTCGAATTCGCGCCGGCCGAGCAGTTCTTCAGGGCCCCGTTCCATCCCTATGCGGCGCGGCTGCTGGCGTGCCGGCCGGCGATTAGCCTGGAGGACGACCTGCCGGTCATCCCGGGCGTGGTCCCGGACTTGCTCACACGTCCTTCCGGTTGCCCCTTCCATCCGCGCTGTCACCGCGCCCGGCCCCGCTGCCGGCTGGAGCATCCGAGTCTGGAGGAGCGGTTGCCAGGGCACGAGGTGCGATGCTTCTTTCCAGAGGAGGTGCCAGCGTGGACGCCCTCCTTGAGGTGAGCGGGCTCAGCAAGCATTACATCGTTTCTGGCGGCCTCCTCCGGCGCCACATCCTGCGGGCCGTCGACGGGGTTTCGTTCACGGTGTCGTCGGGCGAGACCCTGGGCGTTGTCGGCGAAAGCGGGAGCGGGAAGTCAACCCTGGGGCGGTGTCTGCTGCGCCTCGAGGAGCCTTCCGAAGGTGTCGTGAAATATCGCGGGATCGACATCACGGGACTGCCAGACAGCAGCCTCCGTCCCCTCCGTCGCCATCTGCAGATGGTGTTTCAGGATCCGGCCGATTCCCTCAATCCCCGGATGACCGTGGGGACGGCGGTCCTGGAGCCGATCCTGCTTCACGGTCTGGCCCGCGGTGTGGCCGCCCGTCGGCGTGTCATTGAACTGTTTGAGCTGGTGGGGCTCTCGGAGGAGCACGTGGCTCGGTATCCTCACCAACTCTCCGGCGGCCAGCAGCAACGCGTGGCAATCGCCCGCGCACTCGCCTCGAACCCGCAGTTTGTCGTCCTCGATGAGCCCACTTCGGCCCTCGACGTGTCTGTGCAGGCCCAGCTACTGAACCTGCTGCGGGCGCTACAGCGCCGGCTCGGGCTCAGTTACCTCTTCATCTCGCACGACCTGTCGGTGGTGAGCTACATGGCCCGGCGGGTCGTGGTGCTGTACCTCGGACGTGTTGTCGAAGAAGGACCCACACGGGCGCTGTTTGACGATCCCAAACACCCCTACACGCGTACACTGTTGTCGGCCGTGCCGGCAAACACGCCGTGGGAGCAGCGGCACCGCATCATCCCTCGTGGTGAGCCGGCCTCCCCTTTGGCACGGCCGGCAGGATGTCCGTTCTCTCCCCGTTGCCCCTGGGCCGTCCAACGCTGCCATGAGGAGCCCCAGGCCCTTCAACCCGTGGGTCCCGACCGTCAAGTGGCATGCTGGCGCAGTATTGAGGGAAAGATCGTTTGGACGAGACCGGAGGCATGAAGGGCCCATCCGACGCCGTCTCTATGCGGGAGGGAACATGGCGACGATCGGTGTCTTCACCATAGGCCAATCTCCTCGCCCCGACGTGGTGCCGGAGATGTGCAGGATCTGGGGGAGGGGACACGGCGTGCTCGAACGAGGCGCCCTGGACCACCTGGGTCCGATGGAACTCGGCAGCCTGCTTCCCGACCCGGGAGAAGATCTCTTCGTCTCGCGCCTGCGGACCGGGGAACCTGTGACGCTGGGACAACAGAAGCTCCTCCCGTTCCTGCAGCAGTGCGTGGATGAGCTGGAGGCGCGCGGCGCTGATGTGTTGGTCCCTCTTTGCGCGGGCAGGCTCCCATCGTTGCGGCATCGTCGCCTGCTCCTCGACACCGGTGGTGTGGTCAAGGCCTTCGTGCGCGGCGTTCTCCCGCGTGGGCGCCTGGGGATCCTGACGGCCGATCCACGCCAGGAGCGTCAACAGGCCAGGGAATGGGCTGGCGTGGGCCCGGAATGCACGGTCGTCGGTGCTTCTCCCTATGGGGGGGCCGACGAGTTCCATGACGCCGCTCTGCGTCTCTGGCGCTGGATGGGAGGACGATGTGATCTCATCCTGCTGGAGTGCATTGGTCACACCGCTGCGATGCGCGAGGAGGTAAGGGAGCTTACTGGCGTCTCCGTGGTCACCGCGCGCAGCATCGTGGCCCGAGCCGTGGCGGAACTGCTGGACTGCCTGTCAAGTTTGGACTAGGTGTTTGCACTTTGAGACCCCAACCGAGTCTTGAACAGCATCGCCGGAGTGCGACCTCTGAGACGGTAGCCCAGATGAGGCCGCTCCCGATTGTAGAAGCGCAGGTACGCTTGGAGATCCCGATCCAGTTGGGCCAGTGTGGTGTAGTAGGTGCGCCGGAAGGCGACCCGCCACAACTCGGCCAGGATCGTCCCTTGCAACCGCTCGACGAAACCATTCGTCCAGGCGTGGCGCGGTTTGGTCCGTCGATGCTGGATGCCCAGCTCGATGCACGCCGCCGTGAAGACCGTCTGGAATTCCGGCCCGCCATCGGTGAGCACGGCTCGGATGCGATGGCCGGCCCGCTCGTAGACTGGTACCACGTGGACGCGCAGGAAGTGCACGGCCGTCTGCGCCGTCACCCGGGGGACCACGGTCGCGATCGCGTAGGAGCAGGCCGCGTCGCAGGCCGTGAGCTGCCAGACCTTGCCCACGCCCTTAAGCTTGCCGATGTAGAAGGCGTCGATGCACACCAGATCCCCAGGCTGCTGGGCCTCCACGTGCGGATGGCTCAAGCGCTGGCGCGTCCGCTCCGTGAGCAACCCCACCGTGACTGCGCTGTGCGCCTCCAGCCGCGTGAGGCGCTCCCACCGCGTGCGCAGCTCCCGCCGACAGAGGATGCCGTAGACGCCGGACGTGCTCACCTGCCACCCACCCCATCGGCGCTGGCGCAGTTGGGCCGCGATGCGCGCGGGGCCATGAGTCGGCCAGAGCAGCGCGTAGGCCACCACCGCATGCTCCAGGGCCGGCGTGGCCTGCCGGGGCCACCGGGTCGGACGCGTGGGCCGTGGGCGCAGGCCGTCCTGCCCATAGCGGGTGAACCGCTTGCGCCACCGGTAAAACAGCGTCCGGGAGATCCCGAACTCGCGGCAGGCCTGGCTGACGTTGCCCAGGGCGGCCGCCCGCTGGATGACGGCGAGGCGGTGTCGCAGTACACTCTCCTCGAGGGTCATCTGCCCACCCCTTCCCAAGGTCTTGCTGGTACCAAAACCTCGGTTGGAGCTTGGGCGATGGCCCTCCTGGTTTCACCAAGGCCAGACCCTCAAGTGCAAACACTACGTCCAAACAGGACAGACTAGCCCGCGGGATCATGGCGACACAGCCATCGTGAGCACAGCCAAGTTGCCGATGGGGTAGGAGAGCGCGTTGATCCCCGAGAAGACTGTATTGTTGCAGGCTCATTGGCACTGACTCACCCCGCCGGGAGGAACGCGCATGGCGTGGATTGACCGCGAGGCGATAACCCCGGGTGTCCTGTCCATGCTCAGGGTGAACATGGGGATCCGGGACGGCGAGCGCCTCCTGGTGGTGACCGACTTGCCGACGCCGGAGCAGTGGGACCGCCTGCCCCCCGAGGACGTGGAGGCGATGCTCCGGCGCGCGTATCTGGCGCGGCTGGTGGCCGACCTGACCCGCGAGCACCTGCCGGCTCACCCGGTGCGGTTCCTGGCGTATCCCTCCACGGGCCGCAGCGCGGTCGAGCCGCCCGACCAGGTCGCGGAGGCCATGGCGGCCTCAGACGTCGTGTTGATCATCACGTCCTTCTCCCTCAGCCACACCGACGCGCGCGAGGCGGCCTGCCGCGCCGGCGCCCGGGTGGCCAGCATGCCGCGCTTCATCCCGGAGATGCTCTACCCGGACGGTCCGATGGCGGTGGACTACCAGGCCGTGGCCGCCGCCACGCGCGCGATGGCCGGGTTGATCACTGCCGCGCGCCGCGTGCGCGTCACCACGCCCGCCGGCACCGACGTGGCATTCAGCGTCGAGGGCCGCGACGGCCGGTCAGACGACGGCATCTATGTGACGCGGGGGGCCTGGGGCAACCTGCCGGCCGGCGAGGCCTACTGCGCGCCGCTGGAAGGCACCGCGCAGGGCCGCCTGGTCGTAGAACCCGGCTGGCACGCCAGGTTGACCGAGCCGATGACGATCCGGCTCGAACGCGGCGAGGTGGTGGCGCTGGACGGCGGGGGCACGGTTGGCGCCCAGATCGCCGAAATCCTGGACCTGGCCGGGCGGAGCGAGGCCACGCGGCCACGGCGCATGCTGGGCGAGTTGGGCATCGGGACCAACCCGCAGGCCCGGCGGACCGACATCACCGTCGAGGCGGAGAAGATCAAGGGGACGGTGCACCTGGCCGTCGGCGACAACAGCCACATGGGCGGGGTCGTGGTGGCCGACTACCACCAGGACTTCGTCTTCCCGCGGCCGGACGTGTGGTTCGACGGCCAGCCGGTCATCGCTGCCGGGCGCTGGGTCGCGCCGGCCCTGGCCGCCACGTAGACAGCCCGCGCGAGGACCCCGCGGGTCCTTTGGCGTCGAGCATCCGAGACGAGGAGGCAGAGGGATGGAACTGGCCCTGGGCACGGAACCCC
>JAVKHQ010000002.1:105974-127605 GCA_031459875.1 Candidatus Fervidifonticultor sextus | reverse complement strand
GTACCTGTCCTTCGAGGTCGCCGCCGCGGCGCGGAAACTCGTCGAGCAGGTCATGCTGGCCAGACCCGGCGAGCAGGTGGTGATCACCGCCGACTCCAGCAGTGACGCGCGCGTGGTGGAGGCCACGGCGAACGCCGCGTTCGCGGCCGGCGCGGTCCCGGTCGTCCTGTGGTATCCTACCAACCTCACCAGCGGTCAGGATCCACCCCGGCCTGTGGCCGCGGCCATCGCCGACTGCGACATCTGGATCGAGTACGCGGTCGGTTACATCCTCTACTCCAACGCCTACCGCCGCGCGATGGAGCGCGGCGCCCGGTACATCTGTCTGTCGGGGATGGACGTCCAGATGATGGTGCGCTCGATCGGGCGCGTCGACTACCCCAAGGTCATCGCCATGGGCGAGAGGCTGCGGGCGCTGCTGGCCGGCGCGCGGGAGGTGAAGATCACCACTGCGGCCGGCACCGACCTGGTCGCCGACAACGCCGGCCGCTACATCCGCCACTCCGGCAGGCTCGCCGACACCCCGGGCGAGCCGATCATGCTGGTCGGCCAGGTCTCCTGGGCGCCGCTGGAGGAGACCATCGCGGGCCGTCTCGTGGTGGACGGCTGCATCTGGCCGCCGGCGGAGATCGGGCTGGTGCGCACGCCGGTGACCCTGACCATCGAGGCGGGCGTCGTCAAGAAGGTCGAGGGCGGCGCCGAGGCCAGGGTCTACGAGCGGTGGCTGGCCTCGTTCGGGGATCCCAACATGTACCGCGTGGCGCACTACTCGCTCGGCTTCAACCCCGGCGTCACCAAGCCCACCGGCCGCATCGTGGAAGACGAGCGGATGTTCGGGATCTTCAACATGGGGATCGGGACGCAGGGGCCCCAGATGAAGGCGGTGGGGTGGAAGGCCGCCGCCCACACCGACTGCGTCGTGCTCAACCCCACGATCCACCTGGACGGGGTGCCGCTGGAGGTGGACGGGAAGTACGTGCACCCCGAGGTCGCCGCGGCGTGCCGGGACCTCGGGGTCCCCGGGTACTGAACTGGCGGAGGACGCGACGGCGGTGCAGAGGCCACCAGGCATGCCGGCGGTCCTGCACGTGATCCCGGTCCGCGCGCGGCCCGGCCGCGTCGAGGCGGTCCGGGCCTACCTGGCCGGACTGGCGCCCGCCGCCGACGTCCACGTGATCGACCTCCCGGACGGCCCGCCCGACCTTGAACACTTCGCCGACGACCACGCGGCCGTGGGACTGATGCTCGCGGTGCTGCCCGCCTATGTGGCCCGCCACCGGATCGCGGCGGCCAGCATCGGCTGCTTCTACGACCCCGGGATGTGGGAACTGCGGGAGGCCCTGGACATCCCGGTGGTCGGCATCGGCGAGGCCAGCTTTATGCTGGCCGGCATCGTCGCTTCCCGGATCGCGGTGCTGGTGGGCGACTGGAAGTGGGTCCCCAAGATGGAGCAGAACGCGCGAGCCGCCGGGGCGGCCCACCGCATCTGCGTGTGGCGGGCGGTGGACTTCTCGGTGCAGGGGATCCAGGACGACCCGGAGGGGTGCTATGCGGCCATGCGCCGCGAAGGTCTGGCGGCGCGCGACGCCGACCACGCCGAGGCCGTCGTCCTGGGGTGCGCGGCGCTGACCGGCTCCGCGGAGCGCCTGCAGGACGATCTGGGCATCCCGGTCATCGACCCGGTGGCCGCGGGGTTCTCGGTGGCCAGTGCGTTGGCCGGGATGGGGCTGAAGACGAGCAAGATCTGGGGGTACCGGCCGTCGCCGCGGCGGTGATCCGGCTCATGGGCTCGTCCAGTGATTGGCGGGCTGTGCCAGGAACTCTTCCAGCGGAACCCCGTCGGCTCCCACGATCAGAGTGCGCGCGGGTCTGAACAGGTCAGCGAAGGCCTCCAGTCCGGGCAGCGTTTGGCGCCGCCGGCTGGACTTCACCTCGATGGCCACCAGCCGCCGTCCGCGTCGGAGCACGAAGTCTACTTCGCGATTGCGCTCGCGCCAGTAGAAGAGCTCCCCCTCGCCGCCGGCGGCCGCGTTGGCCAGATGAGCGCCGACTGCGGATTCCACGATGCGCCCCCACGTTTCCGGGTCTGCGCGCGCTTCGGTGAACCTCAGGCCCATGGTGGCGGTCATCAGCGCCGTATTGAGCACCTGCAGCTTGGGGCTCGAGCCCCGTCGGCGTACCACCGAGCCGGCGTATTTCTGCAGACCGGTGAGCATGCCCGCGCCGGAGAGCAACTCCAGGTAATGCGCCAGGGTCGTGGTATTCCCCGCGTCCTGCAGCTGCCCGAGCATCTTTGTGTAGGAGAGCACCTGGCCTGAGAAGTGGCAACCCAGTTCGAACAGCTGGCGCAGGAGGGCGGGTTTGTCCACGCGGGAGAGTAGCAGCACGTCGCGCGCGATTGTCGTCTCAATCAACGCGTCCTTCACGTAGCGCGTCCAGCGTGCTGGATCCTGTGCCAGCGGCGCCGCTCCGGGATAGCCGCCGAAGAAGAGGTACTGGTCGAGCGCGAAGCCGAATGCCTCCCGCATCTCGACCAACGTCCAGTGTCCGAGCGGGATGACCTCGAACCGCCCGGCCAGGCTCTCGGTCAAGCCCCGCTGCACCAGGAGAGGAGCCGAGCCCAGGATCACGACGCGCAACGGCACGCGCTGCCGTGTGTCCTCGTCCCAGAGGCCTTTGACCGTCTCGGACCAGCCAGGGATCTTGTGGATCTCGTCTAGCGCGAGGACCGCGCCGCGCCTGCCCGCCCGCCTGGCGACCAGGCGTGCCGCCTCCCACTGCGCCACCAACCACGCCCGATCCCGCAGTGTCGGCTCGTCGGCCGACGCGTACCGCGCGTGCTCGCCCCAGGTCGCGAGCACCTGCAGTACCAACGTGGTCTTGCCGACCTGCCGGGGGCCTGCGACCACCTGGAGGTGGCGCCGTGGCTCGGCAAGCCGGGTGGCCAAGACCTGGGCCTGGGGTCGGATGAAGGCAGGATGCCTCTGATTACTCATATTAGTGAGTATTTTTACTCAAATGCATGAGTAAGTCAAGAAGGCCCTGACCGCCGGAGGCAGAGCAGGCGGCTTCCCGGGGGCCGACAGGCCGCCCGCCCGACCCGCCGGCCGGCCGGACCCTGGCCCTCCGCTCGTGCAATAAGTCTGCGCCGCAGCCCCGTCTCTCACAATGGATTCAGGATGGGGTGAGGGGGTGACGCGGATGGCCCGATTGTTCTTCAATGGGACCCACGGGTCCGAGAACCCCACGAAGGCGGTCCTGCCGTTACTGTCGGCCATAGGGGCCGTGGAAGCGGGCCACCAGGCCGCCATCGGCCTGACGGCCGATGCGGTGGTGGTGATGAAGGATGTCGTGGCCAACGCCATCGTGCCCGTAGGCTGGCCGCCTATGAAGGACCTGATGGCGAAGGTCCTCGAGTACAAGATTCCGATCTACGTCTGAGGCGGCTGTTCGGCCGCCCGTGGGGTGACCGAGCAGGACCTGCAGGGCAAGAATGGCCAGTTCATGACGCCCAGGCAGTTCGCAGCGCTGGTGGCGGAGTATGACCGGGTGGTCTCGTTCTGAGGGACGGTGTCTGTCTCAGAGGGGGAATACTCTGGGACCTACGGGGAGACAGGAGGGGACAACGCATGGAAACGACGCGCGGGAAGACAACGTGCAGCTGGTCTTCTCGATCGCCCACTAGGCGCGCGGGACGCGCACACCACCAGGGAGGTGACGGCTATGGGGTACGTGCTGGAAGGCGCGCTGCTGGAAGCCTGCTCATGTGCAGCCGTGTGCCCCTGCTGGGTCGGGCAGGATCCCGACGGCGGGGCCTGCAACGGGCTCATCGCCTACCATTACGACCGCGGGCAAATCAACGGGGTCGACGTGGCGGGCCTGACCCTGGCCCTGGTCGTGCAGATTCCCGGGAACGTCCTCAAGGGCAACTGGAAGGCCGTGGTCTTCGTCGACAGCAGGGCCACGCCGCAGCAGAAGGAGGCCATCCTGGCGGCGCACACCGGGAAGCTTGGCGGACCGCTGGCCGACCTGGCACCCCTTGTGGGTGAGGTCCTCGGCGTCTACGACGCCCCCATTGACTTCAGTTTCCGCGAGGGCAAGGGGTACATCAGGATCGGCGATGCGGTGACCAGCGAGATGGAGCCCCTGACGGACCTCCAGGGCCACCCCACGAAGCTCGTGGACAGCGTCTTCTCCACCATCCCCGGCTCTGCGGCCTTCGTCGGCACAGCGCCCGCGTTCCGGGCCGACGTCCCGCAGCACCGCATCCGATGGGAGTACAGTGGGCGCAACGCGGTGCTGGGACCGTTCAAGTTCGCCGCCTGACCGCCGCCTCGCGGCTGCGGCATGATCGGCGCCCTCCGCACGCCTGACGACGCCCGCTGGTACCGGCTGGCGCTTGCGGCCCTGATCGGGTCGGCGTGGGCCATCATGGCGCTGTGGGGCTCCTCCCCGTACGCGGGCTGGCTAGGCCACCGGGAGACCGAGGCGAGCACCCTCTCTCCGGTCTTCCGGCTGGCAGCATTCGTGGTCGGGTGGACCGTGATGACGGTGGCCATGATGCTGCCGGGCAGCCTGCCGCTGGTGAACCTGTTCCGCCGCGCGGTCGCCCACCGACCGGACCGCCGGCGGTTGCTGCTGCGGCTGGGCGCAGGCTACCTGAGCGTCTGGGCGGGGTTCGGTCTGGCGGCGTTCGCCGTGGACGTCGTCGCGGTGCACGAACTGGTCGAGCGGCTGCCCTGGCTCGCCGCCATCCTCCCGCCCGGGGTGCTGCTGGCCGCCGGCGCCTACCAGTTCACGGCGCTGAAGGAGCGCTGCCTGAGCCAGTGCCGCTCGCCGCTGACGTTCCTGGCGGGCCGCTGGCGGGGTGTCCACCCCTGTCGCGACGCGTGGGCGCTGGGGCTACACCACGGCCTGTTCTGCGTCGGCTGCTGCTGGGCGCTCATGCTGCTCATGTTCGCCGTGGGCATCGCACACCTGGGGTGGATGCTGGCGCTGGGCGCCGTCATGACCGCCGAGCGCACGCTCCCGTGGGGTAGCCGGCTCACCGGGCCCGCGGGCGCAGCGTTGATCGCCTGGGCGATCCTCCTTCAGGTGGAAGGCATGCTCTGATCGGGCGAGGCTGCGGCCGATACCGCAGCACATCCGGAGCGGCACAGTGACTCTGGAGAGCGAATCAGTCGCCTCGCGCCAGGATGCCATAGCGGCCCCTTGCCGCCGGTGGTGGCCGACGAAGCAGGCCGCGTCCCGCCCGCAGTCGATGCCCTCCATCTGCCTCAGCAACTTTTTGCCGCCCGAGAAGAGCCGCGCCGCCCCGTGGCTGCGGGAGCCGCCGGCTATAACCCCCGACCCTTGGCCAGGTCGGCTTCGACGCCCATCAGGCCGGTGAGCAGGTAGCGCGACTTGGCCGGGTCGAGCCAGAACTCCGCATACTCCACAGGCTCTGCACGAGACCACTGACAGAGGGTGACCGCCAGACACGGCGCGCCACGCCGGGTGCGGAGCAGGCGGGCGTTTTCGGCCGACATCGCCGTCAACTCCATGCGCTCGTCGATGCGGGTGATGACCACGCCGAACTCGCTGGCCAGCACGTCGAGGAAGGCTCGCGTGGTCAGATCCATGGCCAGCAGCCGGTCGAAGCGCGGGGCTGGCGCCCACGAGCTCCCCCGGGCAATGGGCTCTCCGTCAGCCCAAAACACCCGGTCGAAATGCACGGCAAGACGCCTGGCCGGCCCCCGCCCGTCGGCTTCCCACGCCGCCACCACGCGCCGCGGCGCGCGCTGCTTCTTCAGTGCCAGGATCTGTACCCGGGGGTGCTTCCCGGCCGCCCGAATGGCCCTGTAGGGGGAGATGAATAGCAGCCCGGGGTTGGCCGGCGCGCGCACGATGCGGGTCCCCGACCGGCGGTGACGGACCAGCAGGCCCTCCCGCGCGAGGTGTCCCAAAGCCTGCCGTACCGTGCCGCGGCTCACGCCGAAGGCCGCACTCAACTCGTCCTCCGGAGGCAGCGTCTCGCCCACCCGCCAGGCGCCCTGGGCCACGCCCTGGCGGATCAACTCTCGGATCTGCACGTAGAGGGGAATGCCGCTGTCCCGATCGAGCCTCACCTGATGCCGCCTCCCCTCGTCGCGCCGGGTCCTGACCGATCTGCTCCCCTCAATAAGTCTATTTGTATAGAGGAATAGACAACACCTGTGTCGAACACCATGTCGACGGTCCAGGCGACGCCTGGCGTACCGCCGATGAGGAATTGTACGGGGGAAGCCGATGCCGCGGGTAGCCCTCGAGTACGGCGACGGCATTCTCGAGGTCGACGTCCCCGACGACGCGGTCGTGGTGGAGCCCGGCACGCTCTACCGGGACCCCGTCCCCGCCGAGGACCCCGTCGCGTTGACCGCGCGGGCCTTGGCGCAGCCCCTGGGGCTGCCACCCCTGCCGGCCCTGGTCGGCCCGGGCGCCAGGGTGGTGATTGCCTTCCCCGACCGCGTGAAGGGTGGTGCCCACGCCACAGCGCACCGGCGGGTTACCATCCCGCTGCTGCTGGAGCGCCTGCGCGACGCCGGCGTGCGCGAGGACGACATCACGCTGCTCTGCGCGGTCGGCCTGCACCGAAAGAACCTCCCGGAGGAGTTCGAAAGCTACCTGGGCTCCGAGGTCGTCGCACGTTTTCGCGGCCGGCGGCTCACCAACCACGACGCCGAGGATCCGGACGGCATGGTGCGGCTGGGCGAGACGGCCGACGGCGACGTCGTGGAAGTGAACCGCGCGGTGCTGGAGGCCGACCTGACCATCGTGCTGGGACACACGCTGGGCAACCCCTACGGTGGCTACAGTGGCGGGTACAAGATGCCCTGCACCGGTCTGGTGGGATGGCGATCCATCCGGTGTCACCACGCGCCCGGCACCATGTTCCGGCCGGATTTCGTCCCCATCACCACCGGGAGCCGCTTCCGCCACCAGCTGCGCCGCATCGGCGAGGCGATAGAGCGAGCCATGAAACAGCCGTTTTTCGCCGTCGACGCCGTGCTCAACGGCCAGAACCAGCAGCTGGCGGTATTCGCAGGACGGCTGGCCGAGGTGGAGCAGGCCACCTGGCCCCTGGCCGGACACCGCACCGAGGTCACGGTGCCGGGCGAGCCCGCCGATGTACTGGTGCTGGGGATTCCCCGGACGTTCCACTACGGGCCGGGCATGGGATCCAACCCGCTGCTCTTCAAGCAGGCCATCGGCGCCTCCCTGGCCCGTGCCTTCGGCGCGCTGCGGCCGTTCCCCGTCGTCATCGCGGCGTGTGTGTGCGACGGCTGGTTCAACGACGAGTGGTTCCCGGCGTACCGGGAGATCTACCGGCTGTTACAGCGCTGCCAGACAGTCGACGCGCTGGCCCGCTACGAAGACGAGGTGTGCACCCGGCCCGAGTGGATCCGCCGGTACCGCTACGGGTACGCCTATCATCCCTTCCACGGCTTCTCCATGGCGTACATGGGTGGACTCGCCGACCGGTACGCGCGGGCCGTGTACATCGTCGGCGCCCGTGCGCCCGCCCACGCCCGCGGCATGGGGTGCATCCCGGCCGCCACGTTCGACGACGCCCTGCGGCACGCCGCGCGGCACGTCGGACCACGCCCGCGCCTGCTGGTGGTGCCACGCCTCTCCCGGGTCCAGGTGCACCTGCACGCCGAGCGTCAGACTGCCGGCGTGCCCGCCTCCCGGTCATGACACCAGGGCCGCCGCGCCTCCCAGGTCGCGTACCCACCCGCGACGCACACCCGACGTCGTCGGCCGCCCTCATCCTGCCTCCGGCGCCGCTGGCCATCATCGGGTGCGGCACCATGGGGCGGATCATCGCGGCGGCACTGCTGTCGGGCGGGTATCACGTGATGGCTCACGACCCCGACGCCCAGGCGCTGGCGGCGGTAGCGGCAGCAGGAGCGACCACGGTGCCGGACCTGGACGCCCTGAATGCTCGTGCCGTCGCGGCCATCCTGTCGCTGCCTGGCCCGGAGGCTGTCCGGCAGGTGGCAGACCGCTTGACCGCTCTGAACTCTCCGCCGCAGGTCATCGTCGACACCAGCACCAGCGACCCTGCCGCGACGCGGCTGCTGGCCGCACGCGCGGCCGCGGTCGAGATCGGCTTTCTCGACGCGCCCATTTTGGGCCGTCCGGCCACGGCCGGACGATGGACGGTGCCGGTGGGCGGCGAGCAGGCGGTCCTCGACCGGGTGCGGCCGGTGCTGAAGGCGTTCGCAGCCCGGGTCATCCACGTCGGCCCTCCCGGCAGCGGGCACATCGTGAAGCTGCTCAATCAGATGATGTTTGCCATCATCAACGCTGCCACGGCAGAGGTGATGGCCCTGGCACCGCGCGTCGGCATCGCGCCCGGTTTGCTGTACGAGACCATCGTGTCCAGCGGCGCCGCCACCGTCTCGGGACTGTTCCGCGAGGCAGGCGACAGGATGACGCGCGGCGATTTCGCGCCTGTCTTTTCCATCGACCTGCTCTGCAAGGACACCGACCTGGCCGTGGGCATGGCCCGAACGGCAGGGGGCGCGCCGGTGCTGACGACGCTGGTCCAGCTCCTCAACCACCTGGCCCGGGCCCGGGGCTTTGGCGACCTGGACAGCGCGGCGCTGGTCCGGGTGTACGAAGGGCTGACGGAGCGCGGCGATGGGTCCTCTCCCTGACGGGGCGCCCCGGGACCTGGCCATAGCCGCCGCGCGACTGCGGGACCGAGCGCTGGGCTTCGTCATCGTCCGCGAGGGACTGGTGCTGGCCGAGTCGGCCGACCCCGGCCTGGATGCCCTGGTGCAGGCGGCGGACGACCTGCGCGCGCGAGGGATCGCCGGTGCCGCGCTGGCGGATCGGATCGCCGGCGCGGCGGCCGTGGCGGTGGCGGCATGGGCCGGTGTGCGCATGATCTTCGCCGAGGTGGCCAGCGAGGCGGCGGCCCGCGAGGCTCGCGCGCGGGGCGTGGCCTTCACCAGCCAGCGCCAGGTGCCCAGGATCCTCAACTGCCGTGGCGACGGCCCCTGTCCGTTCGAGGCCGCCGCGGAGGCCGCCCGGGCGGGGGGTGCCGACCTCGACGGCGTGGTCGCTGCAGTGCGTGCCACGGGTGCCCGGCTGGCTGCACGCCGGCCGGACGCCGGACGTGCCGAGCGCCGGCCCACGCGCATCCTTGGCACCTCTGCGGATGCGCGGCATGCGGTGCACGCGCTGGCGGCTGCCGGCGTCGGCCTAGCCATGGCCGTGACGCTCCCCCTGGTCGTCCACATGGTCGGCCTGGGCCCGGCGCTCCTCCCCATGCACCTGCCGGTGCTCCTCATGGGAGCGCTGGGCGGTGCCCGGGTCGGCTGCCTCGTCGGGGCCGTCGCCCCCGCGCTGTCGCATCTGCTCACGGGCATGCCGCCGGTGATACCGCCGGTGGCGCCGCTGATGATGGTCGAGCTGGCCACGTACGGTCTGGTGGCGGGAGTCGTGCGTGGTTGGGCACGTGCATACGGCACGCGGCCGGGCCACGCCCGGACTCAGGTGCCACTGCACCTTTCGCTGGCCCGGGAGTACGTCTGGCTCGTACCCACGCTGGCGGCCGGACGGCTCGCCTTGGGTGTCGCCGCCGCCACCGTAGGCCCGGCGCTGGGTCTCAAGATGTCGGCGGTGGCCTACCTGCAGGCGGCGCTGGCGACCGGCGTGCCGGGCATCGTCGTTCAGCTGGTCGTCGTGCCGACGCTCGTAGCCCGGATCGAACGCACGATGTATCCCCAGGTGAAGATCCACGATGAGGGAGGGGGAGAGCGATGCACAGGATCTCGCGACGTGAACTGCTCCGCCTGACCGTTGGCGGAGCCACTGCTGCCTATCTGGGACGGACGCTGGAGGCCGCGTGGGCGGCACCTTCCGGCGGCGACCCCTACGCGGTTGCCAGGATCAACTGGCGCCAGTTGGCCGGGGAGCGGATCCACATCCTGGTCACACCGGCCCACTACTTCACCAAATTTCGCGCGGTGACCCCGGAGTTCACCCGTCTCTCCGGCATCGAGGTCACCTTCGAGGTCATCCCGCCCCGCGAGATGCGCGAGAAGGCGGTCCTGGACCTGGGCGCCCGCACCGCGAACTACGCCAGCCACACGGCCGACCCGATGTACCTCCCTCTCTACGCGGTCAACAACTGGGTCGAGCCGCTCGACCTCTTCCTCAACGACTCGAAGCTCACCGACCAGGCCTGGTTCGACCTGGAGGACATCGTGCCGCTCTGGCGCCGGGCCAACACCGTGCGCGGTCGCCTGTGGGGCATGCCGGTAGAAGGCGAAGTCACCATCCACATCTATCGCAAGGACGTGTATGACCGACTAGGACTGCGCCCGCCCGAGACGCTGGACGAGTTGCGCGAGACGGCCAGGCGCAGCCATGCGCCCGCCCAGAACCTTTACGGCCTGGCGCTTCGAGGCTTTCGCGGCCCCGGGCAGAACATGTACATCTGGCCGTCGCTGTTCCGAGCCTACGGCGGCCAGTGGTTCGACCATGCGGGCCGGCCGACGGTGAACAGCGAGGCCGGGGTGAAGTCGCTGGAATACTACGTAAGCGTGCTTCGGGAGTTCGCCCCGAAGGGCGTGGAGAACTGGAACTGGCCGGAGATCATGGAGGCGTTCGCCGCGGGGACGCTGGTGCAGTACATCGACGCCAACAGCACGGCATCGGTCATCGAGAACCCGGCGAAGTCCAAGGTCGCGGGACAGATCGGTTATCAGCGGTGGCCCAAGGGCCCGGCCAACAGGCGGGTCACCAGCATCTGGAACTGGGCCATGCCCATCAACGCTGCATTGCCGGCGCGCAAGAAGCAGGCGACCTGGCTGTACCTCCAGTGGCTGGCCAGCCGGCCGACGCAGCTCCGGTCGGCCACGTTCAAGGAAAGTCCCGACGCCGTGGTGCGCACCGGGGTCAACCGCATGTCCATCTGGCGGGACGCGGACTATCGCAAGGACATCGCGTTCACCCGCGACTACGCCGACGTCGTGCTCACCGCGCTGCGGGAGGACACCGACGCCGACTGGCGTCCGCGCATTCCGGAGTGGCCCGAGATCGGCGAGGTGATGGCCATCGCCATCCAAGAGGCGCTGGTGGGACGCAAGCCCCCCAAACAGGCCCTCGACGAGGCCAACGCGGAGCTGTCGCGTATTCTGCGCCGGTGACGTGTGGGCCGGCGGAAGGTAACGATCGGCCAAGATACGCCCTGTGATCACGATATGGCCGTGACGGGAAGGTCGCCACGAGCCGCTGCGCGGGGTGGTCCCGCCGACAGCCTGACGCCCGGGCGCCCCGGGACCGTCCCGGCCGCCCGCGCGCTGCCGCCCGCGCGGCCCGGCGGCGAGGCCCGGTTCGGCCTGCTGCTGGTGGGTCCAAGCCTCCTCTTGCTGGTCATCATCTCCACAGCGCCGCTACTGTTCCTGCTGGCGGTGACGTTCTTCCGTATCGAGCTGACCAGACCCTGGGCCACGGGATTCGTCGGCCTCGCCAACTACGGAGCGATGCTGGCCGACCCGCGCTTCTGGCACAGCCTGCGCGTGACCGCCGTCTACACCGCCACCAGCGTCACCCTCCAGGTCGCGCTGGGCCTGGCCTTCGCCATCGCCCTGGCGGGGGAGATGCGGGGCCGCAATGCCATGCGCACGGCGGTGCTGCTCCCCATGGTGCTGGCCCCGGTGGTGGTGGGGCTGGTGTGGCGCACGCTGCTGCTCACCCCGCGCTACGGCCTGCTGGACTACCTGGCGGTGCTGGCAGGCGTGGGCTCGCACAGCTGGCTGGGCGATCCCACCTTGGCCTTGGGCGCGGTCATTGCCCTGCATACCTGGCAGTGGACGCCGTTTGCCTTCCTGGTGTTCTCGGCCAGCCTGGCCGCGCTTCCCGTGGAGCCCTTCGAGGCGGCCATGCTGGACCGGGCCACGGCCTGGCAGCGGTTCCGCTACATCACACTTCCGCTGATTCGCCCGGCCATCGTCACCGTTGTCGTGCTGCGCGTCATTGTGGCCCTCCGGGCGTTCGACGCGATCTACGCCGCCACCGGCGGCGGGCCAGGGACCGCCACCGAGATCCTCAACCTCTACGCATACCGGATCGCATTCAACTCACTGAACCTCGGCTACGGTGCCACGCTCACCACGACCCTCCTGATCCTGACGGCCGCCATGACCGCGACCTTCGGCCGCCTGCGCGCCGCCGTGGAGGTGGAGGCGTGAAGCGGAACGTCGGGCGTGCGGCCCGGACGGCGCTGCGGTATGCGGCGCTGCTGGTCGCCATCGGGATCTGGGCTGTGCCGGTTGTGTGGGTCCTGGCCACATCGTTGAAGACCCGCACGGATATCTTCACGCTGCCCCCTCGCCTCTGGTTCACACCGACGCTGGAGCACTACCGCACCGCGCTGGGCACGGTCGACATCCCGCCCAGCATCGTCAACAGTGCCCTGGTCGGCGGCCTGACCATGCTCCTGACCCTGGCCATCAGCGTGCCGGCCGGCTACGCCTACGCGCGGGTGCGCTTTCCCTACCGGGAGCCGCTGTTCTTCTACACGCTGTTTACGCAGATGGCACCGCCCGTCGGGTTCCTGATCCCCTTCTTCCTGATCCTCTCCAGGCTGCGGCTGCTGGACACCTACACCGGGATCCTGTTGATCTACCTCACCATCACCATCCCCTTCGCCGTCTGGCTGATGACGACGTACTTCCTCGACGTCCCCCGGGAACTGGAAGAGGCCGCCCTGGTGGACGGGTGCTCCCGGGGTGCCGCCTTCCTGCGGATCGTCTTGCCCCAGGCATACGGCGGCATGGCGGTGACCGCCATCCTGTCGTTCATCAACGCCTGGAACGAGTTCGTCTACGCCTCGGTGCTCACCGGGGCCAGGGTACGTATGGCCCCGGTGGCGATCTTCGGATTCCTGACCACCGAGGAGACGCTGTGGGGACCCTTTGCCGCCACCGCGGTGATGATCATGGGGCCCGTGATCGTCGTCGCCTTTGCCATGCAACGCCACATCGTCCGAGGGCTCACCCTGGGAGCCCTCCGGTAGGAGGTGCCCATGCCCACCAGGCCTGACAGGCTCCTGGTCCTGGGACTGGACGCCGCGCTTCCGGACCTCGTGCGCCGGTTCGCCGACGAGGGCGTATTGCCGGCCCTGGCGGCGTTGATGCGCCGCGGCGTGTTCGCCCGTGCGTTGACCACGTTCCCGCCGCTGACCGCCGCCGCGTGGTCTGCGATCGTCACCGGCGCCGGGCCCGGCAGTACCGGCGTCCCCAGCCTGATGGTGCACCTGCCGGGCGAGCCGCTGGACCGCTGGCATACGTCGTTCGACCGCCGGATTCAGATGGCGGAGACGCTCTGGGAGGCGGGCATGCGGGCCGGCCGGCGCCCCGCCCTGATCAACTGGCCGGTGACGTGGCCCATGGGCCTCGAGCGCGGCGTCCAGGTGGCGGCCGCGCTCAATCCGCCCTTCCGTTTCTTCTACATGCCGCTGTTCGACATCGCCAGCAGCGCCTTCTTTGCCACGGAGCGGTTCCCGTGCAACCAGGTGCCGGGGCGGATGGTCGTGGTCACCCCCGAGCCGGCCTCCGGCTGGTCGGGCCTTGCTCCTGGACCGCTGCCGCCGCTGGAAATCGTCATCGACGTCCCGCCGACCTATGCCCGCGGCGTCCGCTACCACGTGGCCATCGTAGCCACCGGGCAGAGCGGGTACGATCGGGTCGTCGTCGCCCCCACGCGTGACGCCCGGGCCGCCGTCGCCGTACTGCGTGTCGGCGAACTGAGCGACTGGATCACGGAGACGTTCGAGACCGCTACCGGGACGCGCCGAGGGCGGTTCCGGTTCCAGCTGGTCGCCCTCAGCCCCGACGCCCGCGACCTGCGGCTCTACGTGACCGCCATCAACACGGCAGAACCTTACACCATCCCTGCCGAACTGACCCCGGAGCTGGAGGCGGTGGCCGGGCCGTACATGGAGGTGGACGATCCCTGGGCGTTCATGGACGGCTGGATTCCCCTGGACGCCTTCAGAGCCCAGCTGAGTGCCCACAACGCCTGGTGGATGCGGGCCACCGCCCACGTGCTGCGCACCCAGGCGTGGGATCTGGCATTCTCGTGGGTCGGCACCATCGACCACATCGAGCATGTGCTCTACGGAGGCGTCGAACCGCGGTCCCGGACCTACGACCCTGCCACGGCCGACCGCTGGCTAAGCACCATCCGTGACGTCTACCGGGAGGTGGACCTGGGGGTGGCCGAGATTCTCCGCAGTGTCGACCTGGAGCGGACCGTGGTGCTGGCCGTGTCGGACCACGGCTTCACCCACCTGGACTTCTTCCCGTTCCTCAAATACTGCCTGGCCGAGGCCGGGCTCATGACGTTCACCCTCGACCCGCAGACGGGCGAGATGGCCATCGACTGGTCACGTACGAAGTGTTATCCCTTGGAACCGGGACACGCCCATATCTTCATCAACCTCAAGGGGCGCGACCCGCAGGGATGCGTCGACCCCGCGGACTATGCCCGCGTCCAGGACGAGGTCATCGACGCGCTGATGCGCCTGCGCGACCCCGTAACGGGAGAACTCGTGGTGGCTGCGGCCGTGCGCAAACAAGACGCGCGCCTTCTGGGCGTCTATGAAGGGCGTGGCTATGACCGAATCGGTGATGTGCTCTACGCCTGGAAGCCCGGGTACATGGCGAACCCATACGTCTACCCCGCCGCCGTCAGGTACCGGGACGGTACCGAACGGGTGATCGTCAACATGGAGAGGTTCGAGGCCTCGCGGCTGCTGCAGAACTTCACCGGAGCCCACCTGACCCTGCCCACGGTGCCGGAGATGCACGCGGCCGTGATCCTGGCCGGCCCCGGGGTCAAACACCTCTGGCCGACCCGGCCCGTCAACCTCATCGACCTGGCCCCGACGCTGGCGCGCCTGCTGGACATCCCGACGCCGCGCGATGCGGAAGGGCACGTCATGAAAGAGATTCTTGAGCTATGAGACTTCTAGCACTCAGGGGACTGCAAGCTGGCGTGCTCGATGCGCTTGCGATCTGGGAAAGGCTCTTTCGTCCCTGGCAGAGCAGACAGTGAGGAAGTACCTCTTCGTCATAGTGGTCCTTAGCTCGTTGGCAGGGATGCTGTACCTCGTTGAGGCCCACCGGTATCCTCGCGGGACCCTGGCCCAACCCGGGCCTGGCCTCTATCCGTTGCTCGTCGGGGGCCTGATGGTGCTCAGCGCGTTCGGTGTGGGCCTGGAAGCAACACGTGATCGACGGTGGCGATCCATCGAGTGGCCGGAGGAGAGGAGTCGCTGGCGGGTAACGGCGGTCGTTGGAGCCACCCTTGGCTACATCGCTCTGCTTCCCTACGCGGGTCATCCGCTGGCTGCGGCCCTGGTCACACTCGTCATCCTCCAAGTGATGGGTCTGCCCTCCCGGTTGTTGAAAGTTGCGATCAGCCTCCTGGTGGCGTTAGGTTCTCACTATTTGTTCGCCATTTTGCTCGGGGTTCCGCTTCCGTTGGGAATCTTGTTTCGTTGACTCGTCGGCACGAATCGCAGAGGTGGCGTGCGTTCGGGAGCTATGGTCAAGAGTTGGAAAGGAGGAACCACCATGATGCGCATCGCTCATATCATGATAGCCCTTGCCGTCACGGTATGGCTGGCCTCCGCCGCTCCTGGGGCTCCGGGTCCATCGTACCCGATCAAGCCAGTAGCAATGATTGTGGGCTGGCCCGCAGGTCAGGCCATCGACTTGGTCGCGCGGGCGCTGGTTGAGGCTGCGAGGCCATTCTTCCCAGTCTATGTGGTCAATCGGCCGGGAGGGGCTGGAACGATAGGGGCCGCGGAAGTCGTGTTGGCAAAACCCGATGGCTACACAATCGGAATGACCGCAGTGGCTGTCATGACAGTTCAGCCTCATTTGACCGATTTGCCCTACAGGACTCCTGAGGACTACCGGACGGTGATCAAGATCGGCGGCCATGCCGTGGTCTTCTGCGTGCGCGCTGACGCGCGCTGGCGGACCCTGGCAGACGTGCTGGAGCAGGCACGGGCTAGCCCTGGCGCGGTACGCGTCGGCAGCGCAGGCGTAGGCACGATTCCGCACATAGACCTTGAGGCCCTTAAGGAAAAGGCCGGTGTCAACCTGACCCACGTGCCATTTGCCGGCGCTGGCGAGTACATTTCGGCCCTACTGGGGGGGCATATCGAGGCCGTTGTAGGGCTACCAGTTGAGGTCATCCCCCATGTGCGGGCGGGCCGGGTACGGCCGCTCGCAATTTTTTCCGCAAAGCGGAGCCCGCTGTTTCCAGGCGTTCCGACCTTCCCCGAACTGGGGTACGACATTTCTGCAGGCGTCTATCACTTTGTGATTGTCCCTAAAGCCACTCCGGATCGGGTGGTGCAGATCCTCCACGACGCCCTCAAGAGAGCCGTCGAGACCGAGGCCTTCAGGAAATTTGCCGAGGACAACAGTTATGTCATTGACTATATGGGGCCGTCCGACCTGAAGAGACAACTGGAGCGAGACTACACGTTCTTTGGCGACATGGTCAGAAAGCTGAAATTACGATGATGGCATCGAACGGGCTGCGTCGTTGCCCCGAGGACAATCCTACCCCGATATCAACCGGCCGGAGGTTCGGTGGGCAGAGGATTCGCTGCCCGGGTCTCCAGTCGGACCGTGTTGACAGGTTCCGGATCATTGCGGGTTGGATCGACTTGCATGAATTCCGTCAATGAACTGCTGTATGGTTTCTCAATCGCCCTTGCGTGGGAGAATCTTCTAGCGGCTCTAACCGGAGCGACAATAGGGACGCTCGTGGGGGTGCTGCCAGGGATAGGTCCCATCGGGGCTATGGCGTTACTCTTGCCGGCTACGCTGGGACTGAGGCCGGAGACCGCGCTCGTCATGCTGGCGGCAATCTATTATGGGAGTATGTACGGTGGTTCTACGACATCCATTCTGATGAACGTCCCGGGAGAGACCGCCTCGGTTGTGACCGCGCTGGATGGGTACGAGATGGCGAAAAGAGGACGGGCAGGCGCTGCATTGGCGGTGGCGGCTGTTGGCTCGTTCGTCGCCGGCACTCTCGGTGTTGTCGGGCTCATGTTGTTTACGCCGGTCCTGGCCAATTTCGCATTAGCCTTTGGACCGCCGGAGTATTTCGTCCTGGCTCTTGTAGGGCTGTTCGTGCTGTCCCGCGTCTCTGGCGGCTCCGTGTGGAAGGGGCTGCTGGTTCTGGCCTTTGGCCTCGCGCTCGGTACCGTGGGTATGGAACCGATCTCCGGAGTGAGGCGGTATACCTTCGGCAGGTTGAACCTAGCGCAGGGAATCGAGTTGGTTCCAGTAGCCATGGGCCTCTTCGGCATGGCCGAAGTTCTGCTAGTCGCCGAGCGAATGGGGGGACTCCCCAAGGTAGAGGGGGTTCGGCTCCGGGATCTGCTTCCTACCGGCACCGAATGGCGTCGAGCGCTGCCTGCAATTCTCAGGGGGGCGGCGGTGGGTTTTCCGGTCGGCCTTGTCCCCGGCCCTGCTGTGGTCATCGCCTCCTTCGCCTCCTACAACCTGGAGCGACGGCTCGCCAAACGGCCGGATGAGCTCGGCCGGGGTGCCATTGAAGGCGTGGCGGGGCCCGAAGCGGCCAACAACGCGGCCACCACCGGGGCCATGATCCCGCTAATGGCTTTGGGAGTGCCCTTTGCTCCGGCAGTGGCAATGCTGCTTTCCGCCTTGATGATCCACGGCGTGCAGCCAGGGCCGCTTCTCATGCAGGAACGTCCCGAGGTGTTTTGGGGCTTAGTGGCGTCGATGTACGTTGGCAATGCGGCCCTCCTCATCCTGAACCTTCCGCTGGTGGGTTTTTGGGTGAGCCTCCTCCGGATACCTCAGCCCATGCTTCTTGTGCTCGTTCTGGTCTTTATGCTGGTAGGCACTTTTAGCGTAAACAACAGTGTACTCGATCTGCTCGTTTTGCTCGCCATGGGCATCCTTGGCTACATTCTGAAAAAGCTCGACTTTGACGTGGCGCCGCTGATCCTTGCCCTTGTGCTGGGCCCAATGCTCGAGCGAACGTTTCGGCAGAGTTTGTACATGAGCAGGGGCGATCCGTTGGTCTTCCTTCAAAGGCCGATCAGCGGAGGATTGCTGCTGGCTATGGTGCTTGGCATTGTAGCATCCGTAATCTGGCGGCGTGTGCGTGCCACAAGAGGATCCGGAGCGCTCCACAAGTGAACTTTGGTTTTGTCTTCCTTGGAACAGGAGCTGCAGACAACGAAGAACGTTGTCAATCAGCGCTGGCGCTGGTCCACGAGGATGGGCCATTTGTGTTGTTCGATGCTGGGAGCGGCCTGGAGACGTTGCGGCAGGTGCTTCGTGCCGGGCTACGGCCTGTTGACCTGAGGGCTATTTTTATTACCCACCGGCACTGGGACCACGTTGGTGGACTCTTCCCGCTGCTGATCTGGTTTCGACTCCGTTGTCCTGAGGTCTTGACGCGTCTGACTACGTTTGGCAGCGACGAGACAGTTGCGGCGCTTGGCCGCATGTGTCATCTTTCAGGACATCGGGGCGGCTTCGCCTTTGTCGGACTCCGAACTGGCGAGGAGTGCAACCCGCTGGCGGGGGTGACAGTGGAGGTTTTTCCGGTGGAGCATATCTCTGGCAGTGTCGGATACCGAGTTAGACTCCGACACGCGGTGATCGTTATTACGGGGGATACCAGTCCAGCGGAGTCGGTCGTTACGGCAGCAGCAGGTGCCGACCTCTTGGTGCATGAGGCGACGTGGGACCGGGCCCATCAGGCGCAGGCTCGGATCATGCCGCACTCCACCGGAGAGGAAGCCGGTGCAGTAGCGGAGCGAGCCGGGGTTAAACGGCTAGTTCTAACACACCTTCCGTCAGAGCGTGTGATACCCGCCAAGACGATCCAAGACGAAGCATTGCAGGCGTTTCACGGACCTGTGGACCTGGCCCTAGATCTTTGGCAGCTTCCGATTGCGGAAGGATAATGACTTCGTTGCGCAGGCATGCTCATACGCCGGATGGCCTACCGGGCCCATTTCAGGGGGGCGAATACCCGCGCGTCCCGCCCCGCCTCCTGTAAACGGGTTATGTGGATGACATGGGTGAGGGAGTAACGGCACGTAGCCGCCGCCGCGCCTACCACGTGCACGTCGGGTTTCGTGGCGTAGTGGTGGATGTGGGTGCGCCCCACGAACTCCTCGTAGAAGCCCTGGCAGTCTGCTGACGCCGGCAGGTCTCGACTTCATCGCCGGGGGTCGTGGGCTCATGCTCGGCGCGGCCTGGTCGCACCCTCCACAGGCAATAAATCGACGCCCTTGATGCGTCATTCTAGTAGATGTCAGACCCGTGCGAGGCAGGCTGGTGGGGGGTCCAGCGGCTGTTCCAGAGGTCAAGTTTGAAGATGTCGTCCGACCGCATCTGGCGTACCTCTATGCGCTGGCGGTGCGCCTGTCTGGAAGCCGCGCCGAGGCGGAGGACCTGGTGCAGGATACGCTGCTGCGCGCATTCCGCGGCTTCCCGCGGCTGCGCAACCGCGAGCGACCTCGGCTGTGGCTGACGCGCGTGCTCACCAATGCCTACTACGACCGCGTGCGCGCCCTGCGCGGCAAGGATCCGGACGACCTGCCGGTCGACGAGCCCTTCGATCTCTTCGACAAAATCGTCGAGGAAGACCCGTTCCCCTACTCGGATCGCGTGCACCTGGACTTCCTCGACCTCTTCGACGACGCGAGGATCATCGAGGTCTTCCAGCGGCTACACCCGTCGTACCGGATCACCCTGATCCTCGCCTACGTGTACGGGTTCAAGGCGCGGGAGATCGCGGGGATCACGCGAAAGCCGCTGGGCACGGTCCTGACCTGGCTGTCCCGAGGTCGCCGCCAGATGGAGCGGGAGATCTGGGACTACGCGGTTCGCCACCGGCTGCTCATGTCGCACCAGGAGGCGGGCGTGTGATCACCTGCAAAGAAGCCGTCGCCCGGCTGTGGGCCTATCTTGACCGGAACATCGGCCGGGTGCAGGAGGACGAACTCGAGGAGCACCTGGGCCTGTGCCGGCACTGCTGCGGGGAGCTGGAGTTCGCCCGGCAGCTCAGGGAGCGGCTGAAGCGCTCGGGGGCGACCAGGGAGATCGCGCCCGAGGCCCAGGTCAGATTGGAAGCCCTGCTGGCCCGGTTGGGCGAGCGGGAAGGGAGGGGTGAGCGAGGATGAGCCACGCCAGGGGACATCCCCCGGCGCCGGCCGGTGAGGACCTGCTCGGTCAGGACGCCATCAAAGAGATCGTCCGGCGAGCCTACCGGGAGGTGGTCGGCGCGAAGAGCACGGTCGCCGAGCGGCTGTACGATCCCGACCAGCTCGCGGTCCTGCCGCGGGGGGCCATCGAGCAGGCGCTGGGCGTCGGCAACCCCGTCCGTGCCGCCGCTCTGCGGCCCGGCGAGGTCGTCATCGACCTGGGCTGCGGCGGGGGCATTGACACGATTCTGGCGGCCCGCGTGGTGGCGCCGACGGGCAGGGCCATCGGCCTCGACATGCTGCCCGAGATGCTGGAGGTCGCCGCGCGCAACGCCGCCGAGGCCGGGGTGAACAACGTCGAGTGGGTGCAGGGCGAGATCGAGGCGATCCCGTTGCCTTCGGACAGCGCAGACGTCGCCATCAGCAACGGCGTGGTCAACCTCTCGCCGCGGAAGTCGCGGGCGTTTGCCGAGATCTTTCGCATCCTGAAGCCGGGCGGCCGCATGGTCATCGCCGACATCGTGGTGGACGACGACCTGCCGCCGGAGATCTTGACCAGCGCGGCGGCGTGGGCGGGCTGACTGTCGGGGGCCCTGGCGGAGCGTGTCTTCGTCAGCAAACTGAAGAACATCGGGTTCGTCGACATCCGGCGTGGGGAAGAGCTGCCCTTCGGGGTAGACCAGTGCGAGCAGTATCCGCTGTTTACCCCAGAGCTCATCGCCCTGATGCGCCGTCTGATCCCCCCATCGCAGCAGCCGAAGGCGGCACGCTCGGTCATCTTCAGCGCACGCAAACCATAGGCTCCTGAGCCGGGGAAGGACGGGGGTGGCCATGACCTGGGTCAAGACGTTGAGCGAGGACGAAGTCAGCGGGTCGCTGCGGCAGGTCTACGACGCCGAACTGGCGCGGCTGGGATTCGTCATGGAGGCCACCAAGGCGCTCTCGAGCCGGCCCGAGGTCGCGGCGGCCTTCGACGCCCTGACCGCCGCGGTCAAGCAGGCCTCAGGCCTGAGCCCGCAGGAGCGGCGGCTGATCAGCCTGCTCGTGGCGCAGCGGCTGCGGTCGTCCTACTGCGTGCTGGTGTACGCCACGGAAGTCGAGCGGGACCTCGGCGGGCTGGACCGCGTGCGCGCGGTGCTGGACGACTACCGGGCGGCCGGGCTGAGCGCGCGCGAGGTGGCCGTCCTGGACTA
Organism: Candidatus Fervidifonticultor sextus; assembly: GCA_031459875.1. Classification (GTDB taxonomy): domain Bacteria; phylum Sysuimicrobiota; class Sysuimicrobiia; order Sysuimicrobiales; family Humicultoraceae; genus Fervidifonticultor_A; species Fervidifonticultor_A sextus. The sequence goes on along the minus strand of JAVKHQ010000002.1, from coordinate 106,152 downwards.
CGCGCTGGCCGCATCCACCGGCCATCCGACCGAGGAGCACATCACGCGGCTGCGCGGGGTGGGCCTGGACGACGGCGCCATCATCGACGTGGCGGTGTGGGCCAACCTGCGCGCCGCCCGCAGCCGGATCTACGAGGCCCTGGGCGTGGAAACCGACCCGTTCTTCCTCGAGCAGGCC
>JAVKHQ010000002.1:0-105964 GCA_031459875.1 Candidatus Fervidifonticultor sextus | reverse complement strand
CCGATCTCGTCGAGGCGGTCACCCCGGCGGAAGGACAACGCGTGTAGCGGACGCGACCCCAGGGCCTGCCCGTTCATCCGGCTACCGACTTGCGTCAAGAGCCTGCGGCAGGCGCCGGCAGATCTCCAGCACCGCATCCACCTGTGCCCGCAGCGAGGGGTCGCCGGCGGCAAACCGTCGCTCGAAGATCGCCGTCCCCACGGTGAAGCCCCACACACCGAGCGCCGCCAGATGGCGGATCTGCGCCGGCGCGCTGATGCTGCCCGCAGCGATGACCGGCACGCCGGCAGCGGCGACCACGGAGCGGACCAGCGTCTCGACGTCCCCGTCGTACCGGTACGCGAGGAGGTCGAGGCCGAAGACGCCGTCGGTGGCGGCCAGTCGCCGCGCGCTGTCGGCGATCTCCTCGATCGTGCCGCGTAGCCGGCTGGGGTGCCCGACCACCGTGCCCGGAAACGGACAGTAGCGCACCGGCGATCCCGCCAGGATCCGCGTGACGTCGCCGGCGTGTGTGCCGCCCATCAGGTAGTCGACGCCGAGGGCCAGCCCGGCCCGCGCGGAGCGCAGTTCCTCGTCGCGGCGCTCGCTGACGACCTCGAGCACCACCTGACGGCCGTCGCCACGGACCGCCTCGGCCAGCGCGCGCAGGCGGTCGAACGGGAGCCCCACGTCCTTGAAGCCCACATAGCGGAGCGCGGCGCCGCGGACTTCGGCATAGACCTCCACCGCGTCGGGTACCGTCACATCGTCGCGCGTCAGCATGAGGATGAACTCCGGGGTGCTCACGAGCCCCCTCCGGCGGGGCACTCCGGCACGGTCACAGTCCTCCTCCCGCGGCGCGGGCGCGGTCCAGCACGCGGGCAACCCCGCGCTCATCCCACCGTCCCAGCACGGCCAGCAGGTCGAGCAGCGTGAAGCGGTTGCGCATCAGGTGGCCGCAGCCAAGCGCCCACCGCGCCACTTCCGCCGGCACCGGAGGCGCCAGGTCGGAGAAGCGGACGGGCGCGCCCGCGGATCGCAGCGCGTCTGCGAGGCGTTCTGGGGGCAGCGTCATCGCCGCCAGGGCGGCCCGGTGCCTGGGCCAGGCGCTCAGGAAGGCCTTGAGGCACGGCCGGGCCGCCTGCCAGCGTCGCAGCTTTCGGCGGACGTCGTTCCAGCACTCGTCCCCCGCCCGGCCGTCCGCGTCTGTTGACGCAAACGCCCCCCGGACGACGGGCTCCATGGTGGCCTCGTCCGGGAACGCGCGCTCCAGGTCGGCCTGCGCCGGATCGAATTCGTCGAGAAAGACCTGCCACGCCGCGGCCGCGACGACGGCGCAGACCCCCACCTGCGCGCCGTGCAGTGCGGTCGGACGGCCGGCTCCGATGGCCGCCATGTCGATCAGGTGGCTGATCAGGTGCTCGGTCCCCGACAGCGGCGCCGTCGTGCGGGCCACCCCCATCGCCATCCCGCTGAGGGTGAGGAGCCGCGCGAGGCGGTCCAGTGCCTCCGGCCGGCGCGCAGCCAGCCCGGGCGCGGCCGCGAGCATCGCCCTGGCAGGCTCCACCAGCATGGCGACCGGCGCCGGATGGTAGGCGTCGTCCATCCCCAGCCGGCTGGCCAGAGACCAGTCGGCGGGCGCGGTCCAGACCGCCATCAGGTCGCCGAAGCCGGCCAGCGTCATGGCCGGCGGCGCATCGGCCAGGACCTGGAGATCGATCAGCAGCGCATCAGCCCACCGTGAGGGCGTGGTGCGCTTCGTCCCCGCCCTGACCAGGACGGCCAGGTCGTCGGCGAACGCGTTCACCGAGGCCGCAGTCTGCACGACGACCAGGGGCACGCCACCGGCCAGGCGCGTCGCTTCCTTGCAGAGATCCGTGATGGTCCCCGATCCCAGGGCCACCGCGCACCCGGCCCCCTCGACGGCGGCTGTGGCCTGCGCCAGGTCCTGTTCGTCTCCGTGGATCTCGGCACGTCCGCGACCGATCACCGCGACCTCGAGGGCGAAGCGGGCGGCGAGCAGGCGGGCCACGTCGGGCTTGAGGTCGCCCGTCCCCCGCCGCATCGGCGTGGCGTCCTGCACGAGCACGACCCGGGGACTGCGAGCCACGGCGGCCACCACGTCGGACAGCCGGGGCAGCGCGTCGCCTCCGATGACGAGGTGCCGCAGCCCGATGGGCGCCAGATGGCCGTCCGGATCGGCGGCGCGCAGGGCGGTCCGGACCCGGTCGAGGTCGGCGGGATCGAGGTCCAAAAACGGCTCGGCGCGACGCGGGTGCATCCGCGGTGGCCCGGGGCGACGCTGCGGCATCCGGGGCTATCCTTCCAGCAGAGTCCGAACCGATGCCGGCGGCGGGCAGGCCATGAAATACTCACCTTTCTCAACTCTTCTCGAAGTGAATACGCTGACCCTTCCCTTGGGTCGACCGCGATGCTTCGCGCCGTTACCCTCGAGGGAGTGTTTCCCCGCAAAGCCGCGAATATGTTGTTGGGAGGTCAGGTCCATGCGAGAGGAAGCGCGGCGGTGGATTGTCCAGGCCGATGCCGATCTGGCCCATGCCAGGGCCAGTACCAGCGCCGGATTCCATTTCGCAGCGGCGTTCGCCTGCCACCAGGCGGCGGAGAAGTGGCTGAAGGGTGCCATCATCGAACTCCGGCGGAGCATGCCTCCGAAGACCCATAACCTGGTGGAATTGGGGCGGCTGCTTGAGGTGCCCGAGGAGGTGCTGAGCGATCTTCGTCTCCTCAACCCCGAATACGCGACCTCCCGGTACCCGGACGCGGCCAATGGCGTGCCGGCTGAGAACTATGATGAGCGGAGGGCGTCCACGCTCCTGGAAGCGGCGGAGCGCGTCCATCAATGGGTCACCGCGGCATTGACCGGTCGGGGTTGAGCAGGTTCCTTCAGGCGGTGGGCGCACGCTTTCCGCTGGAACGGGCGATCCTCTTCGGCTCGCGCGCGCGGGGCGATGAGTTGCTCGACAGCGATTACGACCTCATCCTGGTCTCGTCGGCTTTTGAGGGCATCGCCTGGCCCGACCGGTTCCGCGCGGTGTTGGATCTGTGGGATCTGGATGTGGACCTCCAGCCCCTCTGCTACACGCCCACGGAGTTCGCCCGGAAGTCCGCGGAGATTTCCACGGTCGCCGAGGCGGTCCGCGAGGGGGTGGCGGTGTAGCCATGGCACACCATCTTCGATTGGCGCCACGTCCTGCCGCTGCGCCCCCTCGAAGAGAGGCTGGCCGTGGCGCCGGACAGCGATGCAGAAGGTTCGGAGACCTGCGAGCACTGCCACGCGCCCACGGGTGGGAGATCCGATCCCGGAAGCCCACCCGGCGTGCAGCCCGCAGGCGGTGGCTGGGCGACCTGGACCAGGTGGTGCTCGTCCGGCACACCTGCCGCTGGCTGATCCAGCAGGGTGTCGAGGCCGTCGGCCCGGCGAAGGCGCTCCTGGTGGCCAAAGCCGGCTCGCTGGCGGATCGGATTGGCGACCCGCAGGGCCTGCTGCAACCGGTCGGTTCGCCAGCCAGGGTGCAGAAGGCCCCGGCGGGCATCCGGTGGATCGGGTCTATGGACCGTTCAATTCAAACTTCGCACGTCCACCGATGCCGGCGATACGTTGCCAGGCTCAAGGTGATCGATCCCTCGGCACGCTGAGGCCGGCCAGTTCTATGGCCTCCGCGACTTCTTCGCACGCATCCTCGAGCGCAACCACTCCTCGGCACCCGGCGTGGCCTGCCACGCCTCCGCCAGTTCCCGGGCGCAGATGATGGCTTCCTCCTCGCTGCCCAGCGTGTACGAAGGTGGGTCTGTATCCGGTAGGGCCTCCAGGCCGCTCAGATACTTCGGGACGTAGCGGTTGGTGCTGTGCGCCCGCCGCAGGCGTTCGCGCGCGGCCCGGCTGTCGCCCTCCCGGCGGAACGTCCAGAGGGCCGCCCCGTACCGCCACAATGCGGATGCCTCGCCCCTGAACTGTTGGAGGAGCACCCCCGTCTCGTCGTCGCGGCCCCTGGCGAGCAGGGCCGACAGAAGACTGTAGCGGGCACCCTGGTTGTCGTTCGGGTTCAGCCGAAGGAGCTCCCGGTAGTGACCGATGGCTTCGTCCGCCTGGCCGAGCGCCTCCAGGCACCGTGCCAGCCCGAAGCGGGCGCGCATGTAGGGCCGGGTGGCGATCAGGCCCCAGAAGCGGCCGGCCTTCTCGGCGAAGATGCGGGGCCCGAGCGCGCGCTCGCCGGCGGCGACCCCCTGTGCGTAGAGGTCGCGTGCCCGAGCGAGGTCCCCTGTCTGCTCGGCCAGGATCACATAGGCGTCGGCGCAGTCAGGGGACAGTTCGAGCGCCCTCCGGGCCAGCTGGATCCGGCGTCGACCGCGGGCCTCGAACGCCCGGAAGGCGATCTCTTGTGCTTTCTCCAGGGGCGTCAACGCGGTCGACGGGATCCTGTGCATGGGACCGCTGAAGTGCCGCCGGAGGGCCTCGTGCGCCTGCTCGATGTCGTCAAACTCCGACCGGGCGATGAGGCGCTCCATTTCCAGCGTGACGCGCTCCATCGCCCGCCGGTCCGGGAGGCCGGCGCCCGGCACGGCCCGGGGGGCGTCGAGGGGCTCCAGCAGGTGAGGGATGGAAAGCCGGTAGGCCGCCGGTCCGTCGAAGGTCTCCACGTGATGCACCCAGCGTCCCTGATCCATCTCGTCTTCGGTCGTCTCTGCGAGGGCCCGGAGCAGGCCCTCAAGGTAGGAGAGGACACCGGCATCCGGCCGGCGCAGTGTCCCGTCCGGGCTGAACCGGACCGCCACAGGATACGCGTCATCTCCGGCGATCGGCAGGCCGTGCTCCTCCCACAGCTCGGCGTCGCCGAACGGCATCTGATAGAGGGGATCGTAGAAGAGCGACCACCGCGGCCGCTCCATGAGGGGCTCCCTCACCGACCCTTCCGCCAGTTCGACATAGTCGGCTTCGGAATCGAAGAACCCCAGGCCGAAGGTCTGGCCAGCAGCGCCGAGGACGGTGAGGTACCTGAGGCCGCGCTCAACTGCTGGGGCCTCCACATGGATCAGGTCCTCATCCGTGAGGTGGCGCCAGGGCGCGGCCTCGTAGAACCGCTTGGCCGCTTCGGCGAAGGCGCGCATGCGGTCTACGGTCACGCCGGGGGCATCGAGGGCGTCGGGCGGCAGGGGCGTGCCCGCCATCTGCACGGCCATCTCGGCGAGGACCCGTCTCACGGCGGGGAGATCGCCCACGACCGCAATTGCGAGATCCCTGTCCCCGATGGCCTCCAGCAGGCAGGCCCCCAGATCGCCGTCTGCGACCTCGAGCGCTCCCGGCCGGTAGCCGGTCAGCTCCCGCTTCAGCCCGAACTCGACGAGCGCATCCAGGGCCAGGGTCCAGTCGTGCGCCCCCGGCTCGGACTCGAGCTTGAGGTGGGCGAACCCGCTCTGCAGGCTGACCCAGACGCCCGCCCACGGGCGGTACGGCTTGCCGTCAGGGCCGCCGTCGATCCACGTCGGCAGCCGCACGAGCCCTCCCTGCCACCGATCGTCGGACCGCCGTGGGAGTCGCTTGAACCGCTCCAACGCCCGACTCATGGCCTGACCTCCCCTACAGGGCGCGCACCACCAGGTAGATCGCCATCGCCAGCGCCGCCAGCACGGCCCACAGCCAGAGGCGCGAGGCCCTCCGCCGCGCCGCCCGAGGGCGGTGATCCGGTGTCTCGGCGCACGACTCGCAGTAGTTCCCCACACTCAGGCGGACCACGCAGTCCGCGCACAGCGCCTTGCCGCACCCGGCGCAGTATGACAGCGCCGTACGGTCGGGATGGTGGGCGCAGGTGACGGCGCTCACCGGCGTTTGGCGGACCGCCTCAGCGCCGCCGCGCTCACCGCCGCGCGCCGGCGCCGAGGCGCCGGTCCACCGAGGCCAAAAACGCGGTCACCGCGGTGTTGAAGTCACCGGCCTCCTCGATGAACGGCACGTGCCCGGCGCCGTCCATCATGTACAGCCGCGCCCGGGGGATGGCGCGGGCGGCAGCCGTCGCCTGCCGGGGTGCCAGCACGCGGTCCCGCGACCCCCAGAGGATGAGGGTCGGGGCCGTGATGCGCGAGGCCGCCTCGCGCACCCTGGCGACGACCTCCGGCCGGACCCCCCAGAAGCCCGCCAGGTTGCGCACAACCCGCAGGCAGGTCGGTCCGGCCGTTCCTTCGGTGAAGTCGCGCCGCGCCGCGTCGATCAGTTCTTTGGGGAAGCGGCGGCGGTCCACGAAGGCATGGGGCGCGCCCAGCGGGGGATACAGGCCGATCGCCCTGATCATCGCCTCACCGACCACCGGCAGGGTCGCCAGCCGCGGTCCCAGGCCCACCGCCCGGTCGAACCCGACCGGCGCGACCAGCACCAGCGCGGCGCAGCGTGCTGGAGAGGCCCCTGCCGTCATGACGGCGATGGAGCCGCCCAGCGATGCGCCGATGAGGGCCGCATCGGGCACCCGAATGGCGTCCATGAACGCCAGCGTCAGCATCGCTGCGCCGTCGGGCACGTAGGCTGTGGGGATGGGTTCCGACCGTCCGAACCCCGGGAAGTCGAGCGCGACGACCGTGTAGCGGTCGCGCAGCGCCGGAATGGTCCACCGCCAGGATTCCAGCGACGCCCCCAGACCGTGGATCAGGACGACGGCGGGGCCGCGCCCCTCGACGCGGTAGCGGATGCGGGCGCCCAGGACCTCCACGTAACGGTCGGCGTTCACGGGCGATCCCCTTGTGCGTGGGATGGCACATCAATTCGGCCGCGCGCGGGCGCCGTCCGGGCCGCGCGGCGGCCGCCTCCGGCCAGGCGCCGCAGGCGTGCCAGGCTCATCCGGTCTGGCCCCGTCCGGTCGAAGCCCGGCGTCTCGATGATGCCGGGAAGCGGCCGGATCCGCGGATGGGTCACGGTCGCCCGGAACCCGTCCAGCCCGATCCAGCCCTCGCCGATGTTGGCGTGGCGGTCGACGCCTGATCCGAGCGCGCCCGCGGAGTCGTTGAGGTGGAACAGCCGGACGCGGGACCAGCCGATGAGGCGGTCGGCCGCCTCCACCATCGCATCCACCCCGGCCGGCGTGCGCAGATCCCATCCGGCCGCGAAGAGGTGCGCGGTGTCCAGGCAGACCGCGACCCGGGGGTGGCCCCCGAGCAGGTCCAAGACCTCGGCCAGGTCCTCGAACGCCGCCCCCAGCGAACCGCCGGCACCCGCGCTGTTCTCCAGGAGGACCATCGCGCGGGCGGTGGCGTCGAGGGCGGCGCGCACCGAGGCCGCCACGCGCCTCAGGGCCGCGCGGCGCGGCGCCTCCATCCGGCTGCCCAGGTGCGTCACCGCGCCCAGGCCCTCCAGGCGCTCCACCCCGCGGAGGGTGGCTGCAAGCGAATCGACGGACCTGCGGCGCAGGCCGGCCTCCGGCGCGGCCAGGTTCAGCAGGTAGGCCGCGTGGGCCACCAGGGGGTCAAGGCGGGCCCGCCGGCGCTTCTGGACGAAGCGGTCGAGCACGTCGTCGGGGTAGCGAATCTGGCGCCACTGCCGGGGCGAGCCGTAGAAGATCTGCAGGCACTCGCAGCCGATGGCGACGGCCCGGTCGACGGCCAGATCGAGGGAGTCGCGGACGGAGACGTGGGCACCGAACCGCATGCCCCACGGAGTTCTCTGGCGCGCCGCGATTGCCCTGCCCCAAACGGCGGCCACGGGGATCGCCTCGCCGGACTTCACACCCCCCAGACCAGCGCCACGACCGCGAGCAGCGTGAGGGCGAGCAGCAGGGCCAGGGGCGCGCCGACGCGCGTGTAGTCGGTGAATCGGTACCCGCCCGGCCCCATCACCATCAGGCTTGCGGGATGGCTGATCGGCGTGAGCAGCGTCACGGACGTCGCCGAGGCGACGGTGATCATGAACGGCACCGGTGACGCGCCCACGGCGACGGCCGCAGAGAGCGCGATCGGTGCCATGAGGATCGTTGCGGGCACGCTGGGTACGAAGTGACCGACGACCACCGCCGCCGCCAGGACCGCGGCCAGCGTGCCGGCCCCCGAGTGTCCTCCCACCGCCAGAATGCCCTCGGCCAGCACCGCCGCCGCCCCGGTGGCGTGCAGCGCGAGTCCCAGCGGCAGCAGCCCGCCGGTGACGACCACCGTCCGCCAGTCTATCGACTGGAAGGCCTCTTCCACCGTCACCCCACCCCCCGCCACGACGAGGCCGGCAGCCAGCAGCGCGACCAGGCTGATGGGAGCCACCCCCGCCGCGCCCAACACGACCAGCGCGGCTGCCGCCAGAAGGGCAAACGGCGCCCGTCCGATCCTCAGGGGCGGGGGAACGTCCAGCGAGATGAAGTTGGGGTCCTCCCTGAGGACCTCGATGCGCTCGCGCGGTCCCTGCAGCAGCAGAGCGTCCCCGTACTCCAGCGGCAGGTCCGCCAGCCAGGTTCGGCGCGGCCGGCCGGCGTGCCAGATCGCGACGACGGTCAGCCCGTACCGCCGCCGGAACTCGAGTTCCCGGAGGCTCTTGCCGGCCAAGTCGGAGCGCGGCGCGACCATGACCTCGGCGAGGCCGACCTCGTCGGTCTCGAGCACCGTGCGCGGGCCGACGTCGGGTTCGGCTTCCAGCGGTCCCAGGGCGCGCAGCCGCTCCACCTCCTCGGCCCGCGCCGCCACCAGGAGCACGTCGCCGGGCTGCAGGCGCTCATCAGGCACCGGCGCATCCAGGCGGCGACGTCCCCGTGTGATGCGCAGGACCGTGATGCCGAAGGATTCACCCAGCGACGCTTCGGTCAGGGTCTTGCCGGCCAGCGGCGCGGTCTCGTCCACGCGGATGCGGAAGAGCCGTTCGCGGATCTGGTAGACCTCCGGGAGGGCGCGGGGCGGCCTGCCGGCAGGGGGAGGCCCATCGGCCTGCGCGGGCAGCAGCCGCCGCCCGGCCGTGGCCATGAAGGCCGCGCCCACGGCCAGCAGCGCGACGCCGACGGGCAGGAACGAGAAGAACGACAGCGAGGGAAAGCCTGCGTCCACCAGGAAGGCGTTGGCGATCAGGTTCGACGGCTTGCCGATCAGGGTCAGCGCGCCGCCCAGCCGGCTGCCGATCGCGAGCGGCATGAGCAGCCGTGTGGGGCTGATCCCGGTCTCCCGGCAGACCGCCAGCGCCACAGGCAGGAGCATGGCCATGGCGCCGATGACGTTCATGATTCCGGACAGCAGACCGGCGAGGACCATCAGGGCCGCGGTGAGGGTGACCTCGGAAGGGGATCCCAGGACCCCGATCAGGGAACGGGCCGCGCGCACGGCCATGCCGGTGCGCTCCAGTCCGGCACTCACCACAAAGAGGCATGCGATGGTGATGACCACCGGGTCCCCGAAGCCGGCGAAGGCCTGGGCCGGCGCGGCCACGCCGGAGAGTCCCAGGGCCAGGACCGCGGCCATGGCCACGATCTCAGGCCGCAGGTGCCCCCAGGCGAACGCCGCCAGCGTGGCGGCCAGGATCCCGGTCGCGATCCAACCCTCGGCGCTCATGGTCTTGGCAGGACTGATTTCCGCCACCGCAGGCGCGGAGCCTGCATGGTGGCGTTGACGCCCGGCGCGGGCGATCCATATCATGGGGAGCATCATGTCGGCCGTATCGCTGCGGCCAGGCGGATCGGTGCGGCTCCGTCTGGCCGCTGACCTCTCGCTGCTCGCCGTGGCTGCCGTCTGGGGCCTGACCTTCCCGCTGGGGAAGATGGTGCTGGCGGCGCTTCCGCCGTTCGCCTACCTGGCGGCGCGTTTCACCATCGGGGCCGTCCTCATGATCGCCGTGGCGCCCGCGCGGCGGGCCGCGCTGCCCGCGCGCCCGTGGATACAGGCCGCCGCGGTCGGCGTGGTCTTCTTCCTCGGGTATGGGCTGCAGACCGTCGGATTGCGGCTGACCACGGCCTCGAAGGCCGCGTTCATCACCGGGCTCTCGGTCGTCCTGGTGCCGGTGATCGCGTCGGTGTGGCTGCGGCGCCGCCCCCGGGGCCGGGTCTGGGCCGGCATCGCCACTGCGAGCGCCGGACTCGCGCTGCTCACGCTTGACGACCCGATCGGCGCCAATCTGGGGGACCTGCTGGTGCTGGGGTGCGCTTTCTGCTTCGCCCTGCACATTGTGCTGGTGGGGCGCCTGGGCCCGGCACTGGACCCCCTGGCCTTCGCGGCGGCCCAAGTGGTCTCGGTGGCGGCGCTCAGTACGCTGGCGGCGTCCGTGGAGCGCCCCCTGCGCGCGCTGGTCGCTGCGCCGCCGGGCATTTGGGGGATGATCCTCTTCATGGCGACCACCGCCACCGTGGGTGCGCTCGTGATCCAGACCTGGGCGCAGCGGTTCACGAGCCCCTCACACACGGGGTTGATGTTCACCTTTGAGCCCGTGGCCGCCGCAGTGGCCGCGTATCTCCTGCTGGGAGAAGTCCTGAGCGGCCGGCAGGCGTTTGGTGCCTTGTTGATTCTGGTCGGGATCGTAGTGGCGGAGGTGGGCCGGGAGGCGTAGCGGGCCCGAGGGATGGCCGCACAGGACTCGCCGACGAGGCAGGCTCTCCCGAGTCTGCGTTTGACAAGCCGCCCGATGCGATTTAGGATAAATGTACGACAAGTACATAGGCGATGGAGCTCGCCGATCGCCTTGTGACGCGAGGCTGATAGCTCCTACTGACTGGCAGAGTCGGTAGGGGCTTTTTGCTTCGGCGCACGGTCTGCAGCGTCGGCACGCAGGACGGTGGCAGCGTGGGGGTGCCCGGGAGTATTGAGGTCGAGTTGTTGGCAGAGGATTGGGCGACGATCCGGCGGGCCCTGGATGCCGCCGGGCGAGAGCCCGATGATGGGCTGCCGTGGTTGCTCGAGCAGGGCCTCGACCGGTTTCTCCGGGACGAGGCGGCATGGAAGGCGCTGGAAGGCCACCCGGGTCAGGAGGCGGAGGTCGAGCGGCAGGAACTGAAGCGGCGCGAGACCCAGGCACTGTTGGTCTCGATGCGTGCCCGGACGATTGCCGCGGAGAAAATCGTCCACGAACTGGGCGAGACCGTCCGCGCCCTGGGCGCCGCACTGCAGCAGAACCGGCGAACCATGCGCTCGCTGCGGGATGAGAGCACTTCGCTGATGACTCGCCTGCAGGAGGCCGACGGAAAGACCGCCGGTGCCGACCCTCCACGTGGCCGCAGGGGTGCCTTCCGAGACTGGTTTCGCAGCCTGTTGCCCGCCAGGGGAGGGAAGGGATTCCATGGGTGAGGTGATCTTCCCATCCCTTGAGCGGATCGCAGTGCGCCTCCCCGACCGTCTGCGGGCCCGCCTCGACGCCTTCATCGCTATGAAGGGCTGGACCCCCCAGGAGGCCGTCAAGATCCTGCTGGCCTACGGCGCTGACGCCATGCTGGCGCCGTCGCTGACCATCGAGCAGATCCAGAACGAGTGGATGGCTGCCCGCGCCGAGATGGCGGTCCTGCGCCAGCGCGCCTACATCGCCGACGAGGCCATCCGCACGCTGAGGTTGAATCTCACCGGACTCGAGCGCTCCAACCGCCAGTTTGAGGTCTCGATCCGCCAGCAGCGCGCGCGGCGGGATCGTCTGCGGCAGGCCCTGACCGACCGTGAAGGGGGAACGGGAGGCGCGGACGCGCCGTCTGACCGGCCCGCGGGCGAAGAGGGACCTTAGGGGGCGCACCTGAGGCATGCAGCGAGATCAGTTGTTCCATGCCGTCTATGAGACGCTTGATGCGCAGCACTGCGCCATCTGCCACCTCTGCGTGACCGGAACCCGGCGCTTCCTCGACGGCTTTCTCTACGAACGGGTGAATGACCCGTGGTCGCGCACGGCGTTTATCGACGCGCGCGGCTTCTGCCCGGCCCACGCCTGGCAACTGTCCACCATCTTCGACTGCGCCACCGGCATCGCGATCGTCTACCGGCATCTGCTGGACGAGTTTCACCGAGCCTTCGTCGACCTGGCCCGAGCACCCGCGCTGGTCGCCGCCGGACGGCGGGCGCTGCCCCGGAGCCGGGCGCGGCGCGGGTCGCTGGCCCGGGCCGTCGGCGCCTGGCTACAACCGCGGCGGCCCTGTCCTGCCTGCAGCGACCAGTGGGACGGCGAGGACCGGTACGCGTGGGCCACCGCGCAGGCCCTGCCCGACCAGGACTTCCGCACCCGCTACGAAGGAAGCCTGGGGCTCTGCCTCCGGCACCTCGTGGCCGTCATGCGCCATGTGGGCAGAGAGGCGTCGCTACGGTGGTTGCTGGAAACCGAGCGCGGGCTGATGGAGCGCCTGGTGCGCGACCTTGAGGAGTTCTGGCGCAAGCACGACTATCGGTTCCGGGAGGAACCGATGAGCGACGGCGAGCGCACGGCCTGGCGCCGCGTCCTGCACAAGGTCAGCGGCGCGCCCGGGATGGTGTGGCGGGGGTAGGCTGACCTTCCCTCCGGCGGTGAGTCACTGGACGGCCCGTCTCGTCGCGAGGATCAGGGGGATGGAGGCCAGTTGCGTCGCCACCGAGAAGACGATCAGTGACCTGATCGACACATCGTAGAGCAGCCCCATCAGCGCACTGCCCAGGAACCAGAACACGCCATACCCCGCGTTGAAGAGGCCGTAGGCGGATCCGCGCCGGTGTGCGGGCGCCATGCCGGCCACGGCGGCCCGCATGATCGACTCCTGCGCGCCGATGCCCACCCCCCAGAGCGCCATGCCGGCGAGCGCAAAGTGGAATCCCCCCAAGAAGACCAGGGGCGCGAACAGCGAGGAGACCAGAGACACGACCGCCAGAACCCCGATCCCGATCCGGTCAAAGATCCGGCCGAAGAGCAGCGCGGCGAGCGCGTCCACCCCCATGGCGACGGCGTAGAAGATGGGAATCCAGCCTGCCGGGGCGACCGCCCGCTTCTCGAAGTGGTAGGCGATGAGCGGGAAATCCACGTACCCGGCCGCCACCAGCGCCACCGCGGCGAGGTAGAGCCAGAAGGCGCGCGGGAATCCGGAGGCGTCCAGCGCCGGGGGACCCACCTCGAGGTCTCTGGGACGAGGGTAGAGCAGGCGCGCGGCCGCCAGGATACCCAATGCCAGGAGCGCAGGGATCAGCAGCACGGCGAAGCCCAGCCGGTAACTGCCGTGGACGTGGAGGGCCGCCGCCACGACCAGGGGGCCGAGCACCGCTCCGATCTGATCCAGGGCTTCGTGCAGGCCGAAACCCCATCCGCGCCCGATGCTCCTGGTGGCATGGGACAGCATGGCATCGCGGGCGGGCGTGCGCAGTGCCTTGCCGGTTCGCTCGGCGATCATGAGCGCCGCGGCCACCGGCCACTGGCCTGCGAGGGCCAGGAGGGGGACGGCCACCAGGTTGAGCGCGTAGCCCCACAGCGTGATCGCCCAGTACCGTCCCGTGCGGTCGCTCCAGTAGCCGGAGACCAGGCGGAGCGCGTAGCCGACCAACTCCCCCAGCCCCGCCACCAGGCCGACGGCCGCGCCGCTAGCACCGAGGATCGCGAGAAAGGGTCCCGTGATGCTCCGGGCTCCCTCGTAGGTCGCGTCGGCACACAGGCTGACGGCTCCCAGCAGGACGACAAACCTCAGGGCGGTGTCCCTTGGGAGACCTGCGCGCGGAGCCGGGCTTGAGGGTGCAGCCACGTCTTCTACCCTCGACGGTGCCTCCCGCGCGGGACGACCAGGATCATGCACGGGGCGTGGTCGACAACCCGGTCCGCGACGCTGCCGACCAGAATGCGGCGCAGGTTCGACATGCCGCGGTGTCCCATCACGATGAGGTCCACGTCGTGGCTCTGGGCGTAGTCCACGATGGCCTCCGCCGGGTGCCCCGGCACGACCGCTGCCGCCATGTCCAGACCGCGCAGCCGGGCCGCCTCGATCGCCTCCCGCTGGAGGCGCTCCGCGAAGGTCCGCTTCTCGGTGTCGGCCTCCTGGACCTCTCCGACCGTCGCCGCGTAGGCCGGGTGCTGGATGACCGTGAGCAGCGTCGCCCTGGCGCCGTAGCGCAGGGCCAGGTCCACCCCTACCTCGACGGCCCGCCGGGCTTCCTCGGAGCCGTCGTGCGCCACAAGGATGTGCCTGATCATGAGTCCTCCCCGCCTTCCATTGACGGTGCGAACCTTACAGCGGGCGCAGGCTGCGGCCGGAGGCCTGCTCGCCGCGGATCGCAGACGCGCTGGGCGATGACCGTCGGCACCACCGCGCTCAGGATGACCGCGGTCACCAACAGCGAGAACTGCGTCCGGTCGATGATCCCCGCGTGAAGGCCGTAGAGGGACGAGATCGTCCCGAAGGTCAGACCGGTGCTCATCAGGAGGGTGGTGTACAACACCAGCAGGGCGGCGAACGCCCCCTTGATTTCGGGTTCGATGATCCGGTTGCCGTACCGCCGGAAGAACCAGGGCTGCAGCCGCGGCATGGCCGCGATGATGACCGCCGAGACTGCCAGGAATGCCAGGATCCACGGCGTCGGCCGGGCGAACAGGATGCTCAACGCCGCGGCCGTACCGAAGTCGGTGATGAAGGTGCTGGCCATGATCAGTTTGCCCAGCGGCGTCTGGGTCAGGCCGGTCTCGACCAGCACGGCATAGACCACCGCCAGCGAGGTCGTCGAGAGCGCGACCCCGGCGAGTCTGGAGGCCGACGGCGTCCAGTCCAGCACCCACAGGGCGAACCCCCAGGCCGCCAGGAACGGCAGCAGGAACGAGAGCCCGCCGACCCAGAGGCTGGCTGTGAACTGCTCCCGCAGCATGTCGGTATCGACCTCAGCCCCGGCCAGGAAGGTCAGGACGATGCCGCCGAGGCCGGCCAGGAAGTCGATCCAGGGAGTCGTGTGCAGCCCCAGGATGTTGCCGGCGAGCACGCCCACCATGATCTCGATGAGCGCCACCGAGATCCCGACCTCGACGGAGACGAGCGCCGCCGCGAAGATGAGCATCCCCATCAGCATCGCGGTCCAGGTGTCGGTCATGGGATCCCCCGTGATTGTTGGAATCCGGTTGGGCGGTCGGCGGAAAAGAAATCGCCCCTACCCGCTCGGGTAGAGGCTATCAGCCGGTGACGGCAGTTGGGGCGAGCCTCATCGCCTCATGCAGTTCGTGCTCATGGTACCCAGGCCACGCCGCCCTGTCAATGCGAGAGGCCGTCGTTCCTCAAAAGTCGGATCGGTCCCGCTCCAGCCCCCGCAGGTGGCAGACGTCGTTGACCAGCAGGACCCTGGGAGGATCCCCGGTCCACTCCAGGACGTTCAGACAGCCGGTCTCCTGCCGGATCCGCCAGAAGGCATCGTCCCCAAGACCGAGGGTCGCGCAGAGCAGCACCTTGTTGACCACGCGATGCGACACCACGGCGACGGTGGCGTTCGGATGGTCGGCGGCGATGCGGTGCACCGCGTCGGTCGCCCGCCGGCGGACTTCGGCGAGCGTCTCGCCTTCCGGCGGCCGCACCCGATGAGGCTCGGAGAGCCAGCGGGCGTAGAGGTCGGGGTATCGCGCTCTGACCCGGTCGTGGGGCTGCCCCTCCCAGGCCCCGTAGCTCATGTCCGTCAGGTCCTCGACGGCCCGAGGCGCAAGGCCCGCGGCGGCGGCCACATGGTGTGCCGTGACCATCGCCCGGCGGAGCGGGCTGGAGTAGACACCCGAGATCTCCTCGCTGGCGAGGCGCGCCGCCACGGCCATCGCCTGCCTGACCCCGAGTTCACTTGGGGGTACGTCTGCCCGCCCGCGGAAGATCTCCTGGCGGTTCCATTCGGTCTGGCCGTGCCGGACGAGGAGGATGCGGGTCACCACCCCATGCTTCGGAGGCGCCGACGGATGCCCCTCCGTGCTCTGCGGGGTCCGGTGCCTCCGGCAGGGAATCGCGCCGCAGGACTGAACCACGATGGGGCCATGTTGCACTCCCTCGGAGGCAGGACCATGGGCGAGTTCCAGGGCTTTCAGACCCGTGCCATCCACGGCGGGACGGTGCGAGATCCCTTGAAGTCGGTCAGTCTCCCCATCTACCAGACCTCTACATTCCGGTTCGACACCATGGCGCAGGGCGCCGCCCTGGGCGCCGACCGGGGCGAGGGGTGGTACTACACGCGGTGGGGCAACCCCACCACGCGCCTGTTCGAAGAACGGATGGCGCTGCTGGAGGGCGGGGAGGACGCCCTGGCGGCCGCCTCCGGGATGGGCGCGATCTCCACCGCGGTGCTTGCGGTCACCGAACCGGGCACCCACGTGGTCTCTCCGCGCGCCGTGTATCAGGCGACCTACGAGTTGTTCACGGAGATCCTCCCCGGGCGGGGGGTGGAGGTCACGCTGATCGACTCGGTGGACGCCGCCGCGTACGAGCGGGCGCTGCGGCCGACCACGCGGCTGCTCTACATCGAGACGCCCAACAATCCGCTGATCCAGGTGACCGACATCGCCGCTGTGGTGGCCCTCGCGCGGCGGGTCGGCGCGGTGACCATCGCGGACAACACCTTCGCCTCGCCCTTCAACCAGACGCCGCTGGCGCTGGGCGTCGACCTGGTCGTGCACAGCGCGACCAAGTACCTGGGCGGGCATGCGGACGTCACCGCCGGCGTGATCGTCGGCCGGCACGACCTGATCCGCCGGTGCGTCCGGACACTGCGCATCCTGGGGCCGGTGCTCGATCCGTTCGCCGCCTGGTTGCTCCTGCGCGGCCTCAAGACGCTGGGACTGCGGGTCGAGCGGCACAACCAGAACGCCCGGCGGCTGGCGGAGTTCCTGGCCGGCCACCCCCGGGTCGCGGCGGTGCACTATCCGGGGCTCCCCACCCACCCTCACCACGCCGTCGCCTCGCGTCAGATGCGCGGCTTCGGCGGCATGCTGTCCTTCGAGGTGCGCGGCGGTTTCGCAGCCGGCGTGCGCTGCGTGGAGTCCCTGCGCCTCTGCCTGCTGGCCGTCAGCCTGGGCGGGGTCGAGACGCTGGTCACGCATCCCGCGTCCACCACCAGCATCGGGATCCCCAGGGCCGAGCAGGAACAGGTGGGGATCACCGAGGGCCTGATCCGCGTGTCGGTGGGCCTGGAAGACGCCGACGACCTGATCGCCGACTTCGATCAGGCGCTGCGGGCCGTCGCCTGACCGCCCTTTGGCGATGGATCCCCATCAGACGGATCCCGTGCCGACAGATCCCGAGATCGCCCGGCTGCTGGCCGCGACGGCGCTGCGGATCGATCCCCGGGGGTTTGTGGTCGTCGGGGTCTCCCCGTTCTACGAGGTCAGCATGCGCAAGGCCATGGCCGAGGTGCACGCCCCCTTCTTCGTGCAGTTCTTCCCCCACGAGCAGACCATTGTCCTCGCCGAGGACGAGTGGGCGCGCGTGCGCGCGAAGTTCCGGGGGGCCCGGGAGGAGGGCGGCTACCGGCTCGTCACCCTGGAGGCGACGGTGGACCTGATCACAGCCTCCTACCTCACGGTCGTCACCGCCGCCCTGGCCGAGGCGGGCATTGAAGCACGGGTGCTCTCGTCGTTCCACCACGACCACCTGCTGGTTCCCGCCGACCGGCTGGACGACGCGCTGGCGGCGCTGCAGCGTCTCATTGATGTCGCCCGGGGCGGCTAGCCCCTCCCCGCCCACTCCAGCAGGATTCGCTCCGCCTCCTCCAGCGTCGCCGCCTCCGCGTCGGCCCGGACGTCGGCGGACCGGGCGTTGCCGGGGTGCGGCTGCATGGTGACGTAGAGGGTCCGCATGCCCGCCGCTGCGCCGCCGGCGATGTCGGCGGCCAGCGTGTCGCCGACCATGGCGGCCTCTTGCGGCGGGATGCCCCACCGGTCGAGGACCGATCGGAAGATGTGCGGATCGGGCTTCGTCC
Source organism: Candidatus Fervidifonticultor sextus (assembly GCA_031459875.1). Lineage (GTDB taxonomy): Bacteria > Sysuimicrobiota > Sysuimicrobiia > Sysuimicrobiales > Humicultoraceae > Fervidifonticultor_A > Fervidifonticultor_A sextus. The sequence continues at coordinate 88,177 of JAVKHQ010000002.1, read as the reverse complement.
GCCCGAACGCCGCCGAGGAGACCACGGGGTCCAGGTAGGGGCGGAATCCCATCTGATCCACGATGCGCTCGACCAGCCAGTGCGACGTGGCGTTGGAGATGCAGCCCGTCCGCAGTCCTGCCGCCTGCAGGCGCCGCAGCAGTTCGTGGGCGTGGGGGAAGGGGCGGTACCCGGCCAGTTCGGGTCCGAAGAAAACCTGCTCTGCTTCGTGGACGAACCCGTCGTCGGGCGCAGGCCGGCCGCAGCGAGCCAGCGCCTGTCGGATCCCCTCCGCCATGGTGTGTTGCCGGCCGGTCTGCGCGGTCATCGCCAGGACCCAGCGCCGCGCCTGGCGGATGGCGTCCTCCACATCCGCCGGCCACCCCTGCGCACGCAGCCAGGCCGCGAGCGAGCGGATGCCGTGCTCGTCGGTCGTGGTCGGGTAGATGAGCGTCCCGCCGAGGTCGAAGATGACGCCTCGCAGCGGCGGAAGCGCGGCCACGGAGGGATTATACGACACGGCCCGAAAGGGGTGGGCGCGACCTCCGGACGGGAATCCGGGCACCCAGGAGAAGGCATCCGGCCGTCCCGGAAGTTGTCGGCGCAGGGGTCAGGAAATGACGGAGACGCTTCACGTTGAACTGGACCGGTTGGGGGAGTGGACCGAAGAACGCCCCTTCACCGTGGAGGTGGAGCACGTCAGAGCCTACGCGGCTGCTACGAACGATGTCCACCCCCTGCATGCGGCCGGAATGGTGGCGCCGCCTCTGTTCGCCGGCGTGCCCATCGGCGAGCACATCGACCGGGTTGTGGATCGGCTGATTGCCCGGGAGGACCGCCGGTGGGGGCTCCACGGCGGTCAGGACGTGCGCATCTACCGGCCCATTGTGCCCGGGATGGTGCTGCGCACACAGGCGGCGCCGGTCGGCGTCCACCCCGGGGTCTTCGGGACGACGGTGGTGATCAAGACGCGGACGCGCGATGTCCACGGCGACCTGCTCAACGAGACCTACGTCACGCTCGTCTTCCGCCGCAGGTTCAGGGGCCAGGCCGCCGGCGAGATGGCGCCCGATCACCGGATACCGCCCGAGGCCAAGGCCCAGGCGGAGGCCGCCGGGCGCATCGTGGCTGTTTCTCAGACGCTCGATGGAGACCAGACCTACCGGTATGCCGAGGCGTCCGGCGACCGGAACCCGATTCACCTGGACCCCGACGTCGCCCGGTCGGTGGGCCTGCCGGGCATCATCGTCCACGGCATGTGCACCATGGCGTTCGTCGGCCGCGTCCTCATCGAACACGCCTGCCAGAACGACCCCTCCCGGCTGGTGCGCCTCGCGGTGCGCTTCGCCCGGCCGGTACTCCCGGGCCAGACGATCACCACCTACCTCTGGCCAGCCGGGGAGCACGAGGGCCGCAGCGTCTACGGGTTTGAGACGCGCAATCCCGCGGGCAAGGCCGTGATCCAGGACGGGCTGGCCGAGGTGGCCGGCTGAGGGATGCGCCGCTCGCTCGGCCCGCGCGTCTGTTGCCCGAGGCAGACGGCGGGCCGTCGCCCGGGCTACCGCTGCAGGCCCAGGTAGGCCTGCTGGACCTCCGGGTGGTGCAGGATTTCCTCCCCGCTGCCCTCGAACCGCACGCGCCCCTGCTCCAGCACGTAGGCGCGGTCGGCGTGGCGCAGGGCGGTTCGGGCGTTCTGCTCGACGATAAATAGCGCGATGCCGCGGGCGCGCAGGTCGTGCACGATCCCGTACACCTCGTCGATGACCCGGGGCGCCAGGCCGATGGTCGGTTCATCGAGAAGCACCAGCCGGGGGGCCAGCAGCAGGACGCGGGCCAACTCCAGCATCCGCCGCTCGCCGCCGGAGAGCACGCGCGCCCGCTGCCGGCGTCGCTCCCGGAGGACCGGGAAGAGGTCCAGCACCCGCGCCACGTCCTCCCGCACGCGGCGGTCGCTGCGGATGTAGGCGCCCAACTCCAGGTTCTCCTCCACCGTGAGGTTGGGCAGGATGCTGTAGCCCTGCATCACGTAGCAGATGCCGCGACGGAGCACCTCGGGCGGCGTGCGCCCCCCAATAGGCTCGCCGGCAAAGCGGATCTCGCCGGCCGATGGGACGAGGAAGCCGAAGACCGTCTTGAGCAGCGTGGACTTGCCGGCGCCGTTGGGGCCGATCATGGCGACGATCTCCGCCGCGCGCACGTGCAGGCTGACCCCGCGGATCACCTCCCGGCGGTCGTAGCCGGCGTGGACGTCGGCGAGTTCCAGCAGGACGCCGTCCGCACGCCCGGCAGGCGACGTGGTGGGTGTGGGGTTACCGCTCATCGCCCGTAGTACAGCTCCCGCACCACGTCGTTGCGCTGGATCGCCTCGGGCGTCCCTTCGGCGACGATCTCCCCACCGGCCATGAAGATGATGCGGTGCGCCAGCGCCATGATGAACTCCATGTTGTGCTCGATGATCAGGAACGTGATGCCCTCGGCGTTGAGGCGCCTGATGTGCCGGGCGATCTCCCCGACCAGCACCGGGTTGACGCCCGCCGCCGGCTCGTCGAGGAGCACCAGGGCCGGCCGGCGCAGCACGGCCATGGCCAGGGACAGCAACTTCTGCTGGCCGTAGGAGAGGGCAGCGGACGGGAGGTCGCGGAGCTCCCACAGGCCCAGGGATTCCAGGAGCCTCCGGCCCCGCATGACGGCCGGGGCCGGATGCCCACGGACCGTGGCCTCCCACAGGCCTTCGCGCCGGTGCTCCTGCGCACACATGAGGTTCTCCCAGGCCGTCAGGTCCCCGAAGAGGCGCACTGCCTGGAAGGTCCGCGACAGGTCCGCCCAGGCGATGCGGTGCGGGGGCAGGCCGACCACCGCCCGACCGTCGACCCGGATCGTCCCGGCGTCGGGGCGGACGAACCCGGTGATGCACTCGAAGAGCGTGGTCTTGCCGGCGCCGTTGGGGCCGATGAGGCCGCAGATCTCGCCGCGCCGCACCGTCAGGGCGGCGCGGCGGACGGCCTGCACCCCGCCGAAGCGCTTCGAGAGCCCCTCGACCCGCAGCACCGCGTCTCCGGCGGATGCCGGCGCCGCGCGCACGGGCCCTGCACCCGGACCCGCAGGATTCCCCCCCGCCCCTTCGGCCGCCGGCACAGCCGCCGCAGGCCTCCTGGTGAGCAGCCCCACCAGCCCGCCCGGTTCCCGGATCGAGACGAGCATGACCAGCGCCCCGAACAGGATGAAGTCGGCGCCGGCGCCCAGCCCGCCCAGCCATGACCGCGTGTACTCGCTGAGGAGCACGATGAAGAGCGCTCCCAGCACGGGCCCGGCGACGGTGGCCCGCCCGCCGATCAGGGCGATGACCACCGCCAGCAGCGAGATGCGGCCGGCCAGGACGTTATAGGGGTCGATGTAGAGGACGTAGAGGGCGTACACGGTGCCCGCCAGCGCCGTCAGCGCGGCCGAGAGCCCCATGGCATAGAGTTTGTACCGCCGGGTGGGGAGGCCGAGCATCTCGGATGCGTCCTCGTCCTGGTTGATGGCGCGAAGGTAGACGCCGGCGCGGTGCCGGTCGACGATCCAGACCACCAGCGTGGCCAGGAGGAAGAGTGCCAGCGCGGTGAGGTAGTAGGGCGGCTTGGCGTCCCACATCAGGTAGGCCGGGCGGTTGCGGTATTCCAGCGGCAGGTAGAAGCCCACGGCGGCGCCCACATACGGCCAGTTCAAGAACAGGATGCGGACGATCTCCGCGAGGGCCAGGGTGGCCAGCGCAAAGAAGTGGCGCCGCAGCCGGAACGTGGGGAAGCCGATCGCCAGCGAGATCACTACGGCGACGGCGGCGCCTGCCCACATGCCCAGCCACGGGCTGACCGCGTACCGTCCCAGCAGGACGGCCGCGGCGTACGCCCCCAGCCCGAAGAAGACGGCGTGCCCGAAGGAGATCTGGCCTGCATACCCGCCGATGAGGTTCCACGCCTGCGCGGTCGTCCCGAACAGGAAGGCCAGGATGAGCGCGTTATGGAGGAACGAATCCCTCACCGCCAGGGGGAGGAGCGCACAGAGGACGCCGGCGCCCAGGAGGAACCGCGTCGTGCGAGTCACCGCCGGTCCGTCACCGCCGGTCCGTCACCGCCGCCCTGTCAGTGCCCGGTTACTGTGGCTCGCCCACCAGGCCTTCGGGCCGGACCAGCAGGATCAGCACGAAGACGGCGAACACGAACAGCAGCTTGAACGTGGGCAGCAGGAGGGTGCCCAGCACATTCTCCACCAGCCCGATGCAGATTCCGCCGACCAGCGCTCCATCCACCCGGCCGAACCCACCCAGCACGACGCTGGCAAAGGCGATGAGCAGGAACGCATCGCCGATCGTGGGCGACACCTGGTAGAAGGGGAAGAGCAGCACGCCGGCCAGCGCCACGCTGGCGATGCCAATCCCCCACGCCAGCGCGTACATGCGGTCCGCCGGGATGCCCAGCGCGAGGGCCACGTCGCGGTTCTGGGCGACCGCCTGCAGGGCCCGGCCGGTCTTCGTGCGGCGCAGGAACAGCGCCAGGGCGCCAAACGCGGCCAGCGAGACGACGGCGGCGACCAGTTTCGGCGCCGCGATCGGGACGCCGAGCAGGCTGAGGCTGGCAGGCGCGGCGACCTCCAGCGCCCCGCGCACGTTGGGGCCGAACGCCGCAAAGGCCGAGTACCTGAGGAAGAAGAGGAGGCCGAACGTCGCGAAGATCTGCGTGGCGAGCGGCGCCCGCAGGAGATGGCGGACCAGCAGGCGGTAGGTGAGCCACCCGAGGAGGAAGAACAGCGGGACCACCACCGGCACCGCCAGGGCGGGATCCACGCGGCCCAGCGCCCACAGCCAGTAGGTGGCGTACAGCGCCAGCATCAGGTACTCGGCGTGGGCCAAGTTCACCACGTCCATGACGCCCCAGATGAAGGACAGGCCCAGCGCCACCAGGGCGTAGACGAGCCCCAGGACCACCCCATTGACCGCCGCGTGGAAGAAGAGGTCCACCGGATGGGCCCTACCTGACCCGGGGCCCGGGGGCACCCGCCCGGCGGGTCCCCCCGGGGTGGTCTAGCGCCGGTCCCACGGGGGGGCCGGCCAGACGATCGGAGCCTCGGCGATCTCGAACGGCCACACCACCTTGTAGTCGCCGTCCAGGATCTGGACCATGAGCCCGGCGGCGTGCTTGTTCTGGCCCCGGCCGTCGAACTCGATGCCCTCCCACGGCATGATGAGCTGCGCGCCCGGAATGCTGGTTTCCTGGAGGGCCTTCTGGATCGCGGCCGGCGCGGTCCCGCCGGCGCGGTTGATGGCATCCGCCAGGCACAGCATGCCGGTGAAGGCACGCGCGACGACCTCGTCCATGTCCGAGCCGTACTTCCGCCTGTAGAGGTCGTTGACGCGGGCCACCAGCGGCTTGCGCCGCCCGATGCCCAGCGCCCACGGCGCGCGGGCCAGGAAGTACCACCCGTCCCTGCCGGCGGCCTGGAGGAAGTCGGGCACGGTGGTGAAGCCGGCGTGGACCATGAAGCCCTGGGGGAACCAGCGCATCTCCTTCAGCGTCCGGACGATCTGGATGGCGTCCACCAGATAGTTGGCGCCGATGATCACGTCCGGGTTCTGGGCGCGCAGCCGCAGGAACTCGGCGGTCAGGCTGGCCGGGGGCGAGGTGTACAGTTCCTTGCCGACGAGGTCGTACCGGTAGACCCGGGCAAACCCCTCCGCCACACCGGCGGCGGTGGCCCCGAACTCGGTATCCTCGGCCAGGACGGCCACCCGGGTGATCCGGTGCCCGCGCCGCTTCAAGTCCTCCATCAGGTCGAAGAACAGTTTGGTGAAGGTAGTGTCGTGGGGACCCGTGCGGAAGAACCACTTGAAGCCCCGCTCGGTGAGCCGGGGCGACGACGATTCGGGGTTGAGGAAGGGAATGCCCTTCGCCTCGGCCGCCAGGCTCGCGGTGGCCGTCACCGCGCTCTGGTAGGAGCCGATCAGCGCCACCACGCGCTCCCGCTCGATGAGCCGCTCGGCCTCGGCGCGCCCGGTGGCCGGGTCGCCGCGCGAGTCGCCCCAGATGAGGCGGATCTTCCGGTTGCCCAGCCTGGGCAGTCCCGAGGCGGCCGCCAGCGGCAGCGTCAGGTCCGGGTGCGGGGTGTTCACGATCTCGGCCGCCAGTTCGATGCCGTTGCGAATCGCCGCGCCGATGCGTGCCAGCGCGCCGGTGAGCGGGTAGACCGCGCCGACAGCCACCGTCGGTTCCTGGGCCGCCAGCATTCCCGCCAGCCGGTCTCCCAGGACCAGCGCCCCCACTCCGGCGCCCGAGTATTGCAGGAACCTGCGTCGAGAGATCCGTGTCATCATGGCTCCCTCCCCGATCCCCTGGCAGGGGTGGTCTCGAAGACATGCGCCTCCTTGGCATCCACATCGGTGATGAACATGTGCCCCGGCGCGTGGGTGAGCATCACCGGGAGCCGGGCCGCCCGGGCCACCGCCTGGGGGGTCACGCCGCACGCCCAGAACACCGGCACCTCCCCGGGGGCCACCGGCACCGGATCCCCGTAGTCCGGGCTGTTGAGGTCCTCGATGCCCAGCGCCCCGGGGTCGCCGACGTGCACCGGGGCCCCGTGCGCGAGCGGATAGCGGCCAGTGATCTCCACCACCCGTGGGACGTCCTCGGCGGCAAACGGCCGCATGCTGACCACCAGCGGTCCGGCAAACGGCCCGACCGGATGGCACGGTCGGTTGGTGACGTACATCGGCACGTTGCAGCCGCACTCGAGGTGACGGATCGGCAGGCCCGCGCGCTGCAGCGCGTCCTCGAAGGTGAACGAGCAGCCCAGCAGGAACGCGACGAGGTCCGGCCGCCAGAGGTCAGTGAGGTCGTCGCGCTCCTCGACCAACTCTCCGTCGCAGTAGATCCGATAGCGGGGGACGTCGGTGCGCAGGTCGGCACCGGGGGCGGTGGCGCGCGGCTCCGGGTCACCGGGCGCGGTGACCTCCAGCAGCGGGCACGGTTTGGGGTTGCGTGCACAGAACAGACGGAACGCCGCCGCCGCAGCCTGCGGGACGACCACCAGATTGGCCTGGAGGTAGCCGGGCGCCAGCCCGGCGGTCGGATTTCGCCAGCGGCCCGCTCTGATCTCGCCCCGCCAGTAGGCAGGAGGATGCATCCCTGACTCCTCGAGACGCCGGATTCGCTGGCACCGGACCGGCTCCCTCTTCCCCTACCGACAGGTGAACAGCGGCGGCCCGAGGGCCTCGACGTCCACCTCGATGCCCAGCCCCGGCCCCGGGTTCGGCCCGCCGACGCCCTGGTGGGAGCGCGGCTGGTGGCCGGCGATGTGCTCTGCCGTCCAGTCGTTCATGAAGGAGACGGTGAAGAGGGCCTCGGGCGCCACCGTGGCCGCCAGGTGGCTGACCGCCGCCGTGGTGACGTCCCCGCCCCAGGTGTCCTCGATCGTCACCGACAGGCCCAGCGCCTGAGCGAGGTCGCACAGCACCCGGGCCCGGCTCAGCCCGCCGACCCGGCTGATCTTGAGGTTGACCGCGCTGGCCCCGCCGACCTGGACGGCGGCCAGCAGCGAGGGGACGTCGGTGACGACCTCGTCGTAGACCATCGGCAGCGTCGTCACCCTCCTGACCGCAGCGCACTCCTCCAGCGTCGGACACGGCTGCTCCAGGAACACGCGGGGCAGCGGCTCCAGCAGGCGTGCGGCGACCACCGCATCCTGCAGGCGCCATCCGCCGTTGGCGTCCGCGATGACGAGGTCGTCGTCGCCCGTGGCCTCCACCACCCGTCGGACGCGCTCGGCATCGTCGCGCGGATCGGCGCCGACCTTCAACTGGAAGCGGTGGATGCCCTCGGCCTGCCGCGCGCGCACGTACGCCACCATCGCCTCGGCGCTGCCCAGAGGCACCGCCACGTAGAGCGGGTAGCGCGCCTGCCGCTGCCCGCCCAGCAGCGTGTAGAGCGGCTGGCCGCTCGCCCGGCCGAAGATGTCCCAGCAGGCGATCTCCAGCGGGCTCTTCGCGTAGCCGAAGCCAGCCAGGGCGCCGTCGAGCCGCCGGTGCACCTCGGCCAGGTTGCAGGGGTCGGCGCCCACCAGCGCCGGCGCCAGTTCGCGCAGGGCCGCCCGGGCGCCCCCGGCGAAGGCCGGCAGGTAGGTCTGCCCCAGCGGACACGTCTCCCCCCACCCGACGACCCCCTCGTCGGTCGTCACCCTGGTCACGGTGGAGGGCAGCGCGCGCACGGTGCGTCCCCCGGACATCACGTAGTCGCCGTGGACGTAGTGCAGGTCGTAGCCGAAGACCGCGATCTCTACGATCCTCATCGGTCCCCTCCGCCCGCCTGACGGCGCTGACTCGAAGAAACGATTCTGTGCCCCAAGCGCGGGGCCTCTCGGGTGGCATGAGCCGGCGCCGTTGACAGGACGGCAGGGCCGGGGCATACTTGTCCTAATCATATTAGGACAAGATCCGTGCGTCTCTCCCTCCACCGCCGCGGCTCAATTCCGCTGACCGACCAGCTCAAGGCGCAGATCCGCCACCAGATCCTGACGGGGCACCTCGCATCCGGTACCCGGCTTCCGCCCGTGCGCACCCTGGCCGGCTTCCTGCGGGTCAACCGGAATACCGTCGCCCGTGCCTACGCCGACCTGGAGGCGGAAGGCGTGCTGGACGCCGCGCCCGGTCGCGGCACCCATGTGGTCTGGAGGCCGCCGTCGCCGCACGCCTCGCGCCTGCTGGCCACGCAGATCGATCGGCTGCTGGCGGCGGCCACCGCCGCCGGGGTTCGCCTCGACGACCTGCTGGCCGCCATCACCGTGAGGGCGGGGGCGCGGCGCACCGCACCGCGCCCCCGCGTCGGGTTCGTGGAGTGCAACCCCGTCGACCTGGCCTACTTCTCCCGGCTGGTGCGCGAGGCCGTGGAGGTGCCGGTGGTGCCGGTGCTCCTGGAGGACATCTCCCGCCGTCTCGCCGAGGTGGACCTAGTGGCGACGACCTTCTTCCACGTCGAGGACGTGCGCAGCCGCGTCCGCAGCACCGAGGTCGTGGGCCTGATGGCGCTCCCTGATTTCCGCACCCTGGATGAGGTGGCGCGTCTGCCCCGCACCATCCGGGTCGCCCTCGTCTGCGCCACGCGCGAGGGCGTCACCAGCAAGGCCCGGTCGCTGGCGGCGGTCGGGCTGCGGACCCCGCGGCTGCAGAGGGCAACCCTGGCGGAGCCCGATGGCCTAGTCCGGATTCTCCGCGAGACCGACGTCGTGCTGGCTGCCCCGCGGGTGCTGGACCGCATCCGCGACCTGATCCCGAAAGACTGCCGGGTCATCCCCTTTGCCAGCGTGCTCAGCGAAGGCGCCGCAGCCCTGCTCCACGAGCGCATCGCGGCCTGGCGGCTCCGACGGGGCCCGACGGAGGCTCCGGTGAAGGAGGTCCCGGCATGAGCCGGCTGCGGGTGGGCGTGCTCATGGGCGGCCCGTCGCAGGAACGCGAGGTTTCCCTGGCGTCGGGCCGGCGGGTGCTGGCCGCAATGGACCCCGGCCGGTTCGATCCGGTGCCCCTGGAGATCCCCGCGCGCGGCCCCTGGTTCCCGCCGGCGGACCTCGACGTGGCGTTCATCGCGCTCCACGGTCCCTACGGCGAAGACGGGACGATGCAGGGGATGCTGGAGTTCGCCGGGATCCCCTACACGGGCTCGGGCGTGCTGGCCAGCGCGCTCGCCATGGACAAGCGCCGGTCGCGCCAGCTCTTGGGCTTCAACGGCATCCCGACCCCCGGCTACCTGGCGCTCGGACGCGCCGAGCGGCCCGCGCGCGAGGCGCGGCTCGCGGCCGAGGTCCAGCAGACCCTGGGCTTCCCCTGCGTGGTCAAGCCCAATGCGCTGGGCAGCAGCATCGGGGTGAGCATCGTCCGCCAGGCGGAGCGATTGGGCCCGGCGCTGGATGCGGCCTTCGGGTGCGGCGATGCGGTCCTCGTGGAGGAGTACCTGACCGGGACCGAGGCCACCTGCGCGGTCCTCGACGATCCCGAACGGGACGAGCCGGTCGCGCTCCCGCTGGTGGAGATCATCCCCAGGCGGGAGTTTTTCGACTACGAGGCCAAGTATACTCCGGGCGCGGCAGAGGAGATCTGCCCGGCGCGGCTGCCCGAGGCGGCGGTGTGGCGGGCGCAGTCGGTGGCGCTGCGGGCCTACCGTGCCCTCGGCTGCGCGGATTTCGCGCGGGTGGACCTGTTCGTGCGGGAGACCGATGTCGTCGTGCTGGAGGTGAACACCATTCCGGGCCTGACCGAGGGCAGCCTGTTCCCCAAAGCGGCCGCCGCTGCAGGGATCGACTTCCCGGCGCTCGTCGAGCGCCTGATCGAGGGTGCGCTGCGGCGGGCGGGCCGGATGCCGGGGAGGATGCGGGCCACGTCAGCCCTGCCGGAGCACCGCGGAGGATGACCCCGCCCTCCGGCCGGAACTGGTTCGTCAAGTCCCACGCGCTGGGCAACGACTACATCGTGCTGGACCCGGCGGCGCTGGACTTCGCCCTGACCCCGCAGGCGATCCGCCGCCTCTGCGACCGCCACGTGGGCGTCGGCTCCGACGGAATCCTGGCGCTGGCGCCGGCGGCCCGGGCCGACTTCGGGCTGCGCATCTACAATCCCGACGGCAGCGAGGCGGAGAAGAGCGGGAACGGGCTGCGCATCTTCGCGAAATTCCTCTATGAGCACGGGTACGCCACGCAGACCACCTTCACCGTGGAGACTCCGGGCGGCCCGGCGGGCATCACGCTGCACCTCGCCGGCGGCCGTGTGGATCGGATGACCGTGGATATCGGCCGCGCGACGTTCTGGAGTCCCGACATCCCGGTGGCCGGGCCGCCCCGCGACGTCGTGGACGAGGTGATCGACGTGGCGGGCCGGCCCCTGGCCATCACGGCGGTGTCGGTGGGCAACCCCCACTGCGTGGCCTTCGTGCCCGACCTGGCGCTGGTGGACCTCCATCGGCTGGGGCCGCTGCTGGAGACGCATCCCCTGTTCCCCAGGAGGACCAACGTGCAGTTCGCGCAGGTCGTCTCCCGCGACCGCGTCCGGATCCTCATCTGGGAGCGCGGGGCCGGCGAGACCATGGCCTCGGGGACGAGCGCCAGCGCCGTGGCGGCGGCCGCCGTGCGCCAGGGTCTCACCGACCGCCAGGTGACCGTCTCGGCGCCGGGCGGAGACCTGATGCTGGCGGTGGCCGAGAACTGGGGGATCCGGATGACCGGGCCGGCCGAGGAGGTCTACGCGGGCACACTGAGTCCGGACCTGGTGGCGGCGCTGGCGCGATGAGCCCCGCGCCTGCTATCCGGGCGGCTCGTGGGGAGGCCAGGTGAGTCGCACCAAGATCCTCTACGTGATCCTGGATGGCGCCGGCGACCGGCCGATCGCGGCCCTCGGCGGCCGTACGCCGCTGGAGGCGGCCGCGACCCCCCACCTGGACCGCCTGGCGGCCGCCGGGCAGCAGGGGCTGGTCACGACCGTCGGCGAGGGGATCGCACCCGAGTCGGACGTGGCGGTGACGGCCATCCTGGGGTATGACCCGATGGTCTACCACGCCGGGAGGGGACCGCTGGAGGCGCTGGGCGCCGACCTCGCCTTCGGCGACGGCGACCTAGCCCTGCGCGGCAACTTCGCGACCGGCGGCGAGGGGAGGCGGATCCTGGACCGCCGGGTGGGCCGCAACCTGACCTCGGAAGAGGCCCATGCGCTGGCGGAGGCGGTCACCGCCCAGATCCGCCTGGAGAGCGCGCCGGCCACGGTGGTCGTGGCGGCCTCGATCGGGCACCGTTGCGCGGTCGTCTTCCACCCCCTCGAAGGACGCCTCAGCGCCAAGATCTCCAACACCGACCCCGCCTACGGACGGGTCGGGGGGCTGGGCGTCGCGCTGGCGACCTTCAAGGACGAGGTAGCCGAGTGCGTGCCCCTCGACGATTCGGCAGAGGCGCGCACCGCCGCGGCGCTGGTCAACGAGTTCACCTGGAAGAGCCGCGCCATCATGGACGCCCATCCGGTGAACGTCCGCCGCCGGGCCGAGGGCAAGCCGCCCGGGAACCTGATCCTGGTGCGCGACGGCGGCGACCACCTCCCCTCGGTCCCGCCGATGCGCGAACGCTTCGGCGTCCGGCTCGGCTGCTTCGTCGAAATGCCGGTCGAGCGCGGCATCGCGCGGTACCTGGGGATGGGTATTGTGGAAGTGCCCCACCGAGCCGCCGCGGGCCGCAGCGAGGTCTACCAGGCCTGGGCGCGCCGCGCCCTGGAGGTCCTGCCACAGTTCGACGGGCTATACCTGCACCTCAAGGGCCCGGACGAGCCCGGCCACGACGGCGACTGCCCCGCCAAGCGCCGCGTGATCGAGGAGATCGACGCACACTTCTTCGGCACGTTGCTGCCCGGGCTCGCCCTGGACGAGGCGGTCGTGGCGGTGACCGCCGACCATGCGACGCCTTGCGAACTGCGCGGCCACTCGGCCGACCCGGTGCCGCTGCTGGTCAGCGGCGCCGGGACCGCGCCCGATGGCGCAGGCCGGTTCACGGAGTCCGCCGCGGCTCGCGGGGCGCTCGGGCACCTGCGGGGGATGGAGATCCTGCCGCTGCTGGTCGGGCGCCGCTAGGCGCAGGCGGCAGGGCGACGGGGTCAGTTCGCATGCAGCCGGAGACTCGGTACGCTCGCAGCGGCGATGTCAACATCGCCTATCAGGTGGTCGGGCGCGGCCCGATCGACCTCGTCTTTGTGATGGGCTGGGTGTCCCACCTGGACTACTACTGGGAAGAGCCGTCCTTCGCCCGGTTCCTCTCCCGCCTGGCATCGTTCTCTCGCCTCATTCTGTTTGACAAACGGGGGACCGGGCTCTCGGACCGGGTTCCGGACTCTCAACTCCCTACGCTCGAGCAGCGCATGGACGACGTCCGGGCGGTCATGGATGCTGTGGGCTCGCCGCGGGCTGCCTTGCTGGGCATCTCGGAGGGGGGGGCCGATGTGTGCGCTGTTTGCGGCCACGCACCCCGAGAGAACCCTGGCGCTGGTCATGTACGGGTCGTATGCGCGCCGTGCCTGGGCACCGGACTACCCGTGGGGCGCCACGCAGGAACACCTGGATGCCCTCGTGCGGGAGATCCGCGAGCGATGGGGAGAACCGGTCCTGCTTGACCTCCGCGCGCCGAGTCTGGCGGGCGACCAGCGCTTCAGGCAGTGGTGGGCAACCTACCTGACCCGGAGCGCGAGCCCGGGTGCCGTGGTGGCGCTGACGCGGATGAACTACCAGATCGACATCAGGCACGTGCTCCCGACCATCCGGGTGCCGACGCTGGTGATCCACCGGACGGGCGACGTGACACTGCCCGTCGAGGCGAGCCGGTACATGGCCCAGCGCGTTCCCGGGGCCAGGCTCGTGGAGGTGCCCGGCGAGGACCACCTCCCGTTTGTCGGCGATCAGGACGCCATCCTGACCGAAATCGAGGAGTTCCTCACCTGGGCAACACCGGCTCCCGAGCCCGACCGGATCCTGGCCACCGTCCTGTTCACCGACATCGTGGGATCCACCGAGCGGGCCTCGGAGATGGGAGATCGCCGCTGGCGGGATCTCCTCGAACGCTATCGGGCTGTGGTGCGCGCTGAACTCCGGCGGTATCGGGGGCGGGAAATCGATACGGCCGGCGACAGCTTCCTTGCCTCCTTTGACGGACCGGCCAGAGCGATCCGATGCGCCTGCGCTATCCGCGACGCGGCGCGCGGGCTCGGCATCGAGATCAGAGCGGGCCTGCACACCGGAGAAGTGGAGGTCATGGGCTCCACCATCGGTGGCATCGCCGTGCACATTGGCGCCCGGGTCGCGGCGCTGGCGGGCGCGGGGGAGGTCCTGGCCTCCAGCACGGTCAGGGATCTGGTGGCCGGTTCGGGGATCCTGTTCCAAGAGCGAGGCCGGCACGCCCTCAAGGGGGTTCCAGGCGAGTGGCAGGTGTGTGCGGTTGAGTGCGGCGGATGGCCCAGGCGCATGCCGTGAACTCCCAAGACCGGCCTGACCTGTGGCTGCTGGGGCTGTGCAGCGCGCGCTTCTTCACGACCCTGATCTTCATGACCTACGCAGCGTCTCTGCCGGTGCTCAGGGTCGCGTGGGATATGTCCGGCACGCAGGCGGGGTCGGTCTCCACCGGGTTTCAGGTCGGCTACGCCGTTTCACTGCTGGCCTTCTCGTGGCTGGCCGACCGGGTCGGCGCTCGCCGCGTCTACCTGTCCTCGGCGGTGGCCAGCGCGGCCACAGCACTGGCCTTCGCGTCCCTGGCGCGGTCCTATGCCTCCGGTCTCGTGCTGCTGACGCTGGCGGCAGTGGCCCAGGGCGGGACGTACACGACAGCCATCATGCTTATCGCGGACCGCTTTCCCCCCAAGACCCGCGGCAGCGCCATGGGCTGGTTGATCGCCAGTTCCTCGCTGAGCCACGCCGCGTCGCTGCTCCTCACCGGGGCCATGCTGCCCCGCGGGGGCTACCCCCTCGCATTCATGGCAGCAGCCACCGGGCCTGTACTGGGACTGGTGGTCGCGTGGCTGGCGCTGCGCTCGACGCCCAACGTGGTACACCCGCGGCATGCAACGTTGCGCGTCCAGACCGAGGTCTTCCGCAACCCGCAGGCCGTCCGCCTGACGGCCGGCTACGTCTTCCATTCGTGGGAGTTGCTGGGCATGTGGGCCTGGGCGCCGGCGTTTGTCGCAGCCAGCCTGGCCCGTGCAGGGGCGGCGGCCGTCAGGTCCGCCGAGGTGGGCGCGTATCTGGCGTCGGCATTCCATGTCATGGGCCTGCTGGCTTCGTCGTCGATGGGGCACCTCTCCGACCGCCTGGGACGGCGCACCGTGCTGCTGGCGCTGGCCGCCGCCAGCGCCGGCTGCTCACTGGTCTTTGGGTGGCTGGTCGCCGCGCCGCTGGCCGTCCTGGCCCTCGTCGGCGCGCTGTACGGATTTGCGGCGCTGGGTGACTCGCCTGTGCTCTCGGTGGCGCTGACCGAGGCGGTGCGCCCCGCCTACCTGGGCGCGGCGCTGGCGGTGCGGTCAATCCTGGGCTTCGGTGCCGGCGCCGCGGCACCGCTCGTCTTCGGGGCCATCCTCGACGCCACGAATCCCCCGGGAGTGGTGGCGACCACCTGGGGCTGGGCGTTTGGGGCGCTGGGCGTCGGCGGCCTGGTCGCCGCCTGCTGTGCCTACGGTCTGCCGCGGGATCGCGTGCCAGCAACACGGGGGCCGTCGGGAGGGAGGATGGTCGGGCGGTAGGGTCGCCACCGAATGTATTGAATATGACCCCCCAGGCTGGGGAAACTCAGCCTGGGTAATATGACCCCTCGGCGACCGTTCACCGGTTGCAGGCCGCCGAAGTATCCAGCAGAACATTCACCGGGTCCTGAGCGGCAAGGCGTCCAGCGTGAGCATCCAACCTCAGCGCATTCCTCTCCAGTTACCCGCCCCCTCTGCCTAAAGGCGTGTGAGCGCCGGGGTCACTTGACACGCCCTCCCCCGGGCATCATACTTCTCTTGCGGGCAGATGTTGGACCATTGGACCAATCTTCAGCGTATGGGTCAAGAACCCCGGGTTGACCGCTTGAAGGATTCCCTGGAACCCGTCCGCCGGACGAAGGTCCACGAGGAGGTCGCCTCGCGCATCCGCCGCCTGATCGCCGACGGCCGCCTCAAGCCCGGGGACAAACTGCCGCCCGAGCGCCAGCTGGCTGCGGCGCTGGGTGTCAGCCGCACGTCGGTCCGGGACGCCATCCGCACCCTCGAGGTCGCCGGGCTCCTCGAGCCGCGGCAGGGCGAGGGGACCGTGGTCCGGGAACTCTCCACCGACAACCTGGTGGCGCCGCTGGCCTCGGCCCTGCTGGCCCGGCGCGACCTGCTCGCCGACCTGCTCGCCGTGCGCAAGATGATCGAGCCGGCGATTGCCCGCGAGGCTGCCCGCCACGCCACCCCCGAGGAGATCCAGGCGCTGGAGGCCATTCTGGCCCGGCAGGCGGCCAAGGTCGAGGCCGGCGGCCTGGCCATCGAAGAGGACAGCGCCTTCCATGACCTGATCGCCCGGGCGTCGCGCAACCAGGTGGTCCTGCGGGTCATCGACGTCCTGATGGACCTGCTGCGCGAGGGCCGCGAGCGGTCGCTGCAGGGGCGCGGCCGGCCGCAGCGCTCGTTGCGCGGGCACCGGCAGATCCTGGAAGCGATCCGCCGCCGCGACGCCGAGGCCGCCGGGCAGGCCATGCTCAACCACCTGGAGCAGATCGAGGAGATGTTGCTGTCCGAGCGCCAGCCCGTGGGCGCCGGGGCCCCGCGACGGTGACCGGGCGGTGCGGCACGCGGACGAGGGTGAGGGGGAGTCGAGGATGAGGCGCAGCTACGCGGTGGAAATCGTCTACCGCGGGATCTTCCAGAAGACCCTGGCCAAGCACATCAGCCGCGGACTGGTCCTGGCGGCCTCCAAGGAGGGCAAGACCGGCATCTCCTTCGGGCGGTACGGCGACTCGCCGGAGCGCAACGGCATCCCGGCCAAGAACTTCGCCATCATCGCCCCCGACGAGGAGACCCTCGAGGAGAGCATGGCCCAGTACGAGCCCAAGCACGTGGACGTCACCATCGCGGTGGACGACACGCTGTGCAAGGGCGTGGAGTCGTGGGCCTGGTACGGCCTGCAGCCCATCAACCGGCTCCTCAATCCCGGTGGCTACCTGATCGTGACCTCCATGCTGGGGTTCGACGACCTGCTCCAGATGATCCACGCCAAGGACGCCCCCTACCACCTGGCGGTCCTGCGCGCGATCCCCAGCTTCTCCGGCCTGTGGGTCTACAAGGACGACCACACCGATGTGCGGCTGCTGGGTACCATCGCCAGGCTGGTCCCCGAGATGGTGGGGCTCAAGGCGGTCGAGCAGGCCATCCTGGAGGAGTGGAACGACGAACTGAAGATGCTCTCATCCCGCAAGGCGTATGAGCGGGTGGAGGTCACCGAGGTGCCAGCGGGGGTCGGGGTCACCGACACCCCCTACGCGTTCGTCCTGCCCGGATGGAAGGAGATGGCCGAGGGCGTCACGATCCGCAGCATTGCCATGGGCAACGGGATCGCCGACCCCGTCACCGGGCAGGTCGGAGGCTACCGGCCGGCGCGCAACCCCTACTTCAAGAAGTTCAGCACCCGCACCATGCGGCCGGTGGTCGACTTCGACAAGTGCATCAAGTGCACGCTGTGCTGGCTGCAGTGCCCGGACTCCTGTTTCGACGTCACACCCGACGGGCTCTACGACGCCAACATGGAGGCCTGCTGCGGCTGCGGCGTGTGTGAGGCGGTCTGCCCCATCGATCACTGCATCACCATGGTGAACGAGTCTGCGTTCACCGACAACGCCAGCCAGTGGGAGATGTGGAAGGCGGATCGGGCCGGATACCAGGCCTGGGTGGCCGAGAAGATTCAGCACCGCCCCGACCGGTCGCACGGCTTCCGCTATCGCGGGCAGTACCAGGAGCAGATCAAGGCCATGGCGGCGGTGGGCATGGCGAAGGGCGGTCAGGAGAAGGTCGGCGGCGAGGACACCACCGAGGCCAGCGCAGGAGGATAGCCGATGCGTCCGAGTCAGCGCGTGCAAGGAGGGTGACGATGGCACAGGTCAGAGAAGCCGAAGTCGCACTGCGGGAAACCGAGGCGCTGATCAGCGGCAGCGAGGCGATCGCGGTCGCCTGCAAGCTGGCCGACGTGGATGTGATCACCGCCTACCCCATCCGTCCCTATGACACCGTGATGCAGTACGTGGCCAAACTCGTGGCCAACGGCGAACTGGACTGCGAGTACATCGTCGCCGAGAGCGAGCACTCGCAGTTCGAGATCGTCAAGCACGCCTCGGCGGTGGGCGCGCGGGTCTTCGTGGGTTCCAGCGGCGTGGGGTGGATGTACGCCTTCGAGGCCCTTACCGTCACCCCGGCGTTGCGGATCCCCATGGTGGCCATGGTGGGCAACCGGGCCCTGGACGATCCCGGCGCCTTCGGCGTCGAGCACAACGATGCCCTGGCGGTGCGGGACCTGGGGTGGTTGCTGGTCTGGGTGGACACGGCGCAGGAGGCCCTGGACACCGCCCTGCTGGCCTGGCGCATCGCCGAGGACCGCCGCGTCTTCCTGCCGTGCGCCATCGGATGCGACGGGGCCTTCCTGACCCACTCGCAGTCGCTGGTGAAGATCCCGCCGCAGGAGTGGGTCAACGAGTTCCTGCCGCGCTACAACCGCGGGGACCTCACCCTGCACCCCGACAACCCCATCACGGTGGCCCCCCAGGCCAATGAGGACTGGGTCATGGAGATCCGCAAGCAGAACGACGCGGCCGCCCGGCGCGCTCCGCAGGTCATCCGCGAGGCCTATGCCGACTTCGAGCGCATCTTCGGCCGGCGCTACGGCAACCCGTTCTTCGAGGAGTACGAGACCGACGACGCCGACGTGGTCCTGCTGGGCATGGGGACGCTGTCGATGCCGGTCAAGGTGGCCATCCGCAAGATGCGAAGGGAGGGCCGGAAGGTGGGCTTCGTGCGCCTGCGGTGGTTTAGGCCGTTTCCCACCGAGCTCCTGCAGGAGGTCCTGGGGCGCTTCGCGGCGGTCGGCGTGATCGACCGGGACTACTCGTTCGGGTCGCCCTACTTCAGCGGCGTCGTCGCCAACGAGGTGCGCACCGCCCTCTACGGCGCCGAGCGGCGGCCGCCAGTGGTGGGGTTCATCTGCGGCCTCGGCGGGCGCGAGGTCACCGTGCCCAACGTGCACGAGATGACCGACATGGTCTACCGGGCCGCCAACGGCGAGCGGCTGGCCGACACCTACTGGATTGGGCTGCGCGAATAGCGGGGGTGGCAGCAATGGCGGACGCGATCGAGACGTATCCGACTCCGGTCCTCGACCCCTTCAAAGGGGTCAAGAAGGTGCCGCTGGAGGAGTACTTCACTTCCGGCCACCGGACGTGCCAGGGGTGTGAGTCGGCCCTGGTCATGAAGCTCATGGTCAAGGCCGCCGGGCCGCGCACCATCGTGCTGGGCAGCACCGGGTGCATGTACGTCGCCAACACGACGTACTACAGCACCTCCTGGGTGGTCCCCTGGATGCACACCCAGCTCGGCAGCAGCGGGTCGGCCGGGTTGGGCACCGCAGCGGCGCTGCGGGTGCTGATGCGCAAGGGCAAGATCCCCAGCGAGCCCATCAACGTCATCGCCTTCTGCGGCGACGGTGGCGGTGCCGACATGGGGCTGTCGGCCATCTCGGCCGCGCTCACCCACACCGACTACAACTTCCTGATCCTGCTCTACGACAACGAGTCCTACGCCAACACCGACATCCAGCTCTCGGGGGTCACCCCCTGGGGCGCGCACACCACCTTCAGCCCGCCGGGCAAGATGAAGCGCATCCTGCACACCCGGTGGAAGAAGAACGTGGCGGGGATGCTGGCCGCGGGGCACCCTGAGTGCCGGTACGTGGCCACCGTCTGCGCCTCCTACGCCGTGGACATGATGAACCGGGTGCGCAAGGCGCTGTCGATCGGCGGCCCCACCTTCATCCACTCCCTGGACCCCTGCCCCAAGGGGTGGGACTACGACCCGATGCTCTCCCACGAACTGGGGGAACTGGCCGTCAACTGCGGCATCTGGCCGCTCTACGAGGTGGAGAACCACACCCTCAGGCTTTACGGGCGGTCCAAGGGCATCGCCGAGGGTCGGACCAAGCGCCTGCCGGTGCGCGACTACCTGCTCCGGCAGGGACGCTTCGCCCACTTCACCGACGACGACATCGACTACTTCCAGGCCAAGGTCGACGAGATGTGGAACAAATGGCTGATCCCCGGCGTCATTCCGTTTGCCAGCGAACTCGGGAAGGACAAGCCGCCGGCCTGATTTGGAACGCACCGGGGCTTGGCCGGAGGCCTCGGGTGATCTCGCGCGTGCCGGGCAATCTCACAGACACCACGGCTCCCCATCCGACGGGATCGGGGAGCTGCCCTCTTCATGACCGACTTCGTCACCAATACCTTGAGTGGAGGGGATGGAGATGACGCTGGAACTCCGCACGGCTCGTCTCGCACTGGCCCTCGGACTGGTAGGGGCGCTGGTTCTTGTGGGGCCCGCCTCTGGCGGCCCGGCCTGGGCGCCCCGCCGCCCCGTCGAGTGGACCGTCCCCGCAGGCACCGGGGGAGGTGCCGACCAGCAGGCGCGGTTCATCGCGCCGCTGGTGGCCCAGTATCACCTTTCGCCCCAGCCGCTGATCCCGGTCAACCGGCCGGCCGGCGCCGGGGCCCAGGCGTTCCTGTGGATGATCGACAAGACCGGGGATCCCCACACGATCCTCATCACGCTGGACAACCTGTTCGCCACGCCCATCGCGCAGGTCATCCGCAAGCGCGACGGCGGCCGGTTCTCCTGGCGGGACCTGACCCCGATCGCCCGACTCCTGCTGGACCACTTCGTCCTGTGGGTCCATGCCGACTCGCCCTGGCGGACCGTCGCCGACTTCCAGCGGGCGGCCAAGGCCGCGCCGCCCGGCAGCCTGAAGATGGCCGGCACGGGATCCAAGCAGGAAGACGAGATCATCATGGTGATGCTCGAGCAGGCGTGGGACGTGAAGTTCACCTATGTCCCGTTCCCAGGCGGAGGCGCCGTGGCAGCCGCGCTGGTCGGCAAGCAGGTGGACTTCACGGTGAACAACCCCATCGAGGCCGTCGGGCACTGGGAGGCGGGGCGGGTGCGGCCGCTGGCGTTCTTCGCCAGTGAGCGCGTGCCCTTCCCCAGGTGGCGGGAGATCCCGACGATGAAGGAACTGGGGTTCCCGCTGGAATACATGATGCTGCGCGGGATCTTCGGGCCGCCGGAGATGCCGGGTGAGGCTGTGGTGTTCTACCAGGACGTGTTTCGGAAGGTGCTGGACACCCGGGAGATGGCCGACTTCATCGAGCGCGGAGCCTACACGAAGGCGTTTTTGACCGGCGCCGAGTTCGTGCGGTGGCTGGACCAGAAGGACGCCCAGGTGCGCACCCTCATGGTCAGGGGCGGGCTGGTGCCCAAAGAGTGATCCCGCCCCGTCACCGGATGCCCCATGCATAGGGCCGGGCAGGCGATGGCGCTCGCGCTCGTCGCGAGCGCCATCCTGCTTTTGCGGGAAGCAGTCCGCCTGCCGGTCGCCTGGACCCCGACGGGCCCGGGAGCCGGGTTCTTCCCGACGGTGCTGGCGATCGGGCTGGCATTCAACGCGATCCTGATCCTGCTTAAGAGCCTGCAGGCGGCTCCGGGCGGCGACCGGCCCTTCCTCCCACCCGGCGCCTGGAAGCCCCTCGTGGCTGCGTTCCTGCCCATGGTGGCCGTGGTGGCCCTCATCGACTACCTGGGGCTCTACCTGGGCGGGGCCCTGTACCTGGCAGGCTACACGCTGTTCGTGGGACGCCACCGCCCGGTCACCATCGTGCTGGTCAGCGTGCTGATCCCGCTGGGGCTCTTCCTCATCTTCGAGCGGTGGTTCCTCCTCCTGCTGCCCAAGGGTGTCATCCTGGAATACCTCCTCTACCGGAGATAGCGCGTGTCCGTCTTCAGCGATCTGCTCTACGGCCTGGGGGTCGCGCTCACCCCCGTCAACATGGGCGTGGCAGTGGTCGGCTTGGTCCTGGGCACGGCCATCGGGGTGCTCCCGGGCCTGGGGGGGACCAACGGCATCGCGCTGCTGCTGCCGCTCACCTTTACCCTCAAGCCGACCTCAGCCATCATCCTGCTGGCGTCGGTGTACTGGGGCGCCATCTTCGGGGGCGCGATCACCGCGATCCTGTTCAACATCCCGGGGGAGCCGTGGTCGGTGGCCACGACCTTCGACGGCTATCCGCTGGCCAAGCAGGGCAAACCGGGCATCGCGCTGACCGCCGCGTTCACGTCGTCGTTCATCGGGGCGCTGGTGTCCATCGTCCTGTTCACGTTCTTCGCCCCGCCGCTGGCCGACCTGGCGCTCCGGTTTGGGCCCCCGGAGAACTTCGCCGTGTTCCTGCTGGCCTTTGCGACGTTCGCCGGGCTGGGCGGCGGGGATCCGGCGAAGACGATCCTGATGACCCTGCTGGGCCTGCTGCTGGCGACCGTGGGCTTCGACATCGTGACGGGACAGCCGCGGATGCACTTCGGTGTCGTGGCCCTCCAGGGCGGCATCAACTTCGTCGTGATTGCCATCGGCCTCTTCGGCCTCGGCGAGATCCTCCTGACCGTGGAGGAAGGGCTGCGGCTGGAAGGCATCCGCGCGCGCCTGGGATTCCGTGACGTGTGGGAGACCTGGAGGCTGTTTCCCCGGTACGTGACCACGCTCGTCCGCGCGACGATTTTGGGGTTCTGGATTGGTGTGCTCCCGGGTACCGGAGCCACCCCGGCCTCCTTCATGAGTTACGGCATGGCCAGGCAGTTCAGCAGGCACCCCGAACGGTTCGGCAAGGGCGAGGTCGAGGGCGTGGTGGCGCCGGAGACCGCCGCCCACGCGGCGGGTATCGGCGCGCTGCTGCCCATGGTCACCCTGGGGATCCCTGGCTCGCCCACCGCCGCCGTCATGCTGGCGGGCTTCTTCATCTGGGGCCTCAACCCCGGGGCCCTGCTGTTCAAAGAACAGCGGGAGTTCGTCTGGGGCCTCATCGGGTCCATGTACACCGCCAACCTCATCGGGGTCCTGCTGGTCCTGACCCTGGTCCCCGTCTTCGCCGCCATCAACCGGATCCCGTTCGGCATCCTGGCCCCGCTGATCGTCATCTTCTCCAGCATCGGGGCCTATGCCACCAACAACCAGATCCTCGACCTCTGGCTCATGCTGGGGGCGGGCGTGGCGGGGTACCTGTTCAAGAAACTCGACTACCCCCTGGCCCCCCTGGTCGTCGCGCTGGTCCTCGGCGACATGACCGAGCAGGCCCTGCGCCAGAGCCTCATCATGGGGCAGGGCTCGCCCGCCATCTTCTTCACCCGGCCGATCGCCCTGCTCTTCATCCTGGCCAGTGTCGTGCTCTTCCTCCTGCCCGCCTATCGCGCCCTGCGCCGGGGGAAGAACCCGGGCGGTCAGGCAGCGGCCGGTGCGGCGGATCGCACCTGAGCACGGGTGTTCCTGGAGGCGGAGGGCCGATGGGGATCGTTGCGATGACCCGTGAACTGGGCAGCCTGGGTACCTATATCGCAGAGCGCCTGGCCCAGCGCCGCGGCTACCGCCACGTGCGGCGCGAGATCCTGGCCGAGGCGGCACGGTTCGGAGAGATCAGCGAGCAGCAGCTGCTGGAGTCGGTCGAGGCCCCTCCGGGATTGTGGGAGCGGCTCAGCGAACCGGGCCGCCGGAACTACCTCCACGTGGCCGCGGCGGTCCTGGCGTTCGCGGCGGAAGACAACGTGGTCCTCCTGGGCCGCTGGTCCACCATGCTGCTCCGGGGCGTCCGCCACGCGGTGCGGGTGCGCGTCTGCGCGCCGCTGGAGGTGCGGGTCGGGCGGCTGGCAGACCGCCTGCACATCCCGCGCGTCGAGGCCCGGGCGCTGGCCCAGCGGTACGATGCGGGGGTGCGGGCCCGCCTGCGGCAGTTCTTCGACGTGGAGTGGGAGGACAGCGACCTCTACGATCTCGTCATCAACACCGAGCGGATCACCGTCGAGGAGGGCTGCGGCCTCATCGAGCGGCTGCTGGACGCTCCGGAGTTTCAGGCCGACGAGGCTTCGCGCCAGGAGGTGCGCGATCGGGCGCTGGCGGCCCGGGTGGCCGAGGCCCTGAAGATGGATGCGCGGCTGGCGCGGTCGGATCTTCAGGTGACCGCGCACCGGGGAGTCGTTACACTCGGGGGACTCGTGTTCTCGGCGGAGGAGTGCCTCGCCGCCAGCGAGGTGGCCGGCCGGGTGCCCGAGGTGGCCGCGGTCCAGAACACGGTGAAGGTCGCGAGGATCGTCCCCGAGTAGGCCCTCTTGGGTCCTCGCCCTGCTCCCGCTCCCGACGCATGGATCAGGACCACCACCGCCGCCCGCACCGGCTCCGGCCCTCCCGGTGGCCTCGGGAGACCTTCCTGTTCCGACTCACGCACGCGGTCGTCGGCGCCCTGCTCCGCGTGCTCTTCGGGTTCCACGCCGAAGGCCTCGAGCGGTATCCTGCGGGCGCCGCCGTGCTCGTGGCCAACCATCCCAGCGCCCTGGACCCGCTCTTCATCGCCGCCGCGGTGCCGGACCGGGTGCTGTTCGTGGCGGCCGGCGAGTTCCTGGCCCTGCCGGCCGTGGGCTGGGCGATGCGGACCTACGGCTGCATTCCGGTGCGCCGGGGCGAGGTGGACACCGATGCCGTCCGCGAGGCGCTGCTGGCGTTGACCGCCGGCCGCAAGGTCGGGGTCTTCCCCGAAGGCGGGGTGAGCCCGCAGCCTCGTGCGCCCCGCCGCGGGGCGGCCCTCCTGGCTGCCCGCGCCGGCGTCCCGATCACCCCGGTCGCCCTGATCGGGACCGGCCGGGTCTTCCCGCTGGGCGCCCGTCTGCCCCGACCGGGCCGGGTGGCCGTGCGGATCGGCCCGGCGCTGCCCCCTCCGGCCGAGTCCCGGGGCGCACAGGAGGCCGCCATCGCCGAGGCCATGGCCTGGATCCGGGCGCAGGGCGCCGAGCCGGGCGAGTCCGGCTGGACGCCTACCAGTCGTCCCCGCCGACGTAGGCGCGGCTCCACAGCGCGACCTGGAGCACCACGGACTTGAACCACGCCTGGTGCATCTTCTCCACCTCATCGGGGCTGTGGCCTCCCTTGGCCAGGAACGGTTTGATGGTGGCCGTGATGGGGTAGACGAAAGCGACCAGGTATCGCAGGTGGATATGGGGTACCGAGCGCACGCCGTCGGTCTGGTTCTTCTTGGTCCGGTGGTGGCGCAGGCCGATCTCATGCTGATAGTTCAGCCAGTCCTGATCGTAGGTTCGCCGACATGTGTCGAGAATCCACTGGCCGAAGCGCCGGCGGACCGCGGCGAGATAGCTGGCATCGGGGTGACCATCGGGGCCGGTGAAGTAGTAGACCAGGTGAGGGTGCGATCCGACAAACCCGTACCACACATCCAGGATCTCCTCCACCTGGTCGGCCAGCACCTTTCCTGCCATACGCAGGTAGCGCTCGTCGTCGTCGGTAAACAGGACGCTCTGTTTGAGGCGTGCCAGATCGTCTGGCGTCACCGGAGAACGGGCCACCTGGGTGGTGCCGTACCAGTAGCCCGGGATGGTCTGCTCGTTCATGCGTCCGACCTCCTCCCATCGAGGTGTTGTGGGACGGCTGGCTGGTGATCCGGACAGTCCAGCCGCAGGTGCCGGTCGCCGAAGGGGGCGCCGACAAACGCGCAGTGGTGCGGTCGGTCTGGATTGCGGTACACGTGCGGCCGGAAGAAGCGACATGTGACGCACATCTGCGAGACGGGGATCTGCCCCCGTTCCTGCAGGAGGGCGATCATCTTGATCAGCCCTCGCAGGAAGACAGCCTGTTCGTCCGGCCCGAGGGCGTCCACGGCGTCGAGCAGGACATCGGGCCAGCCGGCGAGGTGGCCGGCCGCCCGGCGGCCTGCCGGCGTGAGCCGGATCGAGATTGCCCGGGAGTCAGCGACGTCCCGCGCCTTGCGGACCAGCCCCTTCCGCGCCAGTGCGCCCACCGCCTCGCTGGCGGTGGCCGAGGTGACGGCCAGCCGGTCGGCCACTGCACCGAGGCGCATCCCCCGCGGCGCGTGCCGCAAGGTTGTCAGGACCTGGGCCTGGGTGGGCGAGAGCCCCCTCCCACCGGCTCGGCGCCAGGCCTGGTGCTTGAGGACCAGTCCCACCTTGGCCAGACCGGCGGCGATGCGCTGCGTGGGCGGGTCCGCGGCGGTGTCAAAGGGATCGGAACCCAGGTACTTCATACTTAGGACTCCTAAATAATGGACATGCTCGAGTCCCGCTGTCAAGACCCGGCGGGCCCGTGGGGAGGGTGGGCTACCGCAGCCAGAAGACGGCCAGCAGGATGTGCGCGACGCCGACCGCCACCACCGTGAAGGGCACGCTGATCTTCATGTACTGGCCCAGGTGGATCCTGTAGCCGTGCTTCTCCAGGAAGCCGCAGGCGAAGACGTTGGCGGTGGCCCCCACGGGGGTGATGTTGCCGCCGCTGCCGGTGCCGACCAGCATGCCGTAGAGCAAGGGCCAGGGGCTGATCCCCAGGAGCCGGGCCAGGTCCTGGGCGACCGGGATCATCAGGACGGTGAACGGGACGTTGTCGACAAACGACGACGCCGCCACGGCGATCCAGATCAGGCCGGCCATGGCTACTGCCGGGCTCTGGAGGCCGATGCCGTGGAGCAGGCGGGCGAACTCCGTCAGCAACCCCGTCGAACGCAGCGAGTGCACCACGACGAAGATCCCGATGATGAAGGCAAACGAATTCCAATCGAACTCCACGAACATGGCGCGGAACCGCCCCCGGTTCAGCCACAGGGCGATGGCGCCGGCCGCCACCCCCACGATCCCCGGCGGCAGCCCCCGCTCGTGGCCGAAGGCGAGCGCCGTCACCGCCACCACGAAGAGGACCGTCGCGCCCCAGGTCACCGGCGCACGGTCCTCGGGCAGATCAATGCGCTGGGACATCCCTCTGAACTGGAGGAGCAGGGTCAGCAGCGCGGCGATGACGGCGACGACCGTCAGGGTCCCCAGTCCCGGACGCCCCAGGAACCAGTAGAAGTCTTTGAACTTCATGCCGGTCTCGATGGCCAGGATGATCGTTGGCGGGTCTGCGACCATGGTCACGGTCGTCACGACGTTGGAAGCGATGCCCACGGTGACCATGTAGGGGAAGAGGGAAGAGTTCAGCCGCCGGCTGATCTCCAGCGCGATGGGCGCCATCATCAACACGACCCCCACATTTTCCATCCAGATGGAGAGGCCGGCCGTGGCGGTCGCCAGGTAGAGGACGGCATGCTTTTCGGTGTGGGCATGGTAGAGGATGCGCTCGGCC
This sequence comes from Candidatus Fervidifonticultor sextus, assembly GCA_031459875.1. Lineage (GTDB taxonomy): Bacteria > Sysuimicrobiota > Sysuimicrobiia > Sysuimicrobiales > Humicultoraceae > Fervidifonticultor_A > Fervidifonticultor_A sextus. The sequence continues at coordinate 61,226 of JAVKHQ010000002.1, read as the reverse complement.
AGCAGCTTGGGGACCCCGCTGTCCATGAAGGCGATGGACACCATCATGAACCCCCAGTAGATGCCCAGCACGTCCCACTTGAGGGCCTGGGTGACGATCTCGTGGGGGGTCAGGATACGGGTGACCACCAGCAGCGCCGCGGCGGCCAGCGAGACGTACGCAATCTTGACGACCCGGCTGACGGCAAGCGCATAGGTGACGACGAAGATGCCCAGCGTCAGGAGTTGCGTGAGACTCATGACCGAAGCGGCGTGATCCCGGAGGGCGCGGGACGACCGACCGGCGGGGTAGCGGTGCGACCGTACGCTGGCACGCTGTCAGACTACAGGACTCGGCAACGGCCGTCAACGCACGCAGCCGTGCGCCCTCGAGGGCCTCTGCGGATCGGCGGGATCGGGCAGGACGCCTTGACACCTCCGGGGCGGTCTGCCATAGTTCTTGACGAGGACGATGAAGATCATCCTGTGGACTCGACGGGCCCACAGCCCCTACACCCCGCGACAGTGCATCTGTCCACGGCGGAGGCAGCCTGGCGCCTTCGCCTGATCGTCCACCCCGCCCGCTGGTAGCTCCGCCCTACATCGCACCCTGATCGCAGGCGCCCGGCACGAGCCTCCGCACCGGCTCTGCGCAGTCTGGCCGAGAGGACGGAGGAGAGTGCATCATGGCGCAGGGATTGACGGTCGATCAGACAGCCATCAAGTTCGCCCAGCTCGTCATCGCGGTCTGGGTCGTGGTCGCCGGCGCGCTGCAGGCGCCCTGGCTGATCGCGTTCCTGACCGCGGCGCTGGCCACCAGTGCGGCGTCGCCGACGAGGAGCCTGTTTCGGCTACTCTATCATCGCGTGGCGGTGCCGTTGCGCCTGGCCCGGCCACGCATCATCCCCGACGACCCGGCGCCCCACCGCTTCGCGCAGGGGGTCGGCGCGGCGGTCCTGGCGGCATCCACCCTGGCGCTCTTCGCCGGCGTGTCCACGCTGGGCTGGGTGCTGGCCGGCCTGGTGGCGGCCCTCGCGCTTCTCAACGTCACGGTCGGGTTCTGCGCGGGGTGCTTCGTGTACTACCAGCTCTCCCGGCGCGGGTGGCTGCCCCGCCGTCCCGAGGGCGCGTAGGGGACCGCCATGAGCGCGCCGGTTGCAGCCCTCGTGATCGTGCTGGCCGCGGTGGGGGCGGTGTGGCTGTGGCTTGCGTGGCGGCGGCGGCGGGTCATGGGCGCCCGCGCCCACGACGTGGTGGAGACCTTCGGCGCGGCGCAGGCCGGCGCGCTGGTCCTGTCCTTCTCGGCTCCCGACTGTGCGCCCTGCAAGATGATCCAGCGCCCCGCCCTCGACGCCCTGGCCCGGCAGTACCCCGGGCGCGTCGTGGTGCGGGACGTGGATGCGCTGGAGTACGAGGCCCTCGTCGAGCGCTTCGGGATCCTGACCGTGCCCAGCACGGTGGTGATCGGCCCCGACGGCCGGGTCCGCGCCATCAACCACGGAACGGCCACGGCGGAGCGCCTGGCGGCCCAGGCCGGCCTGAACGGGCAGGGGCCCGCCTTCGACCGCATGCCGGCGTGACGGGGCGAATCCAGAGGGACTGAAAGGAGATCGTGATGGGACGCGCAGCGCGCTACCTTTGCGCGGGCCTGCTCGCCATGATCCTGGCGGCGGTTCCGATGACCTCAGGGGAGGCCCAGCCCCGACGCGGCGGGGTCTTCCGCATGGCCCACATCGGGGAACCCCCGACCCTTGACCTGCACCTGACGACCGCCGTGATCGTCGGGGACATCATGCTCCACGTCTATGAAGGCCTGTTCGCGCTCACCAGCACGTTCGAACCCCGTCCCATGCTGGTCGATACCTGGAAAGCGAGCCCGGATCGACTGACCTACACCTTCACCTTGCGCCGCGGCGTCCGCTTCCACCACGGCCGCGACCTGACCAGTGACGATGTGGTGGCCTCGCTGACCCGCTGGGGACGGCTCGCAACGCGCGGCCGCGCCCTGTTCTCGGTGGTCCGCTCGCTCGGCGCGCCGGATCCGCACACTGTGGTTCTCACCCTCAAGGAACCCTATGGTCCGATCCTGGTCGACCTGGGGTTCTCCCTCCAGGGGGCGGTCATCTACCCGAAGGAGGTGATCGAGGAAGCGGGAGCCGGCCCCATCCGCCGGTATATCGGCACCGGACCGTACAGGTTTGTGGAACACCTCCCCGACCGGCACGTCCGGCTGGACCGCTTCGACGGCTACAGCGCGCGCAGCGAGGCGCCCGACGGGTTCACCGGACGGAAGGTGGCCTACCTCGACACGCTCATCTTCGTGCCGGTGCCCGACGTCGCCGTCCGCATCGCGGGGGTGATTCGGGGTGACTACCACTTCGCCGACAGCGTGCCCCAGGACGAGTTCCCGCGCCTCCAGGCCGACCCGAACCTGGTGCCGTTCGTCCCGCCCGTGCCGCTGTGGCTGACGACGGTCTTCAACAAGCGGACGGGTCCCTTTGTCAACCCCAAGATGCGGCAGGCCTGGCTGGCCGCCCTCGACATGGAGGCGATCATGCGGGGCACCTTCGGCCACCCGCGGTTCTGGCGCCTCGACCCGGCCCTGCTGCCGAAGCCGCACTACATGTGGACCGACGTGGGCCGCGAGCACTACCACCAGCGCAACCCCGAGCGGGCGCGGCAGTTGCTGGCGGAGGCCGGCTACCGCGGGGAGCCCATCAAGTGGATGACCACCATGGAGTACCAGGCCTACGGGATCTCCGCGCAGATCGCCAAGCCGATGCTGGAACGCGCCGGGTTCGTCTTCGACTTCCAGGTCGTGGATTGGGCGACGCTCATCTCGCGCCGGACGCGCCCTGAGCTGTGGGATGCCCTCAACACCGCGCAACTCACCTTTCCCGATCCCACGCAGGTCCTCGTCCTCAACCCCACCTGGCCGGGCTGGTACGAGAGCCGCGACATGCAGGGCATGATGACCCTGCTCCAGCGGCACACCGACCCGAAGGTGCGCATGGAGATCTGGCAGCGCGCCCAGCGACTGTTCTGGGAGGAGGTCCCGGCCATCAAGTACGGCGACTACTTCCTGCTGCACCTCCATCGGAAGGAGCTCAAGGGCTACACCGGCCAGCCGGGTCACGCCTTCTGGAACACATGGCTGGAGGGACGATAGCGGGAACGGTTCTCCGCGGGGTGGGTCCCGCCTCTCGCGCAGCACTCCCACCGGGGCCTCAGCGGCCCACCGCGCGCGTCCGTGAAGTCCGGCGGGAGTATGCTAGGATAATCCCCGAACCCTCAGGCGGGAGCGGATCATGTCCTCTGAGACCCAGGCGTTCGTCAGGGAGATCCCCAGCAAATCCGAGCAGTTCTCGGATTGGTACACCGCCGTCGTCCTCAAGGCCGAACTGGCCGACTACTCGCCGGTGCGCGGGTGCATGGTCATCCGGCCCTACGGATACGCGCTGTGGGAGGGCATCCAGCGCTGGCTGGACGAGCGCTTCAAGGCCACCGGCCACGTCACCGCCTACTTCCCGCTGTTCGTCCCCGAGTCGCTGCTCAAGAAAGAGGCCGAGCACGTCGAGGGCTTCGCCCCGCAGGTGGCCTGGGTGACCCACGGCGGCGCGGAGGCACTGGCCGAGCGGCTGGCGGTGCGGCCGACGTCGGAAGCCATCATCATGCCCATGTACGCCAGGTGGATCCAGTCCTACCGGGACCTGCCCATCCTGCTGCTGCAGTGGAACAACGTGGTGCGGTGGGAGAAGGCGACGCGACTGTTCCTGCGGACTGCGGAGTTCCTCTGGCACGAGGGTCACACCGCGCACGCCACCCTGGAAGAGGCCGACCGGGAGTGCCGGCTGATCCTGGAAATCTACCGGGAGCTGCTGGAGGAAGTCCTGGCGATCCCGGTGCTAGTGGGGCGCAAGCCGCCGTCGGAGAAGTTCGCCGGAGCCGACTGGACGTACACCCTGGAAGCCCTCATGCCGGACCGGCAGGCCATCCAGGCGGGCACGAGCCACTTCCTCGGGCAGAACTTCGCCAGGGCCTTCGGGGTGAAGTTCCTCGACCGTGACAACACCGAGAAGTATGTCTGGACCACCTCCTGGGCCGTGACCACCCGCCTGATCGGCTCGCTGGTGATGGCCCACGGCGACGACCGGGGCCTGAGCCTGCCGCCGCGTATCGCGCCGATCCAGGTGGTCATCGTGCCGATCCTGGGGAAGGACACGGAGCGGGTGCTGGCCGCCGCCCGCGATCTCGCCGGCCGGCTGAAGTCCGTGGCGCGCGTGCGCCTGGACGACCGCGACGAGTACACGCCGGGCTGGAAGTTCAACGACTGGGAGATGCGAGGGGTCCCGCTCCGCCTGGAAGTTGGGCCGCGGGATGTGGCGGCAGGCCAGGTCGTGCTGGTCCGACGCCCCGACGGCCGGAAAGAGACGGTGGCGGCAGACGGTATCGAGCGGGCCGTGGCCGCGGCGCTGGACGACGTGCAGCGCACCTACTTCGCGCGGGCCAGGGCCTTCCTCGACGCGCACATCGTGGCGGCGGAGACGCTGGACCAGATTGAGGACGCGATCCGGGACCGGCGGGGGTTCATACGGACCGGCTGGTGCGGCGCGCAGGCCTGCGAAGATGCCGTCCGCGACCGCACCGGCGCCTCGCCCCGGGTCATCCCGCTGGATGATGTGCCGGTAGGGTCCTGCCCGGCCTGCGGGCAGGCGGCGACGGCGACGGTTTACTACGCCCGGGCGTATTGACGGGTCTGCAGGCGCACAGTCAGCCCGGCCCACCCCACTCACGCCGCTGAGGCAGGTCAGGCGGTGATTGGTGTTGACTCATCTGAAAACCTTACTCTCCGTGGACCTGTTGACTCATCGTAGATCTTACTCTGAGCGGAGGGCCCAGAGCCTCTGCAGCCGGTGGTCGAGCTCGTCCCGGATGCTGATGGGATTGAGGGTGAGGTAGAGGTCTCGGAGCGCCTGCTTGTCTGCTGCCAAGACGGTGGGCGAGTCGAGGACTCGCTGGTAAGGGGTCCTGGCCTGATCGTAGCGCTTGTGGACTTTCGTGCCGACGCGCTGCCTGGCGATGAGTCGCATGGACGGTTGGAAGAAGTTGATCCAGAGGCGGAGGACCTCGTAGACGGCATTGAGGGCCGCGGTCGCCGGCTCGCCCTCATAGCGATCATAGCCGATGACGCGGCGGATGACCGCGCCGTTCCGTTCCTCGACGTAGGCCTGGTCATTCTTCCGGTACTCACGGGCTCGGGTGAAGGTGAGGTGCTCGGCACGGCAATAGGCGATCAGGTGGGCGTTGATGAAGGCGTTGTCGTTGTCGGCGTCGAGGCCCAGCAGGGGGAAGGGGAGCTGGTCGCGGATCGTGGTGAGTGCGGTGAAGACCCACGAGATCCATTTCGATAAAACCGGGGCGGTGCTCATCCCACTGGGCGAAGGAGCGGATGGGGATGTGCGGCTTGAGCAGACTCCCCGGCCGCGTGGTGGTGAGGCCAAAATTCCCCTGGAGCGATAAGCCCGCAGCGCCGTTACCCGTCTCCTCTGGCCGCGGGCGCAGCGTAGGCAGTACTTGGATCCGGCGGGCTGTGGCCCCCCACTACCGCCTGCGGTTGGCGTCGATCGTCGGCAATCGCAACCTCTACAGCGCACGGCGCCTGTTCCAGCGGATCCGTCGCTGTCTGGACGGTACCCTGCCCCTGTTCACCCTAGGTGCCTTCCGGCCGTATGCCGAGGTGCTGCTGGAGACTTGACCCTGCGGCAGGAAGTCCGCCGGATCGCCCGCAAGACGCTCGGCTTTTCCAAGAAACGTCGGCCCTTGCAGCAAGCTCTGGACTTCATCGATGCCTACGACAACTTCGCCTGACCCCACGGGGCCCTCCGGATCGCGATGCCTGACGGCGCATCGCAGCGCCGGTGGCGTCACCGCACCCCGACCATGGCCGCGCGCCTCACCGATCACCCCTGGACGCTCGAAGAGCTCCTTTGGCACAGGTAAATCCCGGATCTCTACCGGGACGGAGGCTGAGGTTAGAACAACTTCTTCCGGTCGGAAGAGCACGCGCGACTGTGGTAGGGAGACCGCTTCCATGTACGATCGGCACGGGAGATCTGGTCCGCAGAGTATCGCAACAGCAACTGCTGTGGGACTCCGGCGGTCGGCTTTCTCCTCAGGGGCCGCCAGGTCTTTGCCAGCGGCGACGAACTGCTGCTGATCTCGCTGAGCGGAGGCACGTCGAAGCGCGTGGAGCTCGATGGGGTCACCCTTGATGCGGTGGCGGCCGGGGAGCAGTTCCTCGCGGGCGTGGTGCGGGTCCGCCCTGGTTCGTTAGAGCACGAGGTCGTGGCGGTGCAGGCCGATGGCGTCCAGTGGCGGGCGCCCCATCGCAACGTCACGGCCGTCGCCCTTTCCGCCGACGGGCTCGCTGCCGCTGCGAGCTCTCAGGCGGTGGCTATTTTCGACGCCAGGACCGGCCGGCTGCTTCGCCAGGTACCACTCGCCGGAACCCGCTACGCGGATCTGGCCTTCTTCCCTGGGGGCCTGCTGGCGATAGCCCAGAAAACCACCGCCGGCGACCTCCAATTGACGGGCATCGACGCGCGCACCGGACGCCGCCGATGGTCCCTATCGCTTGGTCCGACGGCGGTGCCGATTTTGCAAGCCGCCGGTGGATCGATCGTTGTCAGCGACTTCCGCGGCCGCGTGGGGGCCGTGGTCAGCCTGTCAGGCGCCCTGCAGGGACGCTGGACGGATGCTCAGGGTCCGGTCTTTGTCGCCGGGTCGCCCCGTGGGGAGATCGCGGTCGCCATTGGTCCGAATGTGGTTGTCCGTACGCCCTCCGACAGGGCTCGCTGGCGAGGCACGATGCCCGGCACCGTGCTCGGGCTTCAACTGGACGGCCCGTGGCTCGCCGCTGTCGGGACGGCTGACCGGAACTCCAGCACGCCCGATCGCATCTGGTTCGCTCGAACGGATCGGTCAGCCGCACTGCCTGGAGGGGGGAATCCGCGGTGAATGCCAGAGAAGCGATGCTCACTGCCGCATTTCTGGGGTTTTGCTGCGCGCTGCCCATCCTCCTCATTTCGGGCGTCAGCATCGGGGCCGGGCTTCTCCTTGGAGAGATCGCGCTGATCGCAGTCGGCCTCGGAGGTATTGCCTATGCCGCCTACAGGGTCGCCCGGCGCAAGCGCATGCTGTAGACAGACGATCAGCGCATAGCAGTGCTACGGTCAGGAGGGGTGCCATGAAGGACCGGGGTCGTCAAGTGGGTTTACGGATGACGAAGGCGCTCGGGATCCTGGTGGCTGCGGGTATCGTGGCGGCCGTTGGGGTTGTCCTCTTTACCCGGTCGGCAGGGCGCCCACAATCGATCGCGCAATCACCCCTTCCCATTGCTGCAACGGGGTCCGCCGCGGCAACGGCCGATCTGCTGCCCGCCTTCAGCCTTCCCGCCCTGGGGGGCGGGACGTTCTCTGCCGCCGATCTGAAGGGGAAACCCGCGGTGGTCAACTTCTTTGCGTCGTGGTGCGCGTCTTGCTGGGCGGAGATCCCGCGCATACAGCGCGCCTTTCAGGACCATAAGGCGCAGGGGCTTCAAGTCCTCGGGATCGGCGTCCTGGATTCTGAGGACTCGCTGCGCTGGATGGTGGACAAGCTGCGCATCACGTATCCCACGGTCTACGATCCCAGCGGCCACACTGTGGTGAAGATCCTGCACCTCCGCAGTATGCCGACGACCCTCTTCGTCGATCGGCAGGGCGTCGTGCGCGCGCGCTGGCAGGGGTTCCTGGACCAGGAGACCCTGCGGCGCCTGATCGCGCAGATCCTGTGATGGAGAATCTCTTCTCGCTGGTTCCATGGGCGTTCTCAGCGGGGATGGTGGCCACGCTCAACCCGTGTGGATTCGCCATGTTGCCTGCCTACCTCACGTACTTCGTGGGCCGGACGGGCAATGACTCCAACGTGCCGGGCGATGTTCTCCGCGGGGTGGGGGTCGGTCTCGGGATGACCACGGGTGTGCTGACGGTCTTTCTGCTGACCGGCGCGCTGATCTCTGCAGCCGGCGTGGCGATGACGCGCTACATCCCCTGGCTGGGGCTGGTCATTGGAGCGGTCGTGGTGGGCGCCGGTGCTGCCATGCTGGTCCGGCCGCGGTGGCAAATCGGCCTGGCCGTGCCGAATCCCGCCGAGCGCCGGTCCTCGGTCATGCGCGCAAGAGGGTACCGAGCGTTCTATCTGTTCGGGGCTGGCTACGGCCTAGCGTCCCTAGGATGCACGTTGCCGGTCTTCCTCATCGTGACGACGCAGGCGCTGGCAGCCGGGGGATTCGTGCCGGGTCTGGTCGTGTTCCTGACCTACGGGCTGGGGATGGGCCTGGTGCTCCTGGCGTTATCGACTGCCGCAGGAATTGGACGCGGGCTGCTGGCACAGTCCCTGCGCGCTCTGGTGCCCTGCGTCCGATGGGCAGGGGGCTTCGGCATGGTCGCCGCCGGGGCTTATCTCATCTACTACCAGTTCACAACGAGCCGCATTCTGCCGGGACTCGGCTCTTAGGCCGCAACGAAGGAGGGTGTCACCATGGCAGTGAGTGAGCAGATGACCGCCCCGTTTGTGCTCCCTGCGCTGTCGGAAGACCTGCTGCTCGCGAAGTTCTTCCGGGCGTTGGGAGATCCGACCCGGCTTCGGATTCTGGAAGCCGTCATGGACAGTGAGAAGAACGTCACGGCCCTTGTCGAGCTGACCGGCGCTCCTCAGGGTCGTGTGTCCAGCCATCTGGCCTGCCTGCGGTGGTGCGGGTATGTGGCCACGCGGCAGGAGGGGCGCCAGGTCTTCTACCGTGTCGGCGACCGCCGGGTGGGAAAGCTGCTGGCCATCGCCAAAGAGCTGGTCGCAGATAACTGCGAGCGGATCCAGAGCTGCACGATTATTGACCGAGGGCGGCTCGCACGGAGGCCTCTCAGGCGACGGAGGAGGTCATGATGGAGCGCTTCGATCTGATTATCGTTGGCGGCGGGGCGGCAGCCTTCTCAGCGGCGACGCGCGCGTCCGAACTCGGCGCCCCAGCGGTGATGATCAACGCGGGCCTTCCTATAGGAGGAACCTGCGTCAACGTCGGCTGCGTGCCGAGCAAGTTCCTCCTGACAGTCGGGGACGAGTACTACTATCCCCAGTTCCCGCGCTTTGAGGCCCTCGCGGGCGCACACCGACCACGCGTGGACTTCCGGACGGCGGTCCTTGAGAAGGACAAACTGGTTGCGGCCCACCGCCAGAGCAACTACGTCAACGTCCTCGAGGGGCTCAGTGGAGTCCAGTACATCGAAGGCCGTGCCAGCCTGCGGTCTCCCACTGAGGTGGAGGTCAACGGCGAAGTCCTGCAGGGCAACCGCATTGTGCTGGCGACCGGTTCCCAGACGAAGCGCCTGCCGATCCCGGGTCTGGACAGCGTGGAGTGGCTGGACAACCAGACGGCGCTCACCATGCTGGAACTGCCCCGGTCGTTGATCGTCGTCGGGGCCGGGCCGCTTGGTCTCGAATTCGCCCAACTCTTCGCCCACTTCGGCACCGAGGTGACGGTGTTGGAGCTGATGCCGCAGGTCCTGCCGCGCGAGGAGCCCGAGGTCGCCGCAGAACTGCAGCGATCGCTCGAGGAGGAGGGCATCGCGATTTACACCTCCGCGGTGATCGAGCGGGTGCATCAGGAGGCCGATGGGACCAAGGTGGCCGAGGTGAAGTTGGAGCAGGGCCGCCGCACGTTCAGGGGAACCCACCTGCTGCTTGCGGCTGGCGTGGCGCCCAATACCGACGGGCTCGGCCTCGACAAGGCGGGCATTGCGGTCACCCGGGGCGGCTTCATTAAGGTCACCGACTGGCTGCAGACCACGGTACCGACCATCTACGCGGCCGGCGACGTCGTGGGGAAGATGCAGCTCGAGACCGTAGCCGCCAAGGAAGGCTATCTGGCTGCCGAGAACGCCCTCACCGGATCTCAGAAATCCATTAACTACGAACATGTGCCCCACGCGGTGTTCACCAACCCGCAGGTCGCCGGCGTCGGCCTCACCGAGGAGCAAGCGATGAAGCGCTTCAACGCCTGCGCCTGTCGGACGGTGCGCATCGACCAGATCTCAAAGGCCAAGGTCATCAAGGAGATCCGTGGGCTCATCAAGATGGTGATCCACCCGGAGACTGCACAGGTCCTGGGGGTCCACGTCGTCGCGCCCATGGCGGCCGACCTCATCCACGAAGCGACGCTGGCTGTCAAGTTTGGGCTGACAGTTGATGATCTCATCGACACGGTGCATGTCTTTCCCACGCTGAGCGAGGGGATCAAGCTCGCCGCGCAGGCCTTCCGCCGCGATATTTCACGGATGAGCTGCTGCGTAAACTAAAGAGGCTTTCGAACGCTGGCGAGAATGTGGAGGGATGCGCCTGGCGCAGTCGGCCCTTGCCGTTATCGGGGCAGGCATGGGCGGGCTCGGCGCCGCGAACCGGGCCGCCGACACGGGCGCCCAGGTAAGGCGATCCACACCGCGCTTCGGGGCGGGGAGTTCGGGTTCCGCGCGTTGGGGATCGCGGTGGACTGGCCCCGCATTCGGGCCCGCAAGGATGCGGTCATCTCCACTGTCTTCTCAGGCGTTGAGCGGAGTTTGCAGCGGAATCCCCGAATCGACCTGATCAGAGGCCGGGCGCGCTTTCTTGGGCCAAATCGGCTGGAAGTGGGAGGCCGTGAAGTCGAAGCAAACAAGGTGATCGTGGCTTCCGGCGTCGCCCCTGTGATTCCCAGTATTCCCGGGCTCAAGGAAGCCGGATTCTTGACCAATGAAGCCATTATGGAGACCGAAGAACGGATCCTCCCAGGAAAAGATTTCCGCTGAGGCCATGCGTGATTGTGTTGCCCCTCCCTGCCGGTGTGGTATGCTTCGGGCAGACCCGCTGGTGCAAGAGGTGCCCTCGATGCCTGCTTCCTGGCTGGGGGAACGCTGGCGCCGCCGGACTGGTCCTCGTGCCGGCGGTTCGGCCGAAGCCGCCCGCGCGCTTCCCACCGAGAACGAGAAACTCTGGTACCTGCAGCACATCAACATCTTCGCCGATTTGACCGAGGCGGACATGCGCCGGCTCGCCCAGCGCACGCAGATGCGCCGCTACGAGCGCGGCAAGGTCATCGCCCGCCCGGATGACCCTCCCGAGCGGGGTGACATCTTTGGCGAGCGGGCGCTGGTGGGCGCGCAGGCCGAGGTCCACTGCGAGGCCTTCGAGGACACGCTGCTCTGCGTCCTGCGCCGGCAGGACTTCGAAGACCTGGTCCGCTCCAAGCCCGAGCTGGCGTTGCGGGTGATGAAGGTGCTGGCCGAACGGCTGCGCAGGGCCGAGGAGGCGATCGAGAACCTGTCCTTCCGCGATGTGCCCGAGCGCCTGGCGACACTGCTGGTCCGACTCGCGGAGGCCTACGGCGAATCCCACGGGCAGGGCCGCCGGCTGGCGCTGCGCGTGACCCATCAGGACCTGGCCAGCATGATCGGGGCGACGCGCGAGACCGTGACCAATGTCCTCGCCCGGTTCCGTGACGAGGGGCTGATTGCGGTCGAAGACCGGCACATCGTCGTCTTGGACCTGGATCGGCTGCGGGTCCGGGCGGAGTAGCCAACGCACCGACCGTGCGGGGCGCCGCCATCCCCCGTGCTGCGCCCTGTCGAGCCCCCAGACGGCTACTTCGTCCTCGAGACGCTGACCAGATAGGCGACGAGGTCGTCAATGTCTCGCTCCGAGAGGAAGAACACCTCGGCGCTCGGCATCGGCGAGGGGTTGGGAAACCCCGGCACGATGTAGGCCTGGGGATCTTTGATGGACTCCCGGATGTAGGCGGAGACGTCCGGCCAGGTCCGGCCGGGCCGCTCGCGCGCCAGGTCGCGGCGCCCGACCTCGGTCAGGTTGGGGCCGACCTGGCCTCCGACGCCACCGACGGTATGACAGCCGATACACCCCTTCTCGCCAAACAACTGCTCGCCGCGCTCTGGGTCGCCGCGCACCTGGGGGGTGCCAGCCTGCGGGCCCGGGCCGGACCCGCGGCTGCAGCCGACGGCGGCCAGGAGGACGGCCAGCACCAGGGCCACCAGGGGGGCAGCCCGCTCCGCCGCCCCCCGCGCGCGCTGGTACGGCAAACTCCCTACGACCCGCACCTGGGCGCCGTCGTGGGCATGAACGCCGTGTCGGTCGCGCCGGGCCTGACCTCGCCCCACGGCATCTTGAACCCCGGACCCACGGCCATGTGCTTCAGCCAGTAGCCGGGCTCGCCGGCCCTGGCGCCGCCGTGGCCGGCGTCCCAGGTCGCCACTTTGGCGGTCCGGTGGAAGTGTGTGAACCCCTTGCCGGCGATCTTCTCAAGCGCCGCCTGGTCTTCGGCACACCAGCGGCCCTTCACCCCGAACCCCACGTAGATGACCCGGGTGGCGTCGGCGAAGGGCCTGTCGAAGTGGATGAACGTGACGCTCTGGTCGTCTCCCAGGGCCCAGACGTGGTCGGGCGCATCGGTTTCGAACGGGCTCTTGTAGGACATCTGCTGGGCGAGTTGACGCCCAAACGAGGCGGCAAAGGTGTCCGACAGCCGACCCTGAGCCGCGACGTGATACCCCCCGGCAAACGCAAGCACGGTCAGGACGACGACTCCCGCGAGGCCCTCGAGAGTCCTGCGCGACATGTGCATGGGCTGACCCTCCTTTTGAGGTGAGTGGCTACAAGACCTAACGATAGACGCCCGGCCGCTCCGTGCTGTAATGCCGCTTACAGGGAGATGTGAGCGGGACTACAGAAGGCCGGGGGACGGGCGCCGACACTAGTCGAAAGGGCCTGCGGGTGGATGATCTGCGCAGCGGGAGGCGACGCCATGCGGGGTCGCGTATCGGGGGTCGTGCTTGTCGGCGTGATCGCGCTGGGTGCCGGACTCGTCGTGCCCGGGCCCGGCGGGATCGCACGGGCGCAGGGGGTCTTCGATCCCACCGAATGGAAGACCAATTTCAAGAAGTTCAGCGTCCCCCCGGGCGAGATCCGCTCCGGCGGCCCGCCCAAGGACGGCATCCCCGCCATCGACCGGCCGAAGTTCCAGACCGTGGCCGAGGGCGACAGGTGGTTGAAACCGGCTGAGCCGGTCGTCTTCTTCGAGCAGGGAACCGACGCCCGGGCGTACCCGCTCCAGATCCTCATCTGGCACGAGATCGTCAACGACACCGTCGGCGGGGTGCCGGCTGCGGTGACCTTCTGCCCGCTGTGCAACACCTCGATCACCTTCGCCCGGCGGCTCGAGGGGCAGGAGTACGACTTCGGCACGACCGGGCGGCTCTACAGGAGCGCGCTGGTGATGTACGACCGGCAGACGGAGTCATGGTGGTGGCAGGTCTCGGGGGAGGCCATCGTCGGGGACCTGACCGGGAAGCGCCTCACCTTCCTCCCCTCGCAGATCGTCTCGTGGGCGGCGTTTCGCGGGGCCCGGCCCGGCGGCAAGGTGCTCTCACGGGAGACCGGGCACAACCGCCCCTACGGCCGCAACCCGTACGTGGGGTACGACAACATCAACTCGTCACCGTTCCTCTACACCGGGGAGCGCGATCCCCGGCTGCGGCCGATGGAGCGCGTGGTGACGGTGTCCATCAAGGGTGAGGATGTGGCCTATCCGTTCAGCCGGCTGGAACGGGTGGGCATCGTCCACGACACCGTCGGCGGGGTGCCCATCGTCGTCTTCTTCCAGAAGGGGACGGCCTCGGCCCTCGACACGTCCGACCTGGCCTCCGGACGGGACGTCGGGGCCGCCGGCGTCTTCTCGCCGGTGATCGAGGGGAGGACGTTGACCTTCACAGCGCGCGGCGTGCAGTTCGCCGATGACCAGACGAAGAGCACCTGGAACATCCTGGGTCAGGCGACCGCCGGACGGCTGTCGGGCCGCCGGCTCCAACCCATCGTGCACGGCACCCACTTCTGGTTCTCGTGGGCGTCCTACCGGCCCGGGACTCGCATCTGGAGTCCGTAGGCGTCCGCCGCGACCGCTGGCTGACCGGAAGGCTGCTGGCGGCTCTGGCCGGTGGCCTGGCGGTCGCGCTGGCAGGCGGCCTCCTCGCCGGCGCTCCCGCGCTGGCGCACCGCTTCGGCCGGCCGGTCCCTGAGGTCCGCGTCCTGACGCAGCCGACAGAACAGATCACCTGGTTGGTGTCCGTGCGCCTCCTGGATCAGGACAGCCGCGAGCCCATCCGCCACGCCACGGTGCGGGTGACGCCGAGCATGGCCGAACCCCACCGGATGATCCTGCCCACGCTGACGTTCGAGGAATCGCCGTACGTCCCAGGACTGTATGCCGGCGCGGTAACATTCCTGCATCCGGCGCGCTGGACGCTGGACGTTGAAGTCAGCGGCCCCGTCGTCCCGGTGCGCAAGACCCTCGAGGTGCACGTGACCGGGCAGGCCGGCGCAGGCCGGCGCGAGACGCTCCAGGTCATCGCGACGGCCGCCGGGGTGCGCCTGGGCGGCCGCGAGTGGGTCAACCTGGGGGTGCTGACGGTGCACCTGATGGTCGGCGCGGTGTGGGTGAGCGGGCTCCTGATCGCAGGGTTCGTGTGGCCCGCGCTGCGCGCGACGGGGGGCGCGGGACAGCCTCCCGCCGCCTCCGCACTGCGCCGGCTCGTCGCCGTCTCCTGGATCGCGGTGGCGCTACTGGCGGCCACGGGGGTGTACAACTCGCTCTACAACATGCCCGTCGAGGTGGACTGGCGATCCGGCAGCCTGCAGCGCCGCCTGGCGCAGTTCGGACGCGTCCCGTTCGGGGCGGGCTACGGCATGCTGCTGTTTGCCAAGCACGGGGTCGTCCTGGCGTTGCTGACGTGCCTGACCGGTCTGACGGTGGCGGCGCGCCGGCTCCCGGCCATCGCAGGAGGGGCTGGATCCGGATCGCAGGCGAGGGCGGAGTCGATCCGCGCGCGGCGCCTGCTCCGGCTGGCCGCCGTCGCCGGCGCCGTCGTGCTGCTCCAGAGCGCGGGGTTGGGCTACCTCCACCGGCTCATCGCGCACTTCTAGTAGGAGCCCGGCCTCCGCCACGCGAACCCCACATGCTGTGCGCACCCTGCGGCTCCAGCGCCCCATCGTCTTCCTCGACGTGGAGACCACCGGCGTCAACCCCGCGAGTGACCGCGTGGTGGAGATCTCGCTCATCAAGGTCCATCCCGACGGCCGCCGCGACACGCTGACGCGCCGGGTCCACCCCGGGGTGCCGATCCCGCCGGAATCCACGCGTTTCCACGGGATCACCGACGCCGACGTGGCGGACGCGCCGCGGTTTCCGGAGATCGCGCGCGACCTGCTGGCCTTCATCGGCGATGCGGACCTGGCCGGATTCAACATCCATCGGTTCGACCTGCCGATCCTCCACCGCGAACTGGCGCTGGCGGGGCTGCGCCTGGACATGACCGGCCGCGCGGTCGTAGACGCCCAGGTGATCTACCACCGCAAGGTGCCCCGTGACCTGACGGCCGCCTACAGGTATTACTGCGGGAAGGATCTGGCCGAGCCCCACAGTGCCAGGGCCGACGTGGAGGCGTCATTGGAGGTCCTGGACGCGCAGCTGGCCACCTACCCCGACCTCCCGCGGACCCCGCAGGAACTGGCCGAGTTTTTCACCCCGAAGCCGCGCGATCCCGACGCCGTGGATGCCACAGGCAAGTTCCTCTGGGAGGGTGGAGAAGCCGTCTTTGCCTTCGGACCGGAGGGCATCCGCGGCCGGCGGCTGCGCGAGGTCGCGGAGCGAGATCGCGGCTTCCTGCAGTGGGTCCTCCGGAAGGATTTCCACCCAGAGGTCAAGGCCATCGTCCAGGCCGCGCTGGCCGGCCGGTTTCCCGCCCGGCGGCCGTAGGCGCCCGTGCCGTCGGCCACCGACCGCGTGCGCCAGGCGCTGGAGGCCGCGGGGGTGTCCGTCGAGATCCTCGAGTTCCCCCAGGGGACGCGCACGGCGCAGGATGCGGCCAGGGCCATCGGAACCACCCTGGGGCAGATCGTGAAGTCGCTGGTGTTCATCGCCGACGGCCGGCCGGTCCTGGTGCTGGCCTCGGGGAAGAACCAGGTCGATCCGACGAAACTGGCGCGTGCCCTCGGGGCCGTCCACGTCCAGCGCGCCGATGCCGACTACGTGCGCGAGGCCACCGGGTTCGCCATCGGCGGGGTCCCGCCGGTGGGACATGCGACACCGATGGAGACGCTCATCGACGAGGATCTCCTGCAGTACGAGGTCGTCTACGCCGCGGCGGGCACGCCGACCGCGATCTTCGCCGTTGCGCCGGAGGATCTGGTCCGCGCGACCGGAGGCCAAAGCGCCGACCTGGCCCGGCCGCAGTAGGCAGGCAGGAAACAAACGCGCCGGGTGCGTCGTTATCCTGTACACGTTCCGGGGGGTGGCGGCATGCGAATGCGCCGGGCAGGGTCAATTCCACTGGCAGTGATGGCCGCGCTGGCCCTGCTCGGGCCGGCGGTGGTGGCGCAGCCTGCGCCATCTGGCGATGCGGCCTTCGCGCACGTCCAGCACCTGGCCGGCGTCATCGGGCCGCGCGCGGCCGGGACGCCATCGGAGCGGCAGGCCGCCGACTATCTGGCCACGCAACTCCGTCAATACGGGTATCCCGTTGAGTTCCACACCTTCCAGTTCCCGTTCTTCGAGGCCCGACGCGTCGAGGTGGTGCAGCTGGGCCCCTCGGCCCGGACGATCGCCGCGCAGGCGCTCTTCTTCTCGGCATCAACGCCGCCGGGCGGGATCGAAGCCGATGTGGTGGTGGCCGGCCTGGGCCGGCCCGCCGACTTCGAGGGAAAACCGGTGCGCGGCGTGGTGGCGCTCGTTGAGCGCGGGAGCATCACCTTCCGCGAGAAGGCGGCCAATGCCGCCGCGCGCGGGGCGCTCGCCGTCGTCATCTACAACAATCAGCCCGGGATCCTCTCCGGGACTCTGGGACAGCGGTCGGAGATCCCGGCGGTCTCCATCTCGCAAGACGAGGGCTGGCGCCTGGCAGAGGCCGCGCAGCAGGGGCGCGTGCGCCTGCGCGTGGTCGCCGACACCGTCTTCGAGAGCCGTTCCACGGTCAATGTCGTCGCCACCAAGCGCGGAGAGGTGCGGCCCGACGAGACCATCGTCGTCGGCGGCCACTACGATTCGGTCCCCGCCGCCCCCGGCGCCAACGACAACGCGTCCGGCGTCGCCGCCACGCTGGAGGCTGCCCGGGTCCTGGCCGGCGTGCCGACCGCGCGCACGGTCCAGTTCGTCCTGTTCGCCGCCGAGGAATTGGGCCTCTACGGCTCGCGGGCGTTCGCCGAGGAGCGCCGGCAGGGTGTGGTGGCCATGATCAACCTCGACATGGTCGGGTGGGGCCAGCGGCTCATGGTCGGCACCTCCCCGGGTCGCGACGACGCGATCGTCAGCGCCGCCGAGCGGGTCGCCCAGCGTCTGGGGATCCCCGTGTCCCGGTTCCGGGCCGCCGGAAGCGACCACGTGAGTTTCGAGTCCTACGGCATCCGTACGGTCTTCCTGCATCGGGGAGTGGATCCCCACTACCATCAGCCGACCGACGTGCCCGCCAACGTGACGCCGGCCCATCTGGAGGAAGCGGCCAGGCTGGTCGTTGGTCTCGTCCAGGAACTCTCGCAGGTGCGCTCGGCCCGGCCGCTTCGGGCACCGGTCCACGGCTAGCGGCGGGCGGCTCGGCTCGGCCCTGCCTAGGCGCGGGTCGGAGTGGGTCCGGCCGACATCCAGCGTTCCCGACCGGGGTAGTAGACCACCGGCGCGTCCGGATGCTGCCGCCGGAATTCGACGTATCGCTGCCGGAGCCGTCGGTATCGCCGGTCCGATGAGCGCAGGCGCACGTGGGGATAGTCGATGAGGTAGCGCTCGAGCCACCACATGTTCCGCTCGTTGAACCGCCAGTCGTAGGCGCCCACCTGGCGCAGGTCGACCAGCGCGTAGCCGGTGAGCCGTCCGGTGAAGTCCACGTAGGGATCGTAGTAGCTCCAGACCATGTCCCGGATGGTCCGGAACACGGGCTTCCGCCCGTGCAGGCCTGCATCCCGCGAGCGGGCCACCGCGCCCCACCGGCCGCGGTGCTGGAAGACGAAGAGGACGTGATCCAGGTCGTCCTGCGACTCCAGGCTGACGACAAGGGGGGGATAGCCGTGCTGCTCCAGGATCACGGCCGCGACCAGGGCGGCTTCCATGCACATGACCTCACCCTCGCGCAGCACCTGGCGGAACGAGCGCAAGCACTTCCCCACGCGGTGGTGGTTGTACCGGAGGCCGTAGTCGAGGAAGTGCTGGACCTGCCGGGGCGTGCGGTGGGCGTCGATGATGGCGAGTTCCCTGGGTGTAAAGGCGCTGCGCGGCGGCGGCTGGTATCGGCTCACTCAGCCAGACATTCGCAGGGGATGGGCCGGTTGCCTGCCGGTCTGGTGGCGGCCGCCGCTCCGGATCACGGGGTTGGGGCCGGCGCGTCTGCCTTGCCGCTCTTTGCCTCTGATGCTACACTACACCTGTCAACCGAATAGCAGACCTTCGGGGCAGGGTGAGCCGGCCGGATGTGCCGGCAATTCCCGATCGGCGGTAATAGCCCGCGACCCTCGGCGCGCGTGCGGCGGGGCTGATCCGGTGGAACTCCGGGGCCGACGGTATAGTCCGGATGGGAGAAGGTCGGACGTGGAGTCCGGGTTTGGGTGGCCGGGCCGCGGTGGCTTTATGGGTGCCGCGGTGGTCAGCCCGAATGCCGCTCCGGATGTGTGTTGCGCCCGGAGGTCTGTGGATCCCGGGCGTTCGTGTTTTGCTGAGCGCAGGTCAGGATGACGGGAGACGACACCAGGATGATGGAAGAAGCGCTCGCGCTCGCCCAACGCGCGGCGGGGCGGACCAGCCCCAACCCGCTGGTCGGCGCCCTGGTCGTCGCCGACGGGCAGGTCGTGGGGCGTGGCTTCCACGCCCGGGCCGGGGCGGCGCACGCCGAGGTCGTGGCGCTGCGCGAAGCCGGCGGTCGGGCGCGCGGTGCCACCCTCTACGTCACGCTCGAGCCCTGCTGCCACGCCGGCAGGACCGGCCCGTGCACCGAAGCGCTGATCAACGCCGGCGTCCGCCGGGTGGTCGCGGCCATGGCCGATCCCGATCCCCGGGTGAACGGCCGGGGCCTCGCGCGGCTGCGGGAGGCCGGGGTGGACGTGGCGGTCGGCGTCCTCGAAGCCCGGGCGCGGCGGGTCAACGAGTTCTACGTCAAACACCGGCGGACCGGCGTGCCGTTCGTCGCGCTCAAATGGGCGATGAGTCTGGACGGCAAGATCGCCGCGCGCCGGGGCAGCGCCACCGCGATCACCGGCGAAGCCGCCCGTCGCTACGCGCACGAACTGCGCAACCGCTACGACGCAGTGCTGGTGGGGGTCCAGACGGTGCTGGCCGATGACCCGCAGCTCACGTGCCGGCTCCCGGCGGACGCCCAGCCGGCGCCCCGCAACCCCCTGCGCATCGTCGTGGATTCCCGGCTGCGGACGCCGCCGGGTGCCCGCGTGGTGACCGGCGTGGCCGACGCGCCGACATTGGTCGCCACCACCGCCGCCGCGCCGGCAGACCGTGTGGAGGCCTTGCGCCGTGCCGGCGTGGAGGTGCTCGTGCAGGACCATACCGGCGGGCCGGTGGACCTCCGCGCCCTGATGCAGACGTTGGGCCGCCGCGGGCTGCTCAGCGTGCTCATCGAGGGCGGCGGGACCGTGAATGCCTCGGCGCTGGCCTCGGGCGTGGTGGACAAGGTCATCGCGCTGATCGCCCCGCGCCTGCTCGGCGGCGCGCAGGCGCCCACGCCGCTGGACGGTCCCGGCCTGAACGGTGTCGCCGGCGCGATCCAGCTGCGCGACGTGCAGGTCCGGCCGCTGGGCGAAGACCTCGTGGTCGAAGGCTACCTGGCCGCGGCGGGGGAGGGGTGATGTTCACCGGCATCATCGAGGCGATGGGCGAGGTCCGGGGTGTGAAGCATGGGCCGGGCGGGGCACGCCTGCGGGTGCACGCCGGGGCGCTGCTGGACGGCGCCCGCGTGGGCGAGAGCATCGCGGTCAGCGGGGTGTGCCTGACCATCGTGGCGGTCGACGGCGGGGCGTTCGAGGCGGACCTGGCGGTCGAGACGCTGCGCCGGACGACGCTGGGAGCGCTGCGGCCCGGCGACCCCGTCAACCTGGAGCGCCCGCTGCGCTTCGACCAGCGGCTGGGCGGCCACATCGTCCAGGGGCACATTGACGGCGTGGGCACCATCACGGCCCTCGAACCCCAGGGCGACGGGGTCTGGATGGAGATCCAGCCGCCGTCCGACCTGCTGCCGTACATCGTCGAGAAGGGCTCGATTGCCGTGGACGGGGTCAGCCTCACGGTGGCGCGTGCGCGCGACGGGGGGCCCTTTGCCGTGGCGCTGATCCCCCATACCCTGGCGGTCACGACGCTGGGGCGGCGGGGCCGCGGCGATCGCGTCAACCTCGAGGTGGACATCCTGGCCAAGTACGTGGAGCGGCTCGCCAGAGGAGCGCAGGGCAGATGACGGATCGCACCGAGGTCGCCAGGAGCGAGTTCGCCACGGTGGAGGAGGCGGTGGAGGACCTGCGGGCCGGGCGGATGCTCATCGTCGTGGACGACGAGGCCCGTGAGAACGAGGGCGACCTCATCATGGCGGCCGAGCACGCCACGCCGGAGGCCGTCAACTTCATGATGACCCATGGCCGCGGGCTCATCTGCGTCCCGCTCACCCCGGAGCGGTGCGACGACCTCCGGCTGCCCCTCATGGTGACCGAGAACACTTCGAAGTACGGGACGGCGTTCACCGTGTCGGTGGACGCCCGCCGCGGCGGCACGGGGACCTCGGCCCACGACCGCGCGCTCACCATCCGCCTGCTGGCCAAAGAGGGCGGACCCGACGACCTGGTGCGGCCGGGTCACGTCTTCCCCCTGCGCGCGGCGCCCGGCGGGGTGCTGCGGCGCGCCGGGCACACCGAGGCCGTGCTGGACCTGGCGCGCCTGGCCGGGCTCCAGCCCGCGGGGGTCGTCTGCGAGATCGTCCACGAAGACGGCACCATGGCCCGCCTGCCGGAGCTGCGCCAGATGGCCAGGCGCTTCGGCCTGAAGATCCTCACCGTGAAGGACCTGATCCGCCACCGCCTGCGCACCGACCGGTTCGTGCGGCGGGAGGGGCAGACCCGCCTGCCCACCACCGTCGGCGAGTTCACCGGCGTCGTCTATGAGAACCTCCTGGACGGTTCGCACCACATGGCCCTGGTGAAGGGCACCGTCGACGACGGGGCGCCGGTGCTGGTCCGGATGCACTCCGAGTGTCTGACGGGCGAAGTCTTCGGGTCGTTGCGGTGCGACTGCCGCGAGCAGCTCCAGGCCGCCATGCGCATGATCCAGCAGGAGGGCCGCGGCGTCGTCGTCTACATCCGCCAGGAAGGCCGCGGGATCGGGCTGGACAACAAGATCCGGGCCTACGCGCTGCAGGACCGGGGGAGCGACACCGTGGAGGCCAACGAACTGTTGGGGTTCCCGCCGGACCCGCGCGACTACGGCGTCGGCGCCCAGATCCTGGCCGACCTCGGCGTGCGGCAGATGCGCCTGCTGACCAACAACCCGCTGAAGCGGGCCGGGCTGGAGGGTTACGGGCTCCAGGTCGTCGAACGTGTGCCCCTGGAGGTCCCCCCGAACCGCGAGAACTACGCCTACCTGAAGGCCAAGCGCCACCGCCTGGGGCACCTGCTCAGCCTCGAGTAGGGAGGACCGTTCCGTGACCGCTGGCGCCATGGAGGCCGGGTCCCGCGTCTACCGCGGCGGCGACGACGCCACCGGCCTGTCGTTTGCCATCGTCGTCAGCCGGTACAACGAGGCCATCACGCAGCGGCTCCTGGAGGGTGCCCAGGCGGTCCTGGCGCAGCGGGGCGCCGCACGGGTGGATGTGGCCTGGGTGCCCGGCGCCCTTGAGATCCCCCTGGCGGCCCGCCGCCTGGCCGAGACCCGGCGGTACGACGCAGTCATCTGCCTGGGGTGCGTGATCAAGGGCGAGACGCTGCACTTCGACCTGGTGGCGCAGAACGCGGCGGCAGGGATCGCGCGGGTCGCCCTCGAAACCGGCGTGCCGCTCATCAACGAGGTGCTGGCGGTCTTCGACCCCGCCCAGGCGGCCGCGCGCGCCGGCGGCACGGTGAACCGCGGCGAGGAGGCGGCGCAGGCGGCGATCCAGATGGCGAGGCTGCTGCGGGCGCTGCCCGGGTAGGAGATCGCCGGCCGCCGGGGAACGTTTCCCCTGCCCATGTCCCTGGCGGTGTTCTATCGGGCGCGCGTGCACGCCCGCGGCGGTCCGACCCCCGAGGCGGAGGCCCTGGCCACCGCCGGCGGGCGGCTCCTGGCGGTCGGTGAGTCCGACGACCTCCTGGCGGCCTTTCCCCGTGCCCGGCGCATCGACCTGCTGGGCCGTCCCGTGTTCCCGGGTCTTGTCGACGCGCACATCCACCTCGTCGGCTACGGCCTCGGGCTGCTGCAGGTTGTCCTGCGGGAGACCCGCTCGATCGCAGAGGCCGTCCGGACGGTGGCGACTGCCGCCGCGGGTCGGCCGCCTGAGGCCTGGATCCTCGGCCACGGCTGGGACAAGAACCTGTGGGTGGAGGACCGGTTCCCCACGCGCGCCGACCTGGATCCGGTCACTGGCGACCGGCCGGCGGCGTTGACCAGTAAGGACGGCCACCTCCTGTGGGTGAACTCGGCGGCCCTGCGCGCGGCCGGGATCACGCCCAAGACCCCCGACCCGCCCGGCGGCGCCATCGGGCGCGATGGCGTCGGGCTCCCCGACGGCCTCCTGAAAGAAGAAGCCATGGCGTTGGTCCGCCGCGTCATTCCGCCGCCGACCCCGGAGCAGCTCGAGCGCGCGGCCCTGGCCGCCGCCGCCGACCTGCACCGGTTTGGGATCACCGGCGTGCACACCTTCACCAGCCCCGGTGCGGCTGCCGCCGACCACTTCGCCGCCCTCCAGCGGCTGCATGCGCGGGGCGCCCTGACCCTCCGGGTCGTCGCCTGCCTGCCCGACCGGCTCCTGGAC
Organism: Candidatus Fervidifonticultor sextus; assembly: GCA_031459875.1. GTDB lineage: Bacteria > Sysuimicrobiota > Sysuimicrobiia > Sysuimicrobiales > Humicultoraceae > Fervidifonticultor_A > Fervidifonticultor_A sextus. The sequence continues at coordinate 38,140 of JAVKHQ010000002.1, read as the reverse complement.
GCCGCGGCGACGGTGGGCATCCGCACCGGCCTGGGCGACGCGATGCTCCGTGTGGGGCCGGTGAAGATCTTCGCCGACGGGACCCTTGGATCGCAGACCGCCAGCATGCTACTGCCCTTCGACGGACAGCCGGAGAACACCGGCATCCGCGTGCGCGCGCCCGAGGAACTCGACGCCCTGGTCGGGCGCGCGGTCGCCGCCGGCCTGTGGACCGCCATCCACGCCATCGGCGACCGCGCAAACCGCGACGCCCTCGATGTGTACGAGCGGCACGCCGCCGCGTCGCGGCGAATCGGCGCGCGGCACCGCATCGAGCACGTGCAGCTCCTTCACCCCGACGACCTGCCGCGGCTGGCCCGGCTGGGCGTGGTCGCCTCGATGCAGCCGGTCCACGCCACCGCCGATCGGGAGATCGCCGAGCGCTACTGGGGGGCCCGCGCCCGGTGGGCGTATGCCTGGCGGTCGCTGGCGGCCAGCGGCGCAGTCCTGGCGTTTGGCTCCGACGCGCCGGTGGAGACCCCGGACCCCTGGCGCGGGCTCTATGCCGCGGTGACCCGGCGCCGGGAGGGCGAGCCCGGCGGCCGGTCGTGGTATCCGGAGGAATGCCTGACGCTGGAGGAGGCCGTGCGCGCGTACACGGTGGGGGCGGCGCACGCATCCGGCACCGAGACGTGGCAGGGCTCGCTGGAGGCGGGCAAGGTCGCAGACTTCATCGTGCTGGACCGCGATCCCTATGCCGGATCCCCCGAGGACCTGCTCCGCGTGCAGGTGCTGGCCACGGTAGTCGACGGCCGCGCCGTCTTGGCCCGTGGCGCGCTCGCCGGTCTGGAACACGAGGTGCCGTGAGGAGGACGAGATGAAGGACACCGTGCTGCTGGAAGAACTCTCCTGGCCGGACGTGGAGCAGGCCCTGGGCGCCGGCGTCCGCACCGTCGTGATCGTGACCGCGTCCGTCGAGCAACACGGCCCGCACCTCCCGATGGTCACCGACGCGGCCATCGGCCACGCGGTCGGCGAGCGGGTGGCGCGCCGGCTCGGCCGGGCGCTGCTGGCCCCGGTGATCCGGCCCGGCTGCTCCGACCACCACCTGGCGTTTCCCGGCAGCCTGTCGGTGCCGCAGGAGGTCCTCATCCAGACCGTCATGGCCTACGTCCGGTCGCTGGTCCCGCACGGGTTCGACACCTTCGTGCTGCTCTCGTCGCACGGCGGGAACTTCGATGCCCTGGAGATCGCTGCCCGCCGGCTGCGCGAGGAGTTCGGGCAGCGGGGGGTACGGATCGTCGAGTTCGCAGGACGTCGGGACCTGATGGCGATGTCCCGGCTGATGGTGGAGACCGCCTCGGGCCTCGGCGCCCCCCAGGACGTGGAGGTCATCCACGCCGACGCCACGGAGACCTCGATCATGATGCGGCTCCACCCGCATCTGGTGGACGCCGGGCGTCTGGAGCGGGGGCTGGTGGGGCCGATCGATCCCGACGACCTCTTCCGGCGCGGGCTGCGAGCCGTGACGCCCAACGGCATCATCGGGGATGCCACCCGCGCGCGGCCCGAGATCGGCGAGGCCATCCTGGACCGGCTCGCAGACCACATCGTGGCCGCGGTCAAGGAGCGGCTGGCCCCGGAGCAGGCCTGACCCGCAGAGAGGCCGACAGGCGGGCGCGGCTAGTAGGGCGACGGCTGGTAGGTCTCGGCCTCGTCCTCGGGCGTCACGTAGTGCCCGCCGCGCGGTTCGGCGCGATGCCCGCAGATGGGGCACTCGTACCAGACGAACTCCGGCATGTGCAGGTGAAAGCGCTGCTCCATCACCGCTTCACAGTAGGGGCAACACAGCTCGACCTCTTCCATGGCCCTCCACCTTCACGCTGCGCATGGTTCGGCTTCGGCTCTCGGCCACCGGCCTCCTGCTGCTCTGCCCGATCCCGCCACGACGGCGGAGCCCGGCGGCGCTAGGGGAGCGTCCCCTGCCTGGCCCTCGCGTACCGCGCCTCCACTTCCTTCCAGTTGACCGTGTTCCACCACGCCTGCAGGTAGTCGGCCCGCCGGTTCTGATACTTCAGGTAGTAGGCGTGCTCCCAGACGTCCACGCCCATGATGGGTTTCTGGCCGTCCATCAGGGGGTTGTCCTGGTTGGGCGTGCTGGTGACCGTCAACTTGCCGTTGCCGTCGAGCACGAGCCAGGCCCAGCCCGAACCGAACCGGCCCAGCCCGGCGTTGTTCACCGCCTCCTTGAAGGCGTCAAACGAGCCGAAGGTGGCGGCGATGTCCTTCGCCAGGTCGCCCCCCGGCGCGCCGCCCCCACCGGGACCCATGATGTTCCAGAACATCGTGTGGTTGTAGTGGCCGCCCCCGTTGTTCCGCACCGCCGTGCGGATGGACTCGGGCACGGCAGCCAGGTTCATCAGGAGGTCCTCGATGGTCTTCCCCTGCAGGTTCGCCGCGCTCTCCAGCGCCTTGTTCAGGTTCGTCACGTACGTGCCGTGGTGTTTGTCGTGGTGGATGCGCATGGTCTGCTCGTCGATGTGCGGTTCCAGCGCGTTGTACGCGTACGGCAGCGGAGGCAGTTCGAATGGCATGTGGCTCTCTCCCCCCTTTGGATGTGTGTCGTGTTCTAATAGTAGCACCTTTTTCCACGCCGGAGCGATCGACTAAACCCGGATCTTTTGCGCGATGTTACAATGAATGATGGCGATCGTGGACGCCGAGGACCGCCACCTCCTGGAGGCCTTCAGACGCGGCGAAGAGAGCGCGTTCGCTGCGCTGGTGATCAAGTACCGCGAGGGGGTCTACCGCGTCGCGCGGCGCATGCTCGGCAGCCACGAGGATGCCGCGGACGTGACCCAGGAGGTCTTCATCCGCGCCCACCGGGCGCTCCCTCGGTTCGACGGCCGTTCGCAGCTCTCCACCTGGCTCTACCGGATCACCGTCAACCTGTGCCTGGACGCCCGAGACCGGCGCGCCCGGATCTCGCTGCCCGACGCCGACGAGAGCCTGCTGGACCGCCTGGCCACACCGGGCCTCGACGAGGAGGCCCAGAGGCGCGAGCTCGGCTGGCTCATCGCGCGTGCGGTGGCGGCGCTGCCGCCGCGGCAGCGGGCCATGGCCGTCCTGCGGCTGTACCAGGACCTCCCCTATCAGGAGATCGCCCGCATCATGGGCTGCTCGGAAGGGACCGTGAAGGCGACGATGTTCGCTGCGGTGCGGAGGCTGCGCCAGACGCTGGAGGCGCAGGGGGTGCGCGCGCCGTGACGCCGCGCTGCCGCCAGGTGCTCGAGTGCCTGGTCGAGGCAACCACCGGGACGCTGTCGCCGCAGGACCGCACCGGGATCGCCGAGCACCTGGCGGTCTGCGCCGGCTGTCGCCGTGAGGCGGCCGCCATCGAGACCACGGTGGCGCGGCTGCGCGGTGCCGGAGCGTTCGCCGTGCCGCCCGGCTTCTGGGCGGAGTTCACCGACCGGCTCCAGGCGCGGATCGCCCTGGAGCGGCAGCCGTGGCCCCTCCGCATGCGCCGGTGGATGGCCTCACCGCGCCATGCCTGGGGAACGCTGGCCGCCGCCGCGGCGCTGGCGCTCGCGGTCTCCGCGGCGGTGCGGCTGACCCCGCCGCGCTCTCCCGCGCCCGATCCCGTCACCCTCCGCGCCCGCGGGCTGGTGACCGAGACGATGTCCGCCACGCTCCCGTCGCTGGGAGAGGTGCTCGACACGTGGCGGGCGGGCCTCGTGCTCGAGACCGATGGCGTCACCGACCGGAGGCCGCCGTGATCGCGTCACCCGGGCGCCTGCTGGCCGGGCTGCTCATCGCGGCCGCCGCCCTCGTCCTGCCCGCGGCGGGTCAGGAAGTCCAGCCCACCCCCAGAGGCGAGCGGATCATCGAGGCGTTCCTGCTCTGGCGCCTGGTGGACGAACTGGACCTGGCCGAGGGCCAGATCGTCAAGATCCTGCCCCGGATCAAGGCGTTGAAGAACATCCGGCTGGAGATGGGGCGCCGGGCGCGGCCGCTGGTGCGAGAGATCAGGCAGTTGACGGCGCAGACCCCGCGGGACGACGAGGTGATCCGGGCCCGGGTGGCCGAGTTGAACGCGCTGCGCGCCGAGATGAACATCCGTCGGCAGCGTGAGTTGCAGGCCATCGCCGCAGTCCTGACGCCCGAGCAATTGGGGAAGTTCGCCCTGATCCAGGAGACTTTCGAGGCCGACACCCTCCGCCTGCTGGAAGACATGCGCCGCATCGTCGAGGGGCACCACTCCCGGCGGTAACGGCCCCTCCGCTCGAACGTGCTCTCCGGGTCGGACCCTCGACCGACCCCTCTATGCCGGCGTGAAGTGCACGATGTCCAGGATTGAGCCCGTCCGCTGTCCCGGGGGCTTGAAGGCGGGTCTGACCCGCAACCCGATCCTGACGTCGGCAGGCGACACATTCCCCAGATAGTGGACGAGCACGGTATCGGCGCCGTCCGGTCGGACCAGCGCCAGCAGGACCGGCCGCTCCAGGCGTGAGCCGTCCGGTCCCCAGTGCACCGTGGTCACCGCCTCCACGGTGCCTGCCGGTCCCACCTCGATCCACTCGTTCAACTCGTCGAAGCAGCGCTCGCAGAACAACCTGCCGGGGACGTAGGTGATCCCGCAGCGTCCGCAGCGGGTCGCCAGCAGCCGCGCCTCGTCCTTGAGCGCGCGGAAGAACCGCTCTCCGGCCGGACCGTACGTGTAGCGGCTGGCGACCGGCAGGGTCCCCCGCCAGGCCCGCAGCCGCTGGACGTGCAGCGTCGGTTCCAGCGGCATCGCTAGCCTCGCCCCACCGGCTTGAAGTAGCGGATGTCGGTGATGGCGCCCTGACGCCTGCCCGCGGGCTTCCACACCGCCCGCACGCGCAGGCCGACCCGCACGGCGTCGGGCCTGATCCCGCCGAGCAGATGGAGGATGCCGCAGCGGGGCGAGGTGCCGTCGAGGTCGATCACCGCCGGAATCAACGGCTGCTCGACGCGCTGGACGTCCCAGGTGACGTAGCACAGCGAGAAGGTGTTCACGGTCCCGGTGTCTGCCAGGGGCACGAACGCGTCCATGGGGCCGAAGCACTGCTCGCAGAACGCCCGGGGCGGCACCACGGTCCGCCGGCAGCGGCGGCAGTGGACGCCGAGGATCAGCCCAGCCTGCAAGCCCTCCAGGTAGCGGCCGATGGCCAGTCCCGCGTCCCAGGCATATTCCGCCCGCAGGCGGGACTGCACCGAGAGCACGCGCCCGCCGGCAATGTCCGCCTCGGTCAGCGCCGTGGCGGGCAGGGGTGCGGTGCGCTCCTTCATCCCGTCCGGAGCCTCCTCACCGTCCGGAGCCTCCTCATCCGCCTCACCCGGGCCGCCGCGTGCCGAGGATCACGACCGTCCCCACCTGCATCAGGTCGCCCCACGCCTGCGCCAGGCCCCGTTCGGGCCGCCCCGGCACCTGCCGCCGGCCCGCCTCGCCCCGCAGTTGCCAGAACAGTTCTGCGACCTTCATCAGGCCGGCGGCGGCGATGGGGTTGCCCACGCCGAGCAGCCCCCCGGACGGACACGACGGCATCGTCCCATCGCGCCGCGTCACGCCCTGGGCCACCAGTTCCGGCGCCTTCCCGCGATCGGCGAGCAGCAACCCTTCCAGGTGGTGGAGTTCCTTGTAGTCGAAGGGATCGTAGGGCTCGACGATGTGGATCTCCCTGCGTGGCTCGCGGACGCCCGCCATCTCGTAGGCCATCCGGGCCGCGCGTTCCACGTACTCCGGGTAGGCGAGATCGCGGTTCGTCCAGTAGGCGGTGTCGAGGTTCCACCCGACGCCCTGCACCCAGACCGGCCGGTCGGTGATGCGGGCAGCGGCCTCTTCCGCGGCGAAGACGACGGCGACCGCCCCGTCGCTCACCGGGCTGACGTCCAGGCGCTGGACCGGCCAGGCCAGGACCTCGGAGTTCAGCACGTCCTCCACGGTGATGTCGGCCTCGCCCAGCATCGCGGCGGGATGGTCGGCGGCGTTGCGCTTGTTCTTCACGGCCACGAGCGCGATGTCGCGCTTGGAGATGCCGTAGGTCTGCATGTAGCGGTTCATCTCCAGCGCGAAGATCCACAGGAGGTTGGGCTGCAGCGGGCGTTCCGTCGTGTGGTCGAAGATCGTGAGGAAGGCGGCCTGGGCGTGCGGGGAGTAACTCGACATCTTCTCCTCGGCCACCGCCAGCACCACATCGAACAGGCCGCTGGCCACGTGGTACCACGCCTGCGCCGCGACGAACACGCCCGTCCCCCCGCCGACGTAGGACCGCATGGTCGGCTTGCCCCACCCCCCCGAGCCGTCGGCCAGGTACTCGCCCTTCATGTGCACGCCGTCGAAGGCATCGGGCGCGCTGCCGATGCAGACGCCGTCGACCCGGTCGAGGCCGAGCCCACAGGACTCCAGCGCCGCCCGGGCCGCCTGCCAGGCGAGTTCCTTTGGCGTCTCCAGGGCCCGCCGGACGAAGCGGGTCATCCCGGCCCCGACCACGGCCACCCGCCGCATGCTCATGACGCCATCACCGCCACGGCGCCGCTGGCGGTCGGGACGCCGCGCCAGGACTGCGCCAGGCCCGTGGTGACGCCGTGGAGCTGACGGGCGCCGGCTTCTCCCCGCAGTTGCAGGACGACCTCCAGCGCGCGCGCCAGGCCGCTGGCTTCCAGCAGGTGCCCGCCGCCCAGGCTCCCCCCCGACACGTTGACCGGCAGGCGTCCTCCGGCGGCAGTGGCACCGTCGGCCGTCAGGCGGCCGGCCTCGCCCCAGGCGCAGAGCCCCAGCGCTTCCAGGTGCTGCAGTTCCTTGAAGGCGTACGTGTCGTCCACCTCGGCGAACTGAATGGCCTCCCTGGGGTCGGCGATCCCCGCCATCCGGTAGGCCATCGCCGCCGCGCGCTCGGCGTAGACCGCCCGGGCCCAGGCGCGGCTCTCCAGCGTCGGGCTGTCGGTGGCCCAGCCCACCCCGCGCACCCAGACGGGGTGCGCCGACAGGTGCCGCGCCGTCGGTTCGTCGGCGAGGACCATGACGATGGCGCCGTCGGCGCTGTCGCTGACCTCCAGGCGTCCGAGCGGGCTCGCGACGACCTCGGCGGCCAGCACGTCGTCTGCGGAGACGTCCGCCCCATAAGCCGCGGACGGATTGCCTAGTGCGTGGCGGCGGTTCTTGGCGACGACCGCGGCGCACTGTTCGCGCGTCGTCCGGCTCTCGTGCAGGTACCGGCTGGCCTCCAGCCCGGCCACAGCGACCGGATGCACGCCGAGGGGCCGGTTGAGTACCGGATCCAGCGCGTAGGCGGTGATCCCCGGCAGCGTGAGGATGTTGCTGGCCTTGCTGTGGCCCTCGACGACCACGATGCGGAACCGACCGGTGAGGATCTGCATGACCGCCGCGGCCAGGGCGTGGAGGCCGTCCCCGGTGATGGTGTGCACCGGACGCTGGGCGGCGCCCAGCTGGTCGGGCACGTACTCGTCGAAGATGCTGGTCCCTTCGTGGAAGTCCTCGGCGACGGTAACGAAACTGTCCACGTCGCGCCGGGGGTCGATGCCGGCGTCGGCGTAGGCGCGGGCGGCGGCCTCGTACATGAGTTCCTTGTACGACACCTCGGGCGAGACCGGGCGGAAGCCGGTCCACCCCACCCCGACGACGGCGACGCGACCGGTCATCTCACCGCGCTGGCAGCGGCCTCCCGGGCGGCGCGGGTCTTGTCTGGTAGTCTCCCTTGCGGTAGGTTTCCCGCACGCCGCAGCGAGGGCACGTGTGATAGTTGGCGGCCAGGGTGCCGCGCTGGAAGGATCGCTCGTCCATCCGCAGCCCGCTGTCGAACGTCGTGCCGCAGTTAGAGCAGACCACCCAAAGGGCCACCTTCGCCATCGGACCTCACCCCGACTGCTGGGCCCGGTAGGCCTCCAGGTCCGACCGCCGCCACAGCCGCCTGTGCTCCACCGCGAACAGCGGCGCGGGGAAGTCCGGCCGGGAGGCCACCTCGTCGAGAAACCGTGCCGGCGGCAGGCCGAAGAGGTCCGCCGCCTCCACCGCGCTGGCGATCGGGACGCCCTCGGCAACGTACCGGCACACCGCCGCGATCAGCGAGGCGGACGACGCGGGCCGGCCCAGCACCAGGCGCAGCGCCGAGGAGCCCCGGGGATGAGCCTGCTTGATCAGGTTGCTGTAGTGCCGCAGGTCCTCGGGATACCCGCGCAGGTGCGCCAGCACCTTCAGGTCTTCCTCGAAGGGCTGCTGCTGGTCCATCGCTGCTGTTTTCCCCGCCGGGGCGCCGACCCCTGCCGCGGGGAATACGGGCCCGGGTGGACTCGTTGGCGCGAAGGGTCGAGGAGAAGGGAGCCCTCATGCCGTTGCTCAACGATCAGGATGCCGCATTCCTCCGCCAGCGGTTCGCCGAGGAGATGGCGCACGAGGTCCGGCTGGTGTTCTTCGCGCCCAGTGCCGGGGGCCTGGCGCTGCCGGGCCAGGACTGGGAGATGGCCGAGTACACGCGCCGGATCCTCCAGGAGGTCGCCGCGCTGTCCGACCGCATCACGCTGGAGGAACACAGCCTGGTCGGCGAGCCCGAGCTGGCGGCGCAGTACGGGATTGCGCGCGCGCCCGCCACGGCCATCGTCGGCGCGGAGGACTTCGGCGTGCGCTACTTCGGCATGCCGGCCGGCTACGAGTTCGCGACCCTGGTGGACGTGATCCTGGACGTCTCCCGGGGGCGCGCGCCGGTCTCCGCGCAGACGATGGAGGCGCTGGCGGCGCTGCCCGGCGAGGCGCACCTCCAGGTCTTCGTCACCCCGACCTGACCCCACTGCCCCCGGGCGGCCAGGCTGGCCGCCAACCTGGCGATCGCCTCTCCGCACGTGCGGGCCGACATCTGGGAGGCGAGCGAGTTCCCCGACCTGGCCCAGCGGTACGCGGTGTACGCGGTCCCCAAGACGGTGATCAACGAGACCGGCGAGGTCCTGGGTGCGGTGTCCGAGGCGGACTTCGTCAGGGCGGTGGTGGAGGCCGTCGGCGCGTCGGCCCAGCCCTCGGCCTGAGGGTGGGCCGCCGTCAGGGCTGGAGTGCCCGCCCATCCCTGGCTCTGGTACGATACTGTCGTGAGTGCTCCGCGTGACGACGTGGTCGTGACCGGTCTCGGCGCGGTCACCCCGGTGGGCCTGACCGCGGTGGAGACCTGGCAGGCTCTGTGCGCCGGCCGGTCCGGGGTCGGCCGGATCACCCTCTTCGACCCATCCGCCCTCCCGGTGCAGATCGCGGCCGAGGTGAAAGGCTTCGATCCCGCGCCGTACGTGGAAGCCCGGGGTGGAGGCCGGCTGGAGCGGTTTGCGCTGTTCGCCCTGGCGGCCAGCACCCAGGCCATGGCCGATGCCGGCCTGCGCCCAAACGGCACCGACCCCGACCGGGTCGGCGTCGTGATGAACACCGGCGGCGGCGGCATGAGCCTGGTGGAGCGCGAGACGGTCGTGCTCGCCGAGCGCGGGCCGCGCCGGGTCAGCCCCCTGTTCGTGCCCATGATGATGCCCAACATCGGCGCCTGCCAGATCTCCATCAGCCTGGGGCTGCGCGGCCCGGCGATCACCTCGACGGCCGCGTGTGCCTCCGGGGTGCAGGCGGTGGTGGATGCGCTCCGGTTGATCCGCGACGGCGAGGCCGACGTCGTCATCGCCGGCGGCAGCGAAGCGGCGCTGACCGCGCTGGCGCTCTCGGGGATGGCGAACATGCGGGCGCTGTCCCGGCGCAACCACGAGCCCGAGCGGGCCAGCCGTCCCTTCGATGCCGACCGCGACGGGTTCGTCTTTGGGGAAGGCGCGGTGGCACTGGTGCTGGAGCGGCGTGCGCACGCCGAGGCGCGAGGGGCCCGTCCGTACGCGACCGTGCTGGGCGGGGCGGCGACGGCGGACGCCTACCACATCACCGCTCCGGACCCCGAGGGGCGGGGGGCGGCCCGCGCGATGACCCGCGCGCTGCAGTCCGCGGGGCTGGCCCCGGAGGACGTCGACTACATCTGCGCCCACGCCACCTCGACGCCAATCGGCGACGTCGCCGAGGTGCGCGCCATCCGCCAGACGTTCGGGGCTCATGCGGAACGGGTGGCGGTGAGTTCTCCCAAGTCCATGGTCGGCCACCTCATGGGTGCGGCCGGCGCGCTGAGTGCGCTGGTGGCGGTCAAGGCCATCCATGAGGGCATCATCCCGCCGACGATCAACCTGGACCGGCAGGACCCCGCCTGCGACGTGGACTGCGTGCCCAACGTGGCCCGGCGCACCGCGGTGCGGGCGGCCATTGCCAACGGGTTCGGCTTCGGCGGCCAGAACATCGTGGCGGTCTTCGCCCGGCCGTAGGCGCGGCCGGCTTGCCGCGCCGATCCGGCTCGATCCCGTGTGGTGCGCTCGCGGCCCGTTGACCCCTGGCAGCGAACCCATTAGGATATAATTGAATATTGATACGTCTGCGGGGGCTGCCCGTGCCCGTGGCGCTGGACGAGCGATCGTTGAAGGTCAAACTCTTCAGGGGGTTCTCGGACCCGTCGCGCCTGGCCATCCTGGAGGCGCTCCGCGACGGCCCGCGGTGCGTGACGGACATCGCGGCGCGCGCCGGTCTCAGCCAGCCCAACACCTCGATGCACCTCGCCTGCCTGGAGGACTGCGGGCTCGTCACCCGGCAGCGGCGCGGCCAGTACGTCGAGTACGCCATCGCCGATCCCCTGGTCCTGGATCTGCTCGGCCGGGCCGAGCGGCTGCTGGAGAAGGTCGGCGAGCAGATCTTCCGCTGCACGCGCTACAACGGGCGCCGTTCATGACCACCACCGTCCGCCGCGAGATCCCCATTGCCGGGATGGACTGCGCCGACTGCGCGCTGAAGATCGAGCGGGCGCTGCAGCGGGTCGGCGGGGTCGAGCAGGCCCGGGTCTCGCTGGGCGCCGAGCGCGCCACGGTGGTGTTCGACCCCGCGCGCACGTCGCTGGCCACGCTGGCACGCACGATTGAGGACCTGGGCTATCGCGTCTCCGGCGGACCGGAGGTGAGCGCCCGACCGCCGCTCCCGGACCTCATCTCGGGGCTCTTCGTGGTGGCGGTCGCGGCGGTGGTGCTGGGGGGCCTGGCCGCCGAGCGCCTGGGCTGGGTCGAGGCCGCCTCGCGGCTCGTCCCCGCGCCCGTGGCGGTGGCGGCGGTCCTCGTCGGCGGGTTCCCCATCTTCCGCAGGGTCGCCCTCGCCCTGCGGGCCCGCACCGTCACCCCGCATGCCCTGATGACGCTGGGGATCGCCGGCGCCCTGGCGGTCGGCGAGTACGGGGCGGCGGCGGTCATCGTCTTCTTCATGCGGTTCGCCGATTTCCTCGACGCCTACGCGGCCGGTCGCGCGCGGGCGGCCATCCGCGAATTGGTGGCCCTGCAGCCACTGGAGGCCCGCGTGGACCGCGACGGCCAGGAGACGGTCGTCCCGGCCGCGCAGGTCCGGCCCGGCGAGATCGTGCTGGTCAAACCCGGCGAGCGGATCCCCACCGACGGCGTGGTGGTCTCTGGTCGGGCGTCGGTCAACCAGGCGCCGATCACCGGGGAGTCGGTGCCGGTCGAGCGCGGGCCGGGGCAGGCCGTGCTGGCGGCGACGGTCAACCTGGACGGCGTCCTGCGGGTGCGGGCCGAGCATGTCGGTCCGGACTCCACGTTCGGCCGCATCATCCGCCTGGTCGAGGAGGCGGAGGCCTCCAAGAGCCGGGCGCAGCGGTTCGCGGACCGCGTGACGGCCTACTACATCCCCATCGTGGCGGCGGTGGCGGCGGGCACCTGGCTGCTGGGGGGATCGGCCACGGCGGCGGTCGCGGTGCTGGTCGTCTCCTGCTCCTGCGGGATCGCCCTGGCCACGCCCGTGGCGGTCGTGGCGGCGGTGGGCCGGGCCGCCCGGCGCGGGATCCTGGTCAAGGGCGGGGCCGCGCTGGAGGCGCTGGCCCGGGTCGACGCGATCCTGGTGGACAAGACCGGGACCCTGACGCTGGGCCGGCCGCGCGTGACCGGGGTGTTTCCTCAAGACGGGCGCGATGCCGGGGAGGTCCTGGCCGCGGCCGCGGCCGCCGAGCGCTACTCCGAGCACCCCATCGCGGCCGCGATTACCGCGGCCGCGGGGACTGCGGCGCCGCACCGGTCGGCCTCCACGGTTGGGTGGCCCGCCGCACGCCCCATCAGCGGCGGCGAGGCGGCCGACGTCCAGGTATCCCCGGGGCAGGGCGTGGTCCTGCACGAGGGCGCGCGGCAGGTCGCCGTCGGCAGCCGCCGGTTCATCGAGGACCAGGGGTTCGAGGTGGCGGGGGCGATGGACCGTCGGGCCCGCGACCTTGAAGTGCAGGGACAGACGGTCGTCTACGTGGCGGAGGACCGGGCGGTCATCGGGCTGGTCGCCATCGCCGATGCGCCCCGGCCTGAGGTCCCCCAGGCCCTCGAGGAGTTGCGCCGTCTGGGCATCCGGCATTGCGCCATGCTCACAGGCGACAACGCCCAGGTCGCCCGCGCCATCGCCGAACCGCTGGGGATCGACTTCCAGGCCGACCTGCTCCCCCAGGACAAGATCGCCGTGGTCCGGCGCCTGCAGCGCCAAGGCCGCGTCGTCGCCATGGTCGGCGACGGGATCAACGACGCGCCGGCCCTGGCCCAATCCGACGCGGGCATCGCCATGGGGGCGGCCACCGGCGCGGCCATCGAGGCCGCGGATGTGGCCCTGCTGCGGGACGACTGGCGCCTGGTGCCCGAGGCCGTGCGCATCGGCCGGCGGGCGTTTGCGGTGATCCGGCAGAACCTGCTCGGCGCGGTGGCCTACAATGTGGTGGGCGTCACGCTGGCGGCCGCGGGGGTGCTCCCGCCGATCTTCGCCGCGGCGGCCCAGGTCGTCCCCGACGTCTTCATCCTGCTCAACTCGGGCCGCCTCCTGCGGGCGGGCCGCGCGGCGTAAGCGGCCCGGGTTCTCCTGAGCGTCCCCGCTGAGGGCGAGCGGTGGCGCGGACCCTGTTGCCAATCGGCGCAGGGATGGATCCGTTGGGCCGGGCATCCTCGTGACGGCGCGGCTCAGTACAGGTCGCCGAGCAGGTGGACGTTGCCCAGGGCGACGCGCTGCAGCCCCGCATTTCGGGCCGCGTCCAGGCAACGCTGCGCGTGGGCGCGGGATGTCGTCGGCAGGTTGTCCATCAGAAAGCTCGGGTAGAACGCCAGCAGCCGGTAGGGGATCCCGCGATCCAGCGACGCGACAAACCGCGCGATGGCGCCGACTTCTTCCACGTCCACGTAGCCGGGGACCAGCGGCGTGCTCGCGACGACCAGCGGGGGATCCGGGCGTTCGGCGGCGCGCGCCGCCGCGGCGGCGAAATTCTGCAGGGTCCGCCGGTTGGAGAAGCCGGTCAGGGCGATGTGGAGCGCCTCGCTGTGGGCCTTCAGGTCGAACTTGACGGTGCCCCCGCTGGCCAGCGAGACGTCGACGACGCGCCTGAGGTAGGCGGGGTGCATCGTGCCGCTGGTCTCCCAGCAGATCCGGACGCGACCGCGCGTCCCGACCAGACGCGAGACGGCCAGCGCGTGGGGGACCTGCGGGGCGGGATCGCCCCCGAAGTAGCAGAGGCACGCGACGCGGGCGGTGGCGGCGTCGGCCAGTTCGACCGCGCTCACCCGTGGGCTCAGGGCGGCGGCGTTCTGCATATAGTGCCAGTTCTGGCAGAACAGGCAGTTGAGCGCGCATGCGCCGTAGAACACGGCCAGGTTGTCCTTGCCGGAGGTCCCCCGCTCGCCGCAGACGTCCATCGCCACGCAGTTCGTGGGCAGCGGATCGTAGTACCAGTGGAGGATGCCGGCATCCGGGCCGCCGGCCAGCACGGCCATCCTGCCCCCGCGGTTCTCCCGGAGGTTGCAGTAGCCGCGCTCGCCCTCGGCCATCCGGCACTCCTGCGCGCACAGCGAGCACGGAATGCCCTCGGCCGACCGGGGTGGCTGTTCGGGCAACCGGAAGAGCCGCCGCGCCCGGCGGTGGGCTGCTGCGGCCAGGGGCAGCGCGCGGTCCGGATCGGTCCGGATGCACACCGCGCAGACGCGCAGCTGCCGGGAGATGAGCAACGATGAAGCCCCGCAGAGGCCACAGCGGCCGGCCTTGAGGGGCGATGGCAGGATGTCCTGCACGGCAGATCCCCTTCCAGCATAGCGCCGGCCGGTCGGGCGTTGACAGACAAGGAGGGCCTGCGGGGGAACCGAAGTACCCCTCAGGGGCCAGGGAGGAACCATTCATGACCACGTCTGGAGACCTGCTGCGCCGGTTTCAGGAAGTCACCATGCCCTCGATCTACCGCTACACCGACCTGACCTTCGTCCGGGGCGAAGGTGTCTACCTCTACGATGCCGACGGACGACGCTACCTGGACTTCGCGGCCGGCATCGCCACCATGGCCGTCGGCCACGGCCATCCCCGGGTCGTCGAGGCGGTCGTCGCCCAGGCCCGGACGCTCGTGCACGCCGCGGCGCACATCGGCGTCATGGAGCCCTATGTGCGCCTGCTGGAGAGGCTGCGCCGGCTCGCGCCGGGCCAGCTGGCCTCTGGCAAGGGCATCCTGCTCAACAGCGGCAGCGAGGCGGTCGAAGCCGCGGTCAAACTGGCGCGCTACGCCACGCGTCGGCCCGTGGTCATCGCCTTCCACCACGCCTTCCACGGCCGGCCGATGGGCGCGCTGGCGCTGACGGCGAGCGTCGCCGCCTACCGCCGTCGCCTGTCCGCGCTGCTGCCGGGCGTGTATCACGCCGTCTACCCGGCGCCCCACCTCCCGTTGGGGAGCACGCCCGAAGAGCGCGGGAAGGCGGCGCTGGCCCTGCTGGAGGACGCCTTCCGCACGGTCCTCCCGCCCGAGGACGTCGCCGCGGTCGTCGTCGAGCCGATCCTGGGCGAAGGGGGCTACCTCGTCCCCCCGCCGGGGTTCCTGGAGGGCCTCTGGGCCCTGGCCCGCCGGCACGGGTTCCTGGTGATCGCCGACGAGGTGCAGACGGGCCTCGGCCGCACCGGGAGGTGGTTCGCCGTCGAGCACTGGGGGCTGGAGCCCGACATCCTCGTCCTCGGCAAGGCCCTCGGCGGCGGACTGCCGCTGGGTGCGGTGCTGGCGCGCGCCGAGGTCGCCGACGCCTGGGAACCGGGCGCGCACGGGTCGACCTTCGGCGGCAATCCCGTCGCCTGCGCGGCCGGCCTGGCGACGATCGAGGTCGTTGAGGCAGAGGGACTGATCGACCGCGCCCGTGATGTCGGCGCGTTCATCCGCGAGGCCTTTGAATCGGCCCGCCACCGCATCCCGCAGATCGGCGAGGTGCGCGGGCTCGGCCTGATGCTCGGCGCAGACCTCGTGGACCCGGATACCCGCCGGCCGGCCGCACCGCGCATCCGCGACGTGCTGGCAGGCGCCTCGCGCGCTGGCGTCGTGCTGACCAAGTGTGGGGAGGCCACCCTCCGCATCGTGCCGCCGCTGGTCATCACCCGGGAGCAGGCCTCCGACGGGGTGGAGGCGCTGCTGGGCGTGCTCGCGCGGGTCGGGGCAACGGCGCCGGTCTGATTCCTCCGGCCCATGCTGGCGGTGGTCAAAGAGCGGCCGGGCCCGGGCTTCGTCCTCAAGGACGTCCCGGTCCCCGAGCCGCCGCCCGGGTGGGTCCGGGTGCGGGTCCGGGCCGCGGGGATCTGCGGTTCGGACCTGCCCATCTTCAACGGGATCCGTCCCGTGCCGACCCCCCTCATCCCCGGCCACGAGGTCGCGGGGGACGTGGACCGCGTGGGGGAGGGGGTACTCGGGTTTCGTCCCGGCGAGCGCGTGGCGGTCGACCTGGTCGTCGCCTGCGGTCTCTGCGGGCCCTGCCGGACCGCCCAGCCAGAACTGTGCGAGCGGCTCGTGGAGCTGGGCATCGACGCCAACGGCGGGTTCGCGGAGTACATGGTGGCGCCCGCCCGCAACCTCCACCACATCCCGCCCGGCCTCTCGTTCGACAAGGCCACCGCCGCCGACCCGCTGGCGTCGGCCTATCACGGCGTGGAGGCGGCGGTGATCCAGAGCGACGACACGGTGGCGGTGTTCGGGGTGGGCGCCATCGGCCTCTATGCGATCCAGGCGGCCCGGCTGCGCCGCCCCCGCCGCCTGATCGCCGTGGGCCGGCGGGACGACGCCCTGGCGCTGGCCCGCGAGGTGGGCGCCGACCTCACGGTGGATGCGAGGACTGAAGATCCCGCCGCCGCCGTGTGGAGGATCACCGGGGGCGGGGCGAGCGTGGTCGTCGAGGCCACCGGCGCCCCGGCGCTGGTGGCCACCGCCTGCGAGGCCGCCGGCCGCGGCGCCCGGGTGATCCTGCTGGGCGTCTACCACGGCGCCGCGGCGATCGCCCCGGGTCCCATCGTGCGGAGGGAATTGCGGGTGCTCGGCAGGCTTTGCTATACGTGGGGCGAATACGAGCACTGCCTGGGGCTGCTGGCATCGGGTCAGGTCCGGCCGCTGATCAGCCACCGTATGGCGCTCTCCGAAATGTCTCAGGCGCTCGGCCTGATTCACCAGCGCCGCACGATCAAGATCGTGGTGCATCCGTGACGGACAGACGCGGAGGAGGGATGGGAGTGAGGAGATTGCTCGGCACGATCCTGCTCGTCATGGCAACCGCGCTGGTCCTGGGAGCGAGCGGTCAGGCCGCGCCGACCGGGCGGGTGCTGGTGGCCGCCATCGCCAAGATGGACATCCGCACCCTGGACCCGCACCGGCAGTACGAGATTTCGCCGCCGCAGATCATGCGGGCGGCCTACGAGACCCTGGTGACGCCGGCCGATCAGGGGCGGAACCTGACCAAACTGGAGCCGCTGCTGGCCGAATCCTACACCGTCTCGCCCGACGGCAAGGTGTACACGTTCAAACTCCGTCGGGGCGTGCGGTTCCACACCGGCGGCACGATGACCGCCGACGACGTGGTCTTCTCCTACAGGCGGCTGGGCAACCTCAAGGACAACCCGGCCTGGCTGTTCAGCGACCACGTGGCCAAGATCGAGGCGGTCGACGCCAGCACCGTGCGCTTCACCCTGACCGAGCCCAATGCAGCGTTCCTCTCGATCCTGACCTCCCCGAACTTCGCCGTGGTGGACTCGAGGGCCGTCCGGGCCCACAACGGCACCGATGCTGCCAACGCCGACAAGGCGGACAAGGCCACCGACTGGCTGGACCAGAACTCCGCCGGCACCGGGCCCTACATCCTGCGGCGGTGGACCCGGGGCGTCGAGGTCGTGCTGGAACGCAACCCCAACTACTGGCGCCCGGCGCCGCCGTTTGCGCGCATCGTGGTCCGCGACATCCCCGATCCCTCAACCCAGCTGGAGCAGGTCGAGCGCGGCGACGTCCACATCGCCCAGAGCCTGGACGCCGACCTGACCGCCCGGTTCCGGCGGTCCGGCAAGGGCCGGGTGGTCGAGGGCAGTACCCTGGACATGACCTACCTGGCGATGACGACGAACGTGCAGATCTCCTCCGCCCTGGCCGAGCGGAAGGTCCGCCAGGCGGTGGCCGCGGCCCTCGACTACGAGGGGATCATCCGGGGCCTGATGCGGGGGGCCGCGCTGCAGATCCCCTCGATCATCCCGCTCGGGCTGCTGGGGACCGACCCGGCGCTGGCGCCGAAGCGCGACCTCCAGAGGGCCAGGCAACTCCTCGCCGAGGTGGGGTATCCCAACGGCTTCTCGGTGAAGATGGTCTACCCGACGCGCGTGCTGGTGGGGGGCCTTCCCGCGGAAACCCTGGCGACCAAGCTGCAGGCGGATCTGGCCCAGATCGGGGTGCAACTCCAACTCGAGCCCCGCGAGACCGTCGCCTGGCGCGCCGACTACCGCGGCGGCAAGCTGGCCATCACCATCGCCGACTGGACGCCCGACTTCGCCGACCCGCACGGCTGGGCGATCCCCTTTGCCGTGAAGGGGGCGTCGGCGGCCAGGCGCGTCTACTACGACAACCCCAAAGCCGGCGCGCTGGCGGCCGAGGCCGGGAAGATCACCGATCCGGCCAAGCGCGCCCAGATGTACCTGGAACTGCAGCGGATCCTGATCGCCGACGCCGCGTTCGTCGGGTTGATCCAGCCCAAGGTGAACATCGCGGTGGGCGGTAACGTGAGCGGCGTGGTCTACAATCCGGTGTACTTCCTCGACTACTACTATGTGAAGTAGACCGGCCTGGTGAAGCAGGCAAGTCGGATCCCCGCGAGCGCCCGGCGGGCAGTCGTGGGGTGGTAAAGGCGGGCGGGGGCGGTTGACGCACTTCTGGCGATTCGTCGGGCGCCGGGCGCTCGTGACCGTCCCCGTGCTGTTCCTGATCACCCTGATCGGGTTCGTTCTCACCTACCTCATCCCGGCCGATCCCCTGGCCATGGTGCTGTCGGAACGCGCCATGGCCAATCCCGAGATCGTCAGGGCCTACCGGGAGCGGTGGGGGCTGGACGCCCCCCCGGCGGTGCGCTACGTCCGCTATGTGACCAACCTGGTCCGCGGCGACCTCGGCACCTCCATTGCCACCCAGCAGCCGGTGGCCGAGGACCTCAAGACCTTCATCCCGGCCACCGTCGAACTCACGCTGGCCGCCATGACGGTCGCGGTGGCCGTCGGGCTCCCGCTGGGGGTCATCGGCGCCGTTTCCCGCGACCGGTGGCCCGATCACGCCGCCCGCATCGGGTCGCTGATCGGGGTCTCCATGCCCGTCTTCTGGCTGGGACTGCTGGCGCTGTCGGCCTTCTACTACCGTCTCCAGGTGGCGCCCGGACCCGGCCGGCTGGACCCGCAGCTCGTCCCCCCGCCGGTGGTCACCGGCCTGATGGTGCTCGACGGCCTGCTGGCCCGGGACTGGGCCGCTGTGGCCAGTGCGCTGCATCATCTGGTGCTGCCCTCCCTGGTGCTGGGCGCCTACGTGATGGGGGTCATCACCCGGGTCACGCGATCCAGCGTCCTTGAGATCCTGGCCCAGGACTTCATCCGCACTGCCCGGGCCAAGGGGCTGGCCGAGCGCCTGGTGGTCGGCCGCCACGCGCTGCGCAACGCGCTGATCCCCACCATCACGGTCGTCGGCCTGGCCTTCGGCAACCTGATGGCCGGCGCGGTGATGACGGAGACGATCTTCGCCTGGCCCGGGATCGGCCGCTACGCCGTGGACGCCGCCAGCAAACTTGACTTCCCGGCGATCATGGGCGTCACGCTGTTCGTCGCCCTGGTCTACATGCTGCTCAGTTTTCTGGTGGACCTGGCCTACGCCTGGATGGACCCGCGCATCCGGCTGGAGTGAGCGATGCTGCTTCGGGAAGTCCACCGCAGCCGCGCGAGCCTCATCGGCCTGGTCATCGTCCTGTGCTGGGTGGCGGCCGCGCTCCTGGCCCCCTGGCTGGCCCCCCACTCGCCGGTGGATCAGCACCTCGAGGACCGATTGTCGCCTCCCGGCGGCCGGTATCCTCTCGGGACCGACGAACTCGGCCGCGACGTGCTGAGCCGGGTCCTCTACGGAGCGCGGCTGTCCATCCCCACCGCGATCGGCGTGGTGGCGGCCACCGCGGTGCTGGGGACGTCGCTGGGCATCGTGGCCGGGTTTGCCGGCGGCCTCGTGGACGAGGGGATCATGCGGGTCTGTGACGCCGTGCTGGCCTTTCCGGCGCTGATCCTGGCCATGGCGATCACCACATCGCTGGGGCCCGGCCTGCGCAACGCCCTGCTGGCCATCGTCCTGGTGCTGTGGCCGGAGTACGCGCGCCTCGTCCGGGGCCAGGTGCTGGGCATCCGCGAGACCGAGTACGTGACGGCCGCGCGGGCCATCGGCGTGACCGACTGGCGGATCCTCTGGCGGCACATTCTGCCCAACACCGTGTCGCTGGCCCTGGTCAAGGCCAGCCTCGATGTGGGCAACGTCATCATCATCGCCGCGGCGCTGTCGTTCGTAGGGCTGGGCGCCGTGCCGCCGACGCCCGAGTGGGGCTCCATGGTCGCCGCCGGCCGTCTGAAGTTCTTCGAGTGGTGGATCGGGACGTTTCCGGGTCTGGCGATCTTCACGGTGGTGATGGGGTTCAACTTTCTGGGCGACGGGCTGCGCGACGCCCTCGACGCGCGGCTGCGCGGCGTGCGGAGCTGATCCGGTCCGGACCGTCCCGCCGGGGAGGGGACCTGCGCGGGTGGGAGGATTTTCTGGCCCAGTGGCGTATGCAAAGGTGTATACGGGATTGAATGCGCAGCCGGCCCGTGCCACGCTCACACGCAGCGGTGCTGCTCGCCGACCGGATCTTCGACGATCTGAAGGGACGGATCGTGCGCTTCGACCTGCGGCCGGGTGAGCGGTTGCTGGAAGAAGATCTGGCGCGGCAGTGGCATGCCAGCCGGACTCCGATCCGCGAGGCGTGCAAGCGGCTGGTCCAGGCCGGGCTGATCCGAGCCGTCCCGCGCCGGGGCTACTACGTGCGGGAGATCAACCTGCCGGAGGTTGAGGAACTGTACGAGGTCCGGGTGGCCCTGGAGGCCTTCGCGGTGACGCTGGCCACCGAGCGGGGGCGGGGCGCCGACTGGGAGGCCCTCGCGAGGCGCTGGGCGAGGGTCCCCGATCCCCTGCCGTCTCCCGACACCATGCTCGAACTGGACGAGGGATTCCATCTGGCCGTGGCCGAGGCCGGCGGGAACCGGGCGCTTCTGGAGTACCTGCGGATGGTGAACGAGCGCATCCGCGCCGTCCGCGCCAAGGACTTCACCAATCCGGATCGCATCCGCACGACCTACGCCCAGCACGCGGGCATCGTCAGGCTGATCGCCACCGGCGATGCCGCAGGGGCGAGCGGCGCCATGCAGGCCCACATCCTGGAGAGCAAGGCCAACGTCGTCAACGCCGTCAAGGAGCTGCTGGCCGCGGTGTACCTGCGCGAGAGGGGGGATGGAGGATGCCGCATGTGAGCGTGCCCGCGGAGCCCTACCCATTCGAGTTCGACCCGGCCACCACCGCGCTGCTGGTCATCGACATGCAGCGCGACTTCGTGGAACCCGGCGGGTTCGGCGAGATGCTGGGGAACGACGTCACCCCGCTGCGCCGCGCGGTCGCCCCCACCCGCCGCGTCCTGGATGCCGTCCGCGCCCGGGGGATGATGGTGATCCACACGCGCGAGGGGCACCGCCCGGACCTCAGCGACCTCCCGCCGACCAAGAAGGCCCGCGGCCGGCTGAAGGTGGGGATCGGGGATCCCGGCCCGATGGGCCGGGTGTTGATCCGGGGCGAGCCCGGCCACGACATCATCCCGGAACTGGCCCCGCGGCCCGGCGAGCCGGTTATCGACAAGCCGGGCAAGGGCTCGTTCTACGCCACGGATCTGGAGTTGATCCTGCGGGAGCGGGGGATCCGCAGCCTGATCGTCTGCGGCGTGACCACCGAGGTGTGCGTCCACACCACGGTGCGCGAGGCCAACGATCGAGGCTTCGAGTGCCTGGTGCTGGAGGACTGCGTGGCCTCCTACTTCCCGGAGTTCCAGGACGCGGCGATCAAGATGATCAAGGCCCAGGGCGGGATCTTCGGGTGGGTGTCCGACTCCGCCGCTCTGCTCCGGGCGCTGGAGGGCGTGCGCGCCAGGACCGCGTAGGCCGCCGAGACGTTCACATCACGAGGGGAGGTGGGCAGGCGTGCAGCAACGCATACCGTGGTGGACCCGCGGGGACTGGGATGCCTTCTTCGGGCTGGGCACCAACAGCGTGCTCAACATCCTGGTGCTCACCAGCCTGATGGTGTTCGTGCTCAAGTTGCCCGACAGCATCGTGTTCGGGCGGATCGTCCCGGCCGTGGGGCTGTCGCTCATCATCGGCAACATCTACTATGCGCACATGGCGCGGCGGCTGGCGCGGAAGGAGAACCGTCTGGACGTCACCGCCCTGCCCTACGGCCCCAGTGTCCCGCACATGTTCATCGTCGTCCTGGTCATCATGCTGCCCGTCTACATCAAGACCAACGATCCCATCCTGGCCTGGCAGGCGGGGCTGGCCTGGGCGTTCATCGAGGGGATCATCGAGGCCCTGGGCGGGGTCTTCGGCAGATCCATCCGCAAGTACACGCCGCGCGCGGCGATGCTGGGCACGCTGGCCGGGATCTCCATCGCCTTCATCTCCATGCGGCCGGCCTTCCAGACCTGGGACCTGCCGTGGATCGGGTTCATCTCGCTGGGCATCGTCCTGGCGGCCTGGTTCGGCAACGCCAGGCTGCCGGGCGGCCTGCCCGCCGGCCTCTTCGCCATCGTCGTCGGCACCGTGCTGGGGTGGGTCTTCGGGATCATGAAGCCCGGCCCGTTGCTGGAGGCCGTGCAGAACTTCAGCCCCAGGCTTCCCTTCTTCGAGTTCGACCCCCTCATCAAGGGCTTCGCCCAGGTGGCTCCGCTGCTGGTGACGGCGATTCCCTTCGGCATCTACAACTTCATGGAAGCCATCGACAACGTCGAGAGCGCCGCCGCGGCCGGGGACGAGTACAATCCCGCCGAGGTCTGCCTGGTGGACGGCGTGGGGACGCTGGCCGGCGTCGTTATGGGCAGCCCCTTCCCCACCGCCGTCTACATCGGGCACCCGGGCTGGAAGGCCATCGGCGGCCGCATCGGCTATTCGCTGGCCACCGGCATCGTGGTGGCCGTGCTGTGCTTCTTCGGCATCGTGCCCATCCTCCTGCGGATCATCCCGCTGGTGGCGATCCTGCCCATCCTGATCTACATCGGCGCGCTGATCGGCGCGCAGGCGTTCCAGGCCACCCCCCGGCAGCACGCGCCGGCGGTGGTGCTGGCCCTGCTCCCGCACATCGCCGCCTGGGGGCAGGTGCAGATCGACGGAGCGCTGGCGGCGGCCGGCACGAACGCCGCCCAGGTCGGGCTGGACAAACTGGCCAACAACGGCGTGCTCTACCAGGGGATGCAGTTGCTCGGCGGCGGCGCCATCATCGGCGGGATGGTCCTGGGCGCCATCGGCGCGTTCCTGATCGACCGCCGGTACCTGGCGGCGGCGGGCTACGCGGTCGCGGCCGCCGTCCTCTCGTTCTTCGGCTTCATCCACGGCACGCAACTCGGATGGGCGCAGCAGCCGGTCATCGCGCTGGGCTACCTGCTGCTGGCGGCGGTCTGCGTCGGGTTCGCACAGACCGAGCGCGGCGAGGCGCCGGTCCCGGTCCCCGTCGCCGGGGGCAGGTGAGGTGAGTCTGGATGCGGCGGTCCCCTCCGCCCCCGTGCGGGCGGAGGGGACCCTCGTCCACCGGGACATCCTGCCCACCCGGCCCGCCCAGCGGGTCATCGGCTGGCTGGACTTCATCTGGCTGTGGTTCGGGATGGTGGCCCAGATGGGGGTGTTCCTGCTGGGGGCCTCTTTCGCCGGCCGGCTCTCCCTGACAGACGCCCTGCTGGCCATCGCGGTGGGCAACCTCGTCGTGGGCGTTGTGTCCGTCCTCAACGGCGATATCGGCATTGAGCACGGGGTGACCTACGCGGTCTACCTCCGCGCGGCCTACGGCGTCCGCGGCGCCTGGCTACCGTCGCTGCTGCGCGCGGGGGTGGCGGTCTGCTGGTTCGCCATTCAGACCTACTTCGGGGCCACCGCCATCGACCTCTCGGTCAGGCTGCTGACCGGGTACTCCAACTGGTGGCTCTGGTACTGGACGTTCGGGGCCCTCCAGATCTGGATCACCATGCGCGGCATCCACGGCATCAAACTGGTGGAGAACCTGGCGGCGCCGGCGCTGCTGCTGCTGTCGGGGTGGGTGGTCTACCTCCTCGGGTCGCAGCGCGGGTGGGCAGAGGTGCTGCACTTCCCCATCATCCAGCCGCTGCCGTTCTGGGCCGCGGTGACGGCGAACCTGTCCTACTGGATCACCGTCGCCGACAACATCCCGGACTTCACGCGGTTCGTGCGGACCACCCCGGGCGCGCGCGGGTTCCTCGCCCGCAACCGCCACAGCCTGCTGGGCCAGCTCCCGGGCCTGACGCTGGGCATGATGCTCTTTGCGTCGGTGGGGTACTTCGGGAAGGTCTTCACGGGGTACGGCAACCCCGTCGAGGCGATCGGCGCGGCCCTGGGCGGGTTGATGGTCCTGGTGGGTCTGGTCATCATCCTGCTGGCCCAGCTCTCGACGAACGTCGCCGCCAACCTCTACGCGCCGGGCTACGTGTTGAGCAGCGTCTTTGCGCCGCGCATCAGTTTCGCCCGCGGCGTGCTCATCGGCGGGACCATCGGGCTGGTCGCGGTCATGCCCTGGCGGCTGGTGAGCGCGTTCTTGACCTACCTACCGTCGGTGGGCGCCGCGCTCTCGCCGGTCGCCGGGGTCATGCTGGCCGACTACTATGTCGTCCGCCGGCGACGTCTGAACGTCCCGGGGCTCTTCCGGTACGACGGGCCCTACACCTACAGGGGCGGGATCAACCCGGCGGCGTACGTGGCCCATGCGGTCGCCTCGGTGCTGGGCGTGATCTTCCTGCGCTACTCCTGGCTGGTGTCGGTTCCGACGGCCATCATCCTGTACGTGGTGCTGATGCGCCTGTGGGTGCTGCGCGCACACCCCGCGGCGGGCCCCGGCTCCGGGGACGCCCTGGGCACGACCAGCGGCCAGTCGTGGGAGGGGACCGTGGCGGTTCCGGCTGCGGCGGCCGATCCGTGACCCCGGGTCGGGTCGTCGGCGCGAACTTCCAGGGAGGGTGCCGGACGGCAGGTCTGCAGGCGGCAGTGGCGCTGTCCGAAGGGGTAGGGCAGAATCCCCCCGGCGGACGATGCCGGCTGCCGGACGACTCTGGTAGTCTGAAGTGCGGGAGATTCGGGCACTCGGAGAGATAGACGGGTTTGGCCTCCGACAAAGGCTACCCCGGAGCGATCCGCGGGGCGCAAAGTTTCAGGGCCAGGCACCGCCTGGTCGGCTGGACTGCCGAAGAGGGCGAGGGACGTTGAGCCCTCTTCGCTTGTTTCTGGGCGATGGATGGAGGATGGGGCGGCCGGTGGTGGAGTCGAGCGTGAAGCCCCGCGGATTTGCTTTGCTCGAGGCCGTGGTGGCTGTCGCCCTGCTGGCCGTCCTGGTCGGGCTCTCGGTGCCCCTCTACCTCGGCTACCTCGCCGATCGCTCCCTCCAGAATGCTGCCCACCTGATCCAGGCCGACCTCCGCCTGGCCCAGCAGACGGCCGTCTCGAGGGCCGGACGCGGGCCGCGCGTAGAAGTGTGCTTTCGTCAGAACGGGTACGACATCTACGCCGTGGACTACGTCGATCCGATCGAACAGGATCCGGCCCAGGTGCAGGTCGGGGCCACCATCAAGGTGGCGAACGCAGGCCAGGAGTACGCCGCCGGCATCAACGTTGCGGTGCCTCCGGCTGTGTCGGGTCCGTGCCAGATCGACGCCACGCGGCGGGCCGTCATCTTCGCCGGATCGGGAGCCCCGCAGTCACTCAGCGGAGGCGCACCCCAGGCCGTCACGTTGACCCTGGGGGGGAGGTCCTATCGCGTGGCGATCGCCCCCATGACCGGCCGGGTCACAGTAGGGCGCTAACCTACCAAGAGGAGTCGACGATACGATGGGCCGGACACCGTGCAGACGGCAGCATGCGGGCTTCACCACCCTCGAGGTGCTCATCGCGTCGCTCTTGATCGTGATGGTCGTCGTGTTCACGGGGCGCGTCATCGTCGGGACTCTGCGCCTGATCGGCAGGGGGAACAGCGACGAACAGCAGGGCGCGCGGCTGCGCACGCAGGCCACCGTCTGGGTGCAGGCGGTCACCGAGCACACGCGCAAGCTGGGGTTTGCGCAGCTGGACGCCGCCTGCCCCACCGTTCCCTGTGATTTCCGCGTCCCGGCCTCGCCCGGTCCCTACGCGCAGGCGCCGGCCCTCCCCGGCGACTTCTCGTGCGGGCGGATCCTGCTGCGGGACTGGGACGCAGCGGGCAGCGGCGCCGATCCCTCGGCGGTCCGCCTCCTGACCGTGGAGCTCTATCGGGTTGCCTGCAGCGATCTCGACGGCGCGGCGCCGTTCACCGTCGCCCACACCGGGGTGGCCACGCGATGATCCGCGGAAGGACCGTCCCCGTGTTGCCCCGCGCAGGCCTGGCCGGGATGCGCGGCGCGGTGCTCACCGATGTCGTCGTGGGGCTCTCCATCCTGGCGATTGCGACCGGCGGGATCTTCGCCGGGTTCAAGGGGTCGCTGACGGCCTGGACGACGGCACAGCAGTTCAGCGGCGAGCAGCACAACGCCCGACTGGTTCTCGACTGGACCGTCAGGCGCATCCGCGCGGCCGGAAACGGCTACGCGGGCGCCCACGTGGCCGTGGCGGGCGCGACCGAAATTGTCTTCTACGGGGACACGAACGGCGACGGCCGGGTGGAGTGCTACCGGATCTACCGGAACACCAGCGACGAGGTCGTCTACGCCAACATGACGGAGGTGCCTGCGGTCCCCGACTGCAGCACCGGCAGCGGACAGCCCCTCACGGCGAACGTCGAGGCCAGGAGCCTCGCCATCGTGTCACTGGACCTGAGGTACTTTGACGGCAGCCCGGGGGGCGGGGTCGAACTTGCCCGTCCTGTCACCGACCCCCTCACGCGGGCCCGCATCCGCCGGGTGCTGGTCACCATTCAGGCCCGTGGGCAGCAGTCCGCCGCCGTGTTCTCGATGAGCTCTGAGGTGTACATTCGCCCGGGCCAGTAGGGAGGAATGCCGTGCGTGCCGCACTTCGTCGAACGGTTGCAGCCAGGTCCCGCGCCGAGTCCGGCATGGCCATGATGATCGCGCTGGTAGTGGTGATGGTCCTGGCGCTGATTTCGGTGGCGCTCACGAACCTGGCCCTCTCCGAGTATTCGGCCGCGGCGGCCCTCGACCGATCAACACAGGCGTTCCTCGCCGCCGAGGCCGGCGCCGAATGGGCCATCGCGCTCCTGCGCAACGACGCCGACTGGAGCGACAATGTCACGACATACCAGGATGTGCCCTTCCCCGATCCCGCGTCGGGTGCGGCACCCACCGGACGATTCACCGTCTCCCTTCGCCCGACGGCCCAGGACCCGGGGGCCAACATCATGGTGCGGTCGACCGGCACGGTCCGCGGTGCCACCAGGGCGGTGGAGTTCGTCCTCCATCGGCTCTCGGGCGCGGATTTCGTGACCTACTCTGTCCTGACGGTGGACATCACCAGGATCAGCGGTGGTGGAAGCCTGCAGATCCACGGCTCGGCCTACTTCGAAGGCGACCTCATCCTCCGGGGCGGTGCGCAGGCGGGGATCTTCAATGACCGGTACGTCTCCCTCAGCGATGCGCCGAACTTCCTCAACCACCTGTACGTGCGGGGCAACCTGGATCTCACGCAGGGAAACCCGACGATCGGCACCCCGTACTACTGGGTGCACGTGGCTGGCAACATCATCGGCGGGGGCAACAACTTCACGCCGTCCAATCTCGACGGCACTGTGCCCCCGCCGTTCTACCCCAACGTCATCGAGGAAACCCGTCGGGCGCTTGTCGACCGGGGGAACCTGCTGGACCTCGACCTGGGAGGCGGCACGGCACGGATGGTGCGCTGCCGGAGGCAGGGCGGCGCCTGGGTGACCGAATATGTGAATGACCTGGACCTGACCGGCACGACGGAGCCGGCGACATTCTTCCTGCCCTTGCGCACGGCCAACCCTCCCTGTCCGCCGGCGGCGGTGACGGTGTCGCAGGTGCGCAGCGGCGGGCAGTACATGCTCATGTGGGATGCACAGGACCCCTTGGTGCCGCTGGTGCTGCGGAATGATGCCCAGCCCGTTTATGTGCCGGGCCAGGTGCGGGTCGGTCGGGACATCCGGTACGAAGGCCGGGGGACGGTGGTGATCGCCAGCCAGCCTGGCGCCACGACCCCCAGCCAACTGACCCCGCAGTCGCTCTGCGCGCTGGACTTGAACGGGAACGGCCTCTGCAACGGGAGCACCAGCGCAGGGCGCACGATCCGGGCCAGGGTGTCGCCGTGCCAGGGGACGCCCGGGGTAGACAACCCGCAGTCCACGTACGCCCGGGTCAACCCCTCGTATCCCAACAGCCCTGATCTGCTCATGTTTCTCGTGAACGGGAGTGCCTACACTGACGTGAACGCCAACGCGTGCGCGCAGGAGATGAACGTCGTGGCGGTCAT
This sequence comes from Candidatus Fervidifonticultor sextus, assembly GCA_031459875.1. Classification (GTDB taxonomy): domain Bacteria; phylum Sysuimicrobiota; class Sysuimicrobiia; order Sysuimicrobiales; family Humicultoraceae; genus Fervidifonticultor_A; species Fervidifonticultor_A sextus. The sequence goes on along the minus strand of JAVKHQ010000002.1, from coordinate 10,008 downwards.
AGGCGACCGCAACGCCCCGCCGCTCAGCCCGGCGCCGGCATCAGGCTGCCCCGGCGCGCACGTCCTGATCCGGCGGAAGCTCCAGTGGTACGGGATCCTGATGACCAGGGAGATGTGTCTGGGGCAGGTGCCGGACTTCTGGCAGATGCCGGACCTCACCACCTACCTTCCTGGATGGGCGCGGAGGATCTTCCTCAACCCGACCGGTCCGGTGCAGGTGAGGAACTGGCAGGAGCGGTTTTCCTTCTAGGCCGCGGCGAGGTGAGGAGCCCCGCGGCGGGAAGTTACATCGAGCGTGCATCGCTCGGCCCCCGGTCCGCTCCCTCGCGGTGCCGGGGAAAGAAGGAGCGCGGGGGCCGGGCGCGAAAGAATAAGGACTACTCAAGCCAGGGGACGGGACTGACGGGGTCCGGCGCGTGAAGGAGACGAACAGGCTCCTCCGATAAGGGCAACTCTGGAGCAATCCGGGGGACGCAAAGCTTCAGGGCCGGGCTGACGCCAGGCCGGCTGAGCTGCCGAAGAGGGCGACAATCCGGGCCCTTTTTATGTTTGTGAGCGGCCGGGAGGGAAGGGAGAGGACGGCCGTGTGCAGGCGTCGAGCGATGCAGGGTTTCGGGACCATCGAGGTCGTCGTGGCTCTCTCCCTGTTCTCGTTTGTGCTCGTGGCCATCATCGGGCTGCTGATGAGCTCGATCTCGGTGGGCGCGACGGCCGAAGGCTTCTCGATCGCCTCGAATCTCGCCCGGCAGCGCGCGGCCCAACTGGCCGACGACATCTCGCAGCGCGGTGTTCCAGGAACGTACCCCGCGACCGTCACGGTGGGCGGCAGACAGTACACGTACGCGACCGCTGTGACCGCGGGCAATCCCGCCAACGTCCGTGTCGAGGTCAGCTTTCAGGTCTCCATCGGATCGGCCTGCACAACCGATGCGGCGGGGAACGAGCGGTGCACGGGCGCAACCCAGACCTACTCCCGGATCGTCGAGACCCGGGCGTGGAGGCCGTAGGGATGCCCACGGGCGATCGCGCCGAGCGCGGCCGGACCTCCGTCGACCTGGTCATGGGCGTCGTGTTGTTCTCGCTGATGGTCGTGAGCCTCTACCAGGTGTTCATCCCGACGCTGGTCCTCTCCCGCAACACCACCGAGCGCCTCGACAGGCAGCAGGATGTGCGACTGGCCATCGACCGCCTGGCCCGGGAACTGCAGGAGACCACGATGACTCCGTTCCGCCTGGTCACCTACGCGTGCTCCGGACCGTACCAGGGATGCATCGGGTATGTCACGGCGCGGGTCAACTGCACCGGGCAGTTCCAGATGACCGCCGAGGGGTATCCCAACTGGCAGGCGACGATCTACGTATGGCGCGACACCGCGTCGAATGAATTGCGACGACGGTGCGATGCCTCCACGGCGTTTCCGGTGAGCGCCTGGCCCCCGGCAACGTTGATCCCGTATACGGTGGTCGCCCGGGATGTGGCCGAGGTGCGGTTCACTCGCCTGGCGGGCGGGGTGGAGGTCTTCCTGCGCGAGCGGGCCCCGGGCGCCCTCCGGTCCGGGCGCCGGTACCAGACGGACTTCGTGAATCAGACCGTATTCGTCCCGCAGAACCGATGAGGCCGATCTGCGGAAGGGAGGAGGTCAGCATGCGGGTGGCGCGCCGTGACCAACAGGGTATGGCGATGATCATCGTGCTGGCCATCACGGTCGTCCTGACCGCCGTCGGCATTGCCCTGGTGGGGCTGATGCACACAGACATCACCCATGCTTCGATCCAGCACGCGCTGACGCGGAGCTTCCACAACGCCCAGGCGGCCCTGGCGGAGGCCAGGGCCGCGGTCTTTGCGGCGGCCGACCCCTTCAGCTACACGAACCCCAGCGGCTCGGCGGGCGAGAGGGTCGAGCCCTACGGCCAGGGGGGCCGGTTCACCTGGTGGGTGGACACCGGGCCCGCGACCGTCGACCCCTGCCCGTCCGGCCTCAAGACCCTGGAAGCGCTGGGGGAAGCGCACTACCTCGGTCGCTGGATCAACTCACGGGTCCGTGCCTGCGGTGTCCCGGGGACCCCGTTCCTGATGGCCTTGTTTGGTGTCGAGCTGGTCCAGGCCCAGGGCGCGACGTCCAGAACTTTTATCGCCCCGTTCCCATGTTGGAATCCATTTCCGACCCCGTGCAACACCCCCGGTCAACCCACGGGCGGGCACATGGGCTCATTCAGGGAGATCAACTTCGCCGATACCGGCCTTCGGCTCAACGCGGTGAGCGAGCAGAACACCGAGTTCGTGACCCTCCGCGAAGGGACGTTCGAGGACTTCCGGTTGTACGGCTGGACGGCGCGGCCCTCCTACAACGCCAACGATCCGCTGCCCGCGAATCTGTACGCCTTCGGCGACATCATCAAGGCGCAGCCGACGACCGGCCCCATCTCCAACTGCACTCCTCCCTCCTCCTACGCCTGCGTGACGGTCCAGAACCGCGGGATCGATGTGCAGAGCATCTGCGAACTGCGGGCGAGTAGCCCCGGCGCCTGTCCCGGGGCGGTGGATGCGTGGAATGTCGGGCATGTCTACATGAACCAAATGACCCGGCAGGTGCTGCCCCAGCTGTGTAGCGGCCCGCTGAGCGTGACGCTGTGTGACCCCCAGGCGCACTTGAGTGCGGCATCCGGCAACGCCCTCAACGACGAGATCAACCGGGCATCGGGGGCAGGGGCCGTGGGATCGGTCTACAGTCCCGCGCAGTTCGACCGGGTCGTCAACTACGTCGCGTCCGGGTGTCCGGGTCTGTCAGCCGGATGCCCGTGCTATCTGCGGGGGACGGTGTTCCTCAGCGACACCTATCGCTTCTCAAGGGACGTCAACCTCGGCGGGAGCGCCGGCAACGTCACCCTCGTCGTCCGGGGCGACCTGGTCCTCAACACCGGGGTCAGCGTGAGCAACCGCCACGACCTCTCGACCCTGTTAGGTCGCCAGACGCCCGGGATCCTGGTCTTCGGCAAGGCCGTGCCGGACCAGCGGGCATCCAACGTCTGTGCGGGAGAGCAGGCGAACGGGTCCGGGCGCCTGATCCTGTGCGGCGGGAATACCCAGCGGCTCATCACGGACGGACTGATGTTTACCATGGACGGCATGGCCGTCGGTGCCCAGGGCACTGTGGATCAGATCGGCGCCATGTACCACTGCAAGCGGACGATCTGCGCCAACCAGTCGTCGCCGGAGGCCGGGAGCTATACCAACCAGAACGCCACGGTCGTGGTGCGGTTCGACCCCTTTTCCCTGCGCGCCATCGGCCGCGGCATCGCCATCACCTCCTGGTATCAGCTGAAATAACTGGGGGCTACGTGAGGAACTCCCGGAGCCTGGTCAGCGCGCTGGCCAGGACCCGGGAGACGTGCTTCTGCGAGATGCCCAGCCGCGCCGCCGTCTTCGGCTGCGAGAGATCCCGGAAGAAGAGGTAGTACAGCACCCGGCGCTGCATCGCCGTCAGTCTCTCGAAGGCCTCCCAGAGGACGATGCGGTCTTCGATGGGCAGCTGGAACGACTCGTAGACCCGGTGGCGGATGAGCCGGCGGTCGATCTCGAGCATCTCCTCGGGGGTGTCCGCGTCGAGGGAGGTGAGGTGGACCGCCTCGCGGACCCGGAGGATTTCCCGCAGCCCCTCTTCCGTCACGTTGAGCGCTGCGGCCAGTTCCTCGAGCGTCGGAAACCGCCGGAGGTCGGCCAGCGTCCGCGCCACGGCCAGGTCGATCTGCTGGTTGGCCTTCTGCAGCCACCGCGGCCTGCGGATCACGTCGTTGGAGTCGCGCAGGTAGTGGCGCATCTCGCCCCGGATCAGCGGCCGGGCGTAGGTCTCGAACTTGACCCCCCGGGTGGGGTCGTAGCCCTCGATGGCGGTCAGCAGCCCCAGGTAGCCCACCTGGGTCAGGTCTTCCTGCAGCGTGCGGTTCGCGGTGAACTCGGCGGCGAGGCTGCGGATCAGCGGCGTGCAGGCCTCGGCGATGGTCTCCCGCAGGCCGGGGTCGCGGCCGCTCCGGTACTGGGCCACGACGTCGTCGAGACGCATGGCAGCCGGCTGGGACCTGGTCGCGTTGGGCATCCCCATGAGGGATATACCCAGTCTCCCTTCGGCCAGACGTGGTTTCCACGCCGGGTGATCGGCGTGGGGCTAGCGGGGGCGCTGGCGGGGGGTGTCCGACGCCGCGGTGAGTCGTTCTGCCGATGGTGCGGAAGGGGAGATTTGAACTCCCACGGGCTGTTGGCCCACAGGCTCCTGAGGCCTGCGCGTCTGCCAGTTCCGCCACTTCCGCGCGTCGGGAGCCGGGCGCGTCAGCGCGACTCCCAGTGGCATCACACAGGATAGCCAACGGCGCTCGCGCCTGTCAAGGAAGCGGCCCGGCTCGCAGGAGGCGATCGTTGTGTGGCGGGCGTGGGCCGGGGGCAGGACAGCACGCGCCGGCTCGGGCTATACTGGGGTCGCCGTGGCACGCCGGAGTGTGCCGGGAGTCGAGGCCTTTCTCGAGGATGTCGAGCGGCAGGACGGCTACCGGGGGCAGGTGGTCTGCCGGCGGTTCCTGCCCCCCCGACCCGCCCGCTACGCAGACCCAGACACCCCGCTGCACCCGCGCCTGGCCAGGTGGTTGCAGGATCACGGGATCCAGCGGCTCTACACGCACCAGGCGGCCGCGGTCGAGGCCGTCCGCCGGGGGCGGCACGTGGCGGTGGTGACGCCGACGGCCAGCGGCAAGACGCTGTGCTACAACGTGTCGGTCCTGGACGCCCTGCTGGCCGACCCTCGGGCGCGGGCGCTCTACCTGTTCCCCACCAAGGCGCTGGCCCAGGACCAACTGGACGCACTGCTGGCGTTCGACGTCCCCGAGGTGCCCGTGGCCACCTACGACGGCGACACTCCGCCGCGGGAGCGCCGCGCGATCCGGGAGCGGGCTCGAATCCTCCTCTCGAACCCCGACATGCTGCACGTCGGCATCCTGCCCCAGCACTTCCGGTGGAGACCGTTCCTGCAGTGGCTGCGCTTCGTGGTCGTCGACGACATGCACGTCTACCGCGGGGTGTTCGGCTCCAACGTGGCCAACGTCCTGCGGCGGCTGCGGCGGGCGTGTCGCTTCCACGGGGCGGATCCGCAGTTCATCTGCACGTCGGCGACGATCGCCAACCCCGAGGAGTTCGCGTCCAGGCTGCTGGGCCTGCCGGTGGAGGTGATCGCCGACAACGGCGCCCCGAGCGGCCCCCGCTGGTTCCTGTTGTGGAATCCTCCGCTGGCGGACCGGGCCGGGGCGGCGCGGCGCAGCGCGCTGTCGGAGGCCACCGCGCTGTTCGTGGACCTGGTCCGCCGCGGGGTCCGGACCATCGTGTTCACCAAAGCCCGGAAGGTCACCGAGTTGATCGCGCGATACGCCGCCGCCCGGCTGCGCCACGATGCGCCGCACCTGGTCTCGCGGATCAGCCCCTACCGCGCCGGTTACCTGCCCGAGGATCGCCGGCGGATCGAGCGCCGTCTCTTCGACGGTGACCTTCTGGGCGTCGTCTCCACGAGCGCGCTGGAACTGGGCATCGACGTGGGCGGGCTGGACGCGGCCCTGCTGGTCGGCTTTCCCGGCACCATCGCCTCGACCTGGCAGCGGGCCGGCCGCGCCGGACGCGGGACTGCGCCCTCGCTGGCCGTGCTGATCGCCCAGGACGATGCGCTGGACCAGTACCTGATGCGCCACCCGGACTACCTGTTCGACCGACCATGCGAGCACGCGGTCATCGATCCCGAGAACCCCTACGTGCTGGCCCGGCATCTGCGCTGTGCGGCCGCCGAGATTGCGCTTGTTGCGGCTGACCTGGCCCTCTTTGGCGAGCGCGCGCGCCAGGTGATCCCCCTGCTGGAACAGGCCGGGGAGCTCGTGGCCCGACGCGGCCGGTGGTACTGGATCGGCCGGCAGCGCTACCCGGCGCAGGCGGTGGACATTCGTTCGGCCTCGGGGGCGACCTTCCGGATCGTCGGTCCCGACCGCCGGACAATCGGGACGGTGGAAGAGGCGCAAGCCTTCGAGCAGGTGCATCCCGGCGCGATCTACCTGCACCAGGGGGAGACCTACCTGGTCTCTGAACTGGACCTGCAGGCGCGGATCGCGCGTGTGACGCCGTCTGCAGCCGACTACTACACGCAACCCCGCACGACGATCGACCTGACCATCCAGCGCAGGCAGGCGGTCCGCCCATGGGGGCCCACGGCCGTCGAGTTCGGCGAGGTGGAGGTCGCCACGCAGGTGGTCGGCTTCGCGCGCAAGCAGCTCTTCACCGACACGGTGCTCGGGGTGGAGCCCCTCGACCTGCCGGCCCAGCGGCTGCAGACCAGGGCGGTGTGGTTTGCCGTCCCCGACGTGCTCGAGGCCCGGGTGCGCGCCCGCGGCCTGGACTTCGCCGGGGGCATTCACGCGGTGGAGCACGCGGCCATCGGCGTCCTGCCCCTCTTTGCCATGTGCGACCGGTGGGACATCGGCGGGGTCTCGTATCCCATGCATCCTCAGACCCACACCCCGGCCATCTTCATCTATGACGGGCATCCCGGCGGGGTGGGCATCACCGAGAAGGGCTATGCGCTCATCGAGTCCCTGATGGCGGCGACGCGCGAGGTCATCGAGGCCTGCCCGTGCGAGGACGGGTGTCCGTCGTGCATCCAGTCGCCCAAGTGCGGCAACCTCAACGAGCCGCTGGACAAGGAGGCCGCGCTGGTGTTGCTCCGAGGGCTGCTGGTGGCATGACGCCGTCGGCCGTCCGGCATCCGCTCCTCGCCGTGATCGGGGAGAGCGTCATCTCGCACCCCGACCACGCGGCGCTGGCCGAGGAGGTCGGCCGCCGGATCGCCGAGGCCGGGTACGGCCTCATCTGCGGCGGGCTGGGCGGCGTGATGGAGGCGGCGTGCCGCGGCGCGCGCGGCGCCGGCGGGCTCACGGTGGGCGTGCTGCCGGGGGAGGAGACCGCAGCGGCCAACCCGTTCGTCGTGCTCGCCATTCCCACCGGGATGGGCCAGATGCGCAACGTCATCATCGTGCTGGCCGCGCAGGCGGTCATCGCCATCGGCGGCGGGGCGGGGACGCTCTCGGAGATCGGGCATGCGCTACGCCTGGGCCGCCGCGTCGTGGGCCTGCGGACCTGGCAGGCGAGTGTGGCCGGCCGGCCGGCCGAGATCGTGGAGGCCGCCACAGCCGAGGAGGCCGTGCGGCTGGCGCTCGTGGCGGGGGGGCGGGCGTGACCCCGGGGGTCCTCTACCTCGTCGCCACGCCCATCGGCAACCTCGAGGACATCACCCTGCGCGCCGTTCGCGTCCTCAGGGAGGCCGACGTCGTCGCGTGCGAGGACACGCGGCACACCCGGGGACTGCTGGCCCACCTGGGCATCCGGGCAGCGGTGCTCTCCCTGCACGAGCACAACGAGCGCACGCGGATCCCGCAGATTCTGGGGCTGCTGCGCGCCGGGAAGACCGTGGCGCTGGTCGCGGACGCCGGCATGCCGGTGATCTCAGACCCGGGCGCCGCGCTCGTGGCGGCCGCGTCACGCGAAGGGCTGCGCGTCGTGTCCGTCCCGGGTCCCAGCGCGGTGACGGCCGCGGTCCCGCTGGCGGATTTCGCCGTCGGTCAGTTTGCCTTTGTCGGATTCCTGCCCAGGCAGCGGGGCGAGCGAAGGCGTCTGCTCGAATCGCTGGTCGGCCTGCCCATGGCCCTGGTGATCTTTGAGGCGCCACACCGTGTCCGCGAGGCGCTGGCCGACCTGGAGGACGTCTTCGGCGGCCGCCGCCTGCTGCTCGCCCGCGAACTGACCAAGAGACACGAGGAGGTCATCCGCGGCACCATCGCCGAGGTGAGGGCGGCCCTGCGCGGGCCGCCCAGGGGCGAGGTGACGCTGGTCGTGGAGGGCGCCCCGGAGGATGCCGCGCCTCGGCGGGCCCGCGCGGCTGGCAGGAAGGAGGGTGTCGGACCCCAGGCGCCGGAGGAGGTCCTGCGGCGCCTGCTGGCGGAGGGTCTGTCGCGCCGCGATGCGGCCCGGGCGCTGGCGGTGGCCTGCGGGCTCCCGCCGAAGGAGGCCTACCGGCTCGCCGCCAGGGAGCCGTAGCATGCTGCTGCCCCCGCCCGGAGACCTCGTGCCAGTGTTCGAGGCCACCAGCGAGTTCGAAGCCATCGCGATCCGCGACGCGCTGGCCGCCGCCGGCATCCGCGTCATGGTGCGATCCCGCCGGGTCCCGGGCTATGAGGTCCCGACGCTGCTGGGCGGCCAGGCCGGGATCGTTGCAGATCTCCTGGTGCGGCCGGACCAGGCGTCCGAGGCCAGGGCCGTGATCGCGGAGTACCTGGCGTCGCTGGCGGAGGGCGCCGCGCTGGTTGTCCCCCACAGCCCCGGCGACGGGGATTCCGACTCAGGGGAGCCGTCCCCATGACCCGGCGGCCCGAGTGGTGGCGGGACGTCTTTGACCGCCCCACGTTCCTGGAACTCTACGAGCGGGCCGACCTGGAGCGGGCCAGGACCCAGGTGGATCAGGTGCTCGCACTGCTGGACCTACGCCCACCGGCCAGGATCCTCGACGTCTGCAGCGGGTACGGCCGGCACAGCGTCGAACTCGCCCGCCGCGGGTTCGACGTGGTGGGCGTGGACATCTCGACGATGCAGGTGGCCCGGGCGCGGGCGCATGCGGCGGCTTCGGGCGTGACCCCCCACTTCGTCGTGGGCGACGTGCGGGCATTGCCCGTGCGCGGCCCGTTTGACGCGGCGATCAACATGTTCCTCTCCTTCGGCTACTTCGACACCGACCAGGAGAGCCAGGCGGTGCTCGATGGCGTCGCGCGCGTGCTGCGGCGCGGCGGCCGCCTGTTGATCGACTTCTGGAACCGCGAACTGGAGATCCGCCACTTCCAGCCCGCCGTGGTGGACCGCCGCGACGACGGGATCCTGGAAATCGAGGACTGGACGTTCGACCCGCTGGCCGGCCGCCTCTCCTGGGTGAACACGGTCATCTTCCCCGACGGCCGGCGGGAAGCCTGGACCCAGTCCATCCGCGCCTTCACGGTGGTGGAGGTGAAGACGATGCTGGAGCGGGCCGGCATGCGGCTCGATGCGCTGTACGGCAGTCTGGGCGGCGAGCCGTTCGGCCTGGAATCCGAGGCGGCGATCTTCATCGCGGAGCGGGTGTGAAGTCACCAGACCTCCACCCGGGTCGTCCTTTGGGGCGGACCGCCCCGTCCAACGCCGTTTCATAACGGCGCGGGAGCAGGCCCGCGCCGGAGGAGGCCGCGGTGAAACGTCTCGGCATCCGGGCGGCGCGGGAGGTGGTCCTGGTCGCCGACTACAGCAAGTTTGCAGAGCTCTGGCCCGGGTCTGCCGCATTGACCCACGTGCCGAACCGGGGCCCCGGGGCCGTTCGGAGCCCGGCCGACCGTTGTCCGGCTGTAGAAGAGGCCACCGGTCCCCAGCGGGTCCGTGGCCGGGGGTGGGGAGCTTTGACCCGACGAGTCCCCGGGGGGACGCCCTCTCATGATTGCAGGGGGATCATCCGAGCGTTACACTGGGCCCAAAAGAGTCGGCGTGCCGAAGGTTCCAACCGGGTGGCCCCACGGCGGATTAGGCAGGTCTGGCTATCACGGGGACGGGTAGCCCTCACGTCGTTGGGTACTTTATGGAAGGGGCCGGGAGCAAGAGGGAGCCAGTGACGCACGCTAGACTGCAGGATTCGCTGTGTTGGGGGTATTAGGCGGTTCTCCCCAATTCTTGTTGGGCGGCAATGCCTAGAAAGACAACTCTGTAAACAGGAGCGAATTATGGACAAGAATCTGATCGCTAGAGCCTCCATCGCCATAAACGCGTTCCGAGCCAAAGTCTGGGAAGCACTGGTGAACCCTGAAGCCATCAAGCAATATATGTTCGGTACCCATGTTGTCACAGATTGGCGCGAAGGGAGCCCGATTCGTTGGAAGGGAGAGTGGCAAGGCAAGTCATATGAAGACTACGGCATGATTC
>JAVKHQ010000019.1:0-57735 GCA_031459875.1 Candidatus Fervidifonticultor sextus | reverse complement strand
ATCCTCTCCTCCCCCCTTGCCCCGGTAACACCGTAGATGGCGCGATGATACCGGGTTGGGTAACAATCACAAATGGCTTGACAGGGTGAGCAGGAAACGGCGGCGCCGGCACCGAACACCGCGCCGATTTTCCACACCGGGTCTATCGGGAGCCACGTGCCCACCGCATCCGTGCGCTGGATCGACGTCTGCACCCTGGCGAGCGGGGTGCCGCTGCGGGTGGCCGTGCACGAGATCGACGGGGCCGGCGACGGGCCGACGCTGGGGATCTCGGCCCTGATCCATGGGGACGAGGTCACGGGGCCGGAGATCATCCGCCGGGTGCGCGACGCGCTGGACCCGCGCCGCCTGCGGGGGAGGGTCCGACTTCTGCCTGTGGCCAACCCGCTGGCCTTCCAGACTGGGACCCGGGGCATGCCGCTGGCTGTCGAGGTCAGCAACCTCAACCGGGTCTTCCCCGGGGATCCCGCAGGCGACCTTCCATCGCGGCTGGCTCGCGCCCTGGAAGTGAACTTCCTCGAGGAGGTGACGCACCTGGTCGATCTCCACGCCGGCGGGACCTTTCCGATCGTGGACTACAGCATCAGCCTGCGGGACCTGGACCTGGCGCTGGCCTTTGGCCAGCGGGTAGTCCGCCAGGTCGAAGGCTACGCGGGCACCATGGGCGCGCTGGCCGCATCCCGCCAGAAGGCGTCGGTGGTGGCCGAAGTCGGCGGCGGCTATGCGCTCGACGGCCACTATGTCGAGATGGGCGTCCGGGGGGTGCTGAACGTGATGCGCCACCTGGGCATGCTCGACGGCCGCCCGGAGCTGCCGGCCCGACAGGTCGTCGTCCGGGAGATGGCCACGCTGCGGCCCGGCCACGGGGGCCTGCTGTACTCCCAGATGGGGTCCGAGGCGATCACCCGGGAGGTCCCCAAGGGGACGCTCCTGGGCCGCGTGGTCTCGCCCCACACTTTTGAGACGCTGGAGGAATTCCGTGCACCATTCGACCGCAACGTGGTGCTATTGCTGCGGCCAGGGGTCACGCCGGTGAATCCCGGGGACTACGCCTACATGCTCGGCAACCTGGAAGGTGCGCGCGTTGTCACCAATCACTGAAGCCGACAGGGGGGAGTGAGATGGCACGGCGGATGAAGCGGAGGGCGTTTCTGGCAGAGAGCGCGAAGGCCGGGCTCGGCCTGTTCGCGCTGGCCAACATCGGCGGGACCACGTTCGGACTGGCGCAACAGGCGTCGGCCGGCCCCACCGAGCGCCTGACCATGTTCGTCTGGTCCGGGCTCAATCTGCCCGTCGTGGCCCACGAGGTGGCCAGGTTCTACATGCAGAACAACCCGGGCGTGACCATCGAGGTCCTGGAGGGACAGAATTTCGAAGTCTACCCCAAGATGGTCAGCGCCCGCAAGCTCACCCCGGATCGGCCGCTGGTTCACTTTGGCTACAGCAACACCCAGTTCACCTACCAGGGCGACGTGGATGACCTGTGGGAGACGCTGGACCTGCGCAACATCCCCAACGCGGCCAACATCGCCGAACCCTACAAGCGGGCCGGGAACAAGGGCATCGGCTTCTCCATCGCCCCCGTCGGCCTGATGTACAATCCGAACTTCGTCAGGGAGCCACCCACGTCGTGGACCGACATGTGGCACCCCCGGTTCCGGGGGAAGGTCACCTCGATCAAGTACGCCTGGTATGCCAACGGCCTGGTCATCGCCGCCAGGCTCAACGGCGGCAGCGAGAAGAACATCGACCCTGGCTTCAGGCTGTGGAGTGAGCGCGCCAGCCAGTTCGTGGCGTTTGCCAACAGCAACGTCGAGACCCGCGACCTCGTCGTCCGCGGCGACGCGCATCTGGCCGCGATGTTCGGCGGCAACGTCCTGACCTGGAAGGAGCAGGGCGCGCCGCTCGAGTTTGTGATCCCCCGCGAAGGGACCATCGCCTTCCCACTCTTCCTGGTGGTGGTCAAGGGCGTGACACCGCAGCAGAAGCGCATCGCTGAGGGAGTCATCAACCTGATCCTCTCCGAGCGGTGGCTGGCGCGGTGGGCGGCCCTGACCTACTTCGTGCCGACCTCGACGAAGGTTGTGGTCCCCCCCAGCCTGCGCACCCTGCCCATGTACAGCCCGCGGGAGATCGAACGGGCCATCCAGTTCGACTGGGCCACCATCGCGCAGAATGAGACGGTCTGGCGGGAGCGCTGGGACAAGGAAGTGGTGGCCCGCATGGGGCGCTAGTGGACGTCGACGTCGAACTCCGCGACGTCTCGAAGCACTTCGGGGACGTCGTCGCCGTCGACCGCATCTCGCTGCAGATCCGCCGCGGCGAGTTCTTCTCGTTGCTGGGCCCCTCGGGGTGCGGGAAGACGACCACCCTGCGCATGATCGGCGGCTTGGAGTTCCCGACGGCCGGTGAGATCGTCCTGCGGGGCGCCGTGGTGACCGACCTGCCCGCCTACCGGCGCTCCACCAACATGGTCTTTCAGCACCTGGCACTCTTCCCGCATCTCACCGTCGCCGAGAACATCGCCTTCGGGCTGCGGTTGCGGCGGCTCCCCCCGGCGGTCGTCGCCCGCAAGGTGGAGCAGGCGCTGCAGCTGGTGGACCTTCCCGGCTACGGCGGACGGGAGATCCATCAGCTGTCTGGCGGGCAGCAGCAGCGGGTGGCGATTGCTCGGGCGCTGGTCAACGAGCCGGCGGTGCTCCTTCTGGACGAGCCGCTGGGATCCCTGGACCTCAAGTTGCGCCTGCAGATGCAATCCGAGCTCAAGGCCCTCCAGCACCAGGTGGGGACCACCTTCGTCTACGTCACCCATGACCAGGGCGAGGCTCTGGTTATGTCTGATCGCATCGCCGTCATGCGCGCCGGGCGCGTCGAGCAGGTCGGCACCAGCCAGGAGATCTACGCCAGGCCGCAGACCCGATTCGTGGCGGCCTTCATCGGGGAGGCCAACTTCCTCGAAGGCCGAGTGGTGGGGGTGGGACCGGCTGGGGCGCTCGTCCGGGTCGGCGGGCTCCAGTTCTGGGCGGCCGGGGACGGCGCGCCGCCGGAGGGGTCGGCGGTCACGGTCTCCGTCCGCCCCGAACACATCAAGCTCGGACCCGCGGCCGGGGAGGTGCACAACCGCTGGGAAGGCCGCATCCGGGATGTGGCCTTCATGGGGTCGGTCGTCCGCGCGCGGGTGACCATCCCCGGCGACGTCACGGTCCTCGCCGAACTCCCCAGCGACGCCGTGGAGGGCCTTGTGCCCGGCGCCACGGTCCTCGCCGGCTGGTCAGCCCACCACAGCGTCGTCCTGGCTGACTAGCCGGGGCATGGGCCGGGTGGAGGCGCTCACGGTCGTCCGCCCGCGCCGGGGCTGGCGTCCCCTGCTGCGCCGCTCCGTCCACATCCCCCTGCTGGCGCCGGCCGTCGGGCTCTCGGTCGCCGTCTTCTGGACCTGCATGGCCGTGCTGGTGGTGATGAGCGTCTACCCGTTCCTGGCGGCCGGCACCCCGCGCTTCACCTGGGCCGCTTGGCAGCGGTTTCTGGCCGATCCCTACTACTGGGGCGTGGTAGGTACCACGCTGCGCCTCGCGGTCGTCGTGACCGGACTGAGCCTGCTGATCGGCTATCCGACGGCCTACGCCATCAGCAAGATCCAGCGGCCGGGCTGGGCGCTGGCCGCCTACGTGGTCCTGTTCGCGCCGATCCTGGTGAGCGTCGTCGTCCGCACCTATGGGTGGCTGCTGCTGCTGTCCAACACCGGGGTCGTCAACTACGTCCTGCGCGCGCTGGGGCTGATCCACGAACCGATCCCCCTTATCTTCAACGACACGGGGATCGTCATCGCGATGGTCCACATCCTGCTGCCGTTTGCGGTCTTCCCCATCCTGAGCGTGGTAGGGCAGCTGGAGCGGGACCTGAAGGATGCGGCCATGGATCTGGGGGCCACCCGCTGGCAGACGTTCCGGCGCGTCACCCTGCCGCTCACGCTGCCCGGCGTCATCGCGGGCGCCCAGATTGTCTTCACCCTGACCGTGAGCGCCTTCGTCACCCCATTCCTGATGGGCGGGGGCAAGGTCCAGATCCTCTCCGGGCTGATCTACCGGGACATGGAGGCAGTCAACCTCGGGTTCGCCGCGGTCGTGGCGCTGGTGCTGCTGGCGCTGGCGGCGGCGATCCTGGCCGCCAGCAACCTGCTGGCCCGGCGCACGTACAGCCGGGCGGAGGTTCGGGCGTGAGGGCTCGTCGCGATCCCGTCCGCCTGGCGCTCTTCATCCTCCTGGGGCTGGTGGCGGTCTTCATGCTGGCCCCCATCGTCTTCGTCCTGGTGTTCGCCTTCAGCAGCGCTTCGTACCTGATCTTCCCGCCTCCGGGCTATTCGCTGCGCTGGTTTGCCAAGCTCTTCCAGCAGGAGGCCCTCTTCCGCGCGGCCCTCAACTCCCTGGTGATCGCCGCCACCGCCACGCTGGTGAGCCTGATCGTGGGGACCCTGGCCTCGCTGGCCCTGGTGCGCTACCGGTTCTTCGGCCGGGAGGTGCTGCGCGCGCTCTTCCTGGCCCCCCTCATTGTCCCCCGGATTGCCTTCGGGGTGGCCATGCTGATCTACGCGGTGGTGCTGCGCCGGTTTGGCGGACTGGACAGCCTGATCCTGGCCCACCTGATGGTGACCCTGCCGTTTGCCATCTCAATTCTCTCCGCTGCCCTGGTGTCCGCCGACCGATCCCTGGAGGAAGCCGCCGCCGACCTGGGCGCGCCGCCCCTGGTGACCTTCTGGAAGGTCACGCTTCCCCAGATCCGGACGGGGCTGGCGGTCAGCGGCTTCTTCGCCTTCATCATCTCGTGGGACCAGGTGGAGACGTCGCTCTTCCTGGTCAAGACCGAGAACATGACCCTGCCCGTGGCCATGTTCTACTACCTGCAGCGGCAGCAGGACCCGGTGATCGCCGCCCTCTCGGCGTGCCTGATCGGGGTGGCCGTCGCCGCCGCGGTAGTGATGGTCGTGACCATCAGCCCGCGCGACCTCCAGCGGATCCTCTCAGCCGGCGGCCGCTGAGCCGGGAGGGGAACCTCCCGTCTTGCCTCTGCGTAAGGCGATGGGAGACAGACGGTGGGCATAATCCACTGGGCGGACGACCTGAGCCGGAGTCGCACCCGACAAGGCACGGCGACGAGGAGGCGAGCATGTATGCGCACGGACCGGTGGGTTGCAGGGATCCTGGCGGGGTGGCTGATGCTGGCCCCCCTGGCCGCGGCAGGGGCCGGGCCGACCGTGAAGGTGAAGGAACCGGCCGCGGTCATCAAAGTGACGCGCCAGGGCGAGGCTTACTGCTTCGATCGGCCGTTCGTCCTGAGCTCCGTCGCCATCGCGGGCGGGCGCTGCTATACGTTCTACCTGGTGCGCACGTCCAGCGGCGGATTCCTGGGGTTCGGCCCACCCGGGCCGCCGATGATCCCGCCCGGTCAGATCGTCCGCATGGGGACGCCTGCAGGCGCCAAGGTCAAGGGGCGGCTCTTCTACCTGATTCCGCTGCCGGGGCCGGTGATCATCATTCCGGTAGATACCATCCGGTACGTCACCGTGCAGGTCGTGGCGCAGCCCTCGTCCGTGAGGATCGTCCTGCCGGCGGGAACCGTCTACCCGGACCGGGAACTCGACTTGCCCACCGGCCCCGAGCGCTGAGGGGCCGGCGCCTGACGGCTGGGGGCAGGAGCCCGACACGGCGGGCTCCTGTTCCCTTCTCCTGCCCGCCGCGGCGTAGTACGCTGGGGAGGTAGACGCTGGAGGCCATCACCTGGTCGGGGCGCCAGCCAGTCCTCCATGAAGCGGCCGCTCTGGGTGCCTTCCGAAGATCGCAAGCGCCGGGCCCACATCACCCGGTTCATCCGGATCGTCAACGACCGGTACGGCCTCCCGATCGCCTCCTACCCGCAGCTGTGGACCTGGTCGGTCGAACACATCCCCGAGTTCTGGGCCACCATGTGGGAGTTCGGAGGCCTCCGGGCTTCCCGGGGGTACGACGCGGTCGTCGATGATCTGAGCCGGTTTCCCGGCGCCCGGTGGTTTCCCGGCGCCCGGCTGAACTTTGCCGAGCACCTCCTCCGGTACCGGGACGACCGCCCGGCCCTGGTGTTCAGGGGAGAGACCCACACGACGTCCTCGATGACCTTCGCCCAACTCGCCGACCGGGTGGCCCGCCTGGCGGCGTCGCTGCGCGCCGAGGGCGTGGCTCCAGGGGACCGGGTGGTCGCCTACATGCCCAACCTGATCGAGACCGTGGCGGCCATGCTGGCCGCGACGAGTCTGGGCGCCACCTGGGCGTCCTGCGCCACCGACCTCGGCCCCCAGGCGGCGCTGGATCGGCTGGGCCAGGTCTCCCCGAAGGTGCTCTTCACGGCGGACGGCTACGTCTACAAGGGCCAGCGGTTCGACACCCTGGCCAACGCCGCGGCCGTCGCGCGCGGGATCCCTTCGTTGGAGCGGGTGATCGTGGTCCCCTACGTCACGGAGCGTCCTGATCTCGGCGGGATCCCCAAGGCCGTCCGGTTTGACGAGTTCGCCGCCGGGGGGCGCGTCCCCCTGCAGTTCGAGCAGCTCCCCTTCGATCACCCCCTCTACATCATGTTCTCCTCGGGAACCACCGGGAAGCCCAAGTGCATGGTGCAGGGGGCCGGCGGGGTGCTGATCAACCACCTGAAGGAACTGTTGCTGCACACCGACCTGGGACCCGACGACCGGATCCTCTACATCACCACGTGCAGCTGGATGATGTGGAACTGGGTCGTCAGCGCCCTGGCCGTGGGCGCGGCGGTCGTGCTCTACGACGGCCACCCCTTCTACCCGGATGCCGGGGCGATGTGGCACCTGGTCCAGGACGAAGGCCTCACCGTCTTCGGGACGAGCGCCACCTACCTCAACACCCTCCGCAAGCAGGGGGTCAGGCCCGGCCGGACCTACGACCTCTCCTCGCTGCGCGAGATCTCCCAGACCGGGTCGCCGCTGGCGGCCGAAGGGTTTGAGTACGTCTATCGGGAGATCAAGGACGACCTGCACCTGAACTCGATCTCCGGGGGCACCGACATCAACGGCTGCTTCGCGGCGGGGAACCCCATCAGCCCGGTGTACGCCGGCGAACTGCAGGGGCCGGCCCTGGCCATGAAGGTCCGGGTGTACGATGAGGCCGGCTGCCCGGTGAGCGACCGGCAGGGCGAACTCGTCTGTGAGGCGCCGGCTCCCTCGATGCCGCTGTACTTCTGGAACGATCCGGACGGCGAGAAGTACCGGCAGGCCTACTTCACCTTCTATCCCCACCGGAGGGTGTGGCGCCACGGCGACTACGTCACCTGGCACAGCGACACCGGCGGGATGACGTTCCACGGCCGGTCCGACGCCACCCTCAAGCCATCCGGCGTCCGGATCGGGACCGCCGAGATCTACCGCATCGTCGAAGGGATCGAGGGCGTGGCCGACAGCCTGGCCATCGGCCAGTCCTGGCAGGGCGACGAGCGCATCGTCCTCTTCGTGAAACTCGCCGGCGGCGCGGCCCTGACGGAGGAGTTGGCGCAGCGGATCAGGGTCGCGCTCCGGGAGCAGGCCTCCCCCCGGCACGTGCCGGCGCTAATCGTGGAGGTGCCGGACATCCCCTACACCTACAACATGAAGAAGGTCGAGAGCGCGGTGACCAACCTCGTCAACGGTCGGCCGGTGACCAACCGGGACGCCCTGGTCAACCCGGAAGCGCTGGACCACTTCGAACGGCTGCTCCCCCGGCTCCGGGCATAAGAGGCCGGCTCCCACAGAGGATATCCTCAAGACGTAGCGAAACGCAGCCGTACTCCCGTTCCACCCGTCAATAAGAGCCAGAAAGACAGCGGTGAAGGAGGTGAGAGGGGTGAAGGTCACCATCACGACCAACGGGGTCACCGCCTCCCACGACGTGGAACCCAGGCTCCTGCTGGTGCACTACCTCCGGGAGATCCTGGGCCTGACGGGGACCCACATCGGCTGCGACACCGCCAGCTGCGGCGCGTGCACGGTGCACCTCAACGGCCTGGCGGTCAAGTCGTGCAACGTGCTGGCGGTCCAGGCCGACGGCGGCACGATCCTCACGGTGGAAGGCCTGGCCAGGGACGGCCAGCTGCACCCCATCCAGGAGGCCTTCTGGGAGGAGCACGGGCTGCAGTGCGGGTTCTGCACGCCCGGGATGATGATGACCGCGCTCCAGATCCTCCAGCGGCACCCCGACCCCAGCGAGGAGCAGATCCGCCACGGCCTGGAGGGGAACCTCTGCCGCTGCACCGGCTACCAGCACATCGTCAACGCCGTCCGGGCCGCGGCGCGGAAGATGGCCGCCCAGGCCGGGGGGAGGTGAGACGCCGTGGCCGCAACCACCATGTTCGGTGCCAGCATCAAGCGCCGCGAAGACCCGCGCCTGATCACCGGCGAGGCGAACTTCCTCGAGGACATCCGGCTCCCCGGCATGCTGCACGCGGCGATCCTGCGCAGCGCCCACGCCCATGCCCGCATCAGGGCCATCCGCACCACGAAGGCCGCGAAGGCCCCGGGGGTGGTCGGGGTCTTCACCGGCAAGGACTTTGCCGACCTGAACCCCCTCCCGTGCGCCTGGCAGGCCGGCGGGGTCAAGAACAACGTGAACACCCCGCGGGTATTGGAGATCGACCGGGTCACATTCACCGGGGCGGGGATCGCGGTGGTGGTCGCAGACGATCCCTACGCGGCCGAGGACGCGCTGGCCCTCATCGAGGTGGACTACGAGCCCCTGCCGGTCGTCGTGGACCCCGAAGAGGCCATCAGGCCCGGGGCCCCGCAGCTCCACGAGAACGCGCCCAACAACATCTGCATGGATTGGTCGTGCGGCGATCGGGAGGCGACCGAGAAGGCGCTGCGCGCGGCCGACGTGGTGATCCGGCAGCGCCTGATCAATCAGCGGCTGATCCCCACACCGATCGAGGCGCGGGGCGCCGTCGCCCAGTACTTCCCCACGACCGGCGAGTACACCGTCTGGATGACCTCGCAGGCGCCTCACGTCATGCGCCTGCTGATGGCGGCGTTCGTCTTCGGGATCCCCGAGACCAAGATCCGGGTGATCTCTCCGCAGATCGGCGGCGCCTTCGGGTCGAAGATCTACCTGTACCCGGAGTACTGTCTGGTGGCCGCCCTGGCCAAGAAGGTCGGCCGGCCGGTGAAGTGGCTGGAGACCCGCAAGGAGAACTACGTCGCCACCACCCACGGCCGCGACCACATCACCGACCTCGAGGTGGGCGCCCGGGCCGACGGCACGGTCGTCGCCCTGAAGGTGAAGACCCTGGCCAACCTGGGCGGGATCCTCTCCACGATCGCCCCGGGCATCCCGACCACCCTCTACGGCCGGATGCTGTCCGGGGCCTACCGCATCCCGAACATCTCCTGCAACGTCGTGGGCGTCTACACCAACACGGGGATGGTGGATGCGTATCGGGGCGCCGGGCGGCCGGAGGCCACCTATGTGGTCGAGCGGGCCATGGACCTGGTGGCCCACAAGACCGGCCTCGACCCGGCCGAGGTGCGGCGCCGGAACTTCATCCCCCCCGAGGCGTTCCCCTACGATCCGGTCGGCATCCTGGCCGGGCTGAGGTACGACAGCGGCGACTACGACAGGGCGCTGACCCGGGCGCTGCAGATGGCCGGCTACGAGGCGTTCCGCCGGGAGCAGGCGCAGGCGCGCCGGCAGGGCCGGTACCTGGGCGTCGGCCTGTCCACCTATGTAGAGATCTGCGGGGTCGCGCCGTCGGCCTGGATCGGTCTGCCGGGCCAGGGCTGGGGCGCCGGGCTGTGGGAGAGCGCCAACGTGCGGGTGCACCTGACCGGGAAGGTCGTGGTCACCACGGGATCGCAGTCGCACGGCCAGGGGCATGAGACGACGCTGGCCCAGCTGGCAGCCGACGAACTGGGCGTGCCCGTCGACGACGTGATCGTCCAGCACAGCGACACCCTGGGCACCCCCTTCGGCTACGGCACCTACGGGAGCCGCAGCGCGGCGGTCGGCGGCGTCGCCGTGCACATGAGCCTTCAGAAGATCAAGGAGAAGGCCCGGCGGCTGGCGGCGCACCTCCTGGAGGCCGCGGTGGACGATGTCGTCTTCGAGGGCGGGCGGGCCTACGTCCGGGGCGCCCCGGACCGGGCCAAGACCATCCAGGAACTGGCCCTGGCGGCTTCGGTGGGCTACAACCTGCCCGCAGGAATGGAACCCTTCTTCGACGAGACCAGCTACTACGATCCGCCCAACTGCACGTTCCCGTTTGGCGCGCATGTCTGCATCGTGGAGGTGGATCCCGACACCGGCTGGGTGAAGATCCTGCGGTACATCGCGGTGGACGACGTCGGCCGGGTCATCAACCCCCTCATCGTGGACGGCCAGGTGCAGGGCGGCATCGCCCAGGGCGTGGCGCAGGCCCTGTGGGAGGGCGCGGTCTACGACCGGAACGGACAGCTGCTCACCGCGACGATGATGGACTACGCGGTGCCCAAGGCCGGGTTCTTCCCGCGGTTCGAGCTCGATCGCACCGTCACCCCCTCGCCGACCAACCCCCTGGGCGTGAAGGGGGCCGGCGAGACCGGCACCATCGCGTCCCCGGCGGCGGTGGTCAATGCGGTGATGGACGCGCTGGCGCCGTTGGGCGTCACGCACCTGGACATGCCGTTGACCCCGAGGCGCATCTGGCAGGCCATCCACGGGCGAAAGGAGGCAGCACGATGATCCCGGCAGCCTTTGATTACGCGGCACCCAAGACCGTGGACGAGGCGCTGAGACTGCTGCGCAGGCATCGCGACGCGCGGCTGATGGCAGGCGGGCAGAGCCTGCTGTCGC
Source organism: Candidatus Fervidifonticultor sextus (assembly GCA_031459875.1). Taxonomy (GTDB): domain Bacteria; phylum Sysuimicrobiota; class Sysuimicrobiia; order Sysuimicrobiales; family Humicultoraceae; genus Fervidifonticultor_A; species Fervidifonticultor_A sextus. The sequence goes on along the minus strand of JAVKHQ010000019.1, from coordinate 46,888 downwards.
TGATGAAACTGCGGGCCGCGACCCCGAAGATGGTGGTGGACCTGGGGCGCATCCGCGGCCTGGCCTACATCAAGGAAACGGCGGGAACCCTGCTCATCGGCGCGATGACCACCCACGAGCAAATCGCGTCGTCGGCGCTGGTCTGGAAGCGCGCCCGCGCCCTCGCTGAGGCCGCAGAGCAGATCGGCGACATTCAAGTGCGCAACCGTGGGACCATCGGCGGCAGCCTGGCGCACGCCGACCCGGCCGCCGACTACCCGGCGGCGTTCCTGGCCCTGGAGGGGATGGCGGTGGTGAGGGGGCCGGGCCGGCAGCGGACGATTCCGGCGGACGGGTTCTTCACGGGCTTGTTCGCCACGGCGCTGAAGCCGGGCGAGATCCTCACCGAGGTCCGGATTCCCCTCAAGCCGGCGATCATCGGGTCGGCCTACCGCAAGATGAAGCATCCCGCCAGCGGGTTTGCCATCGTCGGCGCGGCCGCCGTGCTGCGCGCCGGCGCGAAGGGACAGGGGCCGCAGGTCCGGCTGGCGTTTACCGGGGCGGCGGCCCACGCGTTCCGAGCCCGGGCGGTTGAGGCGGCGCTGGCCGGCCAGGCGATGACCGAGGCGGCGGTGAAGGCGGCGATGGAACGCGCGACCGAAGGGGTGGAGATGCTGGAGGACCTGGCGGCGGATGCGGCCTACCGGGCGCACCTAGTCCGGGTCTTCGGCGCGCGGGCGCTGCTGGCGGCAGGGGCGGGGTGAGGCCACCGGGTCCTCGGACCTTCGCGCCGGGACAGACGGCGACGGTGGCGAAGACTATCGCCGAGGAGGACATCCAGGCTTTCGCCCGCCTGACCGGCGACTACAATCCGCTGCACACCGACGAGGCCTTCGCGCGCACCACCCGGTTCGGCGGCCGGATCGCACACGGCATGCTGACGGCGGGGCTGATCTCCGCCGTGCTGGGCATGCACCTGCCCGGGCCGGGCGGGATCTACGTGAGCCAGTCGCTCCACTTCCGCCGGCCGGTCCGCGCCGGCGATCACATCACGGCCGCCGCCGAGGTGGTGGCCTTCGACGCCAGCAGGCGGCGTCTGACGATCCGGACCACCTGCACCAACCAGCGCGGGGAGGTCGTGCTGGACGGGGAGGCGATCCTCCTGGTGGAGGCGGTCCCGGGGGAGGATTCGGGGTCCGCGTAACCACTCCCATCGCCCGACCACCGACAGCGCGCTCAACGGGCGGCGGATCTCGACCGTCATATATTTGATGAAGCGCATGGTCATCGCGGTCTGTCTCCTCGCCGTGCTCGCCGGCGGGGTCTGGCTGGCGCGGGGGAGCCGGGCTGCGCGGCCGGCTGTCGAGGGACCGCGCACGGCCAGGATTGAGCGGGGCAATCTGATCGCCAGCGTTTCGGCGACCGGGACCCTGCAGCCCTACGCCCAGGTGGAGGTGCGCTCCCGGGCCACCGGCACCGTCGTCGACCTCCGGGTGCGGGAGGGCGACCGGGTCAGCGCCGGCCAGGTGCTCGCGGTCATCGACGACCGCGACGCCCGGGCGGGGTACGAGACCAGCCAGGCCCAGCTCGCCGCGGCGCGGGCGCGTCTGGAGCAGGCGCGCAGCCAGCTGGCGGCGACCCGGGCGCAGAACGCCGTGCGCGTGACCCAGGCGGAGAGCGCGCTCGCCACCGCGCGGGCCCGTCTGGCCCAGGTGCTGGCCGGGGCCCGCGCCGAGCAGACCGACCAGGCCCGGGAGGCGCTGCGAGCGGCCGAACTGGCCGCCGATCTCGCCCGCCAGACCCTCGAGCGCACGCGCGCCCTCTTCACCGACGGGCTGGTCTCCCGCTCGCAACTGGACCAGGCCCAGAACCAGCACGACGTGGCCCAGGCCCAGGTCGCCGCGGCGCGGGCGCGGCTGCGGGAACTGGAGGCAGGGAGCCGGCCCGAGGAGGTCGCCATCGCGCGGGCCCAGGTGGCGGAGGCCGAGGCGGCGCTCCAGCAGGCCCGCGCCATGCGGCTCCAGGAAGGCGTGCTGGCCGCCGACGTGGCGGCCGCCGAGGCCCAGGTCAGGAACGCCCGCGCGCAGCTGGCGCAGGCCCGCGACCGGCTGGACGAGACCCGGATCGTCGCGCCGATTGCCGGCGTCGTGGCGCGCCTGCCGGTGCAGGTCGGCCAGTCGGTGATCGGCGGGCTGACCGGCGGCGGAACTCTGATTGTGACCATCGCCGACACGCGGGTCGTCCAGGCGTCCGTCAACGTGGACGAATCGGACATCGCGCAGGTCCGGGAGGGCCAGACCGCGCGCATCACCGCCGACGCCCTGCCCGGCCGGACGTTTGCCGGCACGGTGACCAGGATCGCGCCCCAGTCGGTCGTCGTGCAGAACGTGACCCAGTACACCGTGGTGGTGGATATCGAGAACCCGGACCGGCTGCTCCGGCTGGGCATGACCGTGGATGCGGAGTTCATCATCGTCGAGCGTCGGGGTGTCCTCCTGGTGCCGGCCGAAGCGATCCGCGGGAAGGACGCCAGGGTCCTGATCCTCGTCGAGGGCAAGACGCTGACGCCGGTGGTGGTGGAGACCGGCGCCACCGACGGCCGGCAGGTGGAGATCGTCCGGGGGCTGGGGCGCGAGATCACCGCCGGCCAGACCGTCTACCTGGGCCCGGCCCACCAGCCCTCCGGGACTGGCGCGCGGCCCCAGCAGCCGGTCAACCCCTTCCTGCCCCAGTTTCCGCGTCGGACGACCCCGATCCGACCCGGGCCGTAGGCGCGCCGTGGCGCTCATCTCCCTGCGCGAGGTCGAGAAGGTCTACCGGATGGATGGGGTCGAGGTGCGGGCGCTGCGCGGGATCTCGCTGGAGATCGACGCCGGCGAGTTCGTCGCCATCATGGGGCCCAGCGGATCGGGCAAGTCCACCTGCATGAACATCATCGGCTGCCTGGATCGCCCCACATCCGGTACCTATGTCCTGGACGGGACCGATGTCGGCCGCCTCGACGAGGTGGCCCTGGCGCGCCTGCGCAATCGCCGCATCGGGTTTGTCTTCCAGTCGTTCAACCTGCTCCCCCGCACCACGGCCGTCGAGAACGTCGAGTTGCCCATGATCTACGCCGGGATCCCTGATCGCCGCGCCAGGGCCCTGGCCGCGCTGGAGGCGGTGGGGCTTCGGGATCGGGCCGGTCACCTGCCCACGCAACTGTCGGGCGGCGAGCAGCAGCGGGTTGCCATTGCGCGGGCCCTGGTGATGGCGCCGCCGATCATCCTGGCGGATGAGCCCACGGGCAACCTGGATTCGGCGACCGCGGGGGAGATCATGAGGGTGCTCGACGGCCTGTCCCGCCAGGGGATGACCATCGTGCTGGTGACCCACGAAGCCGACATCGCCGCCCACGCGCGCCGCCTCGTCCACTTCCGGGACGGCCGCATCGTCCGCGACGAGCCGGCGCGCCCCCGCTTCGCGGCGTCCGGGGGGCCCCCGCGGTGACGCTGGCGGCCGCGTTCCGCATTGCGCTGCGGGCCATCGCCGGCACTCCCCTGCGCTCCATCCTGACCGCGCTGGGGGTCATCATTGGCGTCGGGGCTGTGATCGCCATGATCGCCATCGGCCAGGGCGCGCGGCGGGCGACGACCGAACAGGTCCAGGCCCTGGGCAGCAACCTGCTCACCGTGTTCGCCGGGACGGCGCAGGCCGGGGGCATCGCGCGCGGCGATCCGGTCCAGACGCTGACGGCCGACGACGCCGAGGCGATCCGGCGCCAGGTCCCCCAGGTCACCGGGGTCAGCGCCGAGTTGAACCGCCAGGCCCAGGTGGTCTACCGCAGCGAGAACGTCGTCACCCGCGTGGTCGGCGTCACGCCGGAGTACCAGCGTGTCCGCAACTTCCGCCCGATCCGCGGGGAGTTCATCACCGACGACCACATGCGGACCCGGGCCAGGGTGGCGCTGCTGGGCCAGACCGTGGCCCAGCGCCTCTTCGGGGAGGCCGATCCCATCGGCCAGCCCATCAAGATCCGGGGGATCACGTTCGCGGTCATCGGCGTGATGGAACCCAAGGGCGCCACGTCGTTCTTCGACCGCGACGACCTGGTGCTCGTGCCGCTGGCCACCGCGCAGCGCCGGCTGTTCGGGGTCCGCCACGTGGGCTCGATCCAGGTGCAGGTCGCCTCGGAGGAAGAGATGCCGGCCGCCCAGGAAGCGGTGGCCGACCTGCTCCGCCGGCGTCACCGCCTCGAGGCCGGCCGCGAGGACGACTTCACCATTCGCAGCCAGGCCGACATCCTGCAGGTCTTCTCCGGCGTGGCGCAGACGATGACCGTGCTGCTGGGAAGCATCGCCGCGGTGTCGCTGGTCGTCGGCGGGATCGGCATCATGAACATCATGCTGGTTTCGGTCACGGAGCGGACGCGGGAGATCGGCATCCGCATGGCCGTCGGCGCCCGGCGCCGGGACATCCTGCTCCAGTTCCTGGTGGAGTCGGTGGCGCTCTCCGTCAGCGGCGGCCTGCTGGGGATCGCGATCGGGGTCGCTGCCACGCGCCTGATCAGCCAGATCGCCGGGTGGGCGACGTTGATCTCGGTCCCGGCGGTGCTGCTGGCCTTCGCGTTTGCGGTGGCTGTGGGGGTCTTCTTCGGCCTCTACCCGGCGCAGCGGGCGGCGCGACTCGATCCGATCGAGGCGCTGCGCCATGAGTAGGCCCGGGTGGGTCTGGCTCGCCGGGGCGGTCGCCGCGCTGGTGTTGGCCGGCGGAGGCGTCTACTTCACGCGCACCCGGCCGGCCGCGCGGCCGCAGGCTGTGGCCCCGCGGGATCCGGGCCTGGCCCTGATCCTGGCGATCCGGACCCTGGAACGCAACCCCCAGACCCGACTCACCAGGGAGCAGGTCGCCCAGGCGCTGCCGTTTGTCAGGGCGCTCAAGGACGTCCCGCCGCAGGACGCGGAGGCCGCCGCGGTCATCGCGGAGGCGGTCCGCCGGATGTTCACGCCGTCGCAACGGGCGGCGCTGGAGGAGGCCAGGCAGCGCTTCCGAGAGCGCGTCCAGGCGCAGCGGGGGCCCGGCACCGCCGGCGATGCCGTCCCTCCGGGGCCCCTGGCGGGGACGGCAGGGGCCCCGCTCAGCGACGATCAGCGCGCGCAGTTCCGCGCCCGCGCCTTCGAGAGAATGATCCGCTACCTCGAGCGCCGAATGCAGGAGTAATTCCCCCGGACCGTCAAGGAGGAGTCGATGCGCACGATTGCGCTGGCGGCTGTCCTGTTGGTGTCCAGTGCCATCTCAAGGCCCTCGGCCGCAGGCGCCCAGGCCCTGCGGCCGATGACGCTGGCCGAACTCATCGCGGCCGCAGAGCAGCGCAACCCCGCCATCGACGCCGCGCGCCAGGCTGTCGCGGCGGCGGAAGCCCGCGTGGCGCTGGCGCGATCGGGGCGCGGGCCGACCGTGACTGCCACAGGGAGCGCCGGCACCGCGGGGGGCGGCACACCGGCCGCGACGCCGTCGTTTTCGAGTTCGGTCTCGGTGGGCGCCTCCTACGTGCTCTACGACAGCGGGCGGATCGCGCACGCCGTGCGCCAGGCGGAGGCCGGCCTCAAGGCCGCCAGGCTGGCCCTGGAGGCCGCCCGCCAGGACGTCGCCCAGGCCGTGGCGCTGGCCTACGTCGGCGTCCTGAGGGCCGAACGGACAGTGGCCCAGCGCCAGCAGGTCGTGGTGCAGCACCGGGAACTGGTCCGGCTGGCCGAGGGCCAGTTCCGGACGGGCGTGGTGCCGCGGGCCGACGTGGTGCGCGCGCAGGCGGGGCTGGCGGCGGCGGAGGGGGAGCTGCTTGTGGCTCAGAACGCCTTTGAGCAGTCCAAGGCCGCCCTCAACGCCGCCATCGGCCTTCCGCCCGCCGCGCCGATCGCGGTGGCACCGCCGCCGCCGGTCCCGCCACTCACGGTGGCGGCCGCCGCGCTGCCAGGGCTCGTCGAGCAGCGTCCCGAGGTGCTCCGCGCGCAGGCCGACATCGAAGCGGCCGAAGCCGCCCTGGCGCTCGCCGCGGCCGGCGGCGGGCTGCAGGTGACGGTGGACGGTCGCGTGTCCCAGGCGTGGAATCCTTCGCCACAGACCACGTACTCGGTGGGCGGCACGGTGAGCCTGCCGCTGTCCGATGCCGGGCGCGTGCAGGCGCAGGTGGCCGAGGCCGCAGCCAACCTGGCGGCGGCCCGCGCGCGCATCGAGACGACCCGGGTCTCGGTCCAGCAGCAGGCGCTGGCGGCGCTGCTGGCCGTGCAGAACGCCCGCGCCCGCATCGCCAGTGCGCGCGCCGGGCTGGCGTTCGCGCAGGAGTCGCTGCGCCTGGCCCAGGGACGCTACGCGGCTGGCGCCGGTCCGTTCCTGGAGGTGATCGACGCGCAGACCGCGCTGGTCCAGGCGGAGGTGACGCTGGCGCAGGCCGAGTTCGACGAGATCGCCGCGGTGATCTCGCTGCGCTACGCCCTGGGCCGGTCGGTGGTGGACGGGGCGATTTGAAGAGGACGCGATCCGCGGTCGGAGGCGGCGGCCTGCCGGTTCCGATGGTATAATTTTCTTGCCCTGCTCGTTGTCCATAGCGTCAGATCCCGGCGGATGCCAGATCATGGTCAGTAGCGTCGTGCCCCTCTGGTCGCCGCGTGGGACGGTGGAGAGCGTCGCGTCGAGGGGCCGGCGCGTTGCAAGGGAGGTGCAGCGTATGCAGCGTGGGCATGACAGCCGGACGGGCAAGGTCGCGATCGTGGGGACCTATCTGCCGCGGCAGTGCGGCATCGCCACCTTCACGGCCGACCTGTGCGAGGCCCTTTCGGGCGCCGATCCGGAGATCGCCTGCTTTGCCGTTCCGGTCAACGACGGCCCATCGGGCTACGCCTACCCGCCCCGGGTGCGGTTTGAGATCGAAGAAGGAGATGTGGAGTCCTACCGACGGGCTGCCGACTTCTTGAACCTGAACGGCATCGATCTGGTCTGCATTCAGCACGAATACGGCATCTACGGAGGGCCCGCCGGCAGCCATCTGCTGAGCCTGCTCCGCGAGTTGCGCACCCCCGTGGTGACGACCCTCCACACCATCCTGCGGGATCCCACCCCGCTGCAGCAGCGGGTGCTGGAGGACCTGGTCGCCCGCTCGGACCGGCTGGTGGTCATGAGCCAGCGCGCCGCCGAGTTCCTCCGGGAGATCTACGGCGCGCCCGCGGCCAAGGTGGAGGTCATCCCCCACGGCATCCCCGATGTCCCCTTCGTGGACCCCAATTTCTACAAGGACCAGTTCGGGGTCGAGGGGCGGTTGGTGCTGCTCACCTTCGGGCTGCTGTCCCCCAACAAGGGCATCGAGCATGTCATCGAGGCCCTCCCCATCGTCCTGCAGCGGCATCCCAACGTGGTCTACATCGTCCTGGGGGCGACGCACCCCCACGTCCGGCGCAGGGAGGGCGAATCCTACCGGCTGGCCCTGGAGCGCCTGGCGCAGGCCCGCGGGGTGGACCAGCACGTCATCTTCCACAACCGGTTCGTCAGCCTGGAGGAACTGCTCCAGTTCATCGGCGCGGCCGACATCTACATCACGCCGTACCTGAACCAGGAGCAAATCGTCTCGGGCACGCTGGCCTACACCATGGGCGCCGGCAAGGCCGTCATCTCCACGCCCTACTGGTACGCGGAGGAACTGCTGGCCGACGGCCGGGGCGTACTGGTTCCGTTTCGGTCCCCGCAGGCGATCGCCGGGCGGATCATCGAGTTGCTGGACAATGAGGCCGAACGGCACGCCATGCGCAAGCGCGCCTACCTCCACGGTCGCGCCATGACCTGGCCGGCCGTCGCGCGCCAGTACCTGGAGTGCTTCGCGCGCGCGCGGGCGGAGCGGGTCCGGCGGCCCCGGTCGGTCTTCGCCGTCAAGACGCTGCGGGAGCGACCGGCAGACCTGCCTCCGCTGAACCTCACCCACCTCCGCCGGCTCACCGACGACGTGGGCATCCTCCAGCATGCGGTGTTCACCGTCCCCAACTACGCCGAGGGCTACACCACCGATGACAACGCCAGGGCGCTGATCGTGGCAGTCCTGCTGGAGGAAGCAGGCGGCTCCGCCTCCGGCCAGGGCGCGGACCTGGCCACGCGCTACCTGGCCTTCCTCTGGTATGCGTTTGACGGCGGCTCACGACGGTTCCGCAACCTCCTGGGCTATGACCGTCGCTGGCTGGAGGCGGTGGGCTCGGAGGACAGCCACGGCCGCGCCCTGTGGGCGCTGGGCACCGTGCTGGGCCGCTCACCGCACCCCGGCCTGCGGGGCCCCGCCGGCCGGCTGTTCGAGCAGGCCCTGGGGGCCACGCTGGAGTTTTCCAGCCCCAGGGCGTGGGCCTACGCGCTCTTCGGCATCCAGGAGTACCTGCGGGCGTTCGCGGGCGACCGCGCGGTGCGCCGGGTGGGAGAGGAGCTGGCCGAACGGCTCCTGGGGGCGTACCGGCGGACGGCTGCGCCCGACTGGCCGTGGTTCGAGGAGGTCGTCGCCTACGGCAACGCGGCGCTGCCCCATGCCCTGCTCGAAGCCGGCCGCTGGATGCATCGGCCCGACATGATCGAGGTCGGGCTGACGTCCCTGGACTGGCTGCTCTCCATCCAGCGGTCGCCTGAGGGGCACTTCGTCCCCATCGGCTCCAACGGCTTCTACCGGCGGGGCGGGGAGCGCGCCCGGTTCGACCAGCAGCCCGTGGAGGCCCAGGCGGCCGTGTCCGCGGCGCTGGCCGCCTGGAGCATCAGCGGTGAGGCGCGGTGGCGGGAGGAGGCCCGGCGCGCCTTCGAGTGGTTCCTGGGCCGCAACGATCTGGGCCTGGCGCTCTACGATCCGTCCTCGGGAGGGTGCCGGGACGGGCTTCACCCGGACCGGGCCAACGAGAACCAGGGCGCCGAGTCCTCGCTGTCGTTCCTGTTGGGACTGCTCGAGATGCGGCTGGCCGAGCACGTCTTTCGCCCCTCTGATGTCGTCCTGGCCGAGGGGCCCGGCGAGCCGGTGCTCTCACGGCCGGCCGAGGCGCGCGGGTGAGGGCGGCTCTGCGATGCGCATCGGGATGGTGGCTCCCATCGCCTGGCGCGTGCCGCCGCGCCACTACGGACCGTGGGAGCGCATCGTCTGGCTGCTCACCGAAGGGCTGGTCGACCGCGGGATAGACGTCACCCTGTTCGCCACGGCGGACTCGTGCACGCGGGCCCGTCTGGTGGCCGTCTGCCCGCGGCCTCTCTGTGAGGAACCGACCCTGGACCCCAAGGTCTGGGAGTGCCTGCACGTCGCCGCGGCCTTCGAACGGGCGGACGAGTTCGACCTCATCCACAACCACCTGGACTTCCTGCCGCTCTCCTACAGCGGGCTGGTGCGGACGCCGGTGCTGACCACGATCCACGGCTTCTCGTCCGATCGGATCCTGCCGGTCTATGAGCGCTACAACGGGAAGACCTACTACGTGGCCATCAGCCACGCAGACCGCCATCCGCGGTTGACCTACCTGGCCACGATCCACCACGGCATCCTCCTCTCGGAGTTCACGCTCCGTCCGGATCCGGGGGACTACCTGCTCTTCTTCGGCCGGATCCACCCCGACAAGGGGACGGCCGAGGCGATCCAGGTGGCCCGACGGGCGGGACGCCGGCTCATCATCGCGGGGATCATCCACGATCAAGAGTACTTCGCCCGCCACGTCGCCCCGTATCTGGACGACGACCGGATTCGCTACGTGGGCTCCGTGGGCCCCCAGGCGCGCGATGCGCTGCTGGGAGGGGCCTACGCGCTGCTCCACCTGGTGAACTTCGAGGAGCCGTTCGGGCTGAGCATGGTCGAGGCCATGGCCACCGGCACGCCGGTCATCGCCCGGGGCCGCGGGGCAGTGCCGGAGATCGTCCGGGACGGAGAGACCGGATTCCTGGTCGACGGGGTGGAGGAAGCGGTCCGCGCGCTCGAGGCCATCCCGACCCTGGACCGCGTCCGGGTGCGCCAGCACGTGGAGCGTCACTTCAGTCGAGACCGCATGGTCGATGCGTACCTGCAGGTCTACCGGGAGGTCATCCGGCGGCATGAAGCGCAGACGGCTGTCGCCTAAGAGTTCCGTGACGGTGGAGACGCCGGTCCCGGAGACGGGCGGGAGGGGTGTGATCCCGCGCGAGGCCACCGGCCACGAGGAGCTGTTCGTCCGCCACCCGGGCAATCCGATTCTCACCGCGGCCGACTGGCCGTATCCGGTGAACAGCGTCTTCAATCCCGGTGCGACCCTGCTGGCGGATGGCACCACGCTCCTGCTGTGCCGGGTGGAGGACCGGCGCGGCCATTCCCACCTGTGCGCCGCGCGGTCTCCCGACGGGGTCAGCGGCTGGCAGATCGATCCCGCGCCGACCCTTGCCCCAGACCCGGTCCACTACCCCGAAGAACTGTGGGGCATCGAGGATCCCCGCATCACCCACATCAAGGAACTGGACGCCTATGTGGTGGCCTACACGTCCTATTCCCGCGGCGGCCCTGCGGTGTCGCTGGCGCTGACCCGGGACTTCCGGTCCTTCAGGCGCTACGGCGTCATCATGCCGCCCGAGGACAAGAACGCGGCGCTCCTGCCGCGCCGCATCGGCGGCTACTGGGCCCTGCTGCACCGTCCCGTCACCGTGCTGGGATCCCACATCTGGATCTCGTACTCGCCAGACCTGTGCCACTGGGGCCGGCACCGGCTCATCCTCGAGGCGCGCCGGGGAGGGTGGTGGGACTCCCTGCGGATCGGTCTGGCCTGCCCGCCCATCGAGACGGCCCGCGGATGGCTCGTCCTCTACCACGGCGTCCGCGGGACGAGCGACGGCGCCATCTACCGGCTGGGCCTCGCGCTGTTCGATCTGGAGCAGCCGGAGCGCTGCCTCCGGCGCGGCACCACATGGATCTTCGGGCCCGAGGCCCCCTACGAGCGCTACGGCGACGTGGGGAATGTGGTGTTCCCCTGCGGGTCCACGCTCGGGCCGGACGGCGACACCCTCAACCTGTACTACGGCGCCGCCGACACGTGCATCGCCCTGGCCCAAGGCAGCGTCAGGGCGCTGCTGGACTGGCTCGACCGCCACGGGAGCCCGGAGCCAGCCGAGCCGCGGTAACCCCGGGGCCGGACGGTGTTTCCCCCGGCGGGAGCCCGGGGAGTTGGGCATGGGATCGGTGAGGGAGTCCAGGAGGCTTTTCCGGCCCGGCGGTGAACTTATCCACAATCCTCGCGTCGGCCCTGGAGGAGTCTGATGCGCACGCGGTGGTTCCATCTCCTGGCCATCATCCTGCTGGCGGTCGGGTTGCTGGCCTCCCCCCTGCAGGCCCAGCCGGCGGATGCCGGTCTGGGGCTCTTCTACGAGGTGTACGCGATCCTCCGCCAGGAGAGCCTGGCCCAGCCCACCTCCGAGACCCTGTTGCGAGGCGCCGACGCCGGGCTGCGCGCGCTGCTCCGGGAGGAAGGCCAGCTCCCCACCGTCCTGGGCGCGCTGCTCCTGGTCGGCGACGAACGCGCGGACGTGGCCACCATGCTGCGGCGCATCGAATCCGCGCAGTCGCTGAGCCGCAGCCGGCCGATCGCCGTGGCCTATGCGGCCATCTCGGGGATGGTGGCGGCGCTGCGCGACCCCAACAGCGCGTTCTACCCCCCCGGCGCGTTCGCGCAGTTCCTCCGCCGGACGACCTCCGGCGACGAGATCGTGGGGATCGGGATCGTCCTCCAGGACCAGGCGGGGCAGGCGGTTGTCACCGAGGTGCTGGACAACTCCCCCGCCAGCGAGGCGGGGCTGCGGGCCGGTGACCAGATCATCGCCGTCAACGGCACCCCTACGGCCGGGCTGTCCCTGGACCAGATCAGCCAGATGATTCGCGGCGCCGAGGGCACAGAGGTCAGCCTGAGCGTGCGGCGGCCCGGGCAGGTCGACCCGATCACCGTCACGATGACCCGCCGGCGAATCCAACAGCGGATCGTCACCACCCGCATGCTGCCCTCAGGCGTGGGGTACCTGCGCCTGACCCAGTTCACCCGGTCCTCCCCCGAACTGTTCGCGCAGGGACTGCGGGAACTGCTGACTCAGGGCGCCCGGGGAGTCGTGCTGGACCTGCGGGGCAATCCCGGCGGCCTGCTCGATGCCTCGGTGAGCATTGCGAGCCACTTCATGGAGAGCGGGAAGGTGGTCACGCTGGAGTCGGGCCGGCGGTCGGTAACGTATACGGTCCAGCCGCGCGAGCCGAAGTTCCTGGGGCCCCTGGTGATCCTGGTGGACCGCGGCAGCGCCAGCGCCTCGGAGGTGGTCGCCGGCGCGCTGCAGGATGCCGGGATCAAACTCGTCGGCACCCGGACCTACGGGAAGGCGACCGTCCAGGGGATCTACAATTTCCCGGACGGCAGCGGGATGCGCCTGACGATTTCACGTTACCTGACGCCGGCGGGCCGCGACCTCGAAGGTCGGGGCCTGGAGCCGGACGTGGAGGTCGCGACGGGTGGCGCGCCCATCGGCAGCCCCGAGGATGCGCCGCTGAATCGCGCCGTGGGGATGCTCTCCCAGATGGCCGCAGGCCCGGTGGCTCCCGTGCTGCCGCTTGTCGCACCCTAGGGGGGTCGAGGGCTTCCCCGTCGGCGTTCGAAATCCGGCATAGATCCGGCATCACGAGAGGCGGCTGCGGGTCACCATCCGGAGTCTTCAGGTGCCGATTCACGGGATCGTTCGTCGCAGCGCCTACTTCGACTCGGTGGCGCTGATGCTGGCGCAGCGAGAGGCCCGCAGCCTGCCCGGCGTCGAGGAGGCCGGCGTGGTCATGGCCACCGACGCCAACAAGGCGATCCTGCGGGAGGCGGGCCTGGCCTTCTCCGGGCTGGACGCGGCCGGCCCCGACGACCTGGCGATTGTCGCGCGCGCCGCGACGCCCGCGCAGGCAGAGGCCGCGGTGGCGGCGGCCCAGGAGGCGCTGACGCGCCGGCCCGAGACCGGCGCCGGTGAGACCTATCGCCCCAAGACCATTGCGTCGGCACGCCGGCAGTTGCCCGAAGCCACCCTGGCGGTCATCTCGGTGCCCGGCCGGTTTGCCCGGTCCGTGACGCTGGAGGCGCTGGACGCCGGACTCCACGTCCTGCTCTTCTCGGACAACGTGCCCCTCGAGCACGAGATCGAGTTGAAGCAGCGCAGCCTGGCGCAGGGCCTGCTGCTCATGGGCCCGGACTGCGGGACCGCTATCATCGGCGGCGCGGCGCTGGGCTTCGCGAACCGCGTGCGCGCCGGCTGCATCGGGCTCGTCGCGGCCGCAGGGACGGGACTCCAGGAAGTGACCTCGCTCATCCACTGCTTCGGCGGCGGCATCACCCACGCCATCGGGACCGGCGGACGGGACCTCACCGCCGCGGTGGGCGGCGTGACCATGCTGCAGGGCCTCCGGGCGCTGGCGCTGGATCCGGCGACCGCCGTCATCGTCCTGGTGAGCAAGCCGCCCGCGCCCGAGGTCGCAGGCCGCCTCCTGGCCGCGGCGGCTGCCTGCGGGAAGCCGGTGGTGGCCGCCTTCGTGGGCGCATCGGTCGAGCCCGCCGGTCAGGTGCGGGGCGCCCCGACGCTGGAGGACGCGGCCCGCCAGGCCGTGCGCCTCGCCTACGCCACCGACCCCGGCCCCCCGACGCTGCGCTCGCTGCCGGCGCAGGAAGCCGGGCGGCTGGCCCCGGGGCAACGCTACCTCCGCGGGCTGTATAGCGGCGGGACGCTGTGCTACGAGGCGCTGGTGCTTCTGCGGCCCCAGGTGGGCCGCATCTGGTCCAACACCCCCCTGCATCCCGATGAGGCCCTCGAACCGGTCGTGCGCAGCCGCGAGCACACGATCATCGACATGGGCGGCGACGAATTCACGCAGGGTCGCCTGCACCCGATGCTCGATCCGGCGCTTCGCCTCCAGCGCCTCCAGCAGGAGGCCGATGACCCCGAGTGCGCGGTCGTGCTGCTGGATGTGGTGTTGGGCTACGGAGCGCATCCGAATCCCGCCGGGGCGCTGGCGCCGGTCATCCGCCAGGTGCGCGAGCAGGCCCGCGTGGCGGGCCGGTACCTGTGCGTCCTGGGTTCGGTCTGCGGCACCGACGACGATCCCCAGGATCTCGCGGTCCAGCGGGAGATGCTCCTCGAGGCCGGCATGCTGGTCGAGGAGAGCAACGCGCGGGCCGCCAGGGTGGCCGGGCTCATTGCCGAGGCGCGGGGGAGCCGGGGGGCGGCTGCGGCCCCCACGGTCGTGGCGGCGGCGCCAAAGCCGCCGGCCTGGCCGGAGGTCGGCCCGGTCCAGGCGCTCCTGCAGACGCGCCCGGCCGTCATCAATGTGGGTCTGGATCTCTTCGCCGAGAGCCTGCAGGCGCAGGGGGTCCCCGTGGTCTCCGTGGACTGGCGGCCGCCGGCCGGGGGCAAGGCGCACCTGCTGGACCTGCTGGACAGGCTGGAGGGATGAGCGACCCGTGAACGTCAACGAGGCCAACCAGGACGCCCTCGACCGGATCCTCGCGGCCCAGCCTGTGCTGGTCGGGGTCGGCCGCGCGCTGGATGTCATCCCCGGTATGCGGCCGAACCTGATCCTGCACGCCGGCCCGCCGATCACCTGGGACCGGGCCTCCGGTCCGCTCCGCGGGGCGGTTCTCGGCGGGCTGATCTTTGAAGGGCTGGCGAAGACCGAGCAGGAGGCGGCCGCGCTGGTCGAGCGGGGCGAGGTCCGCCTGGAGCCCTGCCACCACCACGCCACGGTCGGCCCCATGGCGGGCGTGACCACGGCGTCCATGATGGTCTACATCGTGGAGAACCGCGCGTTTGGCAACACGGCGTTCTCGAACCTCAATGAGGGGTACGGGAAGGTCCTCCGCTACGGCGCCTATAGCGAGGAGGTGCTGGCGCGGCTGCGCTGGATGAACGATGTCCTCGGGCCGGCGGTCGGCGAGGCGCTCCAGCGGGCCGGCGGGATCGACATGAAGAGCCTGATCGCCCAGCAACTGACCATGGGCGATGAAGGACACAACCGCAATCGGGCCGGCTCGGCGCTGCTCGGCCGGTGGCTGGCGCCCCACCTAGCCCGCGTGGGCCTCTCGCCCGAGACGTTGGAACAGGTGCTGCGCTACTTCGCCGACAACGACCTGGCCGTGCTCAACCCGGTCATGGCTGCCTGCAAGGCCACCATGGACGCCGCCCACGGCATCGCCGGGAGTACCATCGTCACCTGCATGGCCCGCAACGGTACCGACTTCGGCATCCGCGTCTCTGGCCTGGGGCAGCGGTGGTTCACCGCGCCCGCCGAGGTGCCCGACGGTCTCTACTTCGCCGGCTACTCGGCGGCCGACGCCAACCCCGACATCGGCGATTCGACGATCACCGAGACCGCCGGCATCGGGGGATTCGCCATGGCGGCGGCGCCGGCCATCGTGAAGTTCGTCGGCGGGACCCCGCGCGAGGCGATGCATGCGACCCTGGAGATGTACGAGATCACCGTCGGCGAGAACCCGGCGTTTGGGCTGCCGCCGCTGGACTTCCGCGGCACGCCCACGGGCATCGACGTCCGCAAGGTCGTGCGCACCGGCATCACGCCGCGGGTCAACACCGGCATCGCCCACAAGAAGCCGGGGATCGGCCAGATCGGCGCCGGGCTGGTCCGACCGCCGATGGCGTGCTTCGAGCAGGCGGTGGCAGCCATGGCAGCCGCGCTGGGGCGGTGAGGACTCGTGGGGCACCGGTGGCGTGGTACAATCCCAAGACAAGCAGCACAGTCGTGTGAAGTGAGGAGGGGGGAGACGATGCGCATGCAGCGCACAGGAGGCCGGCCGGGGCACCGCGCCGGCCTCGCGGTGATGGTTGGTATCCTCGTGATCGGCCTGCTCTCCTACCCGGTCACGGCGCAGACACCCCGGCAAGGGGGGATCCTCACGTACATCGTCACGGCCGCGCCGCCGTCCTTCGACGCGCACCGTGAGACGACCTTCGCCATGATCCACCCCATTCGGCCTCACTACAACCTGCTGGTGAAGTTCGACACCCGCAACTACCCCAAGGTGATCCCCGACCTGGCCGAGTCGTGGACGTCCTCCCGCGACGGGATGACCTGGACCTTCAAGATCCGTCAGGGTGTGAAGTTCCACGACGGTTCGATCCTCACGTCCCGTGACATCAAGGCCAGTTTCGACCGGATCGTCTTCCCGCCGGAGGGCGTGATCAGCGTCCGGCAGGCCGTCTACCAGGGCGTGAGGGCCATCGAGGCGCCTGATCCGCAGACGGTCGTGTTCCGGTTGAAGTGGGCGGTCCCGAGCTTCCTGGAGAAGCTGGCCTCGCCGTTCAACTGGATCTACAAGGCCGACATCCTGGCGCGGGATCAGCGCTGGTACGAGCGCAACGTCATGGGCACCGGCCCCTTCAAGTTCGTCGAGTACGTCCGCGGATCGCGCTGGGTGGGCCGGCGAAACGAGGACTACTTCGAGCGGGGGAAGCCCTACCTAGACGGCTACCAGGCGCTGTTCATCACCAGCCGGTCCGCCATGATCGCCGCGCTGAAGGGCGGGCAGGCCCTCATCGAGTTCCGGGGTGTCTCCCCCGCGGAGCGGGACGACCTGGTGCGGACGTTGGGCGACCGCATCGCGGTCCAGGAGGCGCCGTGGCTGTGCAACCTCATCGTGACCTTCAACACCAAGAAGAAGCCATTCGACGACGCCAGGGTGCGCCGGGCGCTCACGCTGGCTGTGGACCGCTGGGGCGGCTCGAACGCCCTCTCCCAGATCGCGTTTGTGAAGCCTGTGGGCGGCATGATGCGGCCCGGGTCGGAGATGGCCACCCCCGAATCGGAACTCGTCAAGCTGGCCGGGTACGGCCGCAACATCCAGCAGGCGCGCACCGAAGCCCGCGCCCTGCTGCGCGAGGCCGGGGTCCCGGAGAACTTCTCCTTCACGCTGAAGAACCGGGACGTGGCGATGCCCTACGAGCCCATCGGCATCTTCCTGGTGGACCAGTGGCGACAGATCGGGCTGCATGTCTCGCACGTCCAGCAGGAGACCGCCACCTACCTGGCGGACCTCCGTGCCCTCAACTATGACGCGGCCGTGGATTTCGCGTGCGACTTCATCGACGACCCCGACATCCAGCTGGCAAAATTCGTCTCGGCCGACATCAGCCCGCTGAACTACGGCGGCTACATCGACCGCCAGCTGGACCTGATGTACTTCCAGCAGTCCCGGAGCGCCGATCGGGCCACCCGACTGCGGGTGGTCCGCCAGTTCGAGAAGCGCGTGCTCCACGATCAGGCCTACGTGATGTATGTGCTGTGGTGGCAGCGGATCATCCCCTACTGGCGCAAACTGCAGGGCTACAAGACGACCACGAACCACTACGTCGAGCCTGACCTCTCCGAATACTGGCTCTCGGAGTAGCGGGTGGGTGCCCCGCACGCGGTGGGGGAGGCGGCCTCCTGCCTCTTCCCACCGCTGCGGAGCGGACGGTGGGTTGCTAGGGCTGTGAGCCGCTACATCCTTTCCCGTCTGCTGCTGATCCTTCCCACCCTGCTGGCGGTGGCGGTGCTGATCTTCCTGCTCCTCCGCGTGGTCCCCGGCGACATCGTGGAACTCCGGCTGGTCCTGGGCGGTTCCTACGTCACCCCGGAGGTCATCGCCGCCGAGCGGGCCCGGTTGGGCCTGGATGCGCCCCTGTGGGAGCAGTTCCTGACGTGGATGCTGGGCATCTTCCGGCTGGACCTGGGCCGCTCCATGTGGTCGGGGGAGCCCGTGGCCCGGGAAATCGGCCTGCGCCTGCAACTCAGCCTGCAGCTCGCCCTGATGGCGACCCTGTTCGCCACGGCCGCGGCGATCCCGCTGGGGGTGCTGGCCGCCGTCTTCCGCGGGCGCTGGGTGGACCATCTGGTGCAGGTGATCAGCGTGGCGGGTCTGGCCGTGCCGTCCTTCTGGCTCGGCATCCTGATGATCCTGTTCCTGCTCTCGGTCTTCCAGTATCTCCCGCCGCTGACGTTCACCCCCCTGTGGGTCGATCCGAAAGCGAACCTGGCGCAGCTCATCTGGCCGGCGCTGGCCGTCGGCTACCGCTACTCCGCGGTCGCCACGCGGATGACCCGATCGGCCCTGCTGGAGGTCCTGGGGGAGGACTACGTCCGGACCGCGTGGGCCAAGGGGCTGGCCGGAATGGTGATCCTGCGCAAGCACGCGCTGCGCAACGCCCTCATGCCGGTCGTCACCGTGATCGGGCTGGAGTTCGCCTTCCTGATCGGCGGCCTGGTGGTGACCGAACAGGTCTTCAACCTCAACGGGATCGGCAAATTGATCGTGGATGCCATCGGCCAGCGCGACTACACCCTCATCCAGGGGCTGCTGCTCCTGGTGGCATCAGGCTACATCCTCGTCAACTTCCTGGTCGATCTGATCTACGCCTGGATCGACCCGCGGATCTCCTATCGGTAGCGCGGGACCGCAGACGATGGCCTCCGGGCCTTCCGCCGACGCCGTTCCCACCGTGATGGCCGTCCCGGCCATCCGGCCCCGCCCGGGTCTGGCGGTCCGGTTCCTCCGCCGGCATCCGGTCGGGACGGCGGCGGCCGCCTTCATCGCCGCCATGGTGCTGGCTGCGACCTTCGCCCCCACCGTGGCGCCCTACGACCCGCTGACGACGGACTACGGCGGGATGTTCCGCCCGCCGGGCCGCGACCACTGGTTCGGCAGCGACGCCTTCGGCCGCGACGTGTTCAGCCGGATCCTGTACGGAGCCCGCACGGCCCTGCTGGTGGGCTTCGGCGCCTCGGTGGTGGGGGCGACCGCCGGCGCGGTCATCGGCATGGCCAGCGCCCACTTCGGCGGCATCGTCGATTTAGTGACGCAGCGCCTCGTGGATGTCCTCCTGTCGTTCCCCCTCATCGTCGTGGCCATGGCGATTGTGGCGGTCATCGGGGTGGGGACCGACAAGCTGGTGCTCGCCATCGCCCTGTCGTTTCTTCCCCGTGCGGCGCGGGTCGTCCGCAGCAGCGCGCTGGCGGTGCGGGAGACGGTCTACCTGGAGGCCGCGCGGGCGATGGGGTGTTCGCACGCCCGGATCATCTTCCGGCACATGGCCCCCAACGTCATGGCTCCCTACCTGGTGATGCTGACCTCGTTTCTCGGGCAGGCGATCCTCCTGGAGGCCTCGCTCTCGTTTTTGGGGCTCGGGGTCTCGGAACCCACCCCGGCGTGGGGCCTCATGCTGCGCGGAGCGGCGGTGGACTTCCTCCAGAGGGCGCCGTGGATGGCGGTCTTCCCGGGCCTGGCCATCAGCGCCGCGGTGCTGGCGTTCAATGTCTTTGGGGACGCCCTGCGGGATGCGCTCGATCCGAAGTTGAGGGTCTGACGCGTCACCACCGTCGGCGCGTGTGACGAGGGGCCACCGTGGCGCTTCTGCTGAGGGAATCGGACCTCCGCCGCCTGCTGTCGATGCGCGACCTCGTCCCCTTGATGGAGCAGACGCTGGCCGCGTTCTCCCGGGGCGAGGTCGTCCAGCCGCTGCGGTCGGTGATCGCCGTGGCCGACCACAGCGGGTTCTTGGGGGTCATGCCCGCATACCTGCGCAGCCCGGGGACGCTGGGGCTCAAGGCGGTCACATTCTACCCGGGCAATGCCGCGCGCGGGTTGCCCACCCACATGGCGACCGTCCTCATGCTGGATCCCCGGACCGGGACCCTTCAGGCCATCCTGGACGGCCGGCTGATCACCGAGATGCGCACCGCGGCGGTCTCAGCCGCCGCGACGAAGCACCTGGCGCTGCAGGACGCCTCCGTGCTTGCGCTCCTGGGCGCGGGGGTGCAGGCCCGCAGCCACCTGGAGGCGCTGCTGGCGGTGCGGCGGATCGAGACAGTGCGGGTCTGGTCGCGCACTCGGGCCAGTGCCGAGCGGTTCGCCAGCGAGGCGACCGAGCGTTTCGGCGTCACGGTGGCGATCGCCCCCGACCCGCAGGACGCGGTGCGGGGCGCCGGGATCATCTGCACCGTCACCAGCAGCCCGACTCCGGTCCTCCACGGCGCCTGGATCGGCCCGGGGGTGCACATCAACGCGATCGGCGCCATCGGGCCGGAGTGGCGCGAGATGGACACCGTAGCCGTGGCCAACGCCCGCGTGTTCGTGGACTCGCGCGTCGCCGCGCTGGCTGAAGCCGGCGACCTCATCCAGCCCCTCCGGGAGGGTGCCATCACCCAGGCGCACATTCAGGCGGAAATCGGTGAGGTGTTCGCCGGCAGCCACCCAGGCCGCACGGATCCCGCGCAGATCACCCTGTTCAAATCCCTGGGGCTGGCGGTGGAGGACATCGCTACCGCCCAGTTGGCCTGCCGGCGGGCGATGGCACAGGAGATCGGCGAGGACATCTTCCTCCAGTGACCCGTCAGCCCGCGATGAGCAGTTCCGGCAGCCCCACCAGGTCGCGGATCTCGTGCGCACGCGCCAGCCGGGGGTCGGCGACCGTGTCGCCTGCGCGGTTGACCCACACCGTCCGGATCCCCTCCGCCGTCGCGCCCATGGCGTCCGTGGGCGAGCCGGCCACGTGGAGGAGGTCCTCGGCTGCCACGCCGAGGGTGCGCAGCGCCTTCCGGTACACTGACGGGTGGGGTTTGAACTTCTCGCCCTGCGTGGAGGTGACGGCGTCGAACGGCGGCCTCCGCACGAACCGGCCCCGCGTTGCCCAACTGTCAGCGTTAGTCTGCCCGGATCGCAATATCGCATCAGGAAGGGAGGTACCCATGCATGAAGGTTGAGGCCAGGCTGGCGGAACTCGGACTGGAGTTGCCCGTCCCACCCGGGCCGCTGGCCAACTACGTCCGCACGGTGCGGGTCGGGAACCTGCTCTTCGTCTCGGGGCACGGACCCCACCGCGACGGCCGGCCGCAATTCATCGGGAAGGTCGGCCAGGACCTGACGGTGGACCAGGGCTATCAGGCGGCCCGGCTGGTGGCCCTCAACTGCCTGGCCTCTGTCAAAGAGGCGCTCGGCGATCTCGACCGGGTGAAGCGGGTGGTCAAACTCCTGGGCATGGTCAACTGCACGCCGGAGTTCGGGCAGCAGCCGCAGGTCATCAACGGCGCGTCCGACCTGTTGGTGGACCTCTTCGGCGAGGCCGGCCGGCACGCGCGCTCGGCCGTGGGGATGGGCGCGCTGCCTCAGGGCATCGCCGTGGAAATCGAGATGATCCTCGAAGTGGAATAGGCTGCGGGAAACCCACAGGCCCGACGGCCCCGGGTCTACGCCTCCCGCAGGGCCTCCCGGCCCTCCTTCACCTTCAGGAAGAAGGCCGGATCCTCTTTGAGGGCCAGGTGTCTGGGCCGCGGGAGGTCGACCTCGACGACCCGCACGATGCTGGAGCCGGTGGCCGCCGACGGTCCGCGGCTCATGACGACCACGCGGTCCGACAGGAACACGGCTTCCTCAATGGAGTGGGTGACGAAGACGATGGTGAGCGCCCGGTCTTCGAACAGCCGGATGAGCTCCAGGTTCATCCGGTCCCGGGTGATCTCGTCCAGGGCGCCGAAGGGCTCGTCCATGAGCAGCACCTCCGGCTCCAGCGTCAGCGCCCGTGCGATTGCCACGCGCTGCTGCATCCCACCGGAGAGTTTGTCGGGATAGTAGTGCTCGAAGCCGCCGAGCTCGACGGTGCCCAGCGCGCGCCGGGCCTGATCGATGTAGAGCCGCCGGCGCAGCGGCCACGCCCACCACCGCGGGTCCCGCATGCGCAGGGGCAGCAGGACGTTCTCCTCGGCGGTCAGCCACTCGAACAGCACCGGCTGCTGGAAGATCACGCTGGAGAGCCCCGCCCGCACCGCCTCGCGCGGGGGCCGGCCGCAGACCTCGATGCGGCCGGCGGTGGCCTCGCGCAACCCGGCCAGGAGGAAGAGGACAGTGGTCTTGCCGCAGCCGGACGGCCCGATGATGGACACGAACTCCCGCGGCCGGATCTCCAGCGAGAAGTTGCAGACGACGTTGAGGATCCGCTCAGCCGCCGGGCCCCGCACTCCCGCGCGGCGGCCCGTCTCGTAGGTCTTAGAGACGCCCTCCAGCCGGATGATCGGCTCCGCAGCCACCGAGACCGCTGGCGAGATGGCGGTCATGCGCGCCCCGCCGGGGCGAGGGCGCCCCGCCCCCGCCCCGGCTATCCTGCCCACTACGGCATGACCTTGCTCGGGAACTTCGTGCTGAACGCTGCCTTGTAGTTCGGCGCCGCCGCGAACAGCTTCGCCCGGGTCATGTCCCTGGCGACCCGCTCCCACCCGGAGGGGTCCACGTAGCCGAGTCCATGCTTGCGCGTGGCGTCCGTGATCATGATGGCCGCGATGGCGTCCATCCCCTCTAGCTCGTGGGCCTCGCCGCCCTTGAGGTTGGAGTTGTACTTGACCAGGATCTGCACGGCCTCCTGGCGGTTGGCCAGCGCGTACTTGTAGCCCTGGTAGCGACCGGTGACGAAGGCCTGAACCACCTGGGGATATTTCTGGACGATCTCCTCGGTGGTGAACACCACGTTCTCGGGCCAGTCGATCCCCAGGCTGGGAAAGTCGTAGACCCAGTACTTCTCCTTGGCCTGCCGCTTGGCGACCAGGACCTCGTTGTAGGCCATCGCGTGGGCGAACACGTAGTCCTTCTTCAGCCACGAACCGATGGTGGCCGGGTCACCCTGCTGGTTGACGATCTTGATGCGCTTGTCCCAGTCGGGGCCGATGGCGGCCTTGATCTGCTTGTCATAGCCGATCCAGGTGGCGACGGTGCCCTCGATGTCCCGGGCGCTCTT
The DNA here is from genome assembly GCA_031459875.1 of Candidatus Fervidifonticultor sextus. GTDB lineage: Bacteria > Sysuimicrobiota > Sysuimicrobiia > Sysuimicrobiales > Humicultoraceae > Fervidifonticultor_A > Fervidifonticultor_A sextus. The sequence continues at coordinate 24,139 of JAVKHQ010000019.1, read as the reverse complement.
GATCTCCTTCCAGGAGATCAACCGCACGGCCGACTTCTGGAAGTCGTGGGCCACCACCACCAGGGGCAGTTTCTGCTTCTCCCGCGCCTCCAGGATGTTGTAGGGGTAGTCGACGCCGAAGACGATCGTGCCCTTCTTCGCCTCGGCCATCACGCGGTCAATGGGCGACAGCCCCGGGCCGCCCCCGACGACCTTCACGTCGAGGTTGAGCGACCTGTAGAACCCCTTCTCGACGGCCACCGGGTCGCCCATGGATTCGTTGTGGATGAACCAGGCCTCGAAGACGGTGACCTTGGCCATGCCCTGCGCGCGCATGGTGCCGCTGACGGCCAGGACCACCGCGAGCAGCATGACGACGACACTCAGTCCCCTTCGCATCATCCTGCGCCTCCTCCTCAGGTGTGCACCGCCGGGCTGCTGGCCGGGCAACTCACCGAGCCGTCTCCCACCCCCCAGGGACCGTCGCGCGTTACCGCCGCTCCGCCACGCTGACATGCCAGGGCATCAGCACGCGCTCGGCGACCGTCACGGCGCCGAGCAGCACCCACCCGATTGCAGTGCAGAAGACGGCGGCCAGGAAGACGCGCACCGTGTTGCCGACATAGCGGGAATCCAGGATCATGTACCCCAGTCCCTCGAAGGCGCCGAACAGTTCGCCCACGATGGCACCGTTGACCGCGGCCATCACCCCGCCCTTGAGGCTCACGAAGATGATGGGCAGGGCCGAGGGGATCTTCAGCAGGAAGATCCGCTGCCACCAGGAGGCGTTGTAGATGTCCATCAGCTGCTCGCGGATCGTCTCGACCGAGACGAACTCTTTGTGGGTCGTGTAGAGCACCGCGAAGAACGTGTACATGCCGGCGATGATGATCTTGCTGGTGATCCCCAGGCCGAACCACACCACCGCCAGGGAGGCCAGGGCCACGAACGGGGTGCTATTGAGGGTGACGATGATGCGGAAGAGGAACTCTTCCAGGACCCGGGGCAGCCAGAGGAACAGCATCGCCCCCAGCAGCGCGGCCGCCGACCCCAGCAGGAACCCCAGGACCACCTCCTGGCTGGTGATCGCCACGTAGGAGAGCGCGAGCTCCCAGTTGTCCCGGAATTCCCTGACGATGGCCGACGGCGCCGGGACGAGGTAGGGCTGCGCGTAGACGCGGGAGACCACCTCCCACGCCGCCACCATGACGAGGCCGAACAGCGTCCACGAGCGCAGCTCCGCGATCGGCAGCCGCACCGTCCGGCGCGTGCGAGGCGCGGGGGTGGCGGGGTCCGGCGTCATGGCTGGAAGACCACCGTCTCCGGCACGCCGTCGACGATGACCTCGGACCGGGCGGGCGTCGTGCGTGCCACCACGCGGCCGCGGGAGACGACCGCCAGCCGCGGGGCCATGGTGCGGATCACATCCATCGGCGTGGGCGCGTCGAACACCACCAGGTCGGCCTGGCAGCCCTCGGCCAGGCCGTAGTCGGTCAGGCCGAGGCAGGCGGCGGCCCGCGCCGTGGTCATCTCCAGCAGCGTGGCAAACTCCTGGTGGCCGGACATGTGGCCGTAGTGCACCATGACGAAGCAGGCCTGGATGGGGTCGCCGACGCCCAGGGGATACCAGGGGTCCATGATGGAGTCGTGCCCGATGGCGACGTTGATGCCGTTGGCCAGCAACTCCTTGACCCGGGTGAACCCGCGGCGGATCGGATAGCCGTCGAACCGGCCCTGCAGGACCGCGTTGTCCAGCGGGTTGGTGATGATGTGGACTCCGGCCTGGCGCATCCACCGGATCAGCCGGTAGGCGTACGCGTTGTTGTAGGAGTGCATCGCCGTGGTGTGGCTGGCGGTCACCCGGCCTTGCAGGCCCAGGCGGATCGTCTCGGCCGCCACCAGCTCCAAAAACCGGCTCTGGTCGTCGTCGGTCTCGTCGCAGTGGAGGTCGGCCCGCAGGCCCCGGTCGGCGGCCAGGCGCAGGGCGGTCCTGACGTCGCGCTCGCCGTACTCCCGGGTCCACTCGTAGTGCGGGATGCCGCCGACGACATCAGCGCCCAGGTCCAGGGCCCTGACCATCAGCGCCTCGCCGTCGGGGAATGAGTAGAGGCCCTGCTGCGGGAAGGCGACGATCTGAATGGTGACGAGGTCGCGCCATGCGTCGCGCACCTCGACCAGAGCCTGCAGCGCAGTCAGGTTGGGGTCGCAGACGTCCACGTGGGTCCGGATGTGGGTGACGCCGTGCGCCAGCATCCACCGGATCGCCTGACCGGCCCGGCGCGTGACGTCCTCGCGGGTCAGCGTCTTGACCCGCTCGGCCCAGATCTCGATGCCCTCGAACAGCGAGCCGCTGGCATTGTACCGCGGCTGGCCGACCGTGAGCACGGCATCCAGGTGGATGTGCGGCTCGACCAGAGACGGCGTCACCAGGCGGCCGGCCGCATCGATCTCCTCGGTCCCGCGCTCGGCGATGGACGGCGCGACGCGGGCGATCCGGGTGCCCCGGATCCCGATGTCCACGGGTTGCAGGCGCCCCAGGGTGGAAGCCCGCCTGATCACCAGGTCCATGGTGGAGTCGGCAAGGAATTAGGCCCGCGGCCACCCTTTCCCTGCCGCGGATGGCAGAGGGCTCGCATTTCGTCGCGTCGTATCCACCGAGGGGGGACTGGAGCGAAGGAGGCGGAGGCATGAGAGCGTTCGACCTGTCCCGGGCGCGGGTGCTGGATCTCTCGCAGAACTTCAGCATGGACTCCCCGCCCTTTGCCTACTACGAGGGCCCCACCATCAAGTGGGTCAAGAAGATGGCCTTCGAGGGTGTCAACGCCCAGCACATCAGCAGCACCAACCACATCGCCACCCACCTGGATGCGCCCCTGCACTTCCACGACCCGGGACCGGACGTGGCCGGGATTCCCATCACCGCCCTGGTCGGCCCGGCGTGCATCGTGGACCTGCAGCAGTTCGGCATCGGCGACTACGACATCTACGGGCCGCAGCACTTCGAGCAGTGGGAAAAGACGTACCACATCCGCATCGAGCGCGGGGACATCCTGGTGATCCACACCGGCTACCACGCTTACTACAACGAAGACTGGTCCGAACACACGAAGCGGCAGCACCCCGATGCCCGCCCCGACCTGCCGCGGTCCTTCCTGCGCCACCCCGGGCCGCGCGCCGAATTCTGCCAGTGGGTGCTGGACCGCGGCATCCGGTGGATGGCCGTCGACGCCATCTCCACCGACCACCCCTTCAACACCAAGGTACGGGACGCCCGGCGCGACCTGATCCCCGAGGTGGAACGGAAGATCGGCATGCCCATGGATCAGGCGTTCCCCTGGCCGAAGGACTATCAGGCCACGCACACCATGCTGTTTCCCCAGGGCGTCTTCCACGTGGAGAACGTCGGCGGCGAGATCGACCTCATCCTCAACCAGCGGGTCTGGGTGGGGTGCTTCCCGTTCCGGTTCAAGGGCGGCGAGGCCGCGTTCTGCCGGTTCGTGGCGTTCGTTGAGGCCTGACCTGGCGCCGCTGTCGGATCTGCTGGTCGTCGACCTGACCCGGGCCCTGGCCGGGCCGTACTGCACCCTCATGCTGGGGGACCTGGGGGCCCGCGTCATCAAGGTGGAGACGCCCGAGACCGGTGACGACACGCGCGGCTGGGGGCCACCCTTCCTGAACGGCGAGAGCACGTACTTTTTGGGGATCAACCGGAACAAGGAGAGCCTGACCCTCAACCTCAAGCATCCTGAGGGGCAGGAGGTGCTCCGCCGGCTCCTCGTCCGCGGCGACGTGCTGGTGGAGAACTTCCGGCCCGGCACCATGGATCGGTTTGGCTTCGGCCATGCGACCGTCTCGGCGCTGAACCCCCGCCTCGTGTACTGCTCGATCTCGGGCTTCGGGCAGGACGGCCCCTACCGCGAACGGGTGGCCTACGACCTGATCCTGCAGGGGATGGGGGGGCTGATGGGGATCACCGGCGAGGAAGGCGGCCCGCCGGTTAAGGTCGGGGTCGCGGTCACGGACATCGCCGCGGGGATGTTTGCCGCCTATGGGATCCTGGCGGCCCTGCGGGTGCGCGACCGGACCGGCCAGGGGCAACACGTGGACGTCTCCATGCTCGACGGCCAGGTCGCCTGGATGACCTACCAGGCGGGCTACTACTTCGCCACCGGCGAGAACCCGAAGCGCCTGGGCAGCGCGCACCCGTCACTGGTCCCCTACCAGGCGTTCCGGACCCAGGATGGGTATATCAACATTGCCGTGGGCAGCGAGGCGATCTGGAGCCGGTTCGTGGTGGCGGTGGGCGCGCCGCACCTGGCGGACGACCCCCGCTTCCGGACGAACCCCGACCGCGTGCGTCACCGCGACGCCCTGATCCCCCTGCTGGAGCCGATCTTCGCGGCGCGGGCGACCGGCGAGTGGGTGTCCATCATGGAGCAGGCCGGCGTGCCGGCCGGCCCCATCTACCTCCTGTCGGACCTGTTCGCCGACCCCCAGGTGCACCACCGCCAGATGGTGGTCGAGGTGGACCATCCCCGTGCCGGCCGTATCAGGCAGACCGGCGTGCCGGTGAAGTTCTCGGCGACGCCCGGCCGGATCGCCGCGCCGCCGCCGCTGTTGGGTCAGCACACCGACGCCATCCTGCGGGAGCTGGGCTACAGCGTCGGCGCGATCGCCGCGTTGCGCGACCATGGCGCGATCTAGACCGACTCCGGCTCCGGTGGGCGTCCGGTGTCCCTCCTGCGGTACCGAGACGCCCTCCGAGGTGTTGCGTCAGGCGCTGTGGCTGTGCCCGGCGTGCGGCTGGCACCTGCAGATGCCCGCCCGCGACCGCATCGCCTCGCTGGTGGATCCCGGGACGTTCCGGGAGTTTGACCGGCGGCTGGTGTCCGTCGACCCGCTGCAGTTCGCCGACCAGCGCGCGTACCGGGCGCGGCTGGTGGACGCGCGCCGGGGGACCGGCCTGCGGGAGGCCGTCGTGGTCGGTCAGGCGAAGGTCGGCGGGCTGCCGGTCGTGGTGGCGGTCTTCGACTTCGAGTTCCTGGGCGGCTCCATGGGCTCGGTGGTCGGCGAGAAGATCGCCGACGCCTTCGAAGCCGCCACGCGCCGACGCCTGCCCGTCGTCACGGTGACCAGCAGCGGCGGGGCGCGGATGCAGGAAGGCATGCTCTCCCTGGTGCAGATGGCGAAGACCGCCGCGGCCCGGGCCCGCCACCACGCCGCCGGGCTGGCGCACATCTCGGTCCTCGCCCATCCCACGTTTGGCGGGGTCACCGCCAGTTTCGCCTCGCTGGGCGATGTCCTGATCGCAGAGCCCGGCGCACAGATCGGGTTCGTGGGTCCCCGAGTGATCGAGGCGACCGTCGGGGAGGCGCTGCCTCCGGACTCGCACCGGGCCGAGCGGCTCTTCGCCGGCGGCATGGTTGACCTGCTGCTCGATCGGCGCCGCCTGCGCGAGACGGTCCAGTACCTGATCGCCCACCTCAGACCCCAACCGGTGAGCCGGTGGACCGCCGAGCGGCTTCCGAGGGCGCCCGGGCCGGCGACGCCGGCCCGGGCCTGGGACGTGGTCCAGACCGCCCGGCACCCCCGGCGTCCGACCGCCAGGGCCTACATCCAGCGGATCGTGACCTCGTTCGTGGGCCTGCACGGGGATCGGCAGTTCGGCGACGACCCGTCCATCGTGGGCGGCCTGGGGCAGATCGAGGGACACGCGGTGGTGGTCATCGGGCAGGAACGCGCTGGCCTCCCCGGCGCGCCCGCAGGCCCGCACCAGGGGATGCCGCTGCCCGAGGGCTACCGCAAGGCCCTGCGCCTGATGCACCTGGCAGCCAAGTTCCGCCTGCCGCTGGTGACCTTCATCGACACCCAAGGCGCCTATCCGGGCTATGAGGCCGAGCGACGCGGGATCGCCCAGGCCCTGGCCCAGAACCTGCAGACGATGGCGCTGTTGCCGACCCCGATCGTGACCGTCGTGATCGGCGAGGGCGGCAGCGGCGGCGCGCTGGCGCTGGCTGTCGCCGACCGCGTGCTCATGCAGGAACACGCCTTCTACTCGGTGATCTCCCCGGAGGCTGCGGCGGCGATCCTCTACCGCGACGTGACCCGCGCCCCGGAGGTGGCGGCCGCGCTCAAGTTGACCGCCGCCGACCTGCTGCGCCTGGGGGTGATCGACGGGATCATCCCTGAGCCCGCCGGGGGCGCGCACATGGATCCCGCGGCGGCCGCGGTCGAGGTCCGCCGGTACCTGGTGGCCTCACTGGCGGAGTTGAGCCGGCAGGCCCCGCGCCGGCTCGTGGAACAGCGCTACCGGAAGTTCCGGCAGATGGGGCAGGTGGGCGGCGCCTGGCGGGAGGCGGTTCGCAGCCTGCAGGAGTGGCTGGAGGCGGTGGAGTCGCGACTGCCGCGGCGCGGGGCAGAGGTGCGGACGAGCCCGTAGGGGCCACCTACGGCGCCTGGTTGTAGCGCCGCATGTACTCGGCGTAGCCGGGCACGTCCATGCCCAGCCTGTGCTTGCGGACCCACGCAACGCGGGTCGCCAGTAGAGGCGCGGGCTCCCCGTACCCGTGCCCCTCAGCCACGAGGCGCTCCGCTATCTGGTCGGGAGTCAGCGAGGCATCCTGGGCGACGACGGGCCGACGTGGGTTGGGCTCCATCGATGTCCTGCTGGTGCCCTAGGCTGTGCCCCGCCGGAGTGACACGGTGGGCTGTGGAGGCATGTGAGGCGTCTCAGGTGGAGGAGGGTTCCGGAGATGTAAAGGCGAAATAAGTGGACAATGGTCCGACCAGCAGGTGATCTGCTAATCTCCTATCATCCTATCCAGCCGCAGACGACGGCCCAGCAGGTCGTCGAGCAGATCCGCCAGCTGATCCAGCGTGGGCAGCTGGGGCCGGGGGCGAAGCTGCCTCCTCTCCGGGACCTCGCCCAAGGCTTCGGCGTGAGCGCCTCGACCGTGCGCGAAGCGGTGCAGGTCCTCTCAGCGCTCAGGCTGGTCAAGGTGCGCCAGGGCCGGGGCATCTTCGTGGCCTCGTCGAGAGACGACGGCATGGATCCCGCCTCCTGGCTGCCCTGGCTCGAGGCCCACCGTGCGGACGTGCTGGCGCTGCTGGAGGTGAGGGAGATCCTGGAGCGCAAGTCGGCGTCCCTGGCCGCGCGGGCCGTGGCCCGGGACCCCTCCCGCACCCGGGATCCCCTGGACGCGCTGGAGCGCAACGTCCGGGAGATGGCGGCTGCGGCCCGGGCGCGAGACGTCGCGGCTCTGGAGCGGCTGGACATCGCCTTCCACGGGCTCATCGCTGAGCTCGGCGGCAACCCGTACCTGATTTACCTGTCCGGGTCGATCAACCACATCTTCGCGGACCGCCGGGCCGTGATGGCCCTGCCCGGTCGCGCGCGACGGTCCGTGGCGCAGCACAGGCAGATCCTCGAGGCGATTCGCGCCGGCGCCGTCGCCCGTGCCGCCGACCGGATGTCGAAGCACCTGGAATCTACCATGGCCTCAGTCAGGGCCCTGCGGGCCGCCGCCGGGACCGGTGCGGGCGGCTCCGGGCACGAAGCGCGAACGGTGGTGCCCGGCAGGCGGCGTACCCAGGTGGGACGAGCGGTGACGACATGACAGGAAAGGGGGAGACGACCATGAGAAAGGGGACGAGAGGGTGGCGCGCGCTGGTAGCCCTGGCGGTGGGTCTGGCGCTGGCCGCAGGAACCGCCGGAGCCGTCGCCGCGACCACCGCCCGCAAGCTCACCTTCATCTCCACCGTCAACCGGCCGATCAACCTGCCGTCGCTGATCGGCCTGCGGTCGCTCCAGCAGGACGGGATCGAGGTGGAGGTGCGCGAGCTCCGCGAAAGCGAGGCGGCGGTCCTGGCGGTGGCGCAGGGAGCCGGATCGTTCGGCACCGGGTTTCACGCGTTCTTCCCGGCCGTGGAACGAGGGGCACCGGTGGTGGCGCTGATGGAACTGGCGCTGCCCGAGTTCGTGTTGGTCGCGCGCCGCGAGATCACAGACATCCGCGCCCTGCACGGGATGCAGGTGGCGAGCCACTCGGCCCGGTCGACCCAGAAGGTGCTGCTGGACTTCCTGCTGGCGCGGGACTACCCGACCGTGGTCCCGGACTTCCTGTACATGCCAGCGGGTTCGGCGGCGCGGGCCGAGGCGCTGCTGGCCGGGTCGGTGCGCGCGGCCACCATGGACATCAGCTTCGCGGGTATCGTTATGCGTCGTGCGCCGGGGCAGTTCCACATCCTCCTGGACATGACCAAGCTGCCGGTCAGCAGTTTCTACCTCATCGCGCGGCGGGACGTGGTGGAGCAGCAGCCCCAGCTGACCCGCCTCGTGATCCGGCGGATCCTGGAGTCGTACCGGCGCGGTCTCAGCGACCCCACCTACTGGGTGCGCGAGCGCGGTGAGTTCTTCAAGGAGATGTCCCCGGCGGAGCTGGAGGCGCAGATTCGCGAGGTGATCCGCGTCTTCGATTCCAATGGCGGTATCGACCGGCTGCGCGGCCGGGGGGCAATCGACAACATCCAGTTCCAGGTGGAGGCGCGGAACATCGCGGGCCCGGCCATGAAGTGGAAGCCCGGGACATTCTTCCACCCCGAGCCGCTGGAGGCGGTGTTGCAGCAGCTCGGGCGGCGGTAGGCTGCGGGGGCGTCGACGGCGTGGGAGAGTCGTGGGCGCTGGTGTGGGGCCTGCGGGGTGCGGTCGTCCTCGTCGTGCTGGGAGTGTGGGAGTGGGCGGGGCGGGTGCCGGTCAACTTCGCCTTTCCCACCGCCACCGCCACCGCCCGGGCGTTCGCCGAGCTCCTGGGGTCGGGCGCCCTCCCCAGGGCGTTCGGGATCAGTGCCCAGGCGTTCCTCCTCGGCTACGGGGCTGCCGTGCTGGTCGGCGTCCCGTTCGGCCTGCTGATGGGGCTTATACGACCGCTGGGCCGCATCGCGCGCGTGTACCTCGACCTGCTCATCACCATGCCCATGGCGGCGTTGGTGCCCCTGGTCATCCTCACCATGGGGGTGCGGATCACGTCGTCAGCGCTGATCGTGTTCATCTTCAGCATGCCCTTTCTCGCCACCAACGCCTACGGCGGCGTGCGTGACGTGCAAGCTCGGCTGTACGAGATGGCGCGGGCCTTCGACGCGCGCTGGCTGCAGATCTTGCGGATGGTGGTGTTTCCCAGTGCGTTGCCCATGGTGCTGGCGGGCATGCGGTACGGCCTGTCGCGGGCGTTCATCGGGCTGGTCATCGCCGAGCTGCTGCTGGCACCGTTCGGGGTCGGGCGGATTATCGTGGATGCCCGCAGCGTGTTCGCGTTCGACCGTATGTTTGCCGCGGTGCTGAGCGTCATTCTGGCGGCGCTGCTACTCCTGTCCGGACTGCAGCAGGTGGAGGCGCGGCTGTTGCACTGGCGCCGGTAGACGGGCGGGGAGACCGTGGTCGGCCCACTCACCAACGTCCAACGGAGTGCGACGCACCCTCTGGGGATCGCGATCCGGGGAGTCTCCAAGGCGTTCGGCCGCGTCCGGGCCCTGGACGACATCACGCTGTCCGTGGAGGCCGGGCAGTTCGTGGCCATCATCGGCCCCAGCGGGTGCGGCAAGACCACCCTGTTGAAGATCGTCGCGGGGCTCCTCCGGCCCGACGCGGGCAGGGTGGAGATCGGCGGCGTCCCCGTCACCGGGCCCGGCCCGGACCGGGCCATGGTGTTCCAGGACTTCGCCTTGCTGCCGTGGGCGAGCGTGCTGCGGAACGTGACGTTCGGGCTGGAGGTTCGAGGCGCTCCCCGTCCGGTGCGCCACGCGGTCGCACAGCGCGTCATCGCCAAGGTGGGGCTGGCGGGCTTCGAGCACCACTACCCGCACCAGCTGTCGGGTGGGATGCAGCAGCGGGTGGGGCTGGCGCGGGCGCTCGCCGTCAACCCGCAGATCCTGCTCATGGACGAACCCTTCGCGTCGGTGGACGAGCAGACGCGCCGCCTCCTGCAGGACGACCTGCTCACCCTGTGGGCGGACGAGCGCAAGACCGTGCTTCTGGTCACGCACAGCATGGATGAGGCCATCTACCTCGCCGACCAGGTGTTCGTGCTGAGCCCGCGGCCCGGCCGGCTCTTTCGGATCATCGAGGTCGACCTGCCGCGTCCGCGCTCGTCGCAGACGACCCGCGCCAGCGCCGCGTTCGGCAGGCTCGTGGAAGACCTGTGGGGCATCCTGAAGGAGATGCAGTGAACCGCGTGGCCCGAGGGGAGGGTATGGCGGACGGGCTCCCGACGCTGGGGGCCCTGGTGGCGTTGATGGTGGCGGTGGAGGTCGTCGGCCGGCTGGACCTGTCCCTGTTCCTGCCGACATTTTCGGCGGTCGCCAGGGTGTGGTGGCAGCTCCTTCAGGCTGGACCGCTCCTGGGGGCCGCCCTGAAGAGCCTCGTCGCCTTCGGCATCGGGTTCGGGGCGGCCGCCGCCGGCGGGGTCGTGAGCGGAACGGTGCTCGGCCGCTTCCGTCTGCTGGGCCAGGTCTTCGACCCGTTCCTCAACGTGATGATGTCGGCGCCCCTGGTGGCGTTCGTGCCGGTGCTGATCACCGTGTTCGGCATCAGCGACGTGGTCGTGATTGTGACGGTATTCCTCTTCACATTCTTCGTCGTGGTCGTCAATACCCGCACTGGGTTCGAGGGGACCGACCGGCGGCTGGTGGAGATGGCGCAGAGCTATGGGGCGGGGGAGGTGCAGCTGTTCCTGCGCGTCTACCTGCCGTCGGCGCTGCCAGCCATTATGGTGGGACTCCAACTGGGCGTCGTGAACGGCGTGAAGGGGCTCGTGGTGGGGGAAATGCTGCTGGCGCTGGTCGGGCTGGGAGAGTTCCTCGTGCGCTACGCGAACGTCTTCCTGATCACGCACCTGTACGCTGTGATCGCCACCATCATGGCGGTGGCGCTGCTGGCGTCGTACGCCGTGCAGCTAGTTGACCGGGTGCTGATCCGCTGGAAGTAGCCTCACCCGGCGTGCGGACTGGCGCGCCCCGGGAAAGGAGGATGCCGGTGCCTGTCGTGGTCGTCGAGATGTGGGAGGGACGGTCGATCGAGCAGAAGCGGGCGCTGGTACGGGCCATCACCGACGCCATGGTCGCCCACGCCGGTGCCTCGCCTGAGCATCTGCACGTGGTCATCCACGAGATTCCCCGGGAGAACTGGGCCCGGGCCGGCGTGCTAGGGTCGGACCGCCGTGACGGCTAGCCCACGAGACCGCGGGCAGTCGGCCGGCCTGAGTCACCTGCTCCTGCAGGTGCGGGACCTGGTGGCGGCGGAGCGGTTTTTCGTGGGAGTGCTGGGGTTCACGGTGCGCGAGCGGAGCACGCTGCGGGACGGCCGCCCGCTGGTGGCGTTGACGGAGGGCGTGGGCCTGACGCTACTCCCCGCCGCCGTCAGCCCCGGGGTGCCGGCGGTCGACCACGTCGCGTTCCGCGTTGCCGATCTGGCCGCGGTGCGCGCGCGGCTGGAGGCGGCTGGCCTACCCTATGAGGGGCCCGTCGCCACGCCGCGGTACGGGACCTCTATCTATGTGCGCGATCCCGACGGGACCCGCATCGAACTCCACGACCGCTGACGCTATGGGACGCGTGCTGATTGACGGTGCCGACGTGGTCCTGACGGTGGACCCGGACGACCGCGTGCTGACCGGACAGTCGATCGTGATCGAGGACACCCGCATCGCGGCCATCGGACCCGCCGATGAGATCCGCCGCCGCTATCAGGACACGGCCTTTGACGATGTCATCCCCGGCCGCCGCCGGCTGGTCATGCCCGGTTTCGTCGACGCCCACCTGCACCTTTCCGAGCAGCTGGCCCGCGGGGTGTTCCCGGACACCCTGTCGACGCGCCCGTGGGTCTTCAACTGGGCCAAGCCGGTCTACGCTGCCATGCGTCCGGAGGACGAGTACGTGGCCACCCTGCTGGCGGGCGTGGAGATGCTCAAGACCGGCACTACGTGCTGTCTGGACATGGGGGCGCAGTCGGACCTGGGCGCGGTGGTCCGGGCGCTGGAGCGCGTGGGGATCAGGGCGGTCACGGGCCGCCACGCTGCCGACCGTCTGCCCGAGACGCTACCGCCCCACTGGACCCGGGAGATGGTCGAGCGCCACTTCTTCCCGTCGGCGGCCTCCGCGCTGGAGGAGCTAGAACGCTGCGTCCGGCAGTACCACAACGCGGCTGGCGGCCGCATCCGCGTGTGGGTGAACATCGAAGGCAAGGAACCCTGCTCGCCCGAACTCCACGCCGGGGCCCCGGCCCTGGCCCGCCGGCTGGGCGTCGGGACCACCTACCACATCGCGTCGTCCATCGAGGAAGCCCGGGGAAGCGAGCGGAGGACGGGGAAGTGGCCCGTGACTCTCCTGCGGGAGTGGGGAGCCCTGGCGTCCAATCTGGTGCTGGCCCACGTGGTAGCCGTGCGCGACGAAGAGCTCGCGTTCCTGGCGGAGGCCGGTACCAAGGTGGCTTTCTGCCCCGGGACGTCCCTCAAGCTGGCGAAGGGGGCCACACGCATCGGCAAGTACCCGGAGATGCTTCAGGGCGGGATCACCGTGGCCCTGGGATGTGACGGCCCGTCGGCGGCGGGCTCCCTGGACATGTTGCGGCAGATGTACCTAGCCGCGGGGCTGTTCAAGGACGCCCGGATGGACGCCGCGCTGGTGGGGGCCCGCCAGGCGCTGCGCATGGCCACCATCGGCGGGGCCCGGGCGCTGCTGTGGGACGACGAGATCGGCTCCATCGAAGCGGGAAAGAAGGCCGATCTGGTGCTGTTCGACTTGGACCACTACGACTGGGTGCCCTACGGTGACCCGGTCCAGACCCTCGTGTACTCCGCCGGCGTCAGCTCCGTCCACACCGTCCTGGTCGACGGCCGGGTGGTGGTGAGCGACCGGCGGGTGCTGACCGTCGACGAGCAGGAGGTCTACGCCCTGGCCCGGGAGCACGCCCGCCGGGTCATCGCGCGAGCCGGCATCCGGCCGGGGGTGACCCCCACCGTCAGCACCATCTACGACTGACCGGCGACCGGAGGGTGGAGTGATGCCCGAGGAGATCCGTGAGCGGCTATGCCAGGCGATGGACCGCCGGGGGCTGGAGGCCATGGTCCTCATGGCGCCCGAGCACGTGTGCTGGAGCACGGGCGCGTCGATCCCGTCGCAGCGAATCGTCCGGCACCGGCATGCCATCGTCCTCCTTCCGCGCGCGGGCGAGCCCGAGCTGTTCGTGGTGGACGTCGAGGAAGGGTACGCGCGGGCGCACGCGGATGTGTCCCGCATCACGGCCTACAACGAGTTCACCCAGAAGCCGGTGCTCCTGCTGGCCGAGGCGATCCGTGCCCGGGGCCTGCGGGGCCGGGTGGGGGTCGAGGCTGGCTACCTCAACCACGCCGACTACCTCCTCCTCGAACGGGCCCTGGACGGGGGCGGCCGCCTCGTGCCCATCGACGACGACCTGGCGGCCCTGCGCATGGTTAAAACGCCGGCCGAGGTGGACCGCCTGCGCCGGGCGGCGCGGATCGCCGAGCAGGCGGCGTACGAGGTCCTGCAGACGTGGTGGCCCGGGATGACGGAGGCCGACCTGGGGCGGCGGATCGCCGACGCGTTCAGCGCCGCCGGGGGCGATGTCCTCACCATGCTGAGCGTTACCGCCGGCGAGCGCACGCCGATGCTCAACGGCCCGCCGACGGCGCGGGAGATCCGTATGGGGGAGGTCGTCCGCATCGACGTCATCGGCACCGTGGCGCACTATGTCTGCGATGTAGCCCGCACCGCCGTGGTGGGCGAGCCGACTGACGAGCAACGGGCGCTGTGGCAGAAGCTGGTGGAGGGCCGGGCACGCGCTCTGGAGATGCTCCAGCCCGGCGCCAGCAGCCGGGCGGTCTACCGGGCCTACGTGGAGCGCATGGAGGCTGGGGGGCTGCCGACCTTCCACTTCCTGGGGCACGGGCTGGGCTTGACGCTGCACGAAGAGCCCTACCTCAACCGCTATGCGGACATCACGCTGCAGGAGGGCATGGTGCTGGCCATCGAGCCGCTCGTGACGTTTCCCACGCTGGGGATGCAATTGGAGGACGCGGTGGTGCTCACCGCGGACGGGTGCGAGGTGCTGACGGATCGCTACGACACCCGGCAGCTGTGGACCATGGGGGTAACCGGCCGACCGTGAGCGCCGCGACGGACGCGCCGGCCGTGGCGGGAGCCGTCCCCGGACTGGACCTGCGCGGGTACGTGGTGGCGGTGCTGGGCGGCGACGGTCGCGAAGTGGAGATTGCCCGTCAGGCCGCCCGCTGCGGTGCCAGCGTGCACGCGTGCGGGCTGCCGCCGACTCCGGACCCGGCGGGCACGGCGACCGACACTGTGGCCGAGGCGGTGCGCGGCGCGCATGTCGTCATCTGCCCGGTACCGCTGCCCGGACCGGACGGCAGCCTGTTCGCCCCGCACGCTTCCGGCCCGCTCGTGGTGGACACCGAGAGCCTGCGGGACGTGCGCCCCGGCGCCATCCTCGTCACGGGCCGCGCCAGCCGCCAGATGGCTGAGGCGGCCACAGCGCTGGGCCTGAAGCTGCGGGAGTATGAGGCGGACGAGGACCTAATGCTCCTGCGTGCGCCGGCCATCGCCGAGGGCGCCATCCGGATGGCCATCGAGCACACGGACGTGACGCTGCACCGTCACCCCTGCATGGTGGTGGGATTCGGCCGGATCGGCGCCGTGCTGGCCCTCACGCTCCGGGGGCTTGGGGCTCACGTCACGGTGGCCGCCCGCAACCCCGTGCAGCTGGCGCGGGCCTGGACCATGGGGTGCGAGGTGGTCACGCTGGACGGCATGGCCGACCGGGCCCCCCGCATGTGCGTGATCTTCAACACCGCACCGGCCCTCCTGTTCACGCGTGAGGTCCTGGCGCAGCTGGGACCCGAGCCGGTGCTGATCGATCTGAGCGGTCCTCCCGGAGGCGTGGACCGAGAGGCCGCGCGGGAGCTGGGCGTACGCACAGTGTGGGCTCGCGGGCTGGGCGGTCGCGCGCCCCGCACAGTGGGCCTGAGCCAATGGCTGGGGATCACCCGCATCCTGGCCAAAGAGCTGAGCGGGCTGTGAGGTCCTGGGACCTCGTGCTGCGCGACGTGGCTCTGCCCGGCCATCCCGGACGGGCAAGGAGGGACACCCGTGGACTACACCCTCGACATCGCCGACACCGCGCTGCTGGTGATCGACGCCCAGAACGCCTTCCTCCACCCCGAGGGGACTCTCGGCCTCAGCGGCGTGGACATGAGCCTCCTGACGGCCGTCATCCCACCGCTCCGGCGCCTGATTCCGGCGTGCAAGGCCGCCGGGATCCCGGACATCTGGAGCCTGCAACACCACCTGCCGGAGGACCACACCCGCGCCCTGCACCGGATCCAGCCGCACACCGCCAAGCGTGCCCGGCTAGCATGCCAGCCGGGCACGTGGGACGCCGAGATCGTGGACGAGCTCAAGCCGCTGATCGACGCGGGCAGCCACCTGATCGAAAAGCACAAGTTCAGCGTGTTCTACGGGACACGCCTGGAAGTCTTGCTGCGCATCCTCGGCCGCCGCACGTTGATCGTCACCGGCTCGACTACCAACGCGTGCGTGGACACCACCATCCGGGAGGCGTACATGCGCGACTACGACCTGCTCATCGTGTCGGACTGCATCGGCGGCGTGCGCCGCGACTGGCACGAGATGGCCCTGGCGGTCTGGGCCCAGTACTGCGGGGCCGTCGTGACCTCCGACCAGGTGCTGGCCATGGTGGGGGCGGCCCGTGCCGGGCGCTGACCTCCTGGTTCGCAACTGTCGGGTCGTCACCCCCGAGACGCTCTTCGTCGGGTGGGTGGCGGTCCGGGACGGGAAGATTGCCGGTCTGGGGGACGGCGACCCTCCGCGGGCCGACGAGGTCGTCGACGGGTACGGACACGTCCTGTTGCCAGGGCGGGTGGAGCCCCACATCCACCTGGGGGTGCACTACCCGTTCGACGTAGATGTGGAGCAGACCAGCGCGGCCGCCCTAGCCGGCGGCACCACTGTCATGATGCCCCACATGCGGGCCAAAACCTCGTACCTGCAGGCTTACCCCACCTGGGAGCAGGTGGTGGCTGCGCGCTCCTACTGCGATATGCTGGTCCACCTGCAGATCCAGAACCGCCAGCACATCGAGGAGATCCCCCTTTACCGGCAGCGCTTCGGGGTACTGTGCTACAAGCTCCACCTGGACTACCGCGTGAAAGCCGTGGCGGAGTTGGACATCGAGCCCCTGGACGACGGCGACGCGTACCTGACCATGCAGCAGTGTGCGGCGTTCGACGGGCTATGCGCCCTCCACTGCGAGGACGTGGAGATCATCCGCTACACGCTCCCGGCGGTCCAGGCCACGGGGCGGCGCGACCTGCAGGCGTGGACCGACGCGCGCCCGGCTTTCTGCGAGGTCGCCGACATCCACACCATGGCCTACCTCAGCGAGGTGACCGGGTGCCGTGCTGTGGTACTTCACCTTGCGGCGGCCGACGGCATCGAAGCGGCAGCAAAGTGGACGCGACGGCCCCTCATCCTGGAAACCCTGGTCCAGTTCCTCACGGTGTTCCCCGAAGAGGCCGGCGACCGGATAGGCGCCATCGGGAAGATGAACCCGCCGCTGCGCGACCGCGCCAACGGCGAGCGATTGTGGGCCGGCGTGCGGTCGGGGGCGATTGCCACCGTGGGCACCGACCACATCTCCTGCGACAAGCACGAGACCGACGACCTCTGGCAGGTGACTGCCGGGATGCCGGGCATCGAGGTGGCGTTGCCCCTTCTCCTCTCGGAGGGGGTGCACAAGGGCCGCATCACGCTACACGATCTGGTCCGCGTCGCGTGCCTCAACCCCGCGCGGCTCTACCACATTGACGACCGCAAGGGCGCCATCGCCGTGGGCAAGGACGCCGACCTGGTCCTGGTGGACATGGAGCAGGAGCGCGTGGTCAGCCCGCAGACCACCTACTCGCCCTTCAAGACGGCGGCCCATGGCATGGCTGTGAAGGGATGGCCGGTCCTGATCATCAAGGGCGGCCGCGTGGCGTTCCGCGACGGACAGCCTGTCGGGCCCCCCGCCGGCCGCCTGCTCCGGTCGTACTGAACGACCTCGCCACACGGGACCGGCTTCGCCCTGGAAGTTATGGGCTGTGCCTGGCTCACGTTCAAGGCCTTCGGCAACAGAGAGTTCCGGGCCGTGCTGGTCGAGCGCTTTGACGCTGATCCTGGCGAAATCACCCCGGCCCGGCTGGACGCTCTGCGGCGGCGCGTGATCCAGGCCCTGGTCAGGGGGATGCCGCAAGCCGAAGCGGCGCGCGTGTTCGGGGTCTCCCGGCAATCGGTCAGGGGGGACCCGGGTTCACGCCGGTGAAGAAACCGCCGCAGGGCTCCTCGTTCATGCGGGATCCGCTCCTCGTGCACCGCCCCTCCGTGCAGCTCCTTCACCGACGCTAATTGTCGCAGCAGACGTCATCATGGCAGGTGTCGCCGATGGACCATACGCCGCCCTTCACCGATCCCGAGCTTCGCCAGCGCTTCGTCTCGTCGATTACGTGACAGCCGTCCTCCCGGATCCCCTGGAACATGCCTACCAGCGGGTGCGGGCGAATGCCGGAGCCCCTGCGGTGGACGGGGTGACCTTGGGGCAGATCGAGGCGGCAGGGGTAGAGGCGTTTCTGCGGGGAATCCAGCGTGAGCTTCAGGAGGGCACCTATCGCGTCGAGCCCGTGCGGCGGGTAGAGATCCCGAAGCCGGACGGCAAGAGCACGCGTCCATTGGGGATTCCGACGATCCGCACACGGGTGATGATCCAGGCAGCGACGCTTCTCGTGCTTGTCCCGATCTTCGAGGCCGATCTCCCAGACAATGCGTGGGGCTATCGCCCCAAGCGGTCTGCGGTGGGAGCGGTGAAGCGGGTGCATGCGTACTTGCAGGCGGGGTACACCGATGTGGTCGATGCGGATCTCCGGCAATACTTCGAGACGATCCCGCACGCGGAGCTCCTGCGCTGCGTGTCCGGCGGATCAGCGACGGCAGGGTGTTGGCGCTGATCAAGATGTGGCTACAGGCGCCGATCGTGGAGCGAGACGCCCGTGGGCGGATGCGACGGAGGGGAGGGAAGCGCCACCACCGCGGGACACCCCAAGGGGGCGTGATCAGTCCGCTCCTGGCCCTGCTGTACATGCGCCGGTTTCTGCTGGCCTGGCAACGATGGGAGGGGCGGCTCCAGGCCTCTGTGTGTGCCTACGCCGATGATCTCGTGATCCTGTGCCGTGGCACGGCTACGCAGGCCCTGACGGTCGCCCGGGCTCTGATGCGGCGGATCAAGCTGGAGCTGAACGAGGAGCAGACCCGGATCGTCAATGCGCGGGAGGAGCCGTTCGACTTCCTGGGGTACACGTTTGGCCCGATGCACAGCCCGAGAAACGGGGCTCGCTATCTGGGGGCAGCGCCGTCCAAGGCCCGCGTTCGACGACTGCGTCAGGCGGTGCACAGCTATCTTGGTCCGCAGAACCCGAGCCCGGGAGACGAGGTGATCGCACACCTCAATCGACTGCTCATAGGCTGGGGGAATTTCTTCAGCTACGGGACGGTCACCAAGACGTACCGGCAGATCGACCGCTACGTGGCGGACCGACTCCGGCGGTTTCTCGTGCGGCGGCACAAGGTCGAGAGTCTGGGCACGCGGCAGTTCTCGGATGTGCGGCTGTATCAGGAGTACGGATTGCACCAGTTGGCCCTGTCGAGCGCGGGGTGACTTCGTGGGCCTGGCGTGAACTCAGTCCGAGAGCCGGATGCGGTAGCGCCGCATGTTCGGTTCGATGAGAAGGGGTTGGAGACGTACGTGGCACCGTGCTGCGGCATGGGTCCGCAAGCTGTCGTCGGAGGCAGAGAGGCTGAATTGCTGCGGTACTGGGCTACGTGGCGTGCCGAATCCTTACTCTACTAAAGAGCTACCACAAATTTCGCAGTTTCTATCGGTTCAGAATACCTGGCGCGTCAGATTGCCGAGAAGATGCATGCTGACACGCACCCGTACGCTGGCCGCGGAATGGCTCGATCCGGTGCTCCACAGCAGCGTACGGGGGGACGTGGGACGCCGCGCAAAGGACGTGGAGCCGCGAGGCTGGAGACAGGGCGTGATCCAAAAGCATCTGTGAGGACAAGCCTGCGCAACCTGCTGACCGCCTGAACCGCCTCCCCTCCCGCACCTGTTTGATGCAGCGTGTCGTACTGGCCCTGCGGCACGTCGGGTCACTCAGCCGGGCCCCTGCGATCCCACAGCCGGCTCCACGCCCAGCAGAACCCGGTCAGCGCATCGGCCCCCGATGTCTCGCCGACGGTCAGCAGACGGCGCACTGCCGCGCACGCAGCCGCCGACGACTGACGGAGTCCGGCAACCAGGGCGTGCCAGGGTTCGGAGGCCAGGCCCCCGGCTGCCGCGTCGAGATAGGCCGCACTGATGCGCGTGGTGCGCGGCGCGGCGGCGTCCCGCAGGACCGTCCGGAGGTCCGCTCCCCGCCCGCGGGATGCCAGCCACGGCCAGACCGTTGCGGCGTGCATAATGCCCGCGAGCAGGTCGTCCCCGGAAGGCGTGAGGCCGGGTCCGCGGCCGGCGATCGCCTCCGCGACGGCCCCCGCGACGGCGTCGGCGCCGGCACGGTCGTCGAGGAAGTCGCCGATCACCTCGAGGCCCCGGCGCAGCGCTCCCAGGAGGGTGCCGTGCGGCGAGGTCGGCCCGGCGCCCCGTGGAGGGTCGAGCAGCGCCGCCACGCTGGCCTCCGACGCCCCGCGGCGCACCTCGCGGAGCACCACCCCAGGCGCAACGGCCGCGGAGGCGACCGTGGGCAGCGCCGGATCCCAGACCGCGGATGGGCGCAGGCCCACGGTGTGCCCGCCCACCCGCAACAGTCCGCCGTCCAGAGCGACCGCCTCTCCGGGGGCAAGCGGCCGCAGCGCGCGAAAACGATCCAGCGTGATCGTCAGCGGCCCCCGGCCCAGCCCGGCAGGGGCCAGCGCCACGATCCGGCCGGCGACGTCGAGGTAGGCGCTTCGCTCGAAGACCGCCAGCACTCTGCCGCGGGCCGTGCCTTCGCGGAGGTCGGCGAGCGGCGAGGGGATGCTGACGGCCGTGATGGTGGCAGGCGCCCGGGCGGTCACGCGCGATGGCGAGGCCGGGCCGCGGCGGCCCGCACGGCTTCGAAGATGGCGCGGTACCCGGTGCACCGGCACAGGTGGCCGCCCAGCACCTCGCGGATCTCGTCGTCGGAGGGGTTGGGGTGGTCGCGCAGCAGGGCATGGGCGCTCATCAGGAACCCGGAGGTGCAGAAGCCGCACTGCAGGGCATGGTGCTCCATGAACGCCTGCTGCAGCGGCGACAACGCCTCCGGCGTCCCCAGGGCCTCGACTGTGGTGATCTCGCTGCCGTCGGCCTGGACCGCAAAGAGCAGGCAGGAGCGCACCGCCTGCCCGTCGAGCAGGACCGTGCACGCGCCACAGACGCCGTGCTCGCACCCCAGGTGGGTCCCGGTCAGCCCCAGGTCCTCGCGGAGGAAGTCGGCCAGCGTGCGCCGCACCTCGACGGTGCGCGTGACCTGGATGCCGTTGACCCGCAGACGGATCTCGGCCTGGGTGAGGGGCACCGGCCGGGACCGCCGGGTCGTTGTCCGCACGCCCTTCACGGGGACACCTGCATCCGCGCCGCGGCCTGCTCCAGCGCCCGCGCAGCCAGCACGCCGGCGACGTGGCGGCGGTAGGCAGCGCTGGCGTGGATGTCGGAGTGGGGCTCCAGCGCTGCCTGGGCGATGCGTCCGGCTTCGACGGCAGCGGCGGCCGTGACCCGCCGGCCCACCAGCGACCGCTCGGCCTCGGCCACCCGCACCGGACCGTGGCTGACGCCGGTGAAGGCCATCCGGGCCTCCGTACAGCGGCGGTCCGGATCGCCGCGCAGCACCACGGCGACACCCACCAGCGCGAAGTCGCCGTGGCGGCGCGCGACTTCCGCAAACGCCCACCCGGCGCCGGCGGGGAGCGCCGGGAGACGCACTTCGACCAGCATCTCGTCGGGCTCCAGCGCGGTGGTCAGATACCCCGCAAAGAACCGCGGCGTGTCCACCACCCGCGGTCCCCGGGCGCTGGCCAGCACGAAGCGCGCGTCGAGCGCCGCCGCCACCGCGGGCAGTTCCGCCGACGGGTCCGCGTGGGCCAGGCTGCCGCCGACGGTGCCGCGGGTGCGGATCTGGGGATGGCCGACCCAGCGCAGGGCCTCGCGCAGCAGGGGGACGCGTTCGGCGACCAGCGGGTGGACCTCCACCGCGCGCTGTCGCGTCATGGCGCCGATGGCCAGGCCGCCCCGGAAGGGACGCACGTAGGCCAGGCCCGGGACGCGGTTGAGGTCGATGAGCACCGACGGGCGGACCAGGCGCATGGCCAGCAGCGGCACCAGGCTCTGGCCGCCGGCCAGCAGCTTGGCCTCGGGGCCGAAGCGGCGCAACGCGTCCAGCGCCTGCTGGCGGCTGCGCGGAGCCAGATAACCGAACGGCGCCGGCTTCACGGCCCGTCGCCCACGGCCGCCACGCCGGGGGCCTCCGCCGTCGCCGCCGCGGGGCTCCTTGCCAGGAGGTCCAGCAGCCGGCTGTGGGAGAGGGGCATCTCGGTGATGCGGGTGCCGAGCGCGTCGTCGATCGCCGAGGCGAAGAGCGCCGCGACCGGGATGACCCCCGCCTCGCCGGCCCCCTTGATGCCCAGCGGGTTCAGCGGCGAGGGCGTCTCGAGGTGGCCGATCTCGACCGGGGGCACCTCGGCGATCGTGGGCAGCAGGTAATCCATGAACGTCTGGGTGAGCAACTGCCCCTCTGCGTCGTAGACGAGTTTCTCGTAGAAGGCGCCGCCGATCCCCTGCGCCACGCCGCCCTGGATCTGCCCGTCCAGGATCAGGGGGTTGATGATCTTCCCGCAGTCGTGCACGACCACGTACCTGTGGATGCGGACGGCGGCCGTGCCCGGGTCGATCTCCAAAATCGCCGCGTGACAGCCAGCCGCGTAGGTGCCCCGCGGGGGGGCGAAGTAGCGGGAGGCCTCCAGCCCCGGCCCTTCCCACTCCGGCGGGATCGTGCCCCGCAGCGGGTTGGCCGCAGCCGCCACGTCGCCGAGGGAGACCGCGCGCGACGGCGAACCCCGGACGAAGACCTTGCCGTCCGCCAGTTCCAGGTCGTCGGGCCGCGCCTCCAGCAGCCTGGCGGCCACCGTCAGCGTCTTCTGCCGGACCGCCTGCGCGGCCAGGCCGACCGCGTTGCCGGCGACGACCGCCGCCCGGCTGGCGAAGGTGCCGGTGCCCCACCCGAACGCGCCCGAATCGCCCGTGGTGACCACCACGTCGCGGACCCCCACCCCGAGCGCGTCCGCGATGATCTGTGCGAACGCCGTCTGGTGTCCCTGGCCCTGGGTCCCGACGCTGGTGGCGGCGACGACCCGGCCGCTGGGCTCCACCGTGATCCGGCAGCCCTCGTAGGGGCCGATGCCGGTGCCCTCGACGTAGAGGGCGATCCCCAGACCCATCAGCCGTCCCTCGCGGCGCGCGGCCGCCTGTCGCGCCGGCCAGTCCCGGTAGCCGATCATCTCCAGGGCCCGCTCGAGGACGGCGGGGTAGTTGCCGCTGTCGTAGATGAGCGGGGCGTTGTCCTGGAAGATCAGCCCGGTGTCGTAGGGAAACTCGTCGGGCTGGATCAGGTTGCGACGGCGCACCTCGACGCGGTCCAGACCCAACTCGCGCGCCACGCGTTCGATCAGCCGCTCCATGACGAAGCACCCGGTGGGCCGGCCGGCGCCGCGGTAGGGGCTGACGATGACCTTGTTGGTGAAGACCGCCTTGAAGGTGCACTCGTAGTTGGGGATCTTGTAGGGGCCCACCAGTTGCGTGCTGGCCACGATCGGCACGATGATCCCGTAGGGGATGTAGGCGCCCGAGTCGTAGAGGAACCTGGTCCGCACCGCCAGGATGCGGCCTTCCTCGTCCACCGCGATCTCGGCGTCGTGGATCTGCTCGCGCTCCTGATTGGTGGCGACGAAGTTCTCACGGCGGTCCTCGATCCACTTGACCGGATGTCCCAGGCGCATCGCCGCCAGCGGCACGAGGATCTCTTCGGGGTAGAACATCATGATCTTGGGCCCGAAGCCGCCGCCGACGTCCGGGGCGACCACGCGCACGTGGTGCTGCGGGAGGTCGAACAGCCGGGCCAGGCCGTTGCGGATGGGAATCGGCGCCTGGGTCGAGTCGTAGACCAGCAGGTGGCGCGTGCGGGGGTCCCAGATGGCCACAACCCCGCGGGTCTCGATGGAGGCCGCCGTCCCCCGGTCCATGCAAAAGCGCTCGCGGAAGACGTGCGGGGCGCGGGCGAAGGCCGCGTCGGGGTCGCCGACCCGCTGGGTGTACTCGGCGCAGACATTGGTGCTCATGTCCTCGTGGACGAGGGGGCTGCCGGGCGCGGCGGCCGCCTCCAGGTCGGCCACGGCGGGCAGCGGGTCGTAGTCTACCTCGATGGCCTCGGCCGCGTCTTCTGCCAGGTACCGGCTGGTCGCCACCACGAAGGCCACCGGTTCCCCCACGTGGCGCACCTTCCCCGGCGCCAGGGCGTACTGCGTCTTGTGGTGGACCAGCGTGGGGTGCGGGATCAGCTTCGGCAGCGGCGCCTGCAGCGTCGGGGGCAGGTCGGCATGGGTCAGGACCAGCGCGACCCCCGGCATGGCGGCGGCGCGGCCGGTCTCGATGCGCCGGATCCGGGCGTGGGCATGGGGGCTGCGCAGGACCGCGGCGTGCAGCAGGCCCGGAGGCTGGATGTCGTCAACGTAGGTCCCCCGGCCTGTGAGGAGGCGGGGGTCTTCGTTGCGCCGGACTGGCTCGCCGAACCACCGGGTGCCCATCGGCCGTGCCCTCCAACACCGCGGCCCGGCGGATGACTGGCGGTTACCGTGCGCCGTCGGACCCGCCGGGCACATTCCCTCCGTTCGTGGCACCCCGGCGGCGCTCCTGCCCTCCCGGTCGCGGAGGGCCCTGCCGCGATGCTGACGAAGGAAGGGGCCGAGACAGGAGCGGAGGTGGGGATGTGGCGCGGGCCGTGCAGTTCCTCTT
>JAVKHQ010000018.1:0-66509 GCA_031459875.1 Candidatus Fervidifonticultor sextus | reverse complement strand
AAGGCCGCAACGGGCTCCTGGAAGCGGCGACGCTCCGCATCGGCATCGACAGCTTCGGGGGCCGTGCCCGGCTGGAACGTCGAGGCGCGCAGCCGCGACACGCGCACAGGCTCGGCCAGGCGCAGGCGACCGAGCCCTCGGCTCGCTCCCCCGCCGACCGTCACCAGTCCCGCGTCCACGAGGTCTAGCAAGCCGATAATGAGCCCAAGCTCGCCCTCCTCGGGATCGTCGACGCGGAGCCGACCCGTGAATACCGCCCCCGGCGCTACCACCTCGTAGTCGTACTTCAGTCCATCGGCCGCCTTGAGCTCGCGGCGGTCGATGGCGACACCGTCTCGAACCAGGGTTCGAGCTCCCAGCGCCACGAGGTCACCGACCTGGATCCGGCCGGCGCGCTGCTGGCTCCCGAAGAGCCGGCACACTCGACAGAGCCGTTCCATTAGGATCGCGGGATCCAGCTCTTCGTCAGCCTTCACACACGGTGAACGGAGGGGGTCGCAAACCCCGGAGTCCACGGACCGCAGGGTGCGTTCGGCAGCAGATCGGAGCACACCCTTCAGGCTTGAGCCTGGGATGAGGGGATTCCCCTCGTGGTTTCGGAGGACGGGTAGCTCCGTGCCGGCCTCCACGCCGAGGGTGCGGCCGACGCCCACGCGCACCCCGCTCACCGCCTCGAGGGCCACGTCGATGAAGCACACCTCCCAGTCACGCGCCACGGCCCCTTCCCCCGCTCGGCCCCTCCTGACGCTGGCCCCTCGCCGCCTCGCGTTCCACCTGCGCCGCCCGGACGACGACAGCCAGGAACTCCCGCAGACCCTCCGGATTGCCCGGGTACCGCCCACGGGCCCGCTCAGCCAGCTCCTTTAAGAACGAGGCGTGCCTCTGGAGCTCGCGTCTGGACGCTTGGTACTCAAAGAACAGGGCCACTTCTTCCACCGAATCGGTTTGTTGCGCGTAGCGCAGCAGGTTGTGCAGCTGGGACCGCTCCGGCAGACGGTCGCGGTGGGTGCGGCAGAGCCCACGCACCTCGCGTACGAGCTGGTCCCGCTCCGCTCCCCGCGTGCTCGACCCTCCGATTACCTCCGGCACCCTCACCACCCCCTCGTCGCCACGGACCACTACGATCAGCGGGCAGATCTCTTCTGGATCCGGGAGGCCCTCCCGCTCCAGCTCCTCCAGCGCGGCCACCGAATCCGGTGTCGGGCACCGCACGGCCGCCCACGACCCGGCGGCCAGCACCTCCCGGAGTGGACGCAGGCTAGCCCGGAGCTCATCCCATCCACCACGCTCCACCGTCCTCAGTTCCCCGGCCACTGGTACAAGCCCCCGCGCGCGAACGACTTCGGCCAGAGAGGGCTGAACAGCCGCGTCCGACACGAGCCCCAGGACAGCCACGCGGTCCGCGCCCCGGGCACCCAACTTCTGGATCGTGTCGGCGAGCCTCTTCAGCCGCTCCTCCAGCGGAGGCGTGGGGATCTCCCGGACCTCCACTATTGCGCGGCCCATGCCTCGGGCTCTTCTTCCCCCCACCAGCACCTCGCCGACCGCGCCCAGGACCTCAGCCTGGTCCGGCCGGGCGAGGAGCTGCGCCTCAAACGTCGTCCCGGGCTCAAGGGCCACCTGGTAGTGGAGCTGACCCTGGGCTGCCCGACGCGTCTGTGGGTCGATGGCAGTGTGACCCAGAACGAGCAGGCGGGGGCGCGGTGTACCCCCGCGCTCGAGGGGTGCGCCACATTGCGGACAGGTGGCTGGCGTCGGCTCACCCCCCAGCGCCGCAGCCACGTCTTGAGCCAGTACGTCTACAGGATGCCCAGCGCCTCGACACCTCCTGCGGGATAACCACGGCACGCCGACACCCAAAGGCCAGTCCTCCTCCACGGAAAAGGCCGGCCCGATCAGCACCGGCCGCTCCGCGCTGAACAGCTCCCTGGCCAAGTCGCCTCGCCCGATCCGCTCCAGGGCCCACCCGAGGGAGCCGCGCAGCGTGGCCCCAGGGATCACGGACAGCGCGTCTCGGTAAAAATCGCGCTGCCTGGGCCCGACCACATGCGCCGGCTCGAGGAGCCTGACGCGGAGCGCGTAGCGGCGTCGATCGCCGGGGTGCGAGGGGGCCAGGCGCGGCTCGGGGCGACTGACCTCCACGCCTCGGACGCGGACCCCGAAGGCCCCGGCCCCCGCCGACTTTCGCTGGCCGACGGAGATTCCGACTGTTTCGAGCCAACCCCAGAAGCTCTCCAGGAGGTCCTGCTCGGCCTCCGCCAGCTCGCCCAGGACCTCTACCCGAACCTCGAAGCGGGCCACCGCCGCCCGCTCGGTCCAAAGGGCACGGCCCGCGCGCCAGGCGGTACGGGTCTCCCGGTCGATGGCCACGTGGGCGGCGGTCCGCCAGCGCGCTTCGGCGTCGGTGGAACTCACCCGCAGCCTCCCCTGCCGTTCAGGGATCCCGAATAGCCGACAGGCGGGGCAAGTACAGACGCCGGGTACCCCTGGTCGCCACGCACACTCCGCACCTCCCCGCGCCTCGGCGAACCGGGCCAACGCTTCCCGTAGGACCCCCCGGAGCGAGCTTCCGGGCAGCAGGGCCCTTGGCTCTCCGTCGGGGCCGGACAGGGACACGGAGGCTAGGTGGGCTCCTGCGGCCGGATCCCAGACGGAGGCCACCAGCAGCGGGGACCGGGGATGGAACTCGAGCACCCAGCCGCTCATCATCGCTCCCCTTCCCTCGCGGGCTCCCAACGTTCTCTGGCAGCGCTGAGGGCGAGGGCACCACCGAGCAGCGCAAGGGGTTCGACCCCATAAAGCTCAGCCAGGTTTCGCGCGCCGAGGTACGCCTCCCCCACGGCCTTGTCCCTGGAGGCCCGGTATTCCACCGACAGCGCGGCCTCTTCCCGGGACTTGAGGGCGAGCTCGTCGCCCAGCCCGGCACGCTGTGATGGACCGACGGCCCGGACCAGTTCTACCAGGCGCCACACGCCCCCCTCGCCCGTAAACGCTTCCTGGGGGAGCGGACCGCCAAGGAGGTCGCCCCGCACGCCGTGACGCGTCCCCGCCATGAGCGCCCGTACGCCTGCGCAAGCCCGACCGGTGGCGTGGCTATGCCGCTTCGCCTCCCGAAGGGCCTCCTCGGCCTCGGCGAAGTAAAGCCGGAGGGGGAGGAAGGGTTCCCCCAGCACCACGCCGGTGGAGAACCGTACGCCGAGCTCCGAGGAGGCGTGCCCGAGCACCTCCCACAGGGCGCTGGCAAGCTCCGGCAGCCGCGCGGCGTCGCAGAAGAGGAGGGCATCGTCCCCACCGACCGCCACCTGAATGACGGGAAGGGGAGCCAGCGCCTGAATCGCGCGCTCGACCGCGCGCTGCACGGAGTGCGTCAGCTGCTTCGAGAAGCGGCCGAGCTCTTCCGCGCTTCGGACTTCCGCAAGCTGCGTCCCCAACCCGTCGGCGTCAACGTAGACCGCCGCCAGGACGGCGCCCCTCGGAACGTCGTCGCCATCTCCCCCCAGCACCTCGGCGATGGTGGGAGCCCTCCCCCGGCTGGCCATGTAACGAGCCTGACAGCGCGGCCCTAACTCCTCTTCCCGGTTCCCAACCCTGCGGGTCACGGTCCGCCCTTCCCTGCCGCACGCCTCGCACACCTGCGCGGGTCGGGTCCCCATTGGGAGGAGCACACGGGGCGGGTCCTCCAGGGCCTTCCGGAACCGCTCGGCGCGGAGCCGGTCTGCTAGCAGCCGGCGATCCGCGCGGAAGTCGCCCCGGAACTGCACCCGGGCGACCGTACACCGCGCCCCGCCCGCGGTCAACCCGTCCAAGATCTCCGGGAGTCTCCCCACCAGCGACGCTGCCGCGCCTTCAGTTCCCGCCAGGAAGAGCCCCGTTCCTCCGGCTGAGTAGATGGCAGTCGCGCCCTTCTCGCTCGCGACCTTCGCCGCCTCCTCAGCGAACCGCTCCAGCAGTGCCGACCCACCGAAGATGTCCACGGGCCGCACGGGCTCGAACACGTACCGGTGGACGCCTGCTACGTCGTACCCGACCAGGAACACCCCGACGGCCCTCCCTCCTCGAGCCAGACGGCCTCGCCGACCACGTAGGGGTCCCGTTCCTGCTCCGCCCGGGAGCGCCGGTCCAGCACCACAAGCCGACGCACCCGCCGCCCGAGCCGCCTGGCCTCCTCAGCCATCCACTCCACCCCCAGCCCCATGAGCGTGGTTCCACCCGTCAGGTTGACCACCACCTCGTCCGCCAGGGCCAGCTCGCCGCGCGCCTTCCTGGCGAGCCGGCGCGCCCCATCGAGATCGCGGTAAGGGTCGGCGAGCGACACGCGGACCACCTTCGGCCGCTGCGAGGCCCTCGTCAGGACTTCGTCCACGTTGCCCTCGGTCTCCGGCGAGCAGACGCAGAAGCACCGGTCCACAGACTCGACCTGCGCGAGGGCCGTGTAAAAGGCACCGGGGATCCGGCCCACGGGCGTCACCAGGATCCGTGCCACGGCACCCGGTATCTGCAAACTCACCTCCGACATCTGCTTCGCCCAGTACCACCCCTCGGACACCCGGCGCAAAAGTTCAGCGAGCTTGCCCTTCGAGCGCCAGGGGTCCACGATCTCTTTTCGCATGCCCGCGTGGGCAAAGGAGTTCCGCAGTTCCCTGAGTTCGATCCAGAAGCAGGCCACCCGCGTCTGATCCTCTGAGAGCCGGTTCCGCAGCCCGGCATCTTCCGCGTGCGCCGCGAGGGCGTTGAGCCGGCGCAAGGCCCGCTCGCGTGTCTCCCTCTCGAGCCAGCGGTCGGCTTCGCCACCCTGGAGGACCGCCCAGGACACGGCCCACTCCTGGGCCGCGATGGCTGCGGGGCCGTAGGCCTCGCGCTGAAAGAGGATGTCAACGAGCTGGGCCTGCCGTTCCAGCTCGTCTTTGGTCAAGGGGATCGCGCCCTTCTCCCCGTCGGCGGGCCGGTGCTCGCGCAAGGCGACGCGGGCAAGTTCCTCGTCGATGGCCTGTACCAGCGCACCTGCCAGGGGGATCTCCTGGCTGCGGAGCCAGTGTTCCAGGCGGCGCCGGTAGTCCCGGCGGAACCGGGCCGCCTCCAACCCTGCCTCAAGGGGCAGGCCGGAGGCGCACGCCGCCGCGAGCGCGCGGAGCTGCGAGCGCACATGCTTGGCTTCCTGCGAAGGGTCGTTTTCCAGCCGCTCAACCAGCGCCGCGGTGCTGCCGGTTCGACGGAGCTCGCCCGCGGCGAAGGCGAGGGTGGCGAGTTCCAGGAGGGGCGTTAGATCGATGATGGGCGAGGGGCCGCCGGGCTGGAGGTAGGCGTAGTAGACGCCCTCTACGCGGCCTCGCCCGAGGGCGGAGAGATAGAGAACGGTGGTAAAGGCGAGAAGGGGCAAGTGGCGGGGTCCGTGGGTCACGTCCAGGATCACCGGGCCTCCGGCATCCTGGATCGCCTCGCCCACCTTCTCCAAGAAAGGCGCGATGCCTGCGTCGGTCGTCGGTAACGAAATCGGCCTTGGCTCCACGACTACGCCCTGCGGGAGCCCCTTCTGGAGGACGGGTAGGGTCCTCTCCTCCGCCTCCGGCGTGCAAAAAGCGATCACACGGCTGAAACCGCCGCGCAGGTGCACGATGGCCAGGGGGGCTAGTGGCGCCCGATGGTGGCTGCTCCCGAGGGCGTACACAGCGTCCCGTGCCTCCTGTCCCAGAATCGTAAGCAGCATCATGGCTCGGCGGGCAGGAACACACCCATTCCGAAGTGGCAGTGGCGGCCGAGGGCGATGGGCCCGGCCACGGGCTCTGCGAATTCCAGCTCGAACCCCCACGCTCCGGGTGGGCCTGCGTCGCCCGACCGGTGGGTCCGGAACTCGAGCCACTGGAAGCCTGGTCCGCGGACGGGCCTGATTGAGGTGGGTCGCGGCATCCTTCTGCGTTCCAGCTCTAGGAGCACCTGGTCCGCAGGATTGTCGAGGATGCGTCGGGCTTCTGCCGCGCCGCGAACCTTCGGGTGGCGGACCAAGAGGAAGGGCGTGTGCGAACGCCACCTGCGGGCGGGGCCGAAGGCCTGAGAGGTAAAGCGCTCCGGCGTCCCGAAGCCGAGGAGATGCAGGTGCAGTGGCGGCCTTCCCCTGCCAGACTCAAGCGTCCGGACCGCTGCAAGCGCCTCCCGCTCAGACCGCCCAAGACCCGCAGGGGCGTGAATCACAACCCGGTCGATCCGGCGGTCGCCATCCACATCAATGGCGAGGTAGAAGGCATGACGGTGGCCTTCCAGCGGCCGACCGAGGGCGTCTTTCCCCGAAAGGACAGACGATGTGGCCCTCTCATTCAGCCGGCCGTACCACGCCATGACACTCCTGCGAAAGAGCTCAGAGACGTACAGAGCCTCTGTGATGGGAGGGGGGGCAGCCCCCTCAGCCAGGTACACCGCGGTCGTGGGCAGCATCCCACCAGCCGTCCGCTGGGAAGGCCGCGACGGCAGCGGGTCGATCACGATGCGCGGGCGGCGGTACCGCAGCCAGCGGCTACCGAGGGGCCGGTCGAGGCCGGCTTTACGCACCTCGTCGGTGGTCACGAAGAGCGCCTTCAACGCCGCGTGCGGGTCGGTGGGGTCCGGGGCGAGGAGTTCCACGACCTCTTCATCCTCCCGCACCTGGCCCGGCCCTGCCAGTACGCAGTTCGGCCCGCGTTCGGGCGGCCGCTCCAGGAGCCGCAGCTCCGCCCACGATTGGGATCGACCCAGGTACCCCACCCGCTCCAGCGCCTTCTCGAGCGCTTCCTGATCTTGCACGTCGGCGTCCCAGCACACCACGAGCGGCTCGCGCGTCACCACGAAGGCGTCGAACACGAGCACTTTCTCCGGGGTGCCCGGCTGTTTCTCCCACGGCATGAAGTGGCGGATGTGCGCCGCGGAGGCATGGGGTAGGTGGTATGCGGGCGCACCGAGAAGCGGCGCCAGGAGGCGACAGCAGCGATCCGTATCTGCCCCTGCACGCGCCAGCCCCGCCGCCAGCGCCCTCAGGATCCTCCACGGAGCCGGTGGCCACTCCAGGGCCGCCTCGTTGACGTGCCGGCCCCAGGGCGTGGCGTGGAACCGCCCGGCCAGAAGCCTAACCTCAATAGCGGTCGACACGGTCCACCTCCTATGGGCGCGCGGCTCCTCAAGCCCCCTCGTCTTCCTCCCGATCCTCGGCCTTCTCGCCCGCCCCGCGGCGCCTGGCCCCAGATCGCTCGGGCACTCGTGTCTGGACCTCAGTGACCGGCGGGTCGGCGAAGCAGCCGGCGCGACCACAGGCCTGGATGGCCTCTCGAACCGCGGCGTCCATCTCGGGACCGGCCGGGAGGCCATCGCCCGCCGGGCGCGTCACGCGAACCGCCCGGCACTCGAGGTCGCACGCAGTCCGAAGCCTCAGGCCCCCGTCCAGGAACCGCCGGACCTTCCAGAGCGCGAGGCATCGCACGAGTCGCTCCCCCTCGGGGGGCAGGCCGTAGGATCGCAGAAGCGCGAGGTCGAGATTGAAGTAGGAGGTGATACTTGTTGCGGTGAACTCGGTCCGCGGGAAGGGAACGTTGGCAAATCCCTGCTCCGACTGGATGCCACGCCCCCGATCTGCTTCCGGGAAGACGCGGTCAAACTTCACGCCCCCCGACTCGGCGGGGGCCACATTGGTGGCTTCGATGAACGCGGAGAGCGCTCGGGGAAGCCGGAACCGCCCTGCGATCTTCTCGAGGAACACGCCGTGGACGATGGAGTTCGGGTCGTAGCGGAGGCAGAGGCGCGTCAAGCGCCGGACGTCCACGACCCCAGGCACGTCCGTACGCCCCTCCTGCTCCTCATCCGCGCCACGGCCGCGGCGCGGTGCTCGCCGACCCTCCACGCCCAGCTCGCGGTACACAGCCTCCTGGAACCGCTGCCGGCGCGCATCGCCCTCCAGTTCCCAGATGTAAGGCGAGTTGAGCCGGTGGAACTCGAGAATCGAAGAGGTAATGCCGAAGCGGCCGAGGTCGATGCGGACGTACGGCAGACCTCGCAACTCATCGACGAGGTCGTTGTTGGCCTCATCCCAGCAGACGGCCTCCAGCCGGTTCGCCATGGACTGTGGCGACTCCACGAGGAGCTTCTGCGTCCCGTCGGGAAGCCGGTAGACCGCCGCCCCCAAGTCCGGAAATCCCGTGGGCTGGAACCGCTCCCCTTGGAGGGGCCAAAGGTCGGCCTCGATCAGGATCCGCGACTCGATGGTCTCCAGCAGACTCATGCTCCTACCTCCTCCAGTCTCTCTTCTTCCACCAATGCCTGGCGAAGCAGTGGGGCCTCCCACACCGGGACCAGCAACGCTGCGAGCAGCCGCTGCCCGAGCTCGGGATCCTGGCGAATGGGCGCGCTCGCCCCCTCGTCCGGAATGCCCCGGACAGACAATCCCGCGGCGCGCAACCGCCGCGCCGCCCGGGCGGCGGCGCCCCAGACGTTCCCGGCCCGCAGCAACCCGAGGGTTGTCTGGTCCGGCCGGATCACGACCTGCACCTCCCCCGCTTGGAACGGTCGTCCGAGTAGGACGAGTTTGAGGACCGGGTAGCTCGAGGCCCCCACCGGGGAAGGATACCGTCGTCCGGACAGCCAAGAGCCACCTGCGGCATCACGCCAATTGACCAGGGTCAGCGCCTCACAGAGCCGCGCCAGGCGCGCCAGGTCCACCTCTCCTTCCACCAGAGCGGCAACCGCGGACGGGTGAGCCCTCACCCATCCGTCCAGGGGCGGGACCACGCTCTCCCGCGCTGCGTCTACCAGCCTACGCTCAAGTACGGCGGCCATGTCGAGCAGGACGTCGCGGCCCGACCACACCACCTCATGGGGCACCGTATCGGCCCACTCCCATCGCCCCCGTCGCAGGAGTAGCGGCTCCAGGTGCCGACGAAAAGGGCCCGGACCGGACTCAGCCGGTTTCAGCGAGGCTACGGCGGCGGCCAGCTCGAACTCCACCGACCCGTCGTCCACGGCACCCACCCAGTCGGGGCTGAGTCCGGGTAGGGGGCGGGGTGTACCACCTCGTCGTGCTCCTGGCCGGCGGGCCAACGTGTGCTCCGCCTGAGAGGTGGCTACGAGCACCTCGATCAGGCGATCTCGACTCCCGAAGGCTGTGTAGTTCAGGATAGCGGCATCCACGCGCCGCAGCGCGTCGGTGAGGGCCGCCGGGGCGTTCCTGCGGGAGGCCGCCACGCGCAGCTCCCCGAGAAATTCGTCTAGTTGCGCGAGAAGGGGTGCCTCGGGCCGAGCCACGACCGGCCAGCGGCCCAGGGCAACAGCGAGGTAGCTCCTGCCACTCCTGCCCTGTATGCCGTACCGGCGAAATTCCCGAAGCCCGCGGTCCACACCGAGAGAGACGAGAGCCCGCGCCATGTCGGCGGCCGTGCTCGCGAGCCGCCCTGCCCACTCGGCCCGCCCCTCGCGGAACAGCTGCCTGGCCTCTCGGGCCGTGAGGGGTTGTTCCCAGAGGGGTAACCAGACCTCTCCGCGCGAGGCCTCAGTGCCCACCCCGGCGTGCCCAGCAGCGCTGGCGCTCACCGCGAACGGGAAGGCGGCACGGGTCAAGTTCGACCCGAACCGGCGAGACACGGACCCGGCGAGGACGACTGCCCCCTCGAGGGCGAGCACGTAGTTCCAGGGGTTGAGCCGTTTTGGGCCCACGAATCCCTCCGAGGCGTTCGGGGCGTCCACGCTGCCGGGTGCCAGGAGGCCGCCCGTGTCCTCCTCCGCCACGCCCGGCTCGGGCTCGCCGAAGAGCGCCATGCGGAGGCCGGGTGCCGAAGAGGGGGCACTCGTCCCGCGCGATGATCGCCGCCCGCCTCGGCAACGGCGCCCGCCGGCGATGTCAAGGGCAGCCAGCACCGACTCGGCGTAGCGGCGAGTGAACTCGAAGCGTCCGTCCACCCCGCCCGCCACGAACAGCGGGGCCCACGACAGGTCATCTCCGACCAAGGCCACCATGGCGTCCAGGCCCTCCAGGCAGCCGTCCGGCAGACGCGAACGGAGCGCCGCCACAAAGGCCATCTTCTCCGTCCCGCTCCCCGGTGCCGTGCTCCACCCGAATTCGTCGAGGACCTGGCGCGCTACCTCGATCGCTCGCCGGAACTCCTTGAGACGCGGATCGGTAGTGCGCTCGATGGCCTCGATGGCCGTGTCGGTCCGGTAGAAACCGCTGTCCTTGTTCCAGGGAGCGAGGATCGGCGTGGGTCGGTAGTCCTGTGAGAAAAACCGGACGAGCTCATCTTTCGAAAGTTTGCCTGCGAGCACGAAATCGTGACCGTCCCACCACCCCACGGCCTCGGGGTCGCCCTGCTCCCCTACCACCTTGAGCACCCCCAGGGCCTTCAGGTAGCTCGCCAGGGGCTCCGGCTGGCACCCCGAGAGCCGTACCTCAGGCACCTCAGTCACCTCCCTCGCCGGATGCTTCGTTAGCGCTGGCCTCCCAGTCCGCCACGCGCAGGAACGCCTCGAGGTACGCGAGAACGAACGGTCCCAGCCGGTCGCGAAGCCGGAGCACCCGTTCCGACCAGGACAGCCGCCCGTCAGGACCGCGCCCCGCCTCCATGACGCCAAGGTCGAGCGTAATCCTGGGGAGAACGGCGCCGTTCAGCTGAAGCGGCCCGAGGAGGTCGCCGTCCCACACGCCCCGGGCGAAGCGTCGCCCCGCCTCCGTCGGACGCCTCTCTCCGCTGAGAGCCCGGATGGCCATCCGCACCTTGCCGTGGTGGGCAGCCGCGAGGTAAGCGGCCAGGTCCAGTGCCTCCCCCCCCAGGCCGTGGACTTCCGCTGGTGCGGCCAGGAGCGCGAGCGCGCTGGCCAGCTCGTGCCTGAAGTGCCGCCGCTTATAGTCGAGACGTCGGTCGGTCAGGGCTGACTTGGCCCAAAGGGTTCCCTGGCGGACGGCCCGCTCGTCGTCGGGGACCCCAGCCAGAAGAGCCTGCTGGAACACGGGGTGCGCCTTCCCCACGTCATGCCACCGGGCAGCCACGCTGGACGCCTTCCGAACCCACGGCTCCACCTCCGGTCCGACCGACGCCGCAAGCTCTTCGAGTCGCCGCTCTACGTGGCCTAGATGGTCGGAAAGCGTCACCCAGGCTCCCGCCACCTCCTCCGAAGGCTCGTCGTCTAAGCCCTCCTCGGGCGAGGGCGACCCCGCGGCAACCACCAAGTTTATGGGGCTGGTCCTGTCGCGGTCCCAACCGGCGTCAGGGCTGTAGCCACCGGCCTCTGCGGGCAGGAGGAGCACGATCCCAGGGCGGAGTGCTTCAGCCGTGAGCGGTCGCCAGGTGCGATCCAGGTGGTCCCAGACGTAGCCAATCCGCCCGCTAGTCCGCCGGCCGCGTCCGAAGAGGAACTCGCGCACTTCCCAGACGGGCACCGGGCAGAGCTCGTCTGGCAATGCTCCGGACAAGTCGGCGGGCGGGGCGTCTCCCTCCCACCGCCGCCAGAACACCTGCACGTCGACGTCAGCGTCGTCGCGGATAAAGCGCGAGACGTCGACGTCGTGACCCGCAAGGTCCGGCTCGGTGTCGAAGAGATCGAGGAGGTCTGGCCTTCTGAGCACATGGCGGACCGCTGGCGGCTTCCCCGGTTCTAATCCCTCCAGTGCTTCCGGGTTCACCGAGCGGCCCTCGAGGCCGCGCAACCGTTTGCGTGCGTCTCGCAGTTCCTCAGGTTCGTAGGGGGCCACCTCTCTCTCCGTGGCGAGGTCGATCCACCAGACCTCACCGGCTTCGTGCTCGCCGAACCGGTTGCACCGTCCAAACCGCTGGACAAGCGACGTCCAGGGAGCGAGTTCCGTGATCAGTGTCGCGGCCGACACGTCCACGCCCGCCTCCACCACCTGGGTGGCAACCACAATCCGGCCCGTGCCCTCGATGGGTCGCAGCGCCGCGTTCACCGCCGCACGGCGATCCGGGGGGCGGAAACGGGAGTGGAGGAGCCTCACCTCGAGGCCGTCGGGAGCGGCCCGCTCGAGCGCCGCGTGGAGCTTCCGCGCTCTCTCGACCGTGTTCACCACGACCAGGGTGAGTGTCCCGAAGCGGTGACGCTCCAGGATCGCCCGAGGCCCGTCGTCGGGCCAGCGCCCTCCTGCGACCCGCCGGAGCGTTTTGGTCGCCCGGAGACGGATACCCAACGGTCCGGACCGGTCTGCATCGGTGAGGGCGAGCGCGGACGCCGAGGGTGAATGGTCCACGGTGGCGAGCCACGTCGAATCCACCGTGGCCGACATCCAGAGCGACGGGCACGGCCGCGCCGTGCCGAAAGCCCGCCGGAAGGCGGCCAGTTGCGCAGAGGCCGCGAGCCCGTTACCCATAAGCTGGACCTCGTCCAGGACCCACAGGCAGTCGTTGTTGAGAAGTCCAAACTCGAGGGGCCAGCGGGCCCGGTTCGCCGCGTAACCCCGGTTAAGCGCACGGGAGAGCAGCATGTCCATGGTCCCCACGAGGAGGGCATCTCGGCCAGGGCTCCGGACCCAGTCGTCTTCGAGAACACCACCCATGAGTTGGAAGACGCCCACCTCACCTTTGAGGCCGAGCCTCCCCAGCCACCCGCGCACCGCATCCAGGGTCTGTTCGACCAGAACCCTCATGGGGAGGCAGTAGGCAAGCCGTCGTGGGGTGGCAGCCCGCACCTTATCATCGGGGTGAAAGCGGCGACGGTAGAGCCAGCCCAGGACGGCCGCTGCGGTCTTGCCGGCGCCGGTGGGCGCGCGCACGAGTGACGGGAGCTCGGGCCCCTCGGCCAGGCACCGTTGGTATGGAAAGGGTTCCTGTCCCGTGGCCTTTCTGAACAACCTGCCGTATCCCTCCGCGCGAGTCATCACTTCAGCCCTCCCGCGCGACGACCTTGAGCGCCGCCGACAAAATCATCCGACACTCTTCTAACGACAGTCACACGTTCGCCCGCCCGAATTTCCCCCGAGCCCCTTTGGTTTCTTGGGGCAGAGCTTGAACAGGGGAGTCGCGTTGGTCGGTCACCGTGTTAAGCGCCTTGCCCTTGTCGCACTTGAAACGACACACCGTTCAGTTCGCTGTAGCGAAGGGTGTCGTCAGTCAGGCGGCGCGGCACCTGGAGTCTCGTGATCTTCCCTACCCCGTTAATTAAGCGGCCTCTTCGGCGGCGTGCTGGAGATCCGCAAGTGTCAGCTCGGCCATACGACCTCCTCCTCCGGAGATGATTAGCACCGCGAGTCGCACCATACGGGGACTTCCCTGAAACCGCGGTGACCCCGCAAGAGCTGGGTTGCGGAAGCACGCGGGACGATTTCGGTCATACTACGACGCCGGAATTGTTCTGCCCTACTATCGTCATTCGTAGTTCGCCGCCTCGTTCCAGAGTTTGCTCAGGTAGGCAATGTACGCGGCCAGGGCGACGAGGCCCAGACCGGTCAGCACGCCCGCCAGCATGATCCCGGCACGCAGGTGTCGTCTCACGGCTCATCCTCCTGCGGGTATCTACTCGTATGGTGCCCCGTGCCGGGCGCATCGTCATCGACCGGCCGATGCGGATGCTCCGGGACGTGGTCCCTCAGGGTGTATACCCAAGCAGGGGCCAGTAGGCCAGTGCCGCCGCCCAGGCGAGCAGGATCAACAGCGCCGAGGCCGGCAGTCCCGATCGCAGGTAGTCCCGCATGTCGTAGAATTCGTAGCCGAGCGTGATCATCCCGGTCGGCGTCTGCGTCGGGAGGAGGAATCCGGGCCCCGCGACCACCACCACGAGCATCCCGACCCACTGCGGGTCCAACCCCCATCCCCGCGCGAGGGTGAAGGCCAGGGGTAATCCCGCTGCGATCATCCCCAGGTTGTTGACGAAGCCGACGCGCACGACCAGGATCAGCGGCGCCAGCACCGCCGCGACCAGCAGCGGGGACGGGTCGCGGAAGACCGTCAGGGTCGAGGCCGCCAGCCACCGGCCGGCGCCGGAACGCTCCAGCGCTTCTGCCAGCGAGAGGGAGACGGCGAAGAGAATCAGGATGTCCCACTTCACCGCACGCAGCGCCCGCTCCCAGGTGAGCAGCTGCATCCCGGGGAGCAGGAGGACCAGTGCGCCCAGCAGCCCGGCCTGGGCGGTGGTGATCTGCCAGCGGGGCCCCAGGATCCACAGCGCGTACATGCCGGCGAGGGTAGCCAGCATCTTGCGCTCGCCAGGGCTCAGCGGGCCCAGGCGCCGCCACTGGTCGCGGACGTAGGCGGCGCCGCCCGCCAGGTCCGCACGCTCGGGCGGGAAGACCCACAGCAAGATCCGCCACAGCCCGACGGTGAAGACCACGACCAGCGGAAAGAACGCCGCCATCCATCCCAGGTACGTCCACCGCGCGCCGATGAGCGTCCCGAAGGCCCCCACGGCGTAGACCGTCGCCCCGGCCGCGGTGGGCAGTCCGGTGCCGGCCATGATGGAGGCATGGGAGGTCCCGATCAAGACGGCCTTGGCGAAGTTCGACGGCGGTCGGATGCCCGCGGCGCCGATGATCCCCAGGCACACGGGCAGGACCATCGAGATCCGCCCGGCCGCGGTCGGCACCATGAACGAGAGGACCAGCACGACCGCCAGCAGCGCCAGGAGCACGGCGGAGGGTCGGCCGCCCGCCGCGCGCAGGATGCCCAGCGCCACCCGCCGGCCGAGCCCGCAGTCAGCCATGGCCTGCGCGATGATGAAGGTGGCGGCCAGCAGCCAGATGAACTCCGCGCCGAAGCCGGCTGCGGCTTCTTCGAAGGGCATGACCCCCAGCAGGGTCAGCAGGGCCACGATCATCAGGCCGGAATGGGCGGGGTCCTGCACGCCGCTGGCCCAGAACAGGACGGCCGCCGCC
Source organism: Candidatus Fervidifonticultor sextus (assembly GCA_031459875.1). GTDB lineage: Bacteria > Sysuimicrobiota > Sysuimicrobiia > Sysuimicrobiales > Humicultoraceae > Fervidifonticultor_A > Fervidifonticultor_A sextus. The sequence continues at coordinate 51,694 of JAVKHQ010000018.1, read as the reverse complement.
AGGCCGGCGAGGGCTTGCGCGCCCGGCCGCGAGAGCCCGTCGGGAAGCGGCAGCAGCGCCGCCAGCACGAAGAGGGCGCCCGCCCCCAGCCAGACCGCGGTCGGCCAGGGCGCGCGCGGGACGACCAGTTCGTCGGAGTCTGCAGCCGGCATCGCAGGATTCGAGTCAGACCGAGCGGACCAGTCCGCCGTCGACGATGATGGAGCGGCCCGTGATGTAGGACGCCCAGGGGGAGGCGAGGAAGACCACGAGACCGGCCACCTCGCGGGGATCCCCCAGACGTCCCAGCGGCACCTCGGCGGCTTCGCGGCGGAGTTGCTCCTCGACCGTCGCGCCGGCGGCGCGGCCCTCGGCGGCGGCGCGCTCGCGGCGCCGCTCGGTGAGAATCCGGCCCGGCGCGACGCAGTTGACGACCAGGTTGGGGGCCAGTTCCTGCGCCAGCGCGGTGGTGAGGTTGGCCAGCGCCGCCTTGGCGGCATTGGACGGCGCCTGTCGCTCCTGCGGCTGCTTCGCCGAGGCGGCGCCCAGCAGCACGATGCGGCCGCCCCTGCGCAGGTGGGGCACGGCCAGGCGGATCATCCGGACCGGTGCCAAGACGTTCAGATCGAACGCCTCGCGCCAGGTGGCCTCGGGGATCTCCAGGAAGACCCCGCGGAACCCCCTGCCCGCCGCGTGGATCAAGGCGTCGAAAGCCCCCAGCGCCCCGGCGGCCCGATCCACCGCGCGCGCCGCCTGGTCCGGATCGGTCACGTCGGCGGCGATGGTGACCGCCTGGCCCCCGAGCTGGCGGACCTCCCGGGCGGTGGCGTCCAGCGCGTCGGGATCGCGGGCGACCAGGGCCAGGCGGGCGCCCTCCTCGCCCAGCAGCCGTGCCACCTCGCGTCCGACGCCGCGCGTGCCGCCGACCAGCAGGACGGCACTGCCCCGCAGGTGCAGGTCCACCGCGCCAGCCCTCAGGCCGCCGGCGCCCGCCTCGCCCGCCGGTCCTCCCGCAGTTGCCGCAGGACCGGCCACAGCAGCGTGATGAGCGCGAAGAGCAGCAGCACGGCCGAGATGGGCCGCGTGAAGAAGACCCACGGGTTGCCCAGCGAGATCAGCAGGCTGCGCCGGAGGTTGACCTCGACCATGAACCCCAGCACCAGCCCCAGCACCATGGCCAGAATGTTGAAGCCGTAGCGGCGCATGCCGTAGCCCAGCAGGCCCGTGGCCAGGACCACCCACACCTCGAACATCCGGTTGCTGATGGAGTAGGCTCCGACCAGCACCAGTGCCAGGATCCCGGCCAGCAGCAGCGGGCGCTGGATGTTGACGACGGCGATGGCCGGCCGCAGCGACAGGAAGCCGAGCCCCAGCATCATGAGGTTGGCGATGAACATGCCGACGAAGAGCCCGTAGACGATCTGGGGCGTCCGCTCGAACAGGAGCGGTCCGGGCTGGACGCCGTGAAGCATCATCGCCGCCAGCATCACTGCTGCCGAGTTCGATCCCGGAATGCCGAAGGTCAGCAGCGGGATCATCGCCGTGCCCGTCACGACGTTGTTCGCCGTCTCCGGCGCGGCCACCCCCTCCAGGGAGCCGTGCCCGAACTCCTCGGGGTGCTTCGACCAGCGCTTGGCCTCGTTGTAGGAGATGAAGGCGGCGATCGCGCCCCCGCCGCCCGGCAGCAGACCCTCGATGGTGCCCAGGATGATGCCGATGACCATGGCGGTCTTGAGTTTGACAATCTCGACCCACCGCGGCAGGTCGGTGCTGAACTTCCCCCTGATGGTCTCCCAGGCTCCCGACTCGGCGATCTGGTAGAACATCTCGGAGACGGCGAACAGGCCGATCATGCCGGCGACGATCTCGACCCCGGTCAGCAGATCGGTCCCTCCAAAGGTAAACCTCGGGGTGCCCGAGAACGGGTCAGTCCCCGCGGTGGCGACGATCAGCCCCAGCAGGCCCGAGATGGCGCCCTTGAGCAGGTCCCGTCCCACGAAGCTGCTGATCAGTGCCAGGCCGAAGACCCCCAGCGCGAAGTACTCGGGCGGCCCGAAGGCCAGGGCCAGGCGCGAGAGCGGCACCGCGAACCCCACCAGGATGAAAACGCTGATGATCCCGCCGATCGTGCCGGTGATGAGCGAGACGCCCAGCGCTTTGCCCGAGAGCCCTCGCTTGTGCAGTTCGTACCCGTCGATGACGGTTGCCGCCGCGCCCGGCGTCCCGGGCGTGCGGATGAGGATCGCGGTGATGGATCCGCCGTACATCGCCCCGATGTAGACGCCCGCCAGCATCATCAACGCCACCGCCGGGTCCATGTCGAACGTGAGCGGGAGCAGCAGGGCCATGGCGATGGACCCCGAGATGCCGGGCAGGGCGCCGCCGATGATGCCCCAGGCGACCCCGAACAGCATCATCAGCAGCGAGAGCGGCTGGAGGGCGATCTGGGCGCCTAACGCGAAGCGTTCCAGCATCGCCCTACCTGCCCAACGGCCCCATGGGGACCAGCACCTTCAGCGCACGGACGAAGACCAGGTACAACACCCCCGTGATCCCCACCGCAGCGGCGGCGAGCCCTCCGGGGTGACGGTAGCCCAACACGCCCACGACCGCGACGACGTAGAGCGGGGTGGCCAGCAGGTAGCCGAGCGATGGGAGGAGGAGGGCGTAGGCCACCGTCAGCCCCAGGGTCGCCAGAAACAGACGAGCCTGGACCGGTGGCAGGGGACCGGGGTCCGACCGCCCCCGGATCGAGCGCCAGCTCAGCGCCACCGCGCAGGACCCCAGGGCCAGCGCCAGCAGCCGGGGGAAGAACGCCGGCCCCAGCCGGTCGGACGCAAACCCGACGGTGATGGCGAAGGTCTGCTGGTAGTACAGGATCGCGACGACCAGCAGGCCGACGCCGACGAGCAGGTCCGCGCGCCGCATGGCTGCTACTTGATGACGCCGATCTCCTTCAGGTAGCGACGGAGCGTCTGGTTCATCCGGTCCAGGTAGAACCGGTACTGCTGGTGGTCCATGTAGGCCGGCACCAGGTAGACCGACTCGTAGTACTGCTTGTAGGCCGGCCTGTCCAGCACCCGCTTGACGGCCTGCTCCCAGTAGGCGATGGCGCCCGGGTCCATCCCCTTCGGGCCGAGCAGGCCCCGGAATTTCTCCACGACCATGTCGATGCCCTGTTCCCTGGCTGTGGGGATCGTGGATTTCGGGATCCGGGTGGCGGTGAAGGAGTTGATGACGCGAACCTGCCGGGCCTCCACCTGGGCGGCCACCTCCGCGTACTCGCCGACGCCCAGGTCCACATGCCCGCCGAGGACGGCCAGCAGCAGGTCGCCGCCGCCCTCGAAGGTGACCGGCTGGACCTGGATCTTGGCCACCTTCTGGATCTGGTGGGCGATCATGTGCTCCACCGAGCCCGGCGTCGAGGCGCCGAAGCGGATCTGGCCGGGCTTGCCTTTCGCCGCGGCGATGACGTCCGGAAGGGTCTTCCAGGGCGAGTCGGCCCGCACGTAGAGGATCATCGGGTCGAAGAACACGTTGACCACCGGCTGCAGGTCGAGGTAGGTGTGCCGGGTCTGGGTGAGCATCGGCGTCTGCAGCATGGTCGGCGTCGAGCCGTAGAGGATGTGGCCGTCGGTGGGGCTCGTGGCCACGTACGAGACCGCCGTGGCCGACGCGCCGCCGCGCCGGTTCTCGACGACGATCGGCACGGTGACGATGCCCTCCAGGTGCTTGGCCAGGTTGCGGAGGAACAGATCGCCCCCCGCGCCCACGCTGGAGTGGGTGACCAGCGTGATGGGCTTGCTGGGATAGGTGCCCTGGGCCAGTACTGCGGTGCCGACCACCAGGGCGGTCACCAGGGCTGCGGCGACGGCCCGCAGTGCGTACAGCATCGTCATCATCCCCCCTTCTGAGACGCGTGCTATCTTGCAGGGTGCTACCCATCAACAGCGAACAGCGGCTCGCCGTCGCGCAGGACGGCGGTGCCGTCGAGCTCCACAGTCGGGCGGAGCAGGATGACATCCAGGTGGATCGCGCTGTCCACCTCCCCGCCCAGGCTGAGGTTGTCGCCCAGGGCCACGTGGGCCTGCCCCAGCCGTTTCTTGACCTCGCGGCTCTTGGGAATCAGGCGGCAGGCCGGGTTGGTGCCCAGGGCCAGTTCGGCGGCGAAGTTCCGGCCTCCCGGATCTTTGCGGGCGAGGATGGCGTTGAGCATCTGCGCCTGAGCCCCACCCTCCACGCGCACGATGCGGCCGGAGGTCGCCTCCAGGGTGAACGGCTCGGTGACCGGCCCGATCTTCTCGATCAGGTACGGGTTGACGAGGATGCCCTCGGTGGTGCCCTCGACCGGGGCGATGGCCGCCTCGCCATCGGGGAGGCCCGAGAACTGTCCCGGTTCCCGGGCAAAGCCCGAGAGCCCGAAGGCGGGTCGGCCCGCCAGCGTCATGCGCAGGTCGGTGCCCTCCGGCGTCGTGACGCGCGCGGCAGAGGCCGCCGACAGCAGCGCGACGCCGCGCTGCGTGATGCGGTCCACCTCGTCGTAGTCCGCGGTCATCCCGCCGCGGACCATCATCTCCTCGTCCACCTCGCGGATGTTGCACACGCGCGCCCCGGCGCGCAGGGCCTGGCGCTCGGCATTGGTGTGGGTCAGGGAGTGGGAGGTCTGGACGATAATGGCATCCGCCTCCCGCATGGCCGCCGCCACCGCGGCCGGCGGCTCTTCCCCGCCCATCTCCCGGGCCGGCATCATGACCACCACGGGGGTCGCTCCGTAGAGCACCGCAGTGGTGGTCAGCAGGTCGGTGATGGACCGCGGCCGTTCATAGTCGGTGACGATGACCAGGCGCTCGCCCGGGCGCAGAGCCAGGACCTGCTCCATGATGCGCCGGGCGGTGGGCGCCATGGAGGCGATCATCGCGGCGGCGCCTCGAAGACGTCTCTGGCGGCGGCCAGTGCGTCGTGCGTCAGCGGCACGCCCTGGTAGGGGGCGAGTTGCACAATGGCCTCCACGATCTCCTCACGCGTCCATCCCTGCCGCAGCGCCGCCCCGATGTATCCCCGCAGCTGGGGGATCCGCCCCTGGACGGAGAGGGCCACCAGGGTGATCAGGACGCGCGTCTTGAGGTCGAGGTGCGGACGGCCGTACAGATCGCCGAAGACGCTCTCGTAGATCCAGCGCGAGAAGAAGGGCGCCAGCTCCTGGGTGGCGGGGGTCCCCGGGGGAACTCCCGCCCCCATGATCTGCTCGCGCACCCTTCGACCGCGTGTCAGGCGTTCGTCGGATTGGGTGGTGGTCGGCTCGGGATGGTCGCTCACGGTGTCCTCCTCTGCGGTGTGTCTGGATGGCCGGGCCTCGGTCACCGCCGCCGCAGCCCCAGTTCGTCGATGATCCGCGCCAGCCGCGCCTCCTCCTCGGTGAGGAAGCGGCGGAAGTCGGCCGGCCCGAGGAACAGGTCGATCGCCTTCGCGTTGGCGTTGAAGCGCTTCCAGGAGTCCGTGCCCAGCGCCCGCTGGAGCGCCACGGTCAGCACGGCCGCGCGGGACGGCGGCACGCCGGGAGGCAGGAGGATGCTGCGCCACTGGACGTAGACCACATCCCACCCCTTCTCTTTGAGGGTCGGCACGTGGGGGAAGATGGAACTGCGCCGCTCGCTGGCCACAGCGAAGGGCACGATCCGCCTGGCCTCGATGTGCTGGAACACCTCCGAGACGTTCCCGATGAGGACCTCGGCGTTGCCGCCCAGGAACGTCAGGGTGGCCGGTCCACCCCCTTCGTGCGGGATGTACTGGACCTCGATCCCGGCGGCCTTCCCCCAGGACAGCGCCACGAAGCTGTCGATCCCCCCGATGGCGGACCCCGCCACGCGCAGGCGGCGGGGATTGGCCTTCGCGAAGGTCACCATCTCCTCCGGCGTCTTCCACGGCGCGTCGGGCCGGACCATCAACCACTCCTCTTCGGCGTGGATGCGGGCCAGCGGATCGAAGGCGTCCCACTTCAACTGCGGCTGGTTGGTGATGAGCGGGGTGATGATCGAAGAGCCGGCGTGGGCGAACAGGATCGTGTAGCCGTCGGCCGGCCGGCTGGCGACGTAGGCGTTGGCCGCGGTACCGCCCGCGCCCGGGCGGTTCTCGACGACCAGCGGTTGCGGGAGGATTCCCTTCAGCGCGTCGGCCAGGGCCCGGGCGAACACGTCCGCTCCGCCGCCGGGCGCGAACCCGACGACGAAGGTAATGGGTCGGGTAGGGTAGTCAGCCGGCTGCGAGAGCGCCGGCCTCGAGAGGCTGAAGAACCCAAGGAGCGCCCCCAGGGCGCACACCCAGATGACACGGATCCACCCGATCTTCACGACTCATCCCCCCTTTGAGTTCGTGCGCTTCACGACAGGCCTGCGCCGGCCGCCTGTGCGTGCTGCCGGCTTCTCAGGTACATGACGGCTGGGTAGAGGACTGCGCCCAGGGTCAGGGCCAGCAGTACGGCCGAGATCGGGCGCACGACGAAGATCGTCCAGCTGCCGTACGAGATGAGCAGCGACCGCCGGAGTTCGCTCTCCACCAGGAATCCCAGCACCAAGCCCAGCACCGCGGCGGCCGGCGAGAATCCGTAGCGCCGCATGCCGTAGCCGACGACGCCGAAGAACAGCGCCAGCAGCGGGTTGAGGAGGAAGAGGTCGGCCGCGTACGTCCCGATCACGATCATGGCCAGGATCGCGGCAATGAGCACCGGCCGGTCCAGCCTCAGGACGAGGAGGCATCCGCGCAGGATGACCAGCCCCACGGGGATCATCAACAGGTTCACCAGGATCAGCCCTGCGAAGAGGGTGAAGACCAGGTGCGTGTGCTTGTTCAGCAGGAAGGGTCCCGGGACGATGCCGTGGAGGATCAGCGCGGCCAGCATGATGGCGGCTGAGTTCGAGCCGGGGATGCCAAGGGCCAGCGTCGGCACCAGGTCTCCCCCCTGTACCGCGTTGTTGGCCGTCTCGGGCGCGGCCACGCCTTCCATGGATCCTTTGCCGAAGAGGTCCGGGCGCTTCGACCAGCGCCGCGCCTCGTTATACGCGACGAAGGAGGATGCCGTCGCGCCGGCGCCGGGCATGATGCCGACGATGAGTCCCACGACGGTGCCGACGACCGTCGCCCGCCACACACTGCGCAGTTCGGCCAGCGTCGGGAAGGCGGTGTAGGCGTTGCCTTCCGGGACCGCCTCCCGACGGGAGGGGTGGGCGATCTGGACCAGCATCTCCGAGACGGCGAACAGGCCGACCATGACCGAGACGATGTCGAGCCCGCTCAGCAGTTCGGACCGCCCGAAGGTGAACCGCAGGGACCCGGTGAGGGTGTCGATGCCGACGGTCGTCAGGAGGAGGCCGAAGTACCCCGAGGCTAGGCCCTTGAGGAAGCTCCGCTCCGTGAGGCCGGCCAGGAGGGTGAGGCCGAAGAGCGCCAGCGCAAAGACCTCCGGGGACCCGAAGGCCAGCACGACGTTGCCCAGCGGCACCACCAGGGCTATGAGGACGACGACACTGATGAGGCCCCCGATGGTTCCGCAGACGAGGGAGACGCCCAGGGCCTTGGCGGCGAGTCCCTGGCGCTTCAGTTCGTAGCCGTCGAAGAGCGCGGCCGCCGCCCCCGGCGTCCCCGGCATCCGCATGAGGATGGCGGGAATCGAGCCGCCGTAGTTCGCCCCCGCCCAGACACCCGCCAGCATCACGAGGGCGGTGGCGGCATCGAGGCTGAGGGTATAGGGGAGCGCCAGCGACATCGCCACCGCCCCGCTGATGCCGGGGATGGCGCCGCCGATGGTGCCCCAGGCGACGCCGGCGATCATCACGGGAATCCCCGGTCCCGCCACCGCGGCGGAGAATCCGGCGAGCAGGTTCTCCAGGAAGTTCATCGGCGCCTCACCGCTACAGGAGGCGTTCGAGCAGTCCCACCGGCACGGGGATCAGGAGGCCGAAGCGGAACACGGCGTAGAGGGCCGCGGTGATCAGCAGCGGGGCCAGCCACAGCGACCGCCGCGCCGCGCCGCCGTGGACGAGCAGGATCGCGACGACGTAGAGGGGGGTCGTGATCAGGTAGCCGAGGGGCTCGAAGGCGGCCAGATACCCCAGCGTCGCGCCCACGGCAGCAATCAGGCGCCCCGGGGAGAAGGGGCCCGGTGCGGCCTCATCGTCCGGATCCGCATCGGCCAGGATGCCGGGGCGCGCCGTCTGGCCGCGGAACAGCGCGGTCGCGGCCGCCAGCAGGGCCCCGCAGCATGCGATGCCGGCTCCCAGCGCCATGGGGAAGGCCCGTGGGCCCAGCGGATCGGTGGGCACCCCCGAGGGGATGTGCCTGGCCCCGGCCACCACCAGGCTCCCGAAAGCCACGAGGAAGGCGGCCACCGGGAGTTCGCGCAGCGGGCGGGTGGGGGCGTTCATCGGCTTCTGCCCGGCGCCAGCTGCGCCCGTGCCGCCCGCCAGGCGTGCATGATGTGGGCCTCCATCAGCCGTTTCGCGCCCGCGGCGTCCCGGCGCGCGATTCGGCGCACAATGGCACGGTGCTCGGCGACGGAGTGCGGGGGGCGGCCGGGAAAGGAGAGCGACTCGACCCGCAGCAGCACGATGCGGGCCCGCAGGTTTGCGAGCATGGATTCCAGCAGGGCGTTGCCGCAGCCGGCGGCGATCGCATCGTGAAAGGCGTTGTTGGCCGCCAGGACCTCACGGAGGTGGCGGCGCAGCAGCCCGCGCTCCGCCTGGCTGACGCAGGCGCGCAGCCGCTCGAGCGCGACCCCGTTCGCCCGCCGGGTGAACAGCGCCACCGCCTGGCCCTCCAGCGCGGCCCGCACCTCGAACAGCGCCTGGGCGTCCTCCAGCGTCGGGGTGGTCACGACCGGACCTTTGTAGGGGGTGGTCGTGACCAGGCCCTCCAACTCCAGCTTGCGCATGGCCTCGCGGATGGGCGTGCGGGAGACCCCCATCTGCTCCACGAGTTCGCGCTCCAGCAACCGCTGCCCGGGCTGGAACCGGCCCGAGAGGATCGCGTCCCGGAGCTTCCGCAGGACCAGGTCGCGCGTGGGGACGTTCTCAGTGACCAGCAGGTCGCTCATCGAGGCGCTCCGGCCCGCAGGGCTGCGACGACGGCCTCCCCGACCTGCGCGGTGGTGCTGTCGCCGCCCGGGTCGGTCAGGATGTCGGCGAAGAGATTCGAGCCGACCATGACGTCGAACCAGTCGGGGTGCAGCACCATGTGGTAGGCGGCCGCGTCCACGTGCAGCTTCCATGCGTGCACGTCGGGATAGTCGCGCGCCACTTCCGCGGCGATCTCGTCCCACATCACCGCCGTGTACTGCAGGGCGTTCGACTTGGTGATGTGCGCCAGCCGACGCCGGCGACGCCGCGCCTGCTCGAAGGCGTAGCGCAGGATGCGCTCGGTGGCCCGCCGCGTGTAGACGGAGGTCTGGATCGCCACCTCATGGGGCGTGCCGACCGCTATCCTGCCGCGGATGCCCGCGTACTCCCCTTCGGTGTTCTCGCGGACGAACAGGATGTCGATCTCCTCGGGCGCACGACCCGCCAGCGGCGACGGGACCCCCGGCAGGAGCCGGAAGGGCCGGGCGTTGGCGTAGAGGTCGAAGGCTTTGCGGATGGGGAGCAGCAGCCCCCACAGCGAGACGTGGTCCGGCGCCCGCGGATCGCCGATGACACCCAGGTAGATCGCGTCGAACCTCTGCAGGGTCACCAGGGCATCTGGCGGCATCATGGTCCCGCAACGCAGGTAGTAGTCACACCCCCACGGGAACTCCTCTGCCTCGATGCCGAGCCGGAACTGCACGGCGGCGGCCCGCAGGACCCTCAGGCCCTCGGGGATCACCTCGCGGCCGATCCCGTCTTTGGGAATGACGGCGAGGCGGTAGGTCTTCACGCCGCGGCTCCCGGGCCTCCTCAGGCCGGTCGGGGCCCGGGCGGTGCCCCAACCAGCATCGGCATCAGGTCGCTCATCCGCGGGACCTGCCGGATGGCCCACAGGCGCGCCAGGGCGGCCGACGCCCGCTCCGGGGGCATCACCAGGGACGCGCACTCGATGAACTTCCCCGCCAGCTCGTCGCGGGACATCGGCTTCCTCGGATGACCCCTGGCCGCGTCCGCGCGACCGGTGATCCGGCGGCCGTCCGCAAGGGTGATCGCCACCGTCATCCGCATCTCGTTGTACCCGAGCGCGTCGATCTCGGGGTCCACGTGCACGTGCACCCGCTCCATCAGCATTCGGGTGCGGGGATCCTGCACCTTGGCGTCTGTGAACTGCGCCAGCCCGGCCGCCCGGTCCAGCACCCCGATGGCCATCTGGAACTGCAGGCTGAACTTGCCTTCCAGGGCCGTGGTCGGCCGCGTGTGGATCAGCGCGTGGGGGACGTGCGAGTGGACCCCCACGTCGATGCGCTCGACCTGCTCCGGCCGGATGTCGTGCCGGCGCACTAGGTCCAGCAAAACATCCTGGGCGGGATGGGAGAGCGACCCCGACGGATAGGGCTTGATGGAGATGCCGGGTGCGACGAAGAAGTAGGGGCGGCCCAACACCCCCTCGATCTTCGCAGGGTCGTACCCGCCGGCGGCGGCCCTGTAGAAGCCGCGCCTGGCTTCCAGGATGTTCCTGGCGGCCGTCCACCCGCGCCGGGCCAGCAGCACGGCCAGCAGCCCGTTCTCGGCCGCGCGGCCCGCGTGGAACGGCTTGGTCATCGTCCCGAAGTTCTCGCGCAGCCCCGCGCTCATGCTGGCGGCCAGGCCGAGCGCCCGCAGGGTCTGATCGAGATCGCACCGGTAGAGCCGGGCCGCAGCCGCAGCGGCCCCGAAGACCCCCATCGTGCCCGTCGAGTGGAAGCCGTCGCGGTAGTGGCGGGGGTCGACGGCATCGGCGATGCGGCAGGCGACCTCGACCCCGATGATGTAGGCGTCCAGGAGGTCGGCGCCCGAGGCCTCCACGTCTTCGGCGGCCGCCAGCGCACCGGCCAGCGTGGGCACCGTGGGATGGGTGAGCAGCCCGTAGACGCTCCGGGGATCGGTAGCCAGCTGCGTGTCGTCGTAGTCCATTGCGTGGCCGGCGGTCCCGTTGGCCCACGCCGCCAGCTGCAGCGGTGCCCGCAGGGGCGTCCCGAGCACGGTGGCCTGGGGACGGCCGCCGACGTCTTCCAGGTGCGCCCGCACCATGGCGCCGCTCTCCTCCGTGGCGCCCGCCAGCATGACCGCGATGCCGTCCACCAGGTGGTGGGTGGCGAGGGCGCGGACCTGATCGGGGACCTCCCGCGCCTCCACGATGAAGCGGGCGATCTGCTCGGTGACGCCCGCAGCGGCCTGCGTCGACTGCTCCGCGGCCTGAGCCGGCCGATCGGCTACTTGACGATGAACCTGTTCGTCCACAGCAGCCCTTCCTTGGCTGGGGGTTTGAACGGGATCTGACCGTCGTCGAGCATGAACTGGAGATGCTTCTCCACGTCGCTGTTCACGTCGTGGAGCGCCAGGAAGGCGCGAGCAGGGACCGGTGCGCGGGACGCCTCATTGCCACTCCATGACGACCACCTGCATGGTCGGGGGGAGGTCGTCCGGCGTCAGGGTCAGGGTGTGGTGGCCCAGCCGGCGGACGTTTGGCTTGCCCTCCAGGAACGGCCGTTCATCGACCCCCGGCCAGGTCGGCGGCTGCCGCACGGGAGTCTTGTAGTGCATGGGAATCACGATCCGCGGGCGGATCTGGTCCACCAGCCGGTTCGCGTCGGCGACGCTGACGGTGAACGGCCCGGCGCCGACAGGGATCATCAGGACGTCGATGGTCCTCATCGCTTTCAACTGGCCCTCGCTCAGCGTCGGTTGGCCGATGTCGCCGAGATGGGCGATGCGCAGCCCGCCCGACTCGATGACGAAGAAGGCGTTGAGCCCGCGGGGGGTCGTGCCGAACTCGTTGTCGTGGAAGCCGGGGACCGCGTAGATCAACGTGCCGCCCAACCGCTGGTAGATGCGGTTCCAGTCGCGCGCGCCCGGGGCGAGCCCCCGGAAGACCTGCGGGCTGCCCCGGATCAGACCCACGTTGTTGTGGTCGCCGTGTTCGTGGGTCACCAGTACCACATCCGCCTCGACCGACGGGAAGGGATAGCCGATGTTGCCGTAGGGATCGATGGCGACGCGCAGACCGTCGGCCGCCGTGATGAGGAAGAACGACCAGCCGAGATAGCGGATGGAGACCGGTCGCTGTTGGGCCGAGACGATCGGGACGACCATGAGGGCCACGCTGAGCACCATGGCCATGACGAGGCGCATTACGATCTCCCCCCTCGGTCCCCGGCACCCGGTGGGTGCCGTCGGACGTTGCGCGTCCGGCGGTTCGGGCGTATGCTGCTGAATTGGCATACAGTATACTTTTCGAGCCCGCGGCGCGCAAGTGGACCCAGGCCTGCCTGAGGAGGGCCCGTGACGCGACTCGCCGTGACCCTCGGAGATCCCGCGGGTATCGGCCCCGAGGTCCTGGTCAAGGCCCTGGCGGCGTGGACGCCGCCGGAGATCCTCGTTATCGGTGACGCGGCGACCTGGGCTGCAGCGCAGCGGATTGCCGGCGTGCCCGTGCCCGTCCGGCCGGCGGATCGGCCCGGCCCCGCCTCCGCCGGTGTGCCCTTCCTGGATCTGCCCCCCGCGGACCGATCGTGGCGGTTGGGCCAGATGAGCCCGGCGGCGGGCCGGGCGGCGGTGCAGTGGCTGGAGCACGCGGTCCGCCTGGCGCTGGAGGGAGCCGCCGATGCCGTCGTGTTCGCGCCGCTCAACAAGCAGGCCATCATGCGGGCCGGCTATCCGGTCCGCGACGAATACGACCTGGTGGCCGCGCTGGCCGGGGCCGCAGAGCATGACGAGGTCAACGTAATCCCGCATCCAGGCGGCGGCGACCTCCTGTGGGTGGCGCGCGTCACCTCCCACGCGGCCCTGCGGGAGGTCGCGGGCCTGCTGACGATGGATCGCGTCCTGCGCGCCGTCCGCCTGGCCCACCGGGTGGCCGCGGCCGCCGGGATGCGGGCCCCGCGGATCGGGGTGGCCGCCTTCAACCCGCATGCGGGCGAAGGCGGGCTGCTGGGGGACGAGGAGATCCGGGTGATCCGGCCGGCTGTCGAGATGGCGGCGGCCGAGGGGATCGACGCCTCGGGGCCCCATCCCGCCGACCACGTCTTCCGGCGCGCCAGCGCCGGCGCTTTCGATGTGGTCGTCGCCATGTACCACGATCAGGCCCAGATTGCCACGAAACTGCTGGGTTTCGAACGAGGAGTCTCGGTGGGCGTCGGCTACCCCTTCGTGCTGGCGACGCCGTCCCACGGCACGGCGTTCGACATTGCAGGGACCGGTGTGGCCGATCCTGCCCCCATGACGCAGGCGATGCGGCTGGCCTGGCGGCTGGCCGAGGCGGGGTTCCGCATCTGACGCGCTATCGGCCGGCTGGAGGTCGTCCTACGCCGTGTGGGCCTTCTCCGCCTCGCGGAGTCGTTCGGAGAGCGCGCGCATGATCTTGGCGGCCAACTGCGGCGCCTCGTTGAGCAGCCCCCAGAACTCCCGGTGCCCCACCACCAGCAGCTTCATCGGCGTGGTCGCCGTCACGGTTGCGGACCGCGGCCCGCCGTCCACCAGGCTCATCTCGCCGAAGAACTCTCCGGGCCCCAGGCGCACGGTGCGCCGGCCGACGGTCACCGTGGCCTCCCCCTCGACGATGACGTAGAGTTCGTGGCCGACCTCGCCCTCGGTCGCCAGCCGCGTTCCCGCCGGAACCTCGACCTCGTCGGCCAGCCGCGCCACGTGCTCGAGCTGCCTCCGGGAGAGCCCTCGAAAGAGCCGTACCCTGCTCAGCATCTCCACCTTGCCGGACCTGGACCGCCAGAACGGCATCGCGCCCCCTCCTCCCCGGGACTGGTCCTCTGATTCCCGCTCGGCCGCGGGCTTCCTCTAGGTCAGCCAGTAGGTGACGATGCTGCTGATGGTCGCCGTGGCCCAGCGCTGGTGGTCCGGCGGCCGGTTCTTGGAGAGGACGACCACGCTGGAGGGGATGAGGAGGACGATGCTGATGATCGCCGGCATCACCGACCGGATGATCTCCCGGAGGAGCAGCGCGCTCGGGGTGAGCGCGACCCCGGCCGGCGCGGCGCCCCCGCCGGCGGGCAGCGGCGCGGGCGCCAGGGCTTCGGGCGCCGGTGCATGCAGTTGCCGGGTCACGATCTGTACGGCGCCGACCACCACGGCGCCCAGGCCCACCACGCCCAGGATGACCACCAGGATGATCGAGAGTCTCGACATGCCGCTGCCTCCCACGCTACAGGTGCCAGGTGTGCCTGAGGGTGAACAGCCTCCGGTAGAAGATCTGCCCGCCCCCGACATACATGAAGAACTCCACCTGGTCGGTCTCGAGTCTTCCCGGCGGCGGGTTGTTCTGCCCGTAGAGGACCTCGATCGTCGCGATCCCGCTGCTCTTCGTAATGGCCGCCGGCCGGAACCCGAACCACTTGAGGCGGGTGCCGCCGGCCAGCACGTCCGCGCCCATCCAGATGTTCTGGGATCCGAACGGCGAGGCGTAGGTGTAGGCGACGCGCACGCGCAGGCGCGTGGGGGTCGCCTGTTCAACCGTACAGTCGACGATGTCGTCCGCCGTGGGGTTCGGGCGCTGCCCGCTGCTCTGCGGCCGGCACTCCCCCACGGCCGGCGTAGAGGGCGCGGCTGCCCGGATGCCCTCCGGCAGCGTTGCGCCCGTGACCGCGGCCACCACGGCCAACGCGAGGATACGCCGCCGCCACGATCTCGTCATGGGACACCTCACCAGGTCCTTCGATCTGCCGCGGGGCCTTCCCTCGTCAGGGGCGGTCCAGGCGCCGGAGTCGGGCGAGCGACTCTGCGAGATACGTGTCCAGCACGGCTGCGGAGTTCGCATCTTTGATGGAGCGGAACGGGTCGGAGCCGGGCGGCATGACCTCCAGGACGGCCCCACCCCGGTAGCCGATCCCGCGCAGCGCCTCCAGCACCGACGCCACGTCCAGGTGCCCGCGTCCCAGTCCCTGCCGGTTCGAATCCGCCAGGTGCACGTGCCACAGCCGCGGCCCGGCCGCCCGGATCGCCCCGGCCAGGTCGGGCTCCTCGATGTTGGCGTGGAAGGCGTCAAAGGTGACCCCCACCCACGGGGAGTCCACGTCGGTCACGTACCGCAGCGCTTCCTCGACCGTCGTTACGAGATACGCTTCGTACCGGTTGAGCGGCTCCACAGCGATCCGCACCCCGAGCCGCTCGGCCTGGACCGCCGCCTCCCGCATGGCGTCCACCGACCAGCGCCACTCGTCGTCCCGCGAGGCCAGTGGGGTCAGGCGCGTCTCACCCGAGGGCAGCATCTGCACCAGCGGCACCCCGACGTCGGCGGCGAAGCGCAGGCAGTCGGTCAGGTAGCGCACCGCCTGGCCGCGGATGCGCGGGTCGGGATCCGCCAGATCGCGGGGGGTCTGCGGGACCATGCACGAGGCGGTGAGCGCCAGCGGGGCCAGGCGGTAGCGCGCCAGCAGTCGTCGCACCTCATCGGCCGGCCACCGGTCCGGCTCGCCGGGCAGTTCCACGCCGTCGTAGCCGGCGGCGGCGATCCGCGCCAGGGTGTCCTCCAGCGGGGCGTCCCCGTAGATCCACGCGCAGACCCCGAGGCGCACGTCAGGACGGCCTCCTATCTCCACTCGAGCCGGCGGTAGTGTTCACGGACCCACTGGACGAGCTGCGTCCCCTGGCGGGTCCTGATCGCATGGAACGTCGGATCGCTTTCCTGGAGCCTGCGCATGCGCTCGCGTTCCTCCAGACTCGGAGAGGTGCACTCCCAGACGAGGTCGGGGAGGACCCCACTGCCGCCCGCCTCGCTGCGCGCCGAAAGCCAGATGTGACCGGCGGGCACGCCGAGTTCGATGAGCCGGCGAGACGCCTCCACCCGCGTCTGGATCACCTGCTCCAACAGGCCCGGTTTGGCGAAGTAGCGCTGATGAACCAGAATCATTGGATCCTCCTGTCGCGTCCCCTACCTGTACTCCGCAGCGATGCCTCAGGGGGGCGGCCGGGACCTCATGGTCGGCTTTCGGCTCATCTCGGCGCCGTCCCTGGCTTACTAGGTAGGCCTGTCCCGGGGCAGGCGTGGGAGGGGCGGCTGGCCGCTGGAATGTCCTCCCGGTCGGCAGGGTGAGGACCGGCCCGAGCAGAAAAGGGAGTTACTACTCTGGTAGTAAGTAACCATGCGTCCTTCGGTCGCCCGCCTCCTTGAGGCCATGCGTGAGCTGGGGCTCACGGACTACGAGGCCCGTGTCTACCTTGCCCTGCACCAGGCCTATCCGGCTAACGGGAATCAGATCAGCCAGCGCTCCGGCGTACCCTCCGCCAAGGTCTACGCATCCCTGCGGCGTTTGCTGGATCGGGGGCTCGTCACCCTCGTCGACGGCCGGCCGGTCACCTACGTCCCCTTGCCGGCCGATGAATACCTTAACCTGCGGGAAGCCCGGTTTCGGACCGTAGCGGCGACGATTCGCCGTGGTTTGCGGCCGACTGCAGTGCGTCCCTGGCGCGAGATGCTGTGGCACCTGGATGGCTACGATCTTCTGTTGGACCGGGCACGGCGGATCATCGCGGACGCGAAGCGGGAGCTTTACCTCAGCGCATGGCGGGATCAGGTGCTGGCCTTGCAGCAGGATCTGCACCAGGCGCACCAGCAGGGGGTGCACATTGCGGCCATGCTGTTCGACGCTCCTGACCTGGAGGTCGGGTTTACGGTCCACCACGTGATGCTGCGCACCGTCTACGAGCGCCACGGCGGCCAGATGCTGGTGGTCGCCGATGATACCGCGGGCTTGATGATGGACCACTCCGACGGCAGGTGGTCTGGCGTCTGGACATCGAATCCCGCCGTGCTACGGACTATCCGCAACTACATCCGGCACGACATCTACGCCAACAAGCTCTACTACCGGTTTGCTGACCTGCTCCATGCGACGTACGGCCCGGAGCTGGAGCTCCTGCTCGATGTCACGGCGGACCGAGTGCTTCCCGCAGCGCCCCTGCCGCCGTCTATGAGCGCGGGTCAGGCGGCCGGTGCCGGCTCGGCGGTGCGGGGGGTTACCCGCGGGATCACACGGACTAAAACGAAGCGTGGGGGGCGGCGGGTCGGCACGCATCCGGACCGGCCATAGTGATCCCCTGGGGAAGGAGGACGATGATGGCAGCACCAGAGGCCTTTGGCATTACGCTGGACGGCCCGTACTTCGGCCCGGGCCGCTGGGTTTCGCCGCTAAACTATCTCCCCGAGGTGCGAGGGGAGATGAGGCTTCCCGCACGGGTGGTGATCCACGATGTGACGCTGCGCGATGGAGAGCAGACCGCACGTGTGGCCTTTACCGTAGAAGAAAAGCTCTTCCTGGCCCAGGAGATGGACAAAATCGGCATCCCATCCATTGAACCGGGCCTGCCAGCCACAGAGGAGGACCGAGAGGTGATCCGCACTCTGGCCCAGATGAAGCTGCGGGCCCGGGTGACCCCGCTGGTCCGGGTGCGTGACGACGATCTGCAGGCGGCCATTGCCTGCGGCGCACCGGGAATGGTCCTGGAGTTCGGTATTAACCCGTTCCTCATCAAGTACGCGTACAACATGACCCCGGAGCAGCTGATCGAGAAGATCGTAGTCCTCTCCCGCCGGGCCAAGGATGAAACCGGTATGTACGTGGAGTTCATGGGCTGGGACACCTTCCGCATCCCCAGCCTGGAGTACATCAAGCGCTTCTTCGGCGAGATCATCGAGCGCGGCGCCATCGACCGCATCACCGTCTCGGACACCTTCGGCATGGCACACCCGCTGGCCATGCGGTTTTTCATCTCCAGGCTCCGTCAGTGGTTCCCGGAGACGCCGTTGGGCCTGCACATCCATAACGACTACGGCCAGGCCACTGCCAGCGCCATGATGGCCGTTGCCTCGGGTGTTGATGAGGTGCACTGCTCGGTGAACAACCTGGGTGAGCGCGCCGGCAATGTGGCCACGGAGGAGGTGGCGGTGGCGTGCGAACACCTGCTGGGCGTTCCCACGGGCATCCGGCTGGAGGGACTCAACCGGCTGTCCCAGATGGTGGCCGAAATCTCCAAGATCCGGCCGGCCTCCAACAAGCCTATCGTCGGCCCCGGGCTGTTTGAGGTCGAGTCAGGTATCGTCATCCACATTCTGCGGCAGTTCCGGGCGACGCCCCTGGGAGAGGTGGCGCTGTTTCCCTACCTGCCGGCGCTGGTGGGACGCGACGGACCCAGCCTGCTGGCCGGGCGCGGGACCGGCCGTAATTACGTGGAGATGACGTTGGAAGAGCAGGGCCTGCGCGCCACCCCGGAGCAGGTGGAAGAGATCGTGCGGCAGGTGAAGGCCGTGGCTCTGCGGCTGAAGAATGCGCTGCCCCCGGCAGTCTACCAGGGCATCATCCGCGAGGTGCTGGGCGCGGAGGCGGCGGCGCCCGGATCCGAGGCTCGATCCCCCGCGCAGCGGTAACGGCCTGGCCGGGTTCGCGCAGGGGGAGGAGGGGGAGAACCATGGAGAGCTACATTGTGGGCCGCACCCGGGTGACGCTCATCGACCTGAGCGACACGCTGGAGAATGAGACCAGCGCTTTCGAGCCCAACCGCCACCAGATCCAGTACATCGACCACGTGCAGGGCATGCACATGACCGTGGACGTCTTTAAGGTCGACCAGGGCCTGCTCCCTGCCCTTTTTCCCGATGGCCATGCCTGGGCCGTAGAGGTGGCCACGCTCTCGTCGCACTCCGGGACCCATGTTGACGCCCCCTATCACTATGGCCCCACATCTGGTGGTGAACCGGCGAGGACCATCGAGCAGTTGCCCTTGCGGTGGTTCCTCAGCGACGCCTTCGTGCTGGACATGACGCACAAACAGCGCGGTGAGGGGATCACTGCGGCCGATGTGGAGGCCTCTCTGGCGGCGATGGGCTATGTTATCAGGCCCTACGACATCGCCCTGGTTCGCACCGACACATGGAAGGCGTTCAAGCAGCCCGGCTACGACATGTTGCACCCCGGCCTGGAACGCAGCGCGACCCAGTACCTGGTTGAGCGAGGCGTGAAGGTGATAGGTATCGATGCCTGGGGGCTGGACCGTCCGTTCGACGTGATGTTCCGGGAAGCCGCCAGCGGGGTGCGCGGCAGGTTCTGGGAATCCCACTTCTACGGCAAGGAGAGGGAGTACTGCCAGATCGAAAAGCTGACCAACCTGGACAAGATCCCCCGACCCTTTGGGTTCAAGGTCGCCTGCTTCCCCTACAAGCTGAAAGCGGCCAGCGCCGCGTGGACACGCGCGGTGGCCATCATTGAAGAACCCATTGATGTCTGAGGTGGCGTCACCAGCCGGGTGACGGGAAAGGAGGAGCAGAGGTGAGGCTATCCCGCAGGCAGTTCTTAAAGTCCGCCGCCCTGGGAGCCACAGCGTTGGCGGTCCCCCAGGTCCTGAGCCATGGTGTGTGGGCCCAGGCCAGGCCGATTCGCCTGGGAGGTACGCTGCCGCTAACCGGTCCCTTCGCTGATACCGGCGTGTGGGTGGAGCGCGGCTACCGCTACTGGGCCGAGAGGATCAACCGGCAGGGTGGCCTGCTCGGTCGCCCGGTGGAGGTAACGATTCTCGACGACGCCAGCAGCGTGGACCGCGCCGTGAGCCTGCTCGAGCGGTTGATCACGGTCGACCGGGTGGACCTGATCCTCGGCGGGTACCCGGGGACGGCGGCGGCCGCGCAGATGGCACTGGTCGAGCGGTACCGGAAGGTCTACATCTCCATGGGTGGGCACATGGCGTCCTTCCGCCGCGGGTTCAAGTACAGTTTTGGCGGCCCCCCGCTGATGGGCCAGTGGTGGTATGAGGGCGCGTGGCGGTGGCTGAGTAACATTCCCAAAGCGCAGAGGCCAACGCGTGCGGCGGCCATTACTGTGAACAACCCCGTAGGTATGTCCGCGCGCGAATCGATTCAGGACGGCCTCAAGCGGTTGGAGATCCCGCTGGTCATGGATGAGCTGTACGACCTTCCTCTGGCGTCCGCCGAGCCCCTGGTCTCGCGGGCCCGGGCCCTTGGCGCGGACATGTTCCTGGCCAACGGATTTTTCCCCGACGGCGTCCTGACCATAAGAGCCATGAAGGCCCTGGACTACAATCCCAAGGTGATCCTGCAGGCAATAGGTACGCTCATCCCGGAGTGGGTGACCCAGCTTGGGCCTGACGGCGACTACGTCATCTCGGGGACGGCCATTCACCACAAACTTCCCTATCCCGGCATCGCCGAGCTGAACCAGGTGGCGCGGGAGCGGTGGAACCTGAAGTGGGCACCGCTGTACTTCCTGTTCGGCTATGCCTGGGCCCAGTTATTGCAGCAGGCCGTCGAAGGGGCCGGGAGCCTCAGCCATGCCGTGCTGGTGCGGTACATGCGCGAAACCACGTTTAAGACCATCTCCGGAGAGTTGCGCTTCGACGAGAGGGGGCTGCCGGCACCCTACGAGTACGCCACGCAGGTGATCAACGGTGAGGTGGAGCTGATCTGGCCGCCCGGGCGCCGCTCGGCGCAGCCGGTCTACCCCAAACCGCCCTGGAGGCGGTAGTCCGCTCGTGGCCCAGGTGCTCCAGGCGCTGGCCACCGGGCTCCTGACCGGCACTGTCTACGCGCTCCTGGGGGCCGGGTTCAGCCTGATCTGGGGCGTTGCGCATGTCATCAACATCGTCCACCCGGCGCTGGCAGTGGGGGCAGCGTATGCGGTCTACCTGCTGGCGGCGCACGGCGTGGATCCCCTGGCCAGCCTGGCGGTGGTGGTGCCGCTCTTTTTCCTAGTGGGTGTCGGCTTCCACGAAGGGGTCATTCGCCCCGCCGTCCGGCGGGGCGGTGACCTGGTGCTGGTCTCCATGGTGCTGACCTTCGGGCTGGCCGCCGCGCTGGAGAACGTCCTGGCCGCTGTCTGGGGACCCGGGCCGCGGGTGGTCAACGTGGCTTATACCGGCCGGGCGGTGCAGCTGCGCGGGTTGGTTCTGCCGATTACGCACCTGGCCGGCGCCGGCCTGGCCGCGGTGACCATCGCGGCACTGTACCTGTTTCTCCACAAGACATTCCCGGGCAAAGCCGTGCGCGCGGTCTGGCAGAATCCTGAGGGTGCCGCGCTCTGTGCCATCAATCTCCGCCAGGTCACAAGCCTCACCTACGGCCTGGCCATTGCTTCAGCCGGCGTGGCGGGCGTGGCCCTGGCCCTGATCTACAGCTTCTCCCCCGCGTCCCACCTGATGTGGCTCGTGTTCGTTTTCCTGGTCGTGATCGTGGGCGGAGTTGGCAGCCTGCTCGGGGCGGTGGTGGCCGGTATGCTGGTAGGGGCACTGACCAACCTCAGCACGCTGGTCATCCCCTTCGCCTGGGCGCCTTTCCTCCTGTTTGCCTCGCTGGGTGTGCTGCTGCTGTGGCGGCCGACGGGGTTGTTTAGACGATGAGCCGGGCGGTCGCTGCTGGCCTGGTAGTGGTCCTGCTTCTCCTCCCCTGGGTGGGCACAGGGGAGTACCCGCTGGCCTTGCTGTACTCCACCTTCATGTACGCTGCCCTGGCGGTGGCCTGGAACGTAATCGGCGGGTTCGCGGGCTACCTGAGCTTTGGCCACGCAACCTTCTTCGGTCTCGGTGGCTACACAACCGGATTGTTCCTGGTCCGGACCGGGCTCTCGCCGTTCCTCACCGCGCCACTTGGCGCTGCGGTCGCGGCCGGGTTTGCCGCCCTGGCCGGGTACCCGTGCCTGCGCCTGCGCGGCCCGTACTTCGCCGTGGTCACCATGATCCTGGGCCTGGCGGTGCGCGCCGTCATCCTCAACCTCCCGTGGACCGGCGCGGCAGAGGGGTTGTGGATGACACTCCCGCCGTGGGAGCCGCTGGTGGCGCGGCGTGCCTTCTACTACGCCATGCTGGCTGTGGCCCTGGTCACCGCTCTGGCCGGGCGGGCTGTGCGCCTAGGGAAGATGGGTGTCGGCCTGGAGGCGATTCGCGAGGATGAGGAGGCGGCGCAGAGCATCGGCGTCCCGGTGGTGCGGCTGAAGATGAGTGCATTGATCCTCAGCGCCGGGCTGACCGGCCTGGTCGGGGGCATCTACGCCTACGACCGCTCCTACATCCATCCTGACTTCATGTTCGACCTCCACCTCTCAGTGCTGGCCGTGCTCATGGCGCTGCTGGGGGGACGGCAGTCCTGGGCCGGTCCGATCCTGGGCGCGGTGGTGGTGCGGCTGGTCGATGAGCTCCTCACTGTCCGGGTGGGGACAGAGGCTGCGCGCATCATCTTCGGCCTGGGGCTGGCCCTGGTGATTGTGCTGCTCCCCGACGGGTTGCTGCCGCACCTGGAGCGGCTTCGGCGGCGCGCCCCCCGGCCGCCTGCGGCTGTCCCGGCAGCGGAGGCGCGGCTCTAACTGCCATGCTGCGCGTCGGTGGCGTCTCCAAGCGCTTCGGCGGCCTGGTGGTGTTGCGCTCGGTGAGCTTCCAGGTAGATGAGGGGGCCATCGTTGGCCTGATCGGTCCTAACGGCTCGGGCAAGACGACCATGTTTAACGTCATCACGGGCTTTCATCCGCCGGATGCCGGTGACGTGGTCTTCATGCGCCGCCGCCTGGTGGGCCTGCCTCCGTTCCAGATTGCGCGGGCCGGTATCGCGCGGACCTTCCAGGTGGTTCGGCCGTTTGTCGGGCTGACCACCACCGACAACGTCGCTGCTGCCGTCCTCTACGGCCGGGGAGTACGCCACGTCCGCGAGGCCCGGGCTGAGGCTCGTCACTGGCTGCAGTACGTAGGTCTGGCAGGTGCGGTGGACGCGCCCGTCAGTGTGCTGACGCTGGGCGGCAAGAAGCGCCTGGAGCTGGCCCGGGCGCTGGCCACCGGGCCGAGGTTGCTGCTGCTGGACGAGGTTTTCGCGGGCCTCAACCCTGCTGAGAGCGAGGGCGCCGTGGCCCTGGTGAGACGGATTCGTGACGAGCTGGGGATCACCGTGCTGCTGGTCGAGCACGTCATCCGCATTGTCATGGGCCTGTGCGAGCACGTGGTGGTCCTGGGATCAGGCCAGGTCATCGCCCAGGGTTCGCCTGCCGCGATCCAGGCAGACCCGCAGGTCCGCCACATTTACCTGGGGGAGGGCTTCGATGCTGCAGGTTGAGAGCCTCTGCGCCGCCTACGGGGAGCTGGAGGTGCTCCACGGGGTATCCTTGACCGTTGACACCGGCCAGTTCGTCAGCGTCATTGGTCCCAATGGCGCTGGCAAGACCACCCTGCTGCGGGTGCTCTCTGGCCTCCACCCCATCACCCGGGGCGCGGTGGTCTTCGACGGCGAACCGATCGCCGGGCTCCCCCCAGACCTCATCTGCGAGCGCGGCTTCGTCCATGTGCCGGAAGGTCGGCTGCTCTTCCCCAGCATGAGCGTGCGCGAACACCTGGAACTTGGTGCCTACAGCCGGCGCGCCCGGACGCACCTGCGCGAGCAGATGGAGCACGTCTTCGCGCTCTTCCCGATCCTGCGCGAGCGTCAGGCTCAGCTGGCAGGTACACTTTCGGGCGGCGAACAGCAGATGCTGGCCGTTGCCCGGGCGCTCATGGCTCAGCCGCGGCTGCTGGCGCTCGATGAGCCGTCGCTTGGCCTTGCCCCTCGCGTGGCCGCCGAGATCTTCGCCGCCCTTCGACGGTTGAATCATGAGGGATTGACGATCCTCCTGATCTCTCAGGAGGTGACGCAGGCGCTTCGAATAGCCCACCGCGCATACGTGCTGGAGACGGGCCGGGTTATTCTGGACGGTCCGGGGCCGGCGCTGTTGCACAACGCGCAGATCGTCGCCTCCTACCTGGGCATAGCCTCATCTCCCTGAGGCTGGTTTCGCGAACCTGGACCTGAGCACAGGGGGATGAGCATGGCGCGAGTCGCGTTCTTTGGCGTCGGTCTCATGGGTGAGCCGATGGCGGGCCACATGCTGGCAGCCGGACATGAGGTGACGATCGTGGCGCATCGCAATCGCGCGCCGGTCGATCGCCTCGTCGCGCGGGGTGCCGCGGAGGTGGCGACGCCTGCCGAGGCCTCCGCCAGGAGCAAGGCCGCAATCATGATGCTGCCCACGGTTCGTGAGGTGGAGATGGTGATCTTCGGCAGGCAGGGTCTGGCCGAGGGGATGACCCCTGGCTAGACCGTGATCGACATGGGCACCAGCTTCCCGCCGGACACGCGGCGCGGGTGGCGGAGATGGGGGGCGCTTCCTCGGTGCGCCGGTCACCGGCGGGCCGTCAGGGGCCAGGAACAAGACGCTGACGATCATGGTCGGCGGGGATTCACACACGCTGGAGGCGATGCGGCCGCTGCTGCACGCCGTGGGCCAGCGTGTGTCTCACTCCGGACCTGTGGGGGCCGGGCATACCGCCAAACTCATCCAGAACATGATCGGGATCATCGCCAGCGCCGGCATCGCGGAGGGTTTCGCGCTGGCGGCGGTCGCCGGCCTGGACGTGCAGCAGCTCTTTCAGATGCTCTCGTCGTCTACGGCCAACAGCCCGCTCTTGCAGTACGTGGTCCCCAAGGTTCTGGCCCGCCAGTTCGATCGGGTTGGGTTCCGCCTCGAGATGGCCTACAAGGACATCCAGCAGGTTGCCGCGCTGGCGCGCGAGATGGCAGTGCCGATGTTGGTGATGAACGGCGCCGTCGAGTTGCACCAGCTGGCCTTGGCGCAGGGGTTTGGATCTCAGGACAGTACGGCGTTGATCCGAGGTCCTGAAACCATCCTGCGGATCGAGGTGAGGGGACGTGGCGATGCCTGATCTTGGTCCGCTCCACGCAGAAGCCGCCCGCCGGTCGGTCAGCTACCCCTTCACCGCGCCGGCCGTCAGGCCCCGGATGAAGTGCTGCGAGAGCACCACGTAGAGGGCGATGACCGGCAGCGCCGCCAGCGTGAGTCCGGCGAACAGGGCGGCGTAGTCGGTGTAGTACTGGCCAAAGAAGGTCGTCATCCCCAGGGGCAGCGTCTTGAGCCGGTCCGACTTGATGAAGACCAGCGGGAAGAAGAAGTCGTTCCAGATCGGGATCACATTGTAGATCGTGACGATCACCAGGGCCGGCCGCACCAGCGGCAGCATGACCCGGGTGAAGATGACCCACTCGCTGGCACCGTCGATGCGGGCCGCGGAGTCGAGGTCGGCGGGCAGGGTGCGGAAGAATCCCGTGAGGATGAACACGGCGCTGGGCAGCCCCGAGGCCGCGTAGATGAGGATCAGCGACCACAGCGTGTCCAGCAGGTTCAGGTTGCGCATCAGGATGAACAGCGGAATGATGGCGAGCCGGATGGGAAGCAGCAGCCCGCTGAGGAAGTAGACGTAGAGCAGGTCGTTGCCCCTGAACTGGAAGCGTCCGAGGGCATAGCCGGTCATGGCGCCCAGGACCACCAGGATCGCGGCCGATGCCACGGTGACGATGAGGCTGTTCTGGAAGTAGTCTCCAAAACGCGCCTCCACCCAGACCCGCTGGAAGTTGGCCAGGCTCCACGTTGCCGGCAGCCCGAAGGGTCGCTGGAAGATCTCGCGGGTCGTCTTGAATGCCGACAGGCCCATGAGCACCATGGGGACCAGCACCAGGACCGCATTGGCCATCAGCACCGCGTGGGCCAGCGGTGACCAGAGGGAACGCGGCCGTCTGCTGGCGGGAGTCATGCCAGTTCGATCTCTCGACGCCGGAGGTAGAGCGCGCCGAACGTCGCGACGGCGCCCATCACGATGAACATCAGGACTGCGATGGCCGAGCCGACCCCGATATCCTGGAGTCCGGTGTCCACCTCGCCGAACGCCGTGCGGTAGAAGAGCAACCCGAGCACGTCCGTGGCGCGGTTGGGCGGGCCGGAGACGCCCTGCACGACGTAGGGCAGTTCGAACCAGTTGAAGGCCCCGATGAACGTCAACGTCACGATGATGGTGACGGAGGGCGCCAGCAGCGGCAGGATGATCCGGCGGATCACCTCCCCCTCCCCGGCGCCGTCGATCCGCGCCGCCTCCAGGTACTCGTCGGGCACGGCCTGGATCCCGGCCAGGAAGACCAGCGTCGGGAACCCGAGCCACCGCCAGGCGTTGATGAGCGTCAGGGTCACCAGCGCGGTCTGGGGGTCACCCAGCCAGGGCCGCGCCAGGCCGGCCAGTCCGGCGGCGGCCAGCGCCTTGTTCACGATCCCGAAGACGGGGTTCAAGAACAGCGCCCACATGAACCCGACGATCACCAGCGAGAGAGTCACCGGCAGGAAGAAGACGACCCGGTAGGTGCGCGCCCCCACGGGGCCCCTCGCCAGGATGAGCGCCAGGCCCAGCCCCGCCAGGTTCTGAACCAGCATGGTGAGCGCAAAGACGATCACGTTGTGCCAGAAGGCGTTCGCCAGCAGTCGCGGGTAGGGGTAGGTCTCGAAGAGGCGGACGAAGTTGCCCAGGCCGACGAACTCCCGCCGGCCGATGCCTTCCCATCCATAGACGCTGTAGGCGAGCGCCGAGACGATCGGATAGGTCACGAAGGTCGCGAAGAGGGCGACGGCCGGGCCCAAGAAGATGACCAGCCAGAGCCGCCGGCTGGTCTGCAGGCTCAGGCCTCGGGCAGGAGCGCGCGCTCCAGAGACCCCCGCGACCGCAGGGGCGGGCGAAGCGGCCTCCGCCCGCCCCTCCCGCCTACCGCCTGAAGGCATCAACCCAGGAACTCAGTCCCCGCGTGACCTCGTCGCCCACCTGCGCCGGTGTCATCTGCCCGGCCATCATGGCCTGCAGCGCGCTCTGCAGCAGCGTGGAGCCGGTGGGGGCCTGCCAGCGGAAGCCGACCAGCATGATATACGGCGTGGCCTTGCGGTTCATGGCCTGGACGTGCTGGAGGATCGGGTCCCTGACCACCACGCCCGGGACGGCCGACAGTTGCCTGAGCAGGTCGGTGAACATCTGCCCGAACTCCGTCGTGGCCGTGAACCGGATGAACTTCACCGCGGCGTCCATGTGCGGAGTCCTGGCGTTGATCCCGTAGTTGCCGTCGGCGAACGACGACACCCAGGGGACCTGGTCGGCCCGTTCAGGCGGTCCCGGGAAGACGTCGAAGTCCAGGTTCCTGTTCTGCTCCTTGAAGAACCCGATCTCCCACGAGCCGCCGATGAACATGGCCGCCTGTTCGTTGAGGAAGAGCTGCTGCATCGTCGCGTAGTCCACGCCCATGAACCCCTGGGGCATGTACGGTCGCAGGTCCAGCATCTTCGCCAGCGCATTGGTGTACGTCGGATCCCGGAAGGTCGTCTGGCCGCGGGTCACCGCCTCGAAGAACGTAGTCCCGCCGTAGAAATTGGGCGCGACGACGCCCGAGAGGACTTCCAGGGTCCAGCCTTCCTTGGCGCCGTTGGCCAGCGGGGTGATGCCTTTGTCCTTGAGGGTTTTCATCAGGGCGAGGAACGCGTCCCACGACCTGGGCACCGACAGGTTGTGCTCCCGGAAGATCTTCCTGTTGTAGAAGACGACCAGGGTCTGGGTGGCGAACGGCACGCCGTAGATTTTCCCGTCCTTCCGGCTGCGCGCGCCGACCATGGTCTGGAGCGGGAACCGCTTGAGCTCTGGGACCTTGTCGACGTCCAGGGGGGCCAGGAACCCGGGCGCCGCAAACGTCTCCAGCCCGCCGTAGGCCCGCAGGTGGATGATATCCGGGCCCCTTCCGGCCGTCAGCGCGGACGAGAGGATCGTGTTGTACTCCACGTTGCGATACGGGATGAACTCGACCCTGATCCCGGGGTTGCGCTGCTCGAAGACCCGGATGATCCGGTCGTAGGCCCACTTGTCCTCGGTCCGCCACGACCAGAACGTCAACTTGACCGGCTCCTGCCCGAAGGCGCCGGAGGGGAGCAGGGGCAGGGTGAATACCGCCGCCACCAGGAACACCAGGACTCGTCGCATCATGCGTCGCCTCCTCTGTGGGCACCGCACGCTGGCGGTGCGCTGTCAGGACATGAGTTGCCGGATCAGCCGTTCCATGTACGTCCGCCCGGCCGCCGTCAATCCATTGTAAGCCCACACCCCCTTCAGCCACGAGCACGGCTCCTGACGCTGGTCGCTGTAGGTTGACGGGTCGAACCCCCGCTCGCGCAGGCACGTGCGGCAGTCGTACGACGGGGCCGCCGCCGACGGGTACGAGCAGGGGTGTCGCGCCGTGAACCGCTCGAACTTGTTGATGAACACCCGGATCGCTGTGCGCAGATTGGCGCCGACCGAGAGGATGTAGTCGGGCATCGGC
The DNA here is from genome assembly GCA_031459875.1 of Candidatus Fervidifonticultor sextus. Lineage (GTDB taxonomy): Bacteria > Sysuimicrobiota > Sysuimicrobiia > Sysuimicrobiales > Humicultoraceae > Fervidifonticultor_A > Fervidifonticultor_A sextus. The sequence goes on along the minus strand of JAVKHQ010000018.1, from coordinate 23,410 downwards.
CGCGGCAGGGCCGCGGTCCGGGCGGGCGTGTACTGGGTGAGGCCCCACCCGCGCGAGCGCACCCAGGGTTCCCGCGAGGCTGCGGGCGCAAAGTTTACCGTCTGGGCGTACGACCCGCCGAGCCAGTCGATGCCGAACTTCACGTTGCCCAGAGGGTCGAAATGGCTGGCGCCGCTCTCGACCCCGATGATCTGCCAGAGGAGCTGCGGGGGAAACGGTGCCCGCTGCGCCTCGGCGGCCAGGAAGGCGCGCACGTCGAGGTCGGCGTCGGCCACCTGCGCCCGGGTTGGGAGGATCCAGGGCTCGTGGCCGCCCAGGCGTTGCCCGGCCAGCAGGGTCTGCAGGCAGGAGACGAACGCTGCATTGACCGTCCCCGACGCGATCAGGCTGGCCGGGTGTCCGGCCACCGGCGCGTAGCCCAGGTCGGCCGCCCGCACCCCGTAAAAGGTGACCAGGTCGTACTTGCACGCCAGGACCGCGCCCAGGGTGTTGCGGCCGTAGTCGCCGTCGACGGCGAACCGGATGCCGTAATAGCCCAGTCGCAGCAGGGCCCGCTGCAACTCCTCCACCGCGGCCCCTCGGGACTCCCAAGCCGCCCCGATGGCGGCGTCCAGGTTCATCGGGTCCGCTCGCCCGCCGCCAGCGCGCGGACGAACCAGCGGGTGATCTCGCGGGGGTTTGTGATGGCCGTCCCCACCACCACCGCAAAGGCGCCGCGGTCGAGGGCCGCCCGGGCCTGGGTGGGCGTCCGGATCCGGCCCTCGGCGACCACCGGGACGTGGAGGCGGCCGGAGAGCGCGGCCACCAGGTCGAGGTCGGGATCCTCCGGGGGAGCGAGATCCGGGTCGACGTAACCGGACAGGGTGGTGGCGACCGCATCGGCGCCCGCGTCCTCGGCGGCCAGGCCGTCGTCCACCCCGGCCACATCGGCCAGGACCGGCACCCCCAGTTCCTCGTGGATGCGGGCGATGAGGGCCGGCAGCGGCATCCCATCTGGCCGGGGCCGGCCGGTGCCGTCCAGCGCTACGAGATCGGCGCCGGCTTCGACCACGGCGGCGGCGTCGGCGAAGGTGGGCGTGATCTCGACCGGCGAGCGCCCTGTGCGCCGCTTGAAGAGGCCAATGATGGGCAACGCCGTCGCCGTGCGGGCCGCGCGGATGTCGTCGGGGCCGTTCAGGCGCACTCCCACTGCCCCGCCGTCCTCAGCGGCCTTCGCCATGGCCGCCATGAAGACCGGGCCGTGCAGCGGGCTGTCGGGCCGCGCCTGGCAGGACACAATGAGCCCGCCGGCCATCCGGGCCAGGACCGCAGGCGTCGTGTGGGGTAGGGGACGCACGGTCAGTCACCGTGCCGGGCGCGCAGCCGCGGCGACAGCCGCAGCAGCAACTGGATCCGTTCGACCTCGTCCACCCAGTCGGCGACCACCGCGTCCAGGTATCCGTCGGTGGGCACCACCAGCCCGGTCGGACACGCCGGGCCCAGCCGCTCCTGGGCCATCTTGCGATACATCGCCAGCGTCCGGTCCCCGAACCGGCCGCATTCCTGGAAGTCCTCGCTGAGGAACACCACGACCGGCACCCGTCGCCCCGCGTTGATCATCAGCGCCTCCTGCGCATCCGCGTGGGCGTCGCGGTCGACAAACCGCACCTCGATGGCGGGGGACGCTTCCGCGATCCGCTGGAGGATCGGCCCCTGCACCACGCAGTCGCCGCACCAGGCCCCGGCCACGCACAGCAGGTGCATCTTCCGCACGAAGCCCGCCAGCAGCGACCGCTGCCCGCCGGTCAGGATCACCTGGTCGTAGACGCGGTGCCACCGCTCGCGATGCTGCGGCTGGCCGTGGGCTTCAAGGAACGCGGCATACGGCAGCGCGGCCTTCCAGACCTCAGTCCAGTTCATCCTCGTCACCTCGATGCGCTACAATGACAGGGCGATGCGTCTCGCCGAGGCTGAAGCCTACCGGCGCCTGGTGCAGGCCGCCCGCTCGGTCGATCCCGCGCTGGCCGTCGACCGCGGTTCCGTCCACTGGGTGGACGACCCGTACCCGGGGGCCGCCTTCGGCCTGGCCCTGGGCGGTGCCCACGCGCTGCTCTTCGCGCCGGAGGCCGACATCGCCGGGCCGGACTGGCCCGCCCGCCTGGTCTCGCGGCTGGAAGCGGCGCGCGACTACCTGCTCGGGTTTGCGCCTGCGGCGCGATGATGTATTTCTCACCATGATCATCGAGGGCCTGCAACTCGGTCCGATCGGGACCAACAGCTACATCGTGGGCGATGAGGCGACGGGTGAGGCGGCGGTCATCGACCCCGGCGGCGACGCCCCGCTGGTGCTGGCCGCGCTGGCAGATCTGGGATTGACCGCGACGCTCATCATCGCCACGCACGCACACTTCGACCACGTGGGCGGCGTGCGCGACCTGGTGGCGGCCACCGGCGCGCCCTTCCTGCTCTATGAGGCTGAGGTGCCGGTCCTGCAGGTCGCCGCCGAACGTGCCCTGCTCACCTTCGGGATCTCGGTCCCCCCGCCGCCGGCACCGGACCGCCTCCTGCGGGCGGGCGAGGTCCTCATGCTGGGCGGTGCGCCGTTCCGCGTCGTGCACACGCCCGGCCACAGCCCCGGTCACATGTGCCTGGTCGGCGACAGCGTGGCCTTCGTGGGGGACGTGGTCTTCCAGGGCAGCATCGGCCGCACCGACCTGCCCGGAGGGGACTACGAGACCCTGATGCGGTCGATTGCGACGCACATCCTGACCCTGCCCGATGACACGGTGCTCTACAACGGCCACGGGCCCCCCACGACCGTGGGCGCCGAACGCCGCACCAATCCGTTCCTGGTCGGGCTGGGAGGCGATGAGCGACCGGGAGTCTGGGCCGGCGAGCGGTGACCGCGCTGGTTGAGGGTCAGGGTCTGCTGTTCCTGCACGGAGCCGGCGGGGGCCGTCTAGTCTGGCAGCATCAGGTCCTGGCGTTCCCCAGGGCCCAGGCGGCGGACCTGCCCGGCCGTGCCGGCGACCCTCCCGAAGGCGTCGACGGGTATCTCGACGCGCTGCGGGCGTCCCTGGGGATCCCTCGCCACGGCCGCGGATGGATCGTGGCCGGACACTCCCTGGGCGGGGCGATGGTGCTGCGGTGGGCGCTGCGGTATCCGCAGGAGGTCTTCGCCCTCATCCTGGTCGGTACGGGGGCGCGGCTGCGGGTCGGCCCCGCCCTGCTGGAGGGAATCCGGAACGGGCGGGCCGACGCCGTGGACGCGTTCGGCGCCATGTGGTTTGCGCCGCAGGCTCCGGCCCGGTTGAAGGAGAAGTCGCTGGCGTTGCTGCGGTCTGTGCCCCTTCCGACGCTGCTGGCCGATCTGGAAGCCGCAGACCGGTTCGACGTCATGGAGGAGGTTGGCCGGATCCGGCAGCCGACCCTCGTCCTCTGCGGCGGGGACGACCGGCTGACGCCGGTCAGGTACAGCCGGTACCTCCACGAGCGGATCCCTGGTTCCGATCTGGTCATCGTGGAGGGGGCCGGCCACATGGTCATGCTGGAGCAGCCGCAGGCGACCAACGCCGCGATTCGGAGGTTTCTGCAGCGCCTGGACCGGGAGGCCCGACGATGACGCGATCCATCGACCTCAATGCCGACGGCGGTGAGGGGTTCGGGGCGTACGCGATCGGCGCCGATGCCGAGTTGCTGAAGGTCGTGACCTCCCTCAACGTGGCCTGCGGATTCCACGGCGGCGATCCGGTGGTCATCCGCAGGACGGTCCGGGCCGCCGCCGCCAGCGGCGTCGCGGTGGGGGCGCATCCGGGGTTCCCCGACCTGCAGGGGTTCGGCCGGCGGCCCATGCACATTGCGCCGGCGGACCTGACGGCGATGCTGATCTACCAGATCGGCGCTGTCGCCGCGCTGGCGGCCGCCGAGGGCACGCGCCTGCGGCACCTCAAGGCGCACGGGGCGCTCTACAATATGGCGGTGGCCGATGCCGGGCTGGCCGACGCCATCGCCGAGGCCGCGGCCGCGTTTGAAGGCCTCGCGGTGTTCGCGCCGCTGAATTCCGCCATGGCCGCCGCCGCCCGTGCGCGGGGCGTGCCGGTGGTCTACGAGGCGTTCCTGGACCGGGCCTACCGGCGGGACGGGACGCTCGTGCCCCGATCCGAACCCGGCAGCCTGATCACCGACCCCGCGCAGGTGGCCGCTCGCGCGGTTCAGGCGGCCCTCGATGGGACGGTCACGACGCCTGACGGGACGACCATCACCGTGCGGCCGCGCACGCTGTGCATTCACAGCGACACGCCCGGCGCTCCCCAGCTCGCAGCTGCGGCGCAGGCAGCGCTGGAGGCGGCGGGCGTCTCCCTGGCCCCGCCCCACGCCCAGGCCTGAGATGAAGACCCGGCGGCTGCGCGCCTACCTCCTGCGGCACCGTCGGGCCTATCTGACCGGCTTCGTCCTGAGCCTGGGCTCCATCGGGCTCTCGCTGGTGAACCCGTGGATCCTCCGGCAGGCCATCGACGGCATCCGCGCGGGCGTCCCGCCCCGGGTGCTGGTGGGTCTGGCGGCCGCCTACGTCGGGGTCGCGCTGGGGGGTGCCTTCGTGCGGTTCCACTGGCGGATGAAGATGCTGGGCGCGGGCCGGCGGATCGAGTACGAGATCCGCAACGACTACTTCGCCCACCTGCAGCGGCTGCACCAGGGCTTCTTCCAGCACACCCGCACCGGCGACCTGATGGCCCGGGCCATCAACGACCTCAACGCGGTGAGCCGGATGGTCTCGGCGGGCCTGATGCACTCCGCCAACACGGTGGTGATGTTCCTGGCTGCCAGCGCGCTGATGGTGGCCATCGATCCGCCGCTGGCACTGGTGGTGCTCTTGATCCTGCCGATGGTGAGCGTCGTCTTCGTCGCCCTCGGACGGCGCATCCACCGCCAGTTCGAGGCGGTCCAGGAGCAGTTCAGCGCCCTGTCGGCGCGGGCGCAGGAGAACTTCTCGGGCGTCCGGGTCGTCAAGGCCTACGCGCAGGAGGAGGCTGAAATCCGGGCGTTCGACCGCGCCAGCCGCGAGTACGTCCTGCGGTCCCTGCGGCAGGCCCGGACCTCCGGGGCGCTGTGGCCGGCGATGACCCTGATCCTCGGCCTGGCCGCCGCCGCCGTCCTCTGGCAGGGCGGGACGGCCGTCGCGGCGGGGCGCATCACCCTGGGGCAACTCGTCCAGTTCTTCGGCTACCTCATGATGCTGTCGTGGCCGATGATCGCCCTGGGGTGGACGGTGACGCTCTTCCAGCAGGGGCTGGCCTCCATGGGGCGCCTGGAAGAAATCCTGGAGGTGAAGCCGGCCGTCGCCGACCCCCCGGCCCCGGTGGCGCGCGGCCGGCTGCGCGGGGAGATCGAGTTCCGCGACGTGGCGGTGGCCTATGACGGGACACCGGTGCTGCGCGGGATCAACCTTCGGATTCCCGCCGGTGCCACCGTCGCCATCGTCGGTCCGACCGGGGCCGGCAAGACGACGCTGGTCTCGCTCATCCCGCGCCTGTTCGACCCGACGCACGGCGCCGTGCTGATCGACGGGGTGGACGTCCGCCGGCTCCCCCTGGCGAGCCTGCGGGGGCAGATCGGCCTGGTCCCGCAGGAACCGTTCCTGTTCTCGGACACGCTGGAGGAGAACCTGGCCTTCGGTCTCGACGCCCCCGACGGGCAGCGGGTCCGCGAGGCCGCCGAGATCGCGCAACTCGCCCGGGACGTGGGAGACTTCCCCCTGGGCTACCAGACCGTCCTCGGCGAGCGCGGGGTCACGCTGTCGGGCGGCCAGAAGCAGCGGGCGACCCTGGCGCGGGCGCTGGCCCGCGACCCGGCCATCCTGATCCTCGACGACGCGCTGTCCAGCGTGGATGCACGCACCGAGGAAGAGATCCTCCGGGGTCTGCGCCGGTTCGTCGCCACCCGCACCAGCCTGATCATCTCCCACCGGATCTCCACGGTCCGGGGGGCCGATCTGATCGTCGTGCTGGAGGCCGGCCGCATCGTGGAGCAGGGCACCCACGAAGCCCTGCTGGCCGCCGGCGGCCTCTACGCCGACCTGTACCAGAAACAGCTGCTCCAGGAGGCCCTGGAGGCCGAGGAGGCCGGCGCGCCGTGAGCGTGATGTTCCACGAGGACGAACTGGTCGGCCGCGCCTACGACGCGCGCCTCATGCGCCGGCTGCTGGGCTACGTCCGCCCGTACCGCCCGGCGGTGGCCCTGGCCGTGGTCCTGCTGGTGCTCACCTCGGCGTTCAGCCTGGCCGGCCCCTACCTGGTGCGGATCGCCATCGACGACCACATCGCCCCCGGTCGCCTCGACGGGCTGGGGGCGGTCATCCTGGCCTACGTGGGCGCCCTGGTGGCGGCGTTCCTGGCGCGCTACGGGGAGTCGTACGTCATGCAGTGGGTCGGGCAGCAGGCGATGTATCGCCTGCGCATGGAGCTGTTCGGGCACCTCCAGCGGCTCTCCGTCGCATTCTACACCCGGCAGCCGGTCGGTCGGTTGGTGACGCGCATCACCAACGACATCGACGCCCTCAACGAGATGATCACGCAGGGGGTGGTGGCGGTCTTCGGCGACCTGTTCACCCTGGTGCTCATCGTGGGCGTCATGGTGTATCTGGACTGGCGGCTGGCCCTGGCCGCCCTGGCCGTGTTGCCGGCCATCGTGGGGTTCACCGCGCGGTTCCGCGCCCAGGCGCGGGAGTCGTACCGCGCCGTGCGGGTGCGCCTGGCGCGCATCAACGCCTTCCTCAACGAGCACATCATGGGGATGGGCGTCGTGCAGCTCTTCGGGCGGGAGGCCCGGGAGCAGGAGCGGTTCGACGCGCTGAACCGTGACCACCTGGCCGCCAGCCTGGCGGCCCTGCGCTCGTTTGCCGTCTTCCACCCCACGGTGGGCGTGCTGAGTGCCGCCTCGGTGGCCGTCATCGTCGGCTACGGCGGCGTGCGGGTCCTCGCCGGTGCCGCCAGCGTGGGGCTGGTCGTGGCGTTCGTCCAGTACGCGCAGCGGTTCTTCGAGCCGATCGAGGACCTGGCCGAGAAGTACAACATCCTGCAGGCGGCCATGGCGTCGTCGGAGCGCATCTTCCGGCTGCTGGACGAGCCGGTCGACGTGTCCGATCCGCCGGAGCCGGTGCGCGTCGAGCGCGTGCGGGGCGAGATCGAGTTCCGGGATGTCTGGTTCGCCTACGAGCCGGGCGACTGGGTGCTGCGCGGGGTCTCGTTTCGCATCCGGCCCGGCGAGAGTGTGGCGCTGGTCGGGCACACCGGCGCCGGGAAGTCCTCGATCATCAACCTGATCATGCGGTTTTACGACCCGCAGCGCGGCCAGGTGTTGGTGGACGGCATCGACGTCCGGCGGTGGGCGCAGCGGGATCTCCGCCGGCACATCGGCCTGGTCCTCCAGGACGTCTTCCTGTTCTCGGGCACCATCGAGGACAACATCCGGTTGGGGACGGCGGCGATTGGCGACGACCAGGTGCGTCGCGCGGCGGAGTTCGTCAATGCCGCTCCGTTCATCGAGCGGCTGCCCGGAGGCTACCGGGCGGCCGTCCAGGAGCGGGGTGCCACCCTCTCGGTGGGCCAGAAGCAGCTGATCGCCTTTGCCCGGGCCATCGCCCACAACCCCGAGGTGCTGCTGGTGCTGGACGAGGCCACCAGCAGCGTGGACACCGAGACCGAGACTCTCATCCAGGAGGCCCTGCGCCGCGTGTTGCGCAACCGCACCTCGATCATCATCGCGCACCGGCTCTCGACGATCCAGCACGTAGACCGCATCGTGGTGATCCACAAGGGGCGGATCGTCGAGGAAGGCACCCACAGGAGCCTGCTGGCCCGCGGCGGCATTTACAGCAAGCTCTACGAACTGCAATATCGTGATCAGGAACGGCGGCCGGCCGGAGCAGGAGCCGGACCGGGCGGGCATCCGGGGGAGTGAGGGAGAGGCGTGACGGCTCGGACCAGCGATCCGCTGCTCAAGATGCTGCGCGAGATGGCGATTGCGGCGCTGGAGGAACGCCGCGGCCTGGTGGTCTATTCGCGGATGGACGCCCAGGAGATGGACCGGCTGGCCCGCAGGGTCGAGCTGGACGCCCTGGAGAAGATCCGGGCCGCCCTCCCCCAGGCCACCCTGTCGGCGGAGATCATCGGCATCCGCAACCGGCTGGAGCGCATGGACGAGCAGATCCGGGCCCTGGACGCGCGGGACGACATCACCGAGCTCTCGCGCCAGCTCGAGCGCGACGACATCACCTGGCGGGCGTTTGAAGAGGTGGTCTGGCTGCTGGGGATCGAGTAGGCGCGCGGGCTACTTGCGGCGCCGGCCGCCTCGCTTCGCCTCGGTGTTCCGCTTGAGGTCGAGCAGCCGCTCCTCGCTCTCCTTCATGAAGGCCTTGAGCTTCTCTTCGAACGAGGAACGCGCCTTGGTGCGGGCCTGCCGCTCTTCCGGCGACAGCGCCTGCTTGACCGAGAGGTCGAGTTTCCCCTTCTCGTTGAGGCCGAGGACCTTGACCCTGACCTTTTCCTGTTCCTTCAGGTAGTCCTTGACGTCTTTGACGTAGGTATCGGCGATCTCGGAGATATGGACGAGACCGCTCTTGCCGCCCGGGAGTTCGACGAAGGCCCCGTAGTGCGTGATCTTGACCACAGTGCCCTCGACGATGCTGCCGATCAAACTGTCGGCGGACACTTCCATCCTGGCGATGTCACGCTCCTTTCCCGCGCCTGCCTCGTGCACCCGGCGCGCGACGGATTATACGCGCCGGCCGCGCGGGGTGTCAATCGCGCGGACGCTCGATCAACCGCCTCCACCAGGTCGCGGCGTCCTGGTCCGTCCTGTCGGCCGGTGGAGCTGGCGGCACCGGGGTCGGCTGCACCAGGATCACCGCGATCTCGTCGGGACGCAGCAGCCCCAGTTGCTCCCGGGCGATGCGCTCGATGTATCCCGGCTCCCCGAGCAGCCTGATCTCCTCCCGCAGCTGCGCGTTGCGCCTCTGCAGCTGCTCCCGTTCCCGCGCCAGCCGCATGACCTCGCGTCTGAGCTGGTAGCCATCCCAGTAGGCCCCGATCAGGGCCGCGGTCAGCGCCAGCAGCAGGGCGCCGGCCGCCAGCGGACCCAGCCACCGCGGCGTAGAACGGCGACGTCGGCCGGGAGGCAGGTGCAGACGAGGCGCGGCGACCGGTGGCACGACGGATGCGGCAGCGAATGCTCAGGGATGACCTGGTACCCCATGCGCGCGATTCGCGGTGCCGGCCTGGAATCCTGCCGGCGCCCGGGTCCGGTCCTGCCCGGTCTGCCCGGTCTGTCCCGCCCGGTCTGCCCCGCCCGTCAGATGGCTGCCCGCCTCCGGGCGGCTGCCGGGAACGCCCCCCACCCGGCGTACCGGGCGCGGGGGCCGAGGATCTCCTCGATCCGCAGCAACTGGTTGTACTTGGCCACGCGTTCGCCGCGCGACGGCGCACCGGTCTTGATCTGTCCGGCTCCGGAGGCCACCGCCAGGTCCGCGATGGTGGTGTCTTCCGTTTCGCCCGAGCGGTGCGAGATGATCGCGGCGTAGCCGGCCTGGCGGGCGAGGTCCAGGGTCTCCAGCGTTTCGGTCAGCGTGCCGATCTGGTTGAGTTTCACCAGGATGGCGTTGGCCACGCCGTCTGCGATGCCCCTGCGCAGCAGTCCGGGATTGGTCACGAACAGGTCGTCGCCGACGATCTGGACCCGGTCCGCGAGGCGGCGGGTCAGGACCTGCCAGTCGGCCCAGGCATGCTCGTCCAGGGGGTCCTCGATCGAGACGATGGGGTAGCGCTCGAGGAGGTCGGCCAGGAACCCGATCATCTCGGCGCCGGAGCGGACTGCGCCTTCGCCCTCGAAGCGGTAGGCCCCGTCGCGGTAGAGGTTGCTGGCCGCCACGTCCAGCGCGATGGCGACATCGTGGCCCGGCCGGTACCCGGCGGCCTCGATGGCGCGCCCCACGGCCTCCAGCGCGGCCTCCGTGGACGGCAGGTCCGGCGCGAACCCTCCCTCGTCTCCCACGGCCGTGCTCAGACCCTGCGCGTGGAGCGCGCGCCGCAGGTGGTGGAAGACCTCGACGCCGGCACGCAGCGCCTCCGCAAACGAGGGGGCGCCGACCGGGACGACCATGAACTCCTGGACGTCGAGCCGGTTGTCGGCGTGGGCGCCGCCGTTGATGATGTTCATCATCGGCACCGGGAGCAGCGGAGCCCGTCCGTGGCCGAGGTCCTGCCAGAGGGGGACGCCGCGGGAGGCGGCCCGGGCCTTCGCGACCGCCAGCGAGACCGCCAGGATCGCGTTGGCGCCGAGGCGGCGCTTGTTGTCGGTGCCGTCCAGCGCCAGCATGAGGCGGTCGAGTTCGGCCTGGTCGGAGACCTCGCGTCCCTGCAGGTGCGGTCCGATCTCCTCGATGACGTGCCTGACCGCGGACCGGACGCCCTTACCGAGGTAGCGGGCCGGGTCGCCGTCGCGCAGTTCCAGGGCCTCGCGCTCGCCCACCGACGCCCCGGAGGGGACCGCGGCGCGTCCGACGGCGCCGTCGCTGAGGTGGACCTCGGCTTCGACGGTCGGGTTCCCCCTCGAGTCGAGGATCTCGCGGGCGGTCGTGCGGACAATTGTGGGCACGCCGACGGCTCCTTTCTGCCCCTGCGCTACCAGGCGTCCGGCTCCCGCCGGTCCTCCACGACCTCGTAGACGGGCTCGACCGACGGCCGGCCCGTCGGGAGCCGGCGAACCCTGACGACCGTCCGGCGGGTCCCAAAGTGCACGCCGATCAGGTCGCCCTCTTCCACCTCGGCCCCAGGCTTGGCCCGGCGGCCGTTGAGCGTCACCCTCCCGGCGTCACACAGACGGTTCGCCAGGGTCCGGCGCCTGACCAGCCGGCTGGCCTGGAGGAACTTGTCGAGGCGCATCAAACGCGGTGGAGGCGAGAAGCCCGTTCCTGTGCTGGGGCCTCCACACTGATGGTACCACGCCGCCCTGCGTTCGGAGTTGGTTGCCGACTCCTTAATTGTCCCGGTGCATGGTGAGTCCTCGGGGGATTACGTGGTGCCCTTCACGAACCAGAACGCATGCATCCGCTGGCCCACATCCTGACCGGCGCGCTCGTCGGCCAGACTGGCCCCAGCCCCGCCGCCGCCGCCCTCGGGGGCCTCCTCAGCCACCTGGCCCTCGATGCGATCCCCCACACCGACGCCGAGACATTCGGGACGGCGTCCCGTCGAGGCCTGCGCCCCGACCTCATCGAGGCAGGGCTCGAACTGCTGGTCGGGACCGCGGTCCTCGTGTGGCTGGTCGTCGCCTGTCCGGGCGCCCAGGCGCTCCGGGTGGGGCTCGGGGCGCTGGGCGGGCTGGCTCCGGACCTGATCGCCCTGCTGACGCTCCGGTTCGTCGGGGCGGACATGGCCCACCCGCCGCGCCTGCACTGGGCGGTGGCACGCCGGCGCTGGGTGTGGGGCGTGCTCACGCAGGCCATCGTGGCCGCCGCCGCAGGACTCCTGCTCTGGCGGGCGAGCGGATGCCCGTAAGCCCGTTATCCGGGGGCCGTTTGGGCGGTGATGAAGCGATCGCAGGCCTCGCGCAGGACCGACTCCGCGTCCAGCCCGGCGGCGCTGGCCAGCGCGACGACGGCCATCAGGAGGTCGCCCAGATGCTCCGGCACATCGCCCGCTCCCTCCCGGGCGTCGCCCGGCTGCGCCAGCGCGCCGATCAGGCGGTCCAGGTGGCGGCGGGCCGCCCCTGCAGCCTGTGCCAGGGCCAGCGGCGCCTGGCCCGCCGCATCGTGTTCGCCGGCCGTGCGCGAGGCGGCCCGCGCCAGCACCTTCTGCGCTCGCGCCAGCGCGGGCAGCGACGCGGGAATGCCGTCGAAAGCGCCGCGTTGCGGGTCTTCGCGGCGCTTGAGTTCGTGCCACTGCGCCAGCACCTCATCAGCTGTCCCCACTCGCACGTCGCCGAAGACGTGCGGGTGACGGTCGATGAGTTTGCGTGCGAGACCATCCACGACAGCCCCGGCGTCGAACCGGCCCGCCTCCCTGGCCATCTGTGCGTGGAAGACGACCTGGAGCAGCAGGTCGCCGAGCTCGGCGCGCAGGGCTTTGAGATCGTTGTGGGAGATCGCCTCCAGCACCTCGTGGGCTTCCTCCAGCAGGTAGGGCGCCAGCGAGGCGTGGGTCTGCTCGCGGTCCCACGGACAACCCCCCGGGCCGCGCAGGCGGGCCATGACGGCGACGAGGTCGTCGAAGGTGAATCGCACGCCGGCCTACGATCGAGGGAAGCGCTCGATCCTGGCGCTCTTCCGCTGCGCCTCCAGCCAGGCCTCGAACGCCTTCTCGCGCTTGCTCTGGAGCAACTGGGCCCGGATCTGCTCCTTGACCTTCTCGAGGGTGGCCTTCTCGGCGTCCTTGGTCTCGTAGACCTTGATGAGGTGCACCCCGTACTGGGTCTTCACCGGTCCGCTGACCTGGCCGGGCCGCAACGCCCATGCCGCCTCCTCGAACTCCTTGACCAGCGTGCCCTTCGCCACGAAGCCCAGCGAGCCGCCCTGCGCGGCGCTGCCGGGGTCGTCGGAGTACTGCGAGGCCAGGTCCTCGAACCTGGCTCCCTCGGCCAGCTTCGCCAAGACGATCTTGAGCTTGGCCTGCGCCACCGCCTCCTGGCTCTTGTCGCCGCCGCGGAACAGGATGTGTCCCACCCTGATCTGGGCCGGCCGGTCGTACTGGGCCCTGTTGCGCTCGAACTGCGTGCGCACCTCGTCGTCCGACACAGCGACCGGCGCCACGACGTCGGCCACGCGGCGCTGCGTCAGGTCCATCCTGATGAGGTCGCGCAGCGTCTGGAGGGTGAACCCGTACTGCGCCAGGGCGTCATTGAAGGCCTTCTCTGAGGGCAGCCGTTGCTTGATCGCGGCCAGCTGTTCGTCCACGTCTTTATCGGCGGCGACGAGGTGCCGCTTGCGGGCTTCCTGCATGATGAGCTGGCGGGCGACGAGTTGGTCGACGACCGCCTTCGTGATCTCGTCGCGCTGCTTGGCGAACTCCTGGCCGGCGGGGTCGATGCCGAGCTGGGCGGCGGTGCGCCTGATTTCCGCGTCCACCTGGGACCAGTAGATGGGCGCGCCGTTCACCGTGGCGGCCACCGCGGCGCCGCGCCGGGCGATGGTGGTCAGCATCCAGGCCCCGACCCCGGCAGCCGCGACGACCACGACGGCGCCGGCGATCAGGAGCGCGCTGCGCATCTTCATGGAATCCGGTCCCTCCTCAGAAGAACAGGGTCAAGCATACCGCAGCCCGACGGCGGCGGCTAGGGCCGGCCGTCAGCCTACGCGCACCGGCTCACCGCCCGCCTCCGGCGATCCGGACGCACGTGCCGTCACCCGCGCGACCAACCCCAGCACCTCGCGCAGCGCCGCGGCGTGGTCGGCAAACCCCTGACCCGCGGGTCGCACCAGGAGCCCGGAGGCCGTCGCCTGCACGCGATCCCCGAAGACCCGCCGCACCGTGCGCTGCAGCGCGCCGTCGGGGATTGCGCCCTCGGCGAACCGGATCAGGTACCGACCGTCCTGTCGGGTGATGGAGGCCACAGCCGCGCCGCGCGCCGCGATCCGCAACCGGACCACGTCGAGGAGCGCCGCGACCTCAGGCGGGTGCGAGCCGAACTGGTCGGCCAGTTCGGCGGCCGCGACCTCCACCTCCTCCGCGGTGCGGGCGGCGGCCAGGCGGCGGTACCAGGCGATCCGCTCGTGTTCGTCGGGGATGTAGGCTGACGGCAGCAACGCGTTGACGCCGACTTCCAGCACCGGGTCCCGCTGCTCCTCGACGATCTCGCCGCGCGATTCGCGGATCGCCTCGTCCAGCAGCCGGCAGTACAGGTCGAAGCCCACCGCGGCCACGTGCCCGTGCTGCTCGGGGCCGAGGATGTTGCCGGCCCCGCGGATCTCCAGGTCCCGCATCGCCAGGCCGAGCCCCGACCCCAGCTCGACGAACTCGGCCATGGCCCGGAGCCGCTGTTCGGCCTCCGGGGTCAGCGGGACCCCGGACGGATACAGGAGGTAGCAGTAGGCCTGCCGGTCGGCCCGGCCCACGCGGCCGCGGAGCTGGTAGAGTTGCGCCAGCCCCAGGAGGTGGGCGTCCTGGATGATGATGGTGTTGACCTGCGGGATGTCCAGGCCGATCTCGACGATCGTGGTGCACACCAGCACGTCGAAGCGGCCGCCCAGGAAATCGAGCATGACCTGCTCCAGCCGTTCTTCGGGCATCTGGCCGTGGGCCACCCCGACCCGCGCGTCGGGGACCAGCCGTCGGATGCGCCGGGCGGCGCGCTCGATGGTTTCGACCCGGTTGTGGACGACGTAGACCTGGCCGCCGCGCGCCCGTTCGCGGAGGATCGCCTCGCGAATCACCTCGTCGTCCTCGGGCCGGATCTCGGTGTGGATCGGCAGCCGCGCCTCGGGCGGGGTCTCCATCACCGTCAGGTCGCGGATCCCGGCCAGTGACATGTGCAGCGTGCGGGGGATGGGCGTGGCGGTCAGCGTCAGGACATCCACGCTCTTGCGCAGCGCCTTGAGGTGCTCCTTGTGGGCGACCCCGAAGCGCTGCTCCTCGTCGATGATGACCAGCCCGAGGTTCCGGAACTGTACATCCCGGCTGAGGATGCGGTGCGTGCCGATGAGCACGTCCACCAGGCCGGCGGCGGTGCGGCTGAGAACCTCCTTGATCTCCGCCGGGGTGCGGAAGCGGCTGATCAGCTCCACGGTCACCGGGAACCTGGCGAAGCGCTCGCTGAACACGTTGAAGTGCTGCTGGGCCAGCACCGTGGTGGGGACGACCACGGCGACCTGCCTCCCATCCATCACCGCCTTGAACGCGGCGCGCAGCGCCACCTCGGTCTTGCCGTAGCCGACGTCGCCCGCCACGAGCCGGTCCATCGGCCGCGGCGCCTCCATGTCCCGCTTGACCTCCTCGATGGCCTGCCGCTGGTGCGGGGTCTCCGTGTAGGGGAACGCCGCCTCCATCTCGCGCTGCCAGGGGGTGTCCGGCGCAAACGCGTGCCCGGGGACCGTGGCGCGGGCGGCGTAGAGGGCCAGCAGCGAGGCGGCCATCTCGCGCGCGGCTTCCTTGACGCGGCGCTTCTCGCGATCCCACTCGGCGCCGCCCAGTCGGTGGATCTTCGGCTGCTCCCCCTCGCCGCCGATGTAGCGCTGGACCAGGTGGATCTGGTCGGAGGGCACGTAGAGGCGGTCCCCCTGCGCGTATTCGAGCAGCAGGTACTCGCGTTCGCCCCCGTCCACCTGCAGTCGGACCAGGCCCCGGTAGCGGCCGATCCCGTGATGGAGGTGGACCACCAGGTCACCGGGCGCGAGATCGGTCCACGACGAGACCCGCTCGCCATCGCGCAGGAAGCGCATGCGGGGCCGCCGCCGCCGCCAGCCGACGATCTCGGCATCGGTGACGACCGCCAGGCCCGCCGCCTCCAGGCGGAATCCGCGCGCCAGCGGGATCGGGACCGCGATGATGCGACCGGCTTCGGGGGGAAGGGCGACCTCTTCTGTGAAGGTGATCGCGACGCCCGCGTCGCGCAGGATGCCGCAGACCCTGGCGGCCTGCGCCGACGCGATGACGACGCGCAGCCCGTCGGCGGCCAGCGCGCCCAGCAGCTGGGCCAGCTGGTGGGTCTGCCCGCCCTGCGCCTCGACGCCGACACTCGGCAGCCGGACCTCGCGCCAGTCGCCGGCCGGAGGCCGGGCCGTCGAGATGGCGAGGCGCCTGCGGTCTGCGGCCGCGCCCAGCATCTCCGGCCACCCCACCATGGGAGGCCCGCCGGTGCGGGAGGCGCGCTCGGCCAGCCCGCGCGCGACTGCCTCGGCCTCCGGAGCCTCCACCAGGGCCAGCAGGCCGTCCGGGGGCAGATAGGCCGGGAGGGGCTCGCCCCCGCCCTCGGGCTGCAGGCGCACGGGGCGGACGACCACCTCGTCCAGCGGCTCCAGGCTGCGCTGTGCCAGCGGATCCAGCCCGCGCAGCGAATCCACCTCGTCACCCCACAGTTCCAGGCGGACCGGCCTCGGCGCGTCAGGCGGGAAGAGGTCGATGATCCCGCCGCGGACTGCGAACTCGCCGGGATTGGCCACCAGCCCCACGCGTTCGTAGCCGCCGGCCTGGAGGCCGGCCACCAGCCGATCGCGCGGCAGCGTCTGGCCGGGGCGGATGCGCGTCGTCACCGCCGCCAGCGCCTCGGGGCCCAGCAGCGGCGTGCAGCTCGCGGCCGCTGAGGCGACGACGACCCCGGCACCCGCGGTCAACGCGTCCAGCGCCGCGAGGCGCTCGCGGATCAATGAGGCGTCGGCGTATAGGTGGACGGCTGCCCCCGTGCCGACCAGCAGCGTCCCGAGGTCTCCGGCGAGCCGCCCGGCGGCGTCGTCGGTGGGGGCCACGACCAGGACCGCGCGCAGGGCCAGCGCAGGATCGGTCGCCACCGCCGCCAGCACGAACGCCGCTGCGGTCTCGCCCGGTCCGAGGATGGACACGGGGGCCCCGTCGGCCAGTGCCCGGCGGACTGTGTTGTAGCCCGGCGCCTCGCGCAGTGGCGCCAGGAGACCCTGCAGCATGGTCGCTCCAGCGATGCCGTAACTTTTATTGTACCGCTGAAGAGCGCACGCGGAAATGCGAACGCGGCGGGTTATCGCGGGAGATCGGCCGCAGACGGCGGGCGGCGCTTGTGCTCGCTGGCGGCATGCAACTGCTCGATGCGCGCGCGCATCGGGGCGGGGGCCTCACCGGTCAGGAGGAAGTGGTCCAGGGCCTCATAGGTGAGTCCCAAATCGTCTTCATCGGTCTGCCCCGGCCACAGCCCGGCCGAGGGGGCACGCTCGATGACGGCCCGCGGGACCCCCAGGTGCGCCGCCAGCGCCCGCACCTCGGCCTTCACCAGCCCGCCGATCGGTAGCACGTCCACCCCGCCGTCGCCGTACTTGGTGAAGTAGCCCACGTAGGCCTCGCTACGGTTGCCGGTGCCGACGACGAGGCGATTGAGCCGGTTGGCGAAGTAGTAGAGGGTCGTCATCCGCAGGCGAGGACGAAGGTTGGCCAGCGCCAGGGGGTGCTCCGCGAACTGCCCTGAGGCCCGGAGCGCGTCGACGAGGGCGTCGTAGACGCCGTCGAGGGTGACGGTCGCGTGCGGGACCCCCAGCGCCGCGCACACCTCCCCAGCGTCGGCCAGGTCGCGCGGGTCGCTGTGGCAGGGCAATAGCACACCCAGGGTGGCCTGCGGGAAGGCGCGCACGCACAACGCGGCCGCCACCGCCGAGTCCACGCCGCCGGAGACGCCCACCACGGCGCCCAGCGCGCCGGCCTCGTCGGCGCGGCGGCGCAGCCAGGCCACCAGGTGCTCAGCGGTCTCGGCGACGGTAGGCCGAGGCATGCTACTTGGACGAGATCTGATAGACGAACGTGACGAGCCCGGACTCCTTCTTCGTCGTGGACCGGTGCAGGATGCGTCCGTCCACCGTGACGAGGATGCCGAGTTCGCCCCCGTCGCCGCGCTTCTGCAACGAGACTGAGAATCCCGACCTCGTGTGGAAGGTGTACTTGGACGGGATGACGCCGATCACCGTCTGGGGCGCGCCGAGTTCGCCGTAGGAACCTCCAAAGCGCAGCCCCGGCGTGCCGAAGACCTCGATGACCACCGAAGACGTCGGCGCCGGCGGAGCCGGTGCGATCAGGGGCTCGCGGCCCGCCCGGCTGAGACCGGGGGGCCGGCCGCAGGCCGAGGCGGCGAGGACGGCGATGAGCAGCAGGATGACAACGGGGCGGTGCACCGCAGGTGCGTCTTCGCACAGACGCAGTAGACTTCCTCCCGACATCGTGGTCCTCTTTTCTCCCGGCAGAGATCCCGGCGGCCGCGCGGGCTCCCCGGCACGGCCAGCCGGTGGCACTTCGGTATGTACCCTGCTACGAGACTTCGAAGACGCGAGCGGTTTGGAAGAACTTCTCGGGAAGTTCGCACGGCGGTCCCGCCGGTGCGCCCAAAAAGATTGTTGCTAGAATCGGCGGAGTCGGGTATACTGTGAGGTAACTGAATACTGGCGGACCTCCGAACGGGCAAACCCGGAGCGATCCGGGGACGCAAAGCCTCAGGGCCACGAAGACCAAGGTGGCCGGCTGGGTTGCCGAAGAGGAAGCACCGCGAGGGCGAGTGCTTCCATTCGCGCTCGCGTTTTCGCTTCTTTGTGGGGTTGCCCGTCGGCTGAATCATCGTCACGCAGCGCAAGATGGCGCGGCCGGGATGCTGGGGGAGACGTGCCCGCCGCCGAATCCGGCACGGCGGTGTGGCGCAGCGACGCACGTGAACTTCCCGCGGCGCCCAGCGGGCAACTGAGGCGCACCGTCGCATCCCCATCTGCCTTCCCCACCCCGGCCGCGTCAGTGCTGCTCTGTGCGACGTTCCGCCTAACCGCGGCTCATCCCACGTCGAGTCGGGAGGCAATGGCTCCCCCCCGTGTTGACTCATCTGAAAACCTTACTTTCCGTGGACCTGTTGACTCATCGTAGATCTTACTCTGAGCGGAGGGCCCAGAGCCTCTGCAGCCGGTGGTTGAGCTCGTCCCGGATGCTGATGGGATTGAGGGTGAGGTAGAGGTCTCGGAGCGCCTGCTTGTCTGCTGCCAAGACGGCGGGCGAGTCGAGGACTCGCTGGTAGGCTCTACCGGCTTTCGTGTGGGCAGAGGTCGAGCCCTCCGCAATGGAAGTAGATCGCCGTCTTGAAGTTCTCGGCATTCCGGAACCCCCGGGCGGTCCTCTTCACCCACTGGATCATCGCGTTCACAGCTTCTAGCCCCGCATTGGTGATCCGATGGCGCAGGTAGGTCAGGACGTTGGGCAGGTGGCGGCGGATCATCCAGGCTACCTCTGCCATCGGCTTCAACCGGCTGTGGCTCGCCCGCCAGAACCAGCGACCGAAGAACCGCTGCGCCGCTCCCAAGTATGTGTACTCCCAGAACTGACGGAAGCGCTCCTTCAGCGCCCAGGCCCGCGCCACCTTGAGCTCGCCAGCCAGCAGCGCTCGGAACGTGGCCCGCTGTTCCGGTCTCATGTCCTTCGGGCGCATCAGCCACAGATACTTGGTGCCCACCAGCCGATCGTCTCCAGCCCGGCGGAGCAGGCGCGCTTCTAGCCGCCGCACCCGATCCACCGCCTCGTGCAGGTGCTTGGCGATGTGGAACTTGTCGAACACGATCTTCTCTTCGGCTTCCGGCACATGCGCACAAGTGGACAGGACATACGGCTCCCACATGTCCATGGCGATGGCCTCGATCCCTTCCCGCTGCTCCGGGGTGAGACTCTGCCAGTACTGGTCCAGGCTCTCCTGCTTGCGATCGTCGCCCACATACAGCACACAGCCCGCGTCCAGGTCCGAAACGAGGGTGAAGTAGCGGTGGCCCTTGGCGAAGGCCTTTTCATCGACCCCCAGGTGGGCTGGGATCCGGCGAGTGCGCCGGGCAAGCCCCCGCCGCACGGCCCGCTGCTTGATGCCCCAGGCTTCGTCCCAGCTGATCCGCAGGATGGCCGCGGCACCCTCCACCGAGCACTCGCGCAACAGGTCGATCGCCAGGCGCTCGAAGAGGGCCGTGAACTGGCTGCCGCCTTCTGCCCACGGGACTGGGATTTGCTTGACACCGTGGCGCGGGCATTCGACGCGGGGGACTTCGGCCTCGATCCAGGTGATGAACTGGCAGGTATCAAGATGCCTCCATCGGCGCAGTTTCCGGTCATATCCAGGAGTGGGAGCCTGGCACTCCGGGCAGGGGAACGGCCCCGGACCGGCGTCCACCTTCACGGTCACCTGTTGGCTGGGGATGTCCAGGTCTACGTTCACCACCTGCCAGGGCGGGGTGAGCCCCAAAATCGCTCGGTACAGCTCGATGTCGCGCACGCTCGTGGCCTCCTCTCGTCCTGTGAGACCACGAGCATAGCACGGCCGGGTTCAGCTACCCACCCGATTTCCGGAAGAGCCACAGTCCGCACGTCGGCGCCGATTGCCCAGGTCTCGGGTGTGCAGGGGATGCTGTACCGGAATCCGCCGCCAGGCGCGCTACTCGGCCTGGTACGCGTTCCTGATGTACTGATCGAGCATGCGCTGCGCGTTGAAGAACGCGCCGTTCAGCGCGATGGCTGCACGGCGCACCCGCAGGAAGGCCTCGGGCTGCTGGTAGAAGAGGGGCACGATGACCGCTTCGAGCTGGTCGTAGAGACTGGTGGCCTCGGCGACGGGGTCGCTGCGCGGGCTGCTGTTGCCGATCGCCCACCCGGTCACTCCTTCAACATGCCCTTCGATCCACCAGCCGTCGAGGGCGCTTAGGCTGGGCACGCCGTTGAGGGCGGCCTTCATGCCGCTGGTGCCCGAGGCTTCCTGCGGCTTCTGCGGGGTGTTGAGCCAGACGTCCACGCCGGCGCAGAGCAGGCGCGCCAGCGCCAGATCGTAGTCCTCCAGGTAGACGATGGGCACGGCATCCCGCAGCGCGGCCGCGATCCCGAACACGCGGCGGATGAGCGCCTTGCCGTCGTCGTCGCGCGGATGCGCCTTGCCGGCGTAGAGCACCTGCAGCCCTCCGCTCTGCCGGGCAATGCGCCGCAGCCGTTCGGGGTCCGTCAGCGGCAGGTCGGCCCGCTTGTAGGCGGCGCGCGGCGGGCGAACGCCAGCGTGAGCACCCCGGGCGCCAGGCGACGGCCGGTGCGGCGCTCCACCTCGGCAAACAGCGCGGCCTCGGCCTCGGCGTGTGCAGCCTGGATCTCCTCCAACGGGATGCCGACCGCGTACCGGAGGTAGAGGTTATCACGCCGCCACTCGGGGATGTGCCGGTCGTACACCCGCGCAAACGGCGGCGAGGTCCAGGTGACCGCGTGCACGCCGTTGGTGATGGCGTTGATCGGGTAGGCAGGGAAGAGATGCCGCGAGATCACGCTGTGGCGCATCGCCACGCCGTTGACGTAGCGCGAGAGGTACAGCGCCAGCGCCGTCATGTTCAAAAGGCCGCCGGGGCAGGCGGGCGATGCCTCCAGGAACGCGGCGCGCTCGGCGCCCAGCACCTGGCGGACGAGGTCCATGCCGAACTGGTCGTGCCCGGCGGGCACGGGCGTGTGGGTGGTGAAGACGCACTGGCGGCGCACGGCATCTTCGTCGGCGTCGGTGGCGTTGCCGTAGCGCTGGGCCTGTGCAGCATCGGCGCGGATCCGGGCAGCAGGGTCGCACCGACGTCGAAGGGGTGAACGGGTGGAGCGCCGATGCCGTCCTGGAGCTGGCCGCGGCGGCCGAGGCGCGCTCGGGCCACCCGCTGAGCACGGCCGTGCTGGACGAGGCCCAGTGCCGGGGGCTCGCTGTCGACGATGAGGTGACCGGCTTTGAGAACCTCGCCGGACACAGCGTGCGTGCGACCGTGCGCGGGCGGGAGGTCGTGGTTGGGACCGCAGGTCAAGGACGGCAGGCGGCTGGCGTTCGAGCTCATGGTCGACCGGGGCAACCCGGTGCGGGAGCAGATGGCCCTGGTCACGCAGCAGGCGTGGAAGCAGCTGGGTGCCGACATCCGGCTTGTAGCCGAGGAATGGTCCGTCTACATCCGGCGCGGCAACGCCCTGCCGGGGGACTACGACGCGCGCACGGGCTGGCGCATCACGCCGCCCGACCCCGACAAGACCCCCGAGTACACCACGGGCGGGGTCAACAACCACTACGGCTACTCCAACCCCGAGGTCGACCGGCTCATGGCCGCCGCCCGGCAGACCATCGACCGGCGCAGGAGGATCGAGCTCTACCACCGGCTGCAGGAACTCATCTACCAGGACGTCCCGGTGGTGTGGATCTACTACCAGACCGAAATCCTGGCCATGAACAGGCGGGTGAAAGGGTACCCGGACCTCGGCATCCGCGACGCCTTGCAGTGGATGCACCTGGTCGAGGCACCCTGACGGGGCAGGGCCCTGGCCGTGAAGGCGCCATCGCGCTTTGCGCCCACCGGCGCCCGTGTGCTCGACGGAGAGGGGGGGTGAACTCGCCGGCGCTACAGTGCTGGTGGACGCAGGCCGGATCGTCGCGGCCGCGGCCGGGCTCGCGGTGCCGTCGGAGTACGCTGTGCGCTACGACGTCGGCGATCGGACGGTGATGCCCGGGCTGATCGACACCCACACCCACCTGATCGGCGGCGAGCCGCTCCCCTACGGCGACTACCCGACCTCGCGGCGCCCGGGCGAACCCGAGGGGCTGCACGCCTTCCGCACCGTAGAAGCCGCGCGCCGCACGCTGCTGGCCGGCGTCACCACCGTGCGCGTACTGGGGTGCCGGGCGTACTTGGACGTGCACCTGCGGGAGGCGGTGGCCGCCGGGTGGGTGGCGGGGCCGCGGATCGTCGCAGCGGGCCTGGGGATCACGCCCACCGGTGGGCACGTGCACTGGCGCTGCCTGACCGCCGACGGCGAGCAGGCCGTGCGGCGCGCCGTGCGCGAGCAAATCGCACACGGCGTCGACTGGATCAAGGTGATGGGCGTCACCGGGGGCCTGGCCTCACCGGGACAGGATCCCCGCCTGCCGCAGTACCGGCTGGAGGAGGTGCGGGCTGCGGTCGACGAGGCCCACCGGTGGGGCCGTCCGGTGGCGGCCCACGCCCACGCCCGCGCTGGCATCGAGATCGCCCTGGAGGCCGGCGTGGACACCCTGGAGCACGGAACTTTCCTCGACGGCGCGCTGGCAGCGCAGATGGCCCGGCAGGGGACGTGGCTGGTGCCGACTCTTGCGGTCGGCCACTTCCTGCAGGAGGCGCAAGCCCGCGGCGACGTGCCGCTGGCTCAGGCCGCGCGCCAGCGGGAACTGGAGGCGATGGGGTTCGTCGTGCCCAGCATGCAGGAGCGGATGCGTCTGGCGCGGGAGGCCGGGGTGCGGGTGGTCACCGGGACCGATTCCGGCGGCAACGCGCTGTTCCGCTATGGCTCGGTCGGTCTCGAGATGCTCCTGCTGGCGGGGTGCGGGTACACCGCGCGCGAGGTCCTGAGCGCGGCCACCGCGCAGGCCGCCCGGGCGCTGCGGCTGGAGCGGGTGACCGGTGCGGTGCGCCCGGGGCTGGCCGCCGACCTGCTGGTGGTCGACGGCGACCCGCTGCAGGACCTGCGGGTCCTGGCTCCGGGCGAGCTCCAGCGCATCGACGGCATCATCGCCGCCGGCCGCATCGTGCGGTGGGACGGACAGGATCTGATCTAGTGTGTCCTGTTTGGACGTAGTGTTTGCACTTGAGGGTCTGGCCTTGGTGAAACCAGGAGGACCATCGCCCAAGCTCCAACCGAGGTTTTGGTACCAGCAAGACCTTGGGAAGGGGTGGGCAGATGACCCTCGAGGAGAGTGTACTGCGACACCGCCTCGCCGTCATCCAGCG
>JAVKHQ010000017.1:0-69686 GCA_031459875.1 Candidatus Fervidifonticultor sextus | reverse complement strand
TGAGGTGCCCGCAGCCGTCGGATCCTCACACGAGTGCGTTGCGTCGGCAGATCTCCCCGTAGAGCGCCGCACTCGGCCGCGCCGTGCGGACCTGCGTGGCCGGATCGAGCGCATACAGGCCGAACCGCAGGCTCCAGCCATCCGCCCATTCGAAGTTGTCCACGAGGGACCAGTGATAGTAGCCGCGCACGGGACAGCCCTCCGCAATGGCCTGGTGCACCCGGCGAAGATGCTCCACGATGAACCCCGGCCGCAGGTCGTCGTCCGCGTCGGGCAGGCCGTTCTCGGTGACGTAGACGGGCAGGCCGTAGTCGCGCACTCTCCGCAGCACCGCCAGCAGGCCTTCGGGGTAGATCTCGCTGTAGCCGCCGTCGCTGACCACCGCCCCGGGCGCCGGCTCGTCCCGGATGAACAGGTGCCGCGGCCGGCGCAGGTCGAAGGCGGCGCGGCTACGGGTGTAGTAGTTCACGCCGATGTAGTCCATCGTGCCGGCCGCGTGGGGGATGCGGACGCTCACCCCGAGCGGCGTCGTCAGGCGGCCGGTGACGAGGGCGTTCAGGTACATCCAGTTGGTGGCCTCGTCGAGCCGCCCGGCCAGCCACCGGTCGAGCGGGGACCGCGGGTTGGCCGGCTGCGCGGGGCGCAGGTAGGCGGCGAGCCCGACCCGGGCCTCAGGCTGCGCCCGGTGGATCGCGTGATAGGCCGCGGCGTGGGCGCGCACCGACCGGACCAGGGCGCGCGCCAGGTCCCAGAGGCTCGTCCGGCCCGGCGCGAACCGCCCCAGGAAGTAGGCGCTGATGAGGTGGCCCACCGGTTCGTTCAACGTCACCCAGAAGTCCACCAGGGGCCGACCGCCGAAGGACGCGCCCGCCGCAGCGCGGACGAACCGCCCGGTGTACGCGGCGAAGGCGGGCACGATCCCGTCCCACAGCCAGCCGCCGCGTTCGGCGACCCACCGGGGGAGGGTGAAGTGGTTGAGGGTGACCAGGGGCTCGATCCCACGCTCTCGTAGGGCGCGCAGCATCTCCAGGTAGCGCACCTCCGCCGATGTGTCCCAGGCGCCTTCCCGCGGCTCCAGCCGGCTCCACTCCACCGAGAGCCGTGCTGCGTTCTGGTGCAGGCCGACCATGCGGTCGAAGTCCCATTCGGCGTGGCGCCACCAGTCGCAGGCGAGGCCCGAGCGGTCGCCATTCCTGATCCGCCCGGGCTGCTGCTCCCAGTCCCACCAGTCGCTGGCGGTATTGTTCCCCTCGACCTGATAGGCACTGGTCGCCGTCCCCCAACGGAAGTCGTCGGGAAACCGCACGGTGTGCGCTGCCATGAGACTTCCCCCAAAGGGTATAGTACAGGTGTGGCGGTACCTGGAGGACATCGGTGCACCAGATCGCGCCGCTCCTGGGGGCCGCCGGGGATCCGATGGGACGCACGAGGGTGAGGCAGGCGGCCTACTCCGCCTCGCTCGAGGTCGGGCACGACGGCTGGTGCACCGTCTGGATCGCGGAGCTGCCGGGCCTGTTCGTCAACATGTCTTCACAGCGGGCCGCGCTGCGCGCCCTCCCCGAAGCCGTCACCGCGTACCTCCGGTGGCTGGAGTCCCACGGGGAACTGTCCGATCCACCGAGGCGGATCGCCGTGAAGGTGACGGAACGCCATCGGGTTCCGGTGCGCCTGCGGTGGGGAGGGTACGCGGCGCTGCACGGCTTCGAACGGCCTCCGGTCACCGGGGAGGACCTGGTGCGCTGCATGCGCCTGATGGGCGACATGCGGGCCGACACCCTTCGGCTGTTGGAGGGGCTGCCGAGGGCGGCCCTGGACTGGAGCCGGCCCGGGCAGATGCGGACGATCAAAGCGCACCTGCTGCACGTGGCCTTCAGCGAGCGCGACTACCTGGAACGGCTGCGCCTGGGTCCGTTGCCGGCGATGGGTCGGGTCAGGCATCCGGTGGAACGGCTCACCCGCGCGCGCGTCACGGTGAGCTGGCGGCTGATGCGGCTGACCCCGGAGGAACGTGCCCGGGTGGTGGAGGCCGACGGCCAGTGGTGGAGCCTGAGCAAAGTCCTCCGCCGTCTGCTCTACCACGAGCGCTACCACATCCGCTCTGTGGCCCGCATCCTCCGGTACCACGGGAGGGCCGTGCCCGACGGCCTGGGCGGCTGGCCGCGCTACTGACGCCCAGCCGCTAGAACCCGTGGCCGACCCCCCGATGGCAGTCGAAGCAGAACTTCACGGGCTCGGCGCCCGGGGGCTGGACGTGCATGACCACCCCCTCGTGGCATCCCTGGCAGTTGGCCTGGAGGACGCGCTGGTTGCCCGTCCTGATCCGGATCACCTGCACGTCCTCGAAGGTGAAGGCGTAGGAGTGGAAGAACCCGTTGCGGGCCTTTGAGAGGTACCTGGCGGGGGCGGCGCCGGGGACGTGGCACTCGTTGCAGGTCACGGTTCGATGGGTCGCCACGGTCCAGGCGTCGTAGTTGTCGCGCATGATGTGACAGTTGGCGCAGGCCGCCGGATCATCCAGCAGGTACGAGTACCCCTTCCCGTAGACGAAGGTGTAGGCGCCGAGCCCGACCACCAGGCCGGCCAGCGCGGTCAGGGCGAGGCCGAGCAGGCTCCAGGGGCGCACGACGGCCGGCTACCGTTTCGGCCGCGGGGCCCGCAGGGCGGCGATCTCCGCCTGCCGCGCTATGTCGATGGCATCGCCGAGGATCCGCACGGCTTCCTGGGGGCTGTGGAAGCCCATGCTGTTCTCAGCGCTGATGAAGTCCCAGCGGGCCTGGGCCTTACGGTGCAGCGCCCGGGCCCCGGCCAGCGCCTCGTCTGCCACCCCCTCCCGCATCGCCTGCTCAATCGCGGCGATGGCGTCGATGATCGCCCGCTCGCCCTGGCCGAGCAGCTGGAAGGTACGGCCCTGGGCCTCGAGCACCCGCGACCGCAGCTCGCGCTCGGACTGCCGGTGGCAGGTCATGCACGTGTTCTGGATGTTCGCCAGCGGCGTGCGGACCCAGTGATCGCTGATCTTGACCGCCCCGACCCGGCGGTAGGGCATGTGGCAGTCGGCGCAGGCCACCCCGGACCGGGCGTGGTTCCCGGTGGACCACAGTTCGAACTCGGGGTGCTGCATCTTGATCATGGGCGCCCTGGTAACCTCGTGGCTCCAGTCCGCAAACTTCAGGTCATCGTAGTAGGCCTCGATGCGTTCGATCGTCAGGCCCTTCGCCCAGGGGAAGACCAGGTACTTCCCGGCGCCCCGGAAGTAGTACTCCACGTGGCACTGGGCGCAGACGTAGGTGCGCATCTCCTGGCGGGTCGCCCGACGCACGTCGATCCCGCGGGCCTGCATCCCTTCCACGAACGCCGGCCTGCTGATCCGCAGGGCCATGGTCCCGGCGTCGTGGCAGTCGGCGCAGCCGATGGGATGCCTGACGTTCTGTGTCGCAAGGAGATCCTTCATCGGCGTGGCGTAGAACTGGGCGGCCCCCAGCGTCCGCATCAGCCGCGGGACGTCGCTGCTCTTGCAGGTCATGCACGTGCCCGGCTTGGCCTCCCCGAGGCGCTTCGTGGCCTGGACATCCCTGAGGGCCCACATGTGGCCGCGGTCCTCGTTGTACTCGACGCTGAACGGGTACCCCGCGAAGATCCTGACGTAGTCGGGGTGCCTGTCGAGTTTCGAGAAGGCCTCGGAGCCGCCGTACCGTCCGAACGCACTGTAGCGAACCAGTTCGGAGGTGCGCATCGTCTTGACGAAGGCCTCGTACTGGAGGGGGAAGTTCCGTCCCCAGACCGCGGGGTCGGGCTCGTCCAGTGGGATGTCCACCACCTTGAAGTAGGTCAACCGGGCCTCCTGCTGGCGCACGACGATCGTCACCAGCAGGGCGGCGATCCCCAGGCCCAGCAGCACGCCCACCGCCGCCACGACGAGATACCGAATCCGCATCGACGAGGCCCCTCCGGCAGGCGCTCCCCCGCCGCGCCCGCGCTCATCTGCAAAAGAAGTTCTTCGCCGGCCCGCTGCGAAGGTTCCTCTCGCGGGAGGGGTCTTTGGGCCATCCCGGGAAGAAGGGCACCAGGCGCATGTCGAGTCACTTCACCGCCATCGGGTTCCCCGTCCGCGAGATCCGAGACTACTGGGCGCTTGCGCAACGGGCCGTCCAGTCCGGGGAGCGCGTGGCCATCCCCGGGGGGCGGATCCTCGTGCGCTGGGCGCCCGGCGGCGGCCCTGAGGTCTGGGCGCAGGCCACCCTGGCCGGCGAGGCCGTGCTGGCCACGCCGTTCTTTGCCACCGACGAGACCTACCGCCTCGCACTGACGGGCTCCGGCGCATCCGACGACGAGGCGTTCGAGGGCTGGATCGACGGGTGGCTCAACCCCACCGAGGCGGACGAACCCTATTCAGGCCTGTTCCCGCTGCGGGTGGACCTGGTGAACTACGCGGCGGTGCGCGGCCGGCTCCGCCCGGGGGCCATCGTGACGCTGCGCCTGGCGGTCATCCTCCACGAGGCCACCCTCTACCCCGACGCGCAGGCCTACGACGCCGTCCGCGACGTGTCGTACCGCCCGCCGGTCCAGTCGTTCAGCTCCAGCATTCACTTCGGCGTCGATGAGTCCGACGCGGACGCCGATGCCACCGCGCTCGTCACCGGGATCCTCTGCGAGGCGCGCGAGCTGGTCAACGCGGCCACGGGTGCGGTCTTCTGGTGGATGCGGGTGGCCACCGCGGGGGTGACGGTCTCGCTGGTCGCCGACCGCGGGGTGGTGCCGGTCGAGCCCCGCGCCGACATGGTCGTGGCGGGAAGCGGCTGGGTCCTGGGCGAAGTGCTACCCTAGGACCAGCCCCTCGTCCACCCGCCGGTAGTCGTGGAGTTCGTGGGGGGCAAACCACAGGTTGATCTCGAAGGCGGCCTCGTCCAGCGTGCCCGAGGCGTGGACCAGGTTCCGCACCGGCCGCTTCTGGAGATTGGCCACCGCAGGCGAGTCCGCCGAGAGATCCCCGCGGATCGTACCGGATGCCGCCCGATAGGGCAGCGTGTCGCCGACGAGTTTGCGGACCACAGAGACCGCGTGGGTCCCCTCCAGCACGAAGGCCACCACCGGCCCCGAGGCGACAAAGTCGATCAGCCACTGCCGGACCTGCCTGCCGATGAGCAGCAGGTCGTCGGTGCCGGTCTCCTGGCGCACGTCGAGGCCGGCGGCCTCGAACGCCTCCCGCGTCTTGCCGCCCAGGGTGCGGAGGAACCCTTCGTCCGACGGGTAGTGTCGCTCCAGCAAATCAGGGGTCGCGCGCATCATCTTCAGCCCGACGACCTTGAGGCCGGTCCGCTCGAAGCGTCCCACGATCTCGCCGATCAGGCCGCGGGCAACCCCGTCCGGTTTCAGGAAGACGAGGGTCCGTTCGCGGCGCGCATCCGGCATACATCACCTCCTGACGTATCCCGCGGACTCCTCCCGCGGGTATAATCTTACACGTCCATGACACTGCAGCAACGACTGGGCATCTGGGCCGCCACGCTGGCTGTCGTCCTCGCGGCGGCGGCCTTTGCCTGGCGCAGCCTCCCCAGGGACGAGGTCTGGCTGCGGCTGCGCGAGCCCAGTCTCCCTCTGCCGGACCCCAACCAGGTGTTCCTCCCCGGGGGCCCGCGCGACCCCATCCTGCTGCTGGTCATCGAGAACACGCCGCCGGCGCGCCCGCAGGCGGGCCTGGCCGATGCCTGTCTGGTCTTCGCGGTACCGACCGAGGCGCGCATCACACGCTTCCTGACCGCCTTCTGCCGGCAGGCCCCGCCGGTAGTCGGTCCGATCCGCAGTGTCCGGCGCTACATGCTGGAGCTGGCGCAGGACCTGGGGGCGGTCCTGGTCCACGCCGGCTTCAGCGCCGAGGCCCAGACCATGATCGTCAACCAGAGGCTGCCCGTGATCAACGAGTTCTGGACACCGGCACCGTTCTGGCGCGACCCGGCCCGCCCGATGCCCCACAACCTCTATACGAGCATCGACGGACTCCAGACGGCGCTGCGCACACGCCCGATCGAGACCAGGCGGAGATACCTGCCGTACCGATTCGCCTACGAGCACCTGACCGTTCCCCGCAGCGCCGCGCCCGCTGGTGCGGTCTCGCTCGACTACGGGCCGCTGTATGCAGTGCGCTACCGGTACGATGCGGCGCAGCGCCGCTACCGGCGCGAGCAGGACGGCCGGCCGCACCTCGATGCCGCCGGGATACAGGTCGCACCGGCGTCGATCCTCGTCCTCTTCATCCAGTGGCGGGACGAGCTGGTCCGCGGCCGCCCGAGCAGCCGGATCAACCTGGTCGGCCACGGACGTCTGGTCGTGCTCACCGAGGGGCGCATGGCCGAGGGAACGTGGAAGCGGACCGTCGCCGGACCGCTGACGCTTGCGGACGCCTCCGGACGGGACATCGTACTGCCGCCCGGCCCCGTCTGGATCGAGCTGTTCCCCGCAGACCGCCCCTTCGAGGTGCAGGCGGAGGCCGGCAGTTAGTCGTCGAGGTGGCGCCTCGCCCTCTCAGATGCCGATGGCGCAGCCGTCCACCCGCGGGTCCGAACCGCCCCAGTACAGCCCCCGCTCGGCATCCACCAGGATCGCCTGCGCGCCTCCGCCGCCCTCGGGAGACGCCAGCGGTCGCACCCGGTGGCCGCGGCGCTCCAGTTCGGCCAGCGTCTCGGGCGGAAAGCCGTCCTCGACCCGCAGCTCGAACGGCGTGCCGATCGTGGCCGGATCGGTCCCCGGGAAACTCTGCCATCGGGGCGCCTCAATCGCCTCCTGGAGGCCCATGCCCGCCTCGATCAGGTTGAGCAGGATCTGGAGACTCCACTGCGGCTGCGCGTCGCCGCCCGGTGTCCCCCACACAAGCCACGGGGTGTCATCCCGGAACGCCATGTATGGCGTCAGGGTGTGCATCGTCCGCTTCCCGGGCGCGATGCAGTTCGGATGCCCCTCGCGCAGTTCGAACCCCCGGCCGGCGCGGTTGTTCAGCATGATGCCGGTGCCTTCGACGACCTCGCCGCACCCGAAGATGGCGGACAGGCTGGTGATGTAGGACACCAGGTTGCCCTCAACGTCGGCGGCGCAGAAGTACGTGGTGTCGCCGGGCACCTCGGCGGGCAACCCCGGGCCAGGCGCCTCGGCGGCCCGGGTCGGGTGGATCTCCAGACGGCGGCGGGCCGCGTAGGCTTTGTCCAGCAGGACATCGAGGGGGTTGGCCACGAACCGCGGATCGCCCACGGCGGCCAGGCGGTCAGCATAGGCCAGCTTCTTGGCTTCCACCGCCCGGTGGATCCCGTCGGGCGATCCCCAGGGCACGGGGTCGAAGCCTTCGAGGAGGTTCAGCATCTCCAGGAGGAGGAAGCCCTGCGACGGCGGCGCCGTGGCGAAGACGGTGAGGCCCCGGTACGTGGTCTGCAGCGGGGTGTGGACGTCTACGCTGTACCGCGCGAAATCGTCAGCCTCGAACAGCCCGCCGTGGCTGCGGCTGTAGGCGACGATCTGCTCCGCAATCGGCCCGCGGTAGAAGGCCTCGGCCCCGCCCGCGGCCACCGTGCGCAATGAGGCCCCCAGGTCGCGCTGCACCAGGATGTCGCCCTCCTCCGGCGGCCGGCCGCCGGGCAGATACACCGCGGCCGACGACGGGTACTGGGCCAGGACGGGCGCCGTCTCACGGAACCACCCCGCCACCCTGCGCGTCACCGGGACACCTTCCTCGGCATACCGGATCGCCGGTTCTAGCAGGCGCTGGAGGGTGAACCGGCCGGTGCCCCAGCGCCGGAGCGCCTCCTCCATGGCGGCCACGGCCCCCGGGACCGAGACGGCCAGCATCCCGCGCAGCGGCATCGTGGCATAGCCGCGGTCGATGAAGTAGCCGCGGGTCGCCGCAGCGGGCGCAGGGCCGCTGGCGCAGACGCCCCAGACCCGACCCTCGCCCCGGCGGTAGACCAGCATGAACGTGTCTCCGCCGAGCCCGCTCATCATGGGCTGCACGACCCCCAGGACGCCCGCCGCCGCGACGGCTGCATCGATGGCGTTGCCGCCCGCGGCCAGCACCTGCAGACCGGCCGCCGACGCCAGGGGATGGCCGGTG
Organism: Candidatus Fervidifonticultor sextus; assembly: GCA_031459875.1. Taxonomy (GTDB): domain Bacteria; phylum Sysuimicrobiota; class Sysuimicrobiia; order Sysuimicrobiales; family Humicultoraceae; genus Fervidifonticultor_A; species Fervidifonticultor_A sextus. The sequence continues at coordinate 61,594 of JAVKHQ010000017.1, read as the reverse complement.
GCGATCATGCCCCGGCGGGCGAGCACGGTGGACCGACCTGTTCGCATGGACGGCATCACCTCGAGAGCTGACGTGCACAGTGGATTCCGCTGCGGGCACGTCGACTCCTCCGGAGGAATGGCCCGTGCCGACGACGAATACCACGGGCGCACCGTGACGACGAAAGGAGGTCTGCCATGGCAAAGACGTACTGCCAGTGGGTCGGCGTCATCCTCATCGTCCTCGGCGTCATCGGGTTCTTCACCTCCGAATTCATCACCCTCCAGTTCAACACGACACACAATCTTATCCACCTGATCAGCGGTGTGATCCTGGCCTATCTGGGGTTCACGGGGACCTCGGTGAAGGTCGGCGCCCAGGCCTTCGGGATCATCTACACCCTGGTCGCCCTCGTCGGGTTCCTGGGGGGCGGCAGCGTGCTCGGCCTGTTCCCGGTGAACGTCCTCTACAACCTCATCCACCTGGTCATCGGCCTCCTGGGGCTGTGGGTCGGCTTCGGGAAGCCGGAAGCGGCGAAGGCATAGACTGGTCCACCTCGGGGTGCCGGCGGGCTCCGGCTCGGCCGGAGCCCGCCGCGTTTGCGCTCCCCGCCACGTCCACGATGCCGCCTGCGCCCCCACACCGTCCGCCCGCCCGCCCGACCCCCCTCCCCACCCCCGCGGGGCGGCGAGCCTTCGTGCGCCGCCTGCTCGCCTGGTACCGCCGCCACAAGCGCGACCTGCCGTGGCGGCGTACTACCGACCCCTACCGCATCCTCGTCTCGGAGATCATGCTGCAGCAGACGCAGGTCGCCCGGGTGGTCCCCAAGTACCGCGAGTTCCTCAAGCAGTACCCGTCCATCGAGGCGCTGGCGGCCGCGCCGGTAGACGCGGTTCGCGAGGCCTGGTATCCCCTGGGCTACAACATCAGGCCGGTCCGGCTGCACGCGATCGCCCGCGAGGTCGTGGGGCGATTCAACGGGCAGGTCCCCGACGCCCGGGAGGCGCTGCTGTCCCTGAAGGGCATCGGCCCCTCCACCGCCGGCGCGGTCCTGTCCTTCGCCTACGGCCGCAGGGCGCCGATCCTCGACACCAACGTGCGGCGGGTGCTCCAGCGGGTCTTCTGCGGAGTCACCCCGCAGCGCGACCGCGCCCTGTGGGCGCTGGCCGAGGTGCTGCTGCCCGGGCGCCGGGCGTCCGACTTCAACCAGGCGCTGATGGACCTGGGCGCGACGATCTGTGTGGCGCGGAGGCCGCGGTGCGCGGCCTGTCCGGTACGGTCGATCTGCCGCGCCTTCCCGTCCTTCCTCCGCGCCGCCGGGCAGACGGCGGGCGACGGCGGGGCCGCGCCGCCATCCAGGGCGGCGCGCCGGCGAACTTCGCCGATGGGCACAGGCGCCTGAGGGGGCAGGCCGGGCACTGGGGCCGGCGCGCCGTGCAGATCTGCCGGCCGAAGTAGATCAGGCGCAGCGAGAAGTCCGACCACTGCTCGGGCGGCAGGAGCCGCATCAGGTCCTGCTCGATGCGGGCCGGCTCGTCATGGACGGTCAGCCCCAGGCGCCGGCTGATGCGCCGCACGTGGGTGTCCACCACCATGCCCGGCCGGCCGAAGGCCCCGCCGAGGATCACGTTGGCCGTCTTGCGGCCCACGCCGGGGAGCCGCAGCAGGTCCTCCATGGTCTGCGGCACGACCCCCCCGAACCGCTCTTCCAGCATCCTGGCCATCCGCACGATCGCCCGCGCCTTCTGACGGTAGAAGCCGGTGGAGCGGATGTAACCTTCCAGTTCCCGCAGGTCGGCGGCGGCGAAGTCCGCCGCCGTGCGGTACCGCGCGAACAGCGCGGGCGTGACCTTGTTCACCTGGGCGTCGGTGCACTGGGCCGAGAGGATCGTCGCGACGAGCAACTGCAGGGGGCTCTCGTGCCGCAGCGGCAGCCTGGTGACGGGATACCGGTTGCCCAGGAGGGCCGCGATCTTCGCGGCGCGGGCCCGGGCTCCAGCCGGCGTCTCCCCGGTCGGGAAGCGCACGTCGGGGGGAACCGGCGCGCGGACGCGGGGTGGCATCGCCGCCGCCGATTCGTCGGACGGGAGCGCCGCTCCTGCCGGGCCGGCGCAGGCCGGATGGAGCGGCCCAGAGCCCGGCAGGAGAGGCTGCGCCCACCGCAGAAAGGGCATCACACTTTTCAGTCACAACCCGCGAAGGGGGGGCAGGCCGCGATGCCCAGGTGTAGCCGCTGGCTCGTCTTCCTCACCCTGGCGGTCTTCCTGACGGGACTCTCCAGCATCCAGGCTCAGGGAGCTAAGAAGCTGGAGATTTTTTCCTGGTGGACCGCGGGCGGCGAGGCGGACGGGCTCAACGCCATGTTCCAGATCTACAAGAAGCAGAACCCGGGGGTGGAGATCATCAACGCCACCGTAGCCGGGGGCGCCGGGACCAACGCCAAAGCGGTCCTGAAGACCCGCATGCAGGGCGGCGACCCTCCCGACTCCTTCCAGGTCCACGGCGGCGCCGAACTGACCGACACCTGGGTCAAGACCGGCTTCATGGAGCCAATCACCTCTCTGTGGAAGAGCGAAGGGTGGATGACCAAGTTCCCCAAGGACCTGATCGACATCGTGTCCTACCGGGGCGAGATCTACTCGGTGCCGGTCAACGTCCACCGCGGCAACGTCCTCTGGTACAACAAGAAGGTCTTCGACGACCACAGGCTCCAGGCGCCGAAGACCTGGGAGGAGTTCTTCAAGGTCGCCGACGCCCTCAAGGCCAGAGGGATTACCCCCCTGTCGCTGGGCGACAAGAACAAATGGGAGGCTGCCCACCTCTTCGAGGACATCCTGTTGGCCAGCCTGGGGGCCGAGGGCTACCGCGGGCTGTGGACGGGGAAGACGCCCTGGACCGGAGACGGCGTCAAGAAGGCGCTGGAGACCTTCGCCCGAATCCTGGGCTATACAAACGCCGACCACGCCGCCGGCACGTGGGATTCAGCCGTCCAGATGCTGATCGACCGGAAGGCCGCCATGAACATCATGGGCGACTGGGCCGCCGGCTACTTCACGTCCAAGGGCTGGAAGGCCGGCGCCGACTACGGCTGGGCGCCCGCACCGGGCACATCCGGCGTCTTTGTCGTCGTGACCGACACCTTTGGCCTGCCCAAGAAGGCGCCGCACCGGGCAGAGGCCCTGGCCTGGCTCAAGGTCGCGGGCTCCAAGGAGGGGCAGGAGGCTTTCAACCCCCTCAAGGGGTCGATCTGCGCGCGCACCGACTGCGACCTCAAGAAGTTCGATGCCTACCTGCAGTCGTCGGCTGCGGACTTCGTCAAGAACGCCCTGGTCCCCAGCGAAGTGCACGGGTCGGCCGCGCCCGAGGGCTTCGCCACCCAGTTCAACGACATCGTCAACCTGTTCGTGACCAACAAGAACATGGCCGCGGCGCAGCGGGCGCTCCAGCAGGCCTGCGTGGCCAACAAGATGTGCAAGTAGCCTCGGCGGGGAGGGGCGCCGTCACCGCCCCTCCCCTGGTCGGCGGGCCCCACCTGGACCTGGACCGCATCCTGGCGGTTGTGGTCCTCCTGCCCTCGGTGGCCGCGGTCGGGGTCTTCGTCTACGGCTTCATCGGCTGGACCGCCTATGTCTCGCTGAGCCACTGGAACAGCTTCGTCCCCGATCTGTCGTTCGCCGGGCTGTCCAACTACCTGGCGCTCTTCCAGACCCCGCGTTTCCAGATCGACCTGCGCAACACCCTGGTCTTCACCGCGACCTTCCTGGCCGCGTGCATCACCATCGGGTTGGGACTCGCCGTCCTGCTGGAGCAGCGGGTCCGGGGGGAGTCGCTGTTCCGCAGTATCTTCCTGTTCCCCATGGCCATCTCGTTCATCGTCACCGGCACCGCCTGGCAGTGGCTCCTCAACCCCAGCACCGGGGTCAACCTGCTCTTCCAGTCCGCCGGGCTGCCGTTCCAGCCGCGCTGGTACACCGATCCCACCATCGCCATCTTCTCGGTGGTGCTGGCGGCCACGTGGCAGCTCTCGGGGTTCACGATGGCCATGTACCTGGCCGGGCTGCGGGGGATCCCCGAGGACCTGTGGGAGGCCGCCCGGGTGGACGGCGCCGACGAGTGGCAGGTCTTCCGGCACGTGATCTTCCCCCTGCTCCACCCGGTGACCCTCAGCGCCGTCATCGTGCTCGGGCACATCTCCCTGAAGATCTTCGACCTGGTCTTCGCCATGACCGGCAGCGGCCCGGCCTTCTCCACCGACGTCCCGGGCGTCTTCATGTTCGAGACCACCTTCCGCGGCAACCGCTTCGCAGACGGCGCCGCCATCGCCATCGTCATGCTGGTCCTGGTGGGCAGCCTCATCATCCCCTACCTGCGGCACAGCATGCGGACGGAGGGGTAGATGCCGCGGGTGGCGCCGGCGAGGCTGGTCCTCTACGCGGTCCTCGCGGCCTTCGCCCTCTTCTACCTCATGCCGGTCTACGTGCTGGTCATCAACGGGCTGAAGACCTTCCAGGAAGTCAGCCTGAGCCGGATGTGGGACCTGCCGTCGGGGGTTTCCTTCGAGAGTTTCAGCCGCGCCTACGAGAAGCTGCGGCCCAACTTCCTCAATAGCCTCACCCTGGTCGTCCCGGCCACCGTACTGGCGGCGGCGCTGGGCTCCGTCAACGGCTACGTCCTGGCCAAGTGGAAGTTCCGGGGCGCCGACCTGCTCTTCCCGCTGCTGCTCTTCGGCATGTTCATCCCCTATCAGAGCGTGCTGATCCCGCTGGTGCAGTTTCTGCAGTGGACCAGCACCCTGCTGGGCGTCCGCCTGTACGGGACCATCGCCGGGCTCGTCCTCGTCCACGTCGTCTACGGCATCCCCATCACGACCCTGATCTTCCGGAACTACTACGCGGGTGTGCCCACCGAGATGGTCGAGGCCGGTCGGATGGACGGGGCCGGGTTCTTCGGCGTCTACCGCCATGTGGTGCTGCCGCTGTCGGTGCCCGCCTTCGTCGTCGTGATGATCTGGGAATTCACGGCGGTGTGGAACGAGTTCCTCTTCGCGGTCACCATCACCAACAACCCGGCCCGGCAGCCGATCACCGTCGCGCTGCAGAACCTGGCCGGCAGCCAGATCGTGGAGTGGAACGTGCAGATGGCCGGCGCGCTGCTGGCCGCCCTCCCCACGCTGCTGGTGTACATCTTCCTGGGGCGCTACTTTCTCCGGGGCCTGCTGGCGGGGGCGTTGAAAGGGTAGGGGGGAGGCGGCTGTGCAGACGGCATGCCATCGAGGAGGACCCGCATGATGCACCCTGACCGCCTGACCCGCGTCCGCGCCCAGATGCAGGCTGCGGGGGTGGACCTGTTGAGCCTGCCGCCGGGTGACGACCTCTTCTACCTGGTCGGCTTCACCCCGCATCCCGACGAACGGCCCTGCTCCCTGTTCCTCACCGCCGGCGACGCGGTCTTCCTGGTGCCGGAACTGAACGCCGGCCAGGCCCGCGGCTACGTGGACGTCCCGTTCCTCACCTACACCGACGCCCACGGACCCGCCGACGCCCTGCGGCAGGCGCGGGCGCGGCTGGGCCGGCCGCGGCGGATCTGCGTCGGCGACACCATGCGGGCGGACGTCCTGCTCCTGCTGCAGGCAGAGTGGCCGGACAGCGCCTTCGTCCCGGGATCCCAGGTGATGGCCCCGGTGCGCATGATCAAGACCGCCGACGAGATCGACCTGATGCGCCGCTCGGCCGCCACCGCGGATGTCGCGGTCGATGCCGCCTTTGCCGCGTGCCGGCCTGGCGTGACCGAAGCCGCGGTGGCGCGCGCCGCAGCCGATGCGTTCGCGGCCCAGGGTGTGACGCAGGTGGGAGGGGTCATCGTCGGCGGCGGGCCCAATTCCGCCTACCCGCACCATGCGACGGGCCGCCGGGAACTGCGCGCGGGCGAGCCCGTCCTGGTGGACCTGGGCGGGCGGCTGGACGGTTACGCCTCCGACATCACCCGCATGGCCCACCTGGGCGAACCCTCGCCCCGCTACCGCCAGGTGCACACCGCCGTGGAGCGGGCCGTCCGGGCGGCCATGGACGCGGTGAAGCCCGGGGAGCCGCTGGCGGCCGTGGACCGGGCGGCGCGCGGGGTGATCGAAGCCGCCGGGTTTGGCGCGTTCTTCACCCACCGCACCGGGCACGGGATCGGGATCTCCGGCCACGAGCCGCCGTCTGTCACCCACACCAACGAGACGCCCATGCAGGAGGGGATGGCCTTCAGCATCGAACCCGGCATCTACCTGGAGGGCGAGTTCGGCGTCCGGCTGGAGGAGATCGTGGTGGTGACCTCGCAGGGGGCCGAGCGACTCAGCCTGCTGCCGCGGGAGGTGCGGATCCTGCCCGTCTGATGGGGCGAGGCCGTGAGTCGGATGACCGTCCCGGTGCGCTGTCCCCGATGTGGTGCCGAAGGGACGCTGCTGCGGCCGCGAAAGGCGTTCTTCTGTTCGGGCTGCCAGACGCTGGTGGTCCGCCAGGAGCCCGAGGGTCCATCGCGGTCGCACCCGGCGTCCCGGCACACGGCGCTGGGAGTCGCCGGGGCGGCTTTGATCCTCCTGCTCCTGCTTCCCGGCAGCCGCATGCTCTGCAGACGCCCAGACCAGCACGACGCCCGGCAGGCCGCCATGGCCTACATCGCCGTCGTGACCCAGAACTGGGATCGCCGCTCTTGGCGGGAATTCACCGGCGTGGCGACCAGGGAGCACACGCAGACCCTGGAGCATCCGGGGATGCCGGCCCGGGCGATCTTTTCGCCCTACCTGCAGCAGGCCCGCTTCGAGCGGGTCGAGGTGCGCTGCGGCGGGGCCAGCGTGGACCTGACGGTGTGGACCGGGTTCAAGCCCACGTTCATCGTGCCCCGCCTCGTGACCGTCGAACTGGTGCAAGACGGCGGGCGGCTGAAGGTGGCCGAAGTCATCGGCCGGTAGGCCTGACGCCCACGTGCAGCACGGCGATACCGCCCGTCAGGAGGCGGTAGCGCACCCGGTCGAACCCGCTCTGACGCATGAGCTCAGCCAGCGTCTCGGGGTCGGCCCACTGCCGGATCGAATCGTGGAGGTACTGGTAGGCGTCTCGCCGGCCCGAGAGCCATCCCCCGAGCCTGGGGATCACCGTCCGGGAGTACAGGTCGTAGACCACCCGCAGGGCAGGAGAAGGGGGCCGGCCGAAGTCGAGGACGACGAGCCGGCCGCCTGGCCGCAGGACGCGGCAGGCCTCGCGCGTGGCATGCTCCGGGTGGGCGACATTGCGCAGCCCGAACGCGAACGCGACGGCGTCGGCAGTGGCGTCCGCCAGCGGCAGGGCCTCCGCGTCGGCGCAGACGAGCAGCGCCGGGGCCCCCCGCCGCGCGACCTGCAGACGCCTGGAGGCGACCGCCAGCATGCCCTGCGCGAAATCCAATCCCACCGTGCGGCCGACCGGACCGAGGAGACGCGAGGCCAGCACCAGGAGGTCCCCGGTCCCACAGCAGACGTCCACCAGGACGCCGCCGGGCGCCAGGTCAGTCGCACGAACCGCCGCGCGCTTCCAGAGGAGGTGCAGCCCCCCGCTCAGCAGCGTGTTGAGCAGGTCGTAGCGGCCGGCGATGCTGTGGAACGCCTCGCGCACCCACAGGCGCCGCTCGGACGGAGGCGCGGCCAGGATGCCGGCTCTGCCGCCGACCGCCTCGCGGTCCACTGCGCCGCGAGGGTCGGGTTCGCGATCGGGATCGCGGCTCATGATCGCTCCCGCGCCGCAGCCTCCTCGGCCCACTCGCGCAGCGCCCGGCGCATCACCTTGCCCGCGGGAGACCGCGGCAGGTCGTCTACGACCCAGATCCGCGTCGGCACCTTGTAGCGCGCCAGGCGCGCCGCGCAGAACCCGCGAACGTCATCTTCACGAACCGATGCGCCCGGGCGCAGTTTGACCGCCGCCGCCACGCGCTCCCCCCACACAGCATCGGCGACGCCGAAGACCGCGGCGTCCAGCACCGCCGGATGGCTGGCCAGGACCGCTTCCACCTCGGCCGGGTAGACGTTCTCGCCGCCCGAGATGATCAGGTCGTCGCGCCGGTCCAGCACATAGAGGTACCCGTCCTCGTCCAGAGCGCCCAGGTCGCCCGTATGGAGCCACCCGTCGCGCAGGGCGCGCGCGGTCTCCTCCGGCCGGTCCGCATACCCGGCCATCACCGTGGGCCCGCGGACCAGGATCTCACCGGCCCGACCGGGTTCCGCGGGGGAGCCGCCGCGGTCCGCCGCCGCGCCGGGGGGCGCGATCCGCACTTCGACCGGGAACAGCGCCCTGCCCGACGAGCCCCGATGCGCCGCGACCTGTTCGGGCGGCAGCGTGGCGACCTGGGACGCGGCCTCGGTCAGCCCGTAGGTGGGCGCCACCGGCACGCCCTGCTCCAGGCACGACTCGATGAGCGATGGCGGCGCGGGTCCGCCGCCGAGCAGGACGGCCCGGAGGGTCGGCGGATACGGCCGGCCGCGCCGCGCTTCCAGCATGCGCTGGAGCATCGTGCTGACCACCGAGACCAGCGTGACCTGACCGCCGTCGATCTCGCGGTTGACCGCCTCGGGATCGAAGGTCTCGTGGACGACCGCGGGAATGCCGTAGATGACGCTGCGCCACAGGACCGCCAGACCGCCGACGTGATAGAGCGGCAGCGGCGCCAGCCAGCAGTCGTCCCGGCGCAGGCCGAGGTTGAGCGCCGAGGCCATGGCATTCCACCAGTGGTTGCCGAAGGTGAGCACGACGCCCTTGGGCCGGCCCGAGGTGGCCGAGGTGTAGATGATCCCCTGAGGGGCGCCCAGATCGATGCGGTCACGCAGCGGGACGTCAGCGTCGGGGGCGGCGGCCAGGGCGTCGAGCCCGACGGTGCGGACGCCGGCCGGATCGGCCATCCCGTCGGCTCCGATCACCACCTCGGCCCGCGAGTCGGTCACCTGCCAGGCGATCTCGGCAGGCGCCAGCCGCGTGTTCAGCGGCACCATAACGGCCCCCAGCCGCGCCAGCGCATGGGTCAGCACGGCGAAGGACACCCCGCCTGGCAGCAGGAGCGCCACGCGCATCCCCTCGGCCACGCCCAGCGCGGCCAGTTGCTGGGCGGCCCTGCGGGTCAGGCGGTCCAGGTCGCGGAAGGTCAGGCGGGTCCTGCCGGCGACCAGCGCCGGACGGTCCGGGTAGGTCGACGCGCGGTGGCCAAGCCAGTCGGGTGTGAGGGCGGGTGGGGGACGGTCGCTCATGTCCCGCCGAGGACGAGCGCGAGCGCCAACAGCGCGCTGTAGAGCAGCAGCAGCCGCGCCGTGCGCCCAAGCGCCTGGTTGAGCGCCGGCGCATCCAGGCGCCAGAGGACCGTGCGGGCGAGCACGCCCGCAAGTGGCACCGCCAGCCAGGGCAGCCAGAACCGGTCGCCCAGCACCCCCACCGCGCGCATGATCCCCGGGACCGCGAGCGCGCCGGCCAGGCAGCCCGCGTACTCCAGACGGGTGCCACGCACGCCCCACCGCACCGCCAGGGTGCGCTTCCCGGCCGCGCGGTCGGTCTCGATGTCCCGCAGGTTGTTCACCACCAGGATGGCCACCGTCAGCAACCCCACCGCCACGGACGCCCAGACCGCCTGGGGCCGGACGAGGCCGGTCTGCACGAAGTCGCTGCCGACCGTGCCGATGATCCCAAAGAAGATAAAGACGAAGAGGTCGCCCAGGCCCCGGTAGGCCAGGGGCCACGGGCCTGCGGTGTACGCCAGGCTGGCGGCCACCGACAGCAGACCCGCTGCCAGGATCGGCCAGCCTCGCAGCATCACCAGGTACAGCCCCGCCAGGGCGGCGACCCCATAGCACACATAGGCGCCGGTCAGCACCTCCTTCGGTGAGAGCAGGCCGCTGGCGGTGGCGCGCGGCGGACCGAGACGCACCGCCCTGTCGGCGCCGTGCAGGAAGTCGTAGGCGTCGTTGCTCAGGTTGGTGCCGATCTGGATGCTCAACGAGGCGACCAGAGCCGCGACCGCCGGGAGGGCCGAGAACGCCCCGCTGCCCGCCGCCGCCGCGGTCCCGACCAGCACCGGCGCCACCGCGGCGGGCAGCGTGGGGATGCGGGCGGCCAGCACCCACGGCCGCCATCGGTCCCGCGCTCCGCGGGGCGCGGCGCCTGCGGCGCCTGGCCGAGGGCTGCCGCGCAAGGACGTCGGACCGCTGCGCATGGGACGCTACGGATAGCGGGGGAACTTCGTAAAGTCGGGCTTGCGCTTCTCCAGGAAGGCGTCGCGGCCCTCCCTGGCCTCTTCCGTCATGTAGTACAGCAACGTGGCATCGCCGCCGATCTGCTGCAATCCGGCCAGGCCGTCGGTATCGGCGTTGAACGCCGCCTTCAGCAGGCGGATGGCCAGCGGGCTCTTCTCGAGGATTTCCCGGGCCCAGCGAACCGCTTCTTCCTCCAGGCGATCCAGGGGAACCACCGCGTTGACCAGCCCCATGGCCAGGGCCTCCTGCGCCGTGTACTGCCGGCACAGGTACCAGATCTCCCGCGCCTTCTTGTGCCCCACGATGCGCGCCAGGTAGGCCGAGCCGTACCCGGCGTCGAACGACCCCACCTTCGGGCCGGTCTGGCCGAAGATGGCGTTCTCCGCCGCGATGGTCAGGTCACAGACCGTCGCCAGCACGTTCCCGCCGCCGATGGCGTAGCCGGCCACCACGGCGATCACGGGCTTCGGCAGCGTCCGGATCAGGCGCTGCAGGTCCAGGACGTTGAGCCGGGGGACCTGGTCCTTCCCGACGTACCCGGCGTGGCCGCGCACCCGCTGGTCGCCGCCCGAGCAGAACGCCTCGTGGCCCGCGCCGGTGAGGAGGACGACGCCGACGGCCGCCTCGTCGCGGACACGCGTGAAGGCGTCGATCAGTTCCATCGTCGTCTCGGGCCGGAAGGCGTTGCGTACCTCCGGCCGGTTGATGGTGATCCGCGCGATGCCCCCGGCGTCGCCTTCGCCGTGTTCATAGATGATGTCCGTGTACTCGCGGACCTTCCGCCATGCCACCCGCATCAGACGCTCACCTCAATGCGTGACCTGTCCGACCTTCGCGAGGAACTCCAGGACCAGCCGGCGGAACGCCTGGGGCTGCTCCAGGTGCACCGCGTGCCCGGCATCCGGCACGATCTCCAGCCGCGCGCCCGGAATGCGCGCGGCCATCTCCCGGCCCACCGCGCAGTACTGCGGGTCCAGCGCACCGGCCAGAAGGAGGGTCGGCACCCGGATGTCGGGGAGGAAGTCGTGCATCGCCGGCTGCGCGCCCATTCCCAGCCCGCGCAGGCTGCTGGCCAGGCCCACGGGAGTGTTGCGCAGCCGCCGGTCGCGCAGCGCCGCCCGCACGTCGCCCGAAAGCCGCGCCTGGCTGGCGAACAGGGGATGCTGCTCCCACCGGGCCACAAACGCCTCGATCCCGTCGCGCTCGATCTGGGCCGCCAGCGCCGCGTCCCGGGCCGCCCGCTCGCGGCGGGCCTGGGGATCCCGCAGCCCGGGCGATACACTCTCCAGGATCAGCGCCGTCAGACGCTCCGGTGCCGCGATGGCCACCCCCAGCGCCACCCGGCCGCCCATCGAGTAGCCGAGCAGAGCGGCCCTGGGGATGCCCAGACGGTCGAGCACGCCGAGCACATCCTCGATGCAGTAGCCCAGACCGTAGCGGGACGGGTCGGGCGGGGCGTCCGACAGCCCGTGGCCGAGCAGGTCTACGGCGATCGTCAGGTGGCACGGCGCAAAGGCCTCCACCTCCGACGCCCATCCGGCCGCGCTGCCGGTGAAGCCGTGCAGCAGCACGAGGGGCGGTCCACTCCCCGCCGTCTCCACGTTGATGCCCACGCCGTCGATGACAAGCCGGGGCATCAGGGAGCCTTTCCGGAGGCGGCCGCCAGGTCCGCGCAGACGGCGGCGCGCACCGCGGCCCACACCTCCTGGTGCAGCACGACGTTCCGGTCGCGACGGGTGCGCACCTCGACGACCGAGAGCGTCCCGCTGGCCAGTGCGTCTCGAACATGGAGGCGGAAGTCCTCCCAGGTGTCTGCACGGCGAAATCCGGCGCCGTACATCTCGGCGGCGTGGCGGAAGTCGAGCCCGTGCGGCGTCCCGAAGAGCGCCTCGAAGTGCTCGGGGTAGCCGGCCTGGGGCAGGAACGAGAAGATCCCGCCGCCGTCGTTGTTGAGCAGGATGATGGTGGCGGCCAGACCGTGGAGTTTTCCGGCCAGCAGTCCGTTCAGGTCGTGGTAGAACGCCAGGTCGCCGAGGACCAGCACCACGGGGCCGGCGCCCGAGGCCGCGGCGCCCAGGCCGCACGACACCAGGCCGTCGATCCCGCTGGCGCCCCGGTTGCCGAGAAACCGGATCGCCGCGGGCGTGCTGGGGAAGAACGAGTCGAGGTCGCGCACGGGCATGCTGTTGCCCACATAGAGCAGCACGCCATCGGAGAGCAGTCCGGCCAGTTCGGCAAAGACCTTCCCTTCGAAGGGTTCACAGACGGCACCCAGCCTCTGCTGGACGGCCAGGCGCGCTTCCCCGGACAGGCGCAGCCACCGGGCGGTCCACGCCGAGGCCGGGGCGGCAGATGCGCGCGCGGCGCCGGACTCCAGAAGCGCGGCCACCGCCTGGCAGAGCACCACCGGATCGGCGTGGACGACCTCCGATGCCAGGCGGGTGGGATCGTGCCAGGCGCCTGCGCCGTCCACGACCACGTGTCGCGCGCGCGGCTGCGCCTGCAGGTACTGCACGAGCGGCTTCGATGCCGGGGTGCCGCCGAAGCGGAGGATGACCTCCGGTGCCAGTATCCCGGCCACCTCGCCCACCCGCAGCAGCGGATCGTACGCGTCGACGACCAGGGTCCGGTCGTGAGGCCCGCAGCGCACCTGGGAGAGCGGGTCGGCCAGCACGGGGTACCCCAGCGCCGCGGCCAGACGGCTGACGGCTTCCGGAAATGCCGGATCGTCATACGGCCCGCAGACGATCAGGCCGCGCCCGACCCGCGCCAGGCTGCGCGCCAGCACCGCCGCCGTCTCCGCGTCCGGCGTCCTGCGTCCCGCGTGTGCGCGCGCGTATGGCTGCCCGGCTCCCCGACCTTCCCAGGCATCGCCGACCCGGTTCTCCGGCGGCGGGAGTTCCTCCGGCGCCGCAACCGGCACCAGCGGTTCACGAAACGGGAAGTTCAGGTGGACCGGCCCCGCGGGATCATCCTGCGCGATGGCCGCGGCCTGCCCGGCCAGGGCCCGCACGTAGCGCAGCATGGGCTCGGCGGCCTGCGGCGGTGCCACATCCACGAACCACTTGGCGTGCACGCCGTAGAGCCGGATCTGATCGATGGTCTGGGGGGCGCCGGCATCCCGCAGTTCGTGGGGACGGTCAGCCGTCAGCACCACCAGGGGGACGCGGCCGTAGCGCGCCTCGACAACGGCCGGCAGGAAGTTGGCCGCGGCGGTGCCGGAGGTGGAGAGCACCGCGACCGGCAGCCGCAGCGCCTTGGCCATCCCCACCGCGAAGTACGCCGCCGACCGCTCGTCGATCAGGGTCCAGACCCTGATGGCGGGGTGGCGCGCCGCGCAGAGCGCCAGCGGCGTCAAGCGCGAGCCCGGGCACAGGCAGAGGTGCCTGATCCCGCAGCGCGCCAGTTCGTCTGTGAAGGCGCCGACATAGGCGTAGGTGGCGTTTTCGGGTCTCACGGCACGGACCACCCCCGGCCCCCCGAGGGCGCGGGGTCACGCGCCCCCGCCCCCAGGGCCGCCAGCATCGGCCGCAGTTTCAGGCAGGATTCCGCGTACTCCTGGTCGGGGTCGGAATCCGCCACGATCCCACACCCGGTGAAGAGGGTCGCGCCTTCCGGGTGCAACAGTGCGCACCGGATCGCGACGGCGAACTCGCCCTCGCCGCTGCGGTTCATCCACCCCACCGGTCCCGCGTACCAGCCGCGGTCGAGCCCCTCGTGCCGGCGCAGCCACGCCAGTGCGTCGTCGCGGGGGACGCCACCGACCGCCGGCGTGGGATGCATCCGCCCCGCCAGGTCCAGCACCGTGGTATGGTCCTGCCGCCGCGCGGAAATCGGCGTGACGAGGTGCTGCACGTTGGCGACCTTGAACAGCGAAGGCGAGGCGGCCACCGAGACCTGCCCGCACATCTCGGCGATCGCATCCCGCAGGGCGTCCACCACCACCGCGTGCTCGATGCGATCCTTCGGGCTGGCCAGCAGCATCTCGCCCAGCCGCCGGTCCTCGTCCTCGGTCGCCCCGCGCGGCGCAGATCCCGCCAGGGCCATGGCGCTGACCTGTCCGCCGCACACGCGGACCAGGCGCTCCGGGGTCGCGCCGAGGAAGCAGCGTCCGTCGCGGACGACGGCAAACAGCGTGCAGGTGGGATAGCCGTCGCGCAGCCGGCGGAGCGTGTCTGCGGGGTCGAAGGGACCGCCGCGCACCCACAGCGCACGGGCGACCACGACCTTCTCCAGCGCGCCGTTTCTAACGGCCCGGGTAGCCGAGGCCACGGTGGCCTTCCAGACCTCGGCCGGCGGGCGTTCCTCGCAGACGATCTCGGCCGGCGGCGGGCTCCCGCACGATGCACCGGGGCGGGCGGCCCGATCTGTGCCGGAGTGCACCAGAGCCTTCACGAGGTGGATGCATGCGTCCACCTCGCCGTCGATCACGGCGGTAGAGGCGTCGGGTCGGGCCACCACGGCCAGCGTGACCCAACACGCACCTCCGACGGCGGCCACGGCCACGCGCGGGAGCCGCAGCGACGCTCCAGGGAACCCCGTCCATGGCGGTCCTTCACCGGGCACGGACACGAAGGAGAACCCGCCCGCAAGCACCGGGCCTGCTCCCCAGGCGTCCGCCGCCCCGGCCGGCACGGCGCCGCGGCTCTCATCGTCGCCGGCGGCCTCTCCGACGGCGTCTTCCACGAGGGCCTCCCAGGCGAGGCGGGCACGCGTGAAGCGATCAGGACCGCTGCCGGAGAACCCCCATGCGCTGCCGATCCCGAGGAGGCTGAACGACCCGGCGGGCCGGGCGAAGAGCACGGGGTCGTGGGCGCGGACCGGGTCGAGGGCCAGGAGGTCCAGCGGGTCCATCAGCGGCGCCCGCGCGCCCGTCCAGGCGACCACCGGACGCTGCAGGGCCGCCGCCCGCCGGCGGGCGGCGGCCGCGGCGCGGCGCAGCCGCGGGCCGATCAGGTGCAGGCCCGCCGCGGGATCATCGAGCCACACCGCGGCGGCAGGGGATCGCAGATCACGCGGGGTCATTCGGCCTTCGCTCCGATGCTGCGGAGCAGCAGCGTCCTCAGCGCCGGCAGCGTGGCCATCAGGTCTCCGCCGCGGGCAAGCTCTTGCGTGAGGACCTCGTTGATGGCGCCGATCCAGGCCGTAGCAGCGGTCTGCGTGTCCTGGGGAGGGATCGCCCGCTCGGCGACCGCACGGTCCAGGTGGCGCCGGATCAGGGCGGCGAATCGCCGGTGAATGCCGATGCGGCTCTCCTCGAACTCGGGGCCCAGCGCCGCGGACTCAATGAGCAGGATGCGGGCGAGGTCGCGGTGCTCAGAGGCCACCTCCAGCACGACCCGCAGCGCCGCCTCGACCTTGGCCAGGGCCCCCTCCCGGGCGCCGATGGCCGCCTCGACGCTCGATTCGACCATCTCGGCCAGCCGGTCGAGGAGGCTCAAAAAGATGCCCTGCTTGCTTGGGAAGTAGTGGTAGAATGCGCCCTTGGACGTCTCCGAGGCACCCACGATGTCGTCCACCGTCGTGCCGTGGTATCCGCGTGCGGCGAAGACATCCATGGCCGCCTGGAGAAGGCGCTCGCGGGTGCTGGACTCGACAATGCTGCGCCTCGCCGCTGGCGGCATCACGGCCCCATTATAGACCGACGCGTCGGTCTATGGCCAGGTGGCTGGCACCCGGAGGATCCCGACCCCTACCCCGCCTGCCGCCCATGCGGCGGCGCCGCGCCAGCACCCCTCCAGGCAGGCATCGCCGCCCGCGATAGCCAAAACTTCACGCGCGTGGAGCACCCTCCCGGGGGACGTGTGACGAAGACCTCTGGCCGCGACCGCACCCTCGCCGCCTACGCGTCGGAGGTGCGGGCCTTTCACCTCTTCTTCGCCGCCGTCCTGCTCGTCCTGGCGTATCTGCACCTGTTCGTGCTGCTGCCCTTCGTGCAGTTGCGGAGCGCAGCCCCCGCGCTGGCTGCGGCGGTCAGCCAGACGGAAGCGCAGATCGCCGCCGCGGACGACGCCCAGAAGGCGGTGGCCGCCTCGACCGCGGCGCTGGACCAGTTCCGGCGCGCGCTGGACGCCGCGCCGGACGAACTCCGGCGTGCGATCGGCAACCTGGTCGCCCGCGGCAGCGTCGCCGCCTCGGGTACCGACCCCTACAAGGCGACCATCACGGTCCCGCGGACCGGCGGGGCGCCGGGCCAGGGTGGAGACGAAGCCGTCACGGTTGAAGAGGCGATCCGCCGGGAGATCGGCCGGCAGACCGAGGCGCTGGCGTCGGTGCTGGATTCGGCGCTGGAGCCGCTGCGGCGCGTGCGGCCCGCTCCTGTGGAGATCGAGGACGCCCTCGGGGCGGCCCAGGGGGGGGTCGGCCGCCACGTCCTGGTCCTCAACGAGGTTCTGCGGGAGGCCTTTGCGTCGGATCCGGCGTTCTGGCAGCGCCTCAACGGTCCCGGCCTCCCGTTCGCGGCGGCGTCTGCCCGCAGCGAGCAGGTGGCGACGGCGCTCGATCAAGCCGTGCACTCGCTCGAGCGCAGCCTCGCCGACGCCGCGGTCGGCCTGAGGAGCCGGCGGAATGCGCAGCAGGCCCGGCTGGCGATCCTGGCGGCGAGACAGCGCGAGCAGGGTGAGCGGCTCGCGCTGTTCACGGCGCGCACGGCGTGGATTCCCCTGGCCCCGGACGCGTGGGCCCGCATCTACCCGCTGGTCGCGGCGGGACTGGCCCTGACCGTGCTGCTGCGCATGCGGAGGATCCTGCTGCTGCGCGGTCTGCTGGGCGCCGCCGATCCCGACGCCATCACCCCCTCGTGGATCGCAGGCCCCCTGACCACGGCCGGACGCTGGTGGGCCCTGGTGGTGGTGGCCCTGCCGCTGCTCGCGGCGATCCACGCATGGGTGGCTGTGCTCTCGGATCCCGGCCTGTTCTCCACGGTCCTGGGGGAACCCAGTCCGGCCATGCGGCTCGGGTTCGGCGCCGCCTATGCGGTCCTGACCGTCGTGGGTGTGATCCAATTCGCCTCGGTCGCCCGCGGGCTGCTCGACTAGCGGTGCAGCAGGTCCACCATCGCCTGGTGCAGCGGACCGTTGGAGACCAGCACCTCGCCGCCCAGGCGCTGCAGCGGCCTCCCGCTCCAGTCGCTGATCCGGCCGCCGGCCTCCTCCACCAGCAGGAGCCCTGCGGCCAGGTCCCAGGGCGCCAGTCCGGGCTCCCAGAAGGCGTCGAGCCGCCCGGCCGCGACGTAGGCCAGGTGGATGGCGGCCGCGCCCATGATTCGCACTTCCAGCGCGCGGAGCATCACCGGGGCGATGGTGGGCACATGACGGCTGCGTTCGGGCTCGCGCGGCAGGCCGGTGGCGACCAGGGCGGCGCCGAGGTCGGCCGTCTCGGAGGGATTCAGGCGGATCAGCGTGCCGTTCTTCCCGACCTGAAACGCGCCCCGGCCCCGCTCGGCCACGAAGACCTCACCCAGCGGCGGAACGGCGACGACTCCCGCCTGCACGGCCCCGCGCTCTTCCAGCGCGAGCGAGATGCCAAACCACGGGATCCCGTGCGCGAAGTTGGCCGTCCCATCGAGGGGGTCGATGATCCACCGCGGCCGGTCCCCCGCCCTCCGCGCGGCGACCGCCAGCCCACCCGCAGGCCCTGCAGACCCCCACGCCGCGCCTCCTTCTTCGCCCAGCAGGTCGTGGTCGGGAAACCGCGTGCGGATGCGGTCGGCGATGAGGCGCTCCGCCTCGTGGTCGGCCCGCGTGACGAGGTCGGACGCCGACTTGCGCCGGACCTCCTTGTCGGCCCGGGAGGCCGGGAGGATCTTCATGACCAGGTCGGCGGCCTCGCGCGCGACGTCCAGCGCGAACAGGGTGGTGTCTGACAGCGTGCTGGAAGGGTTCATATGGAAGCGTTCGGCGGCGGGGGCAGGAGCCCCCGCCGCGCTGACGGTCCCGACAAGGAGGCCGCTATGCCAGAAACGGTACCCGCTCGAAGTCCGCCCCCAGGATCTTGGCAGGGTCGGCGCCCAGCCATCGGTCCAGGACCGTGGCGTAGACCGACCGGAAGTCCACGGCGTGCTTGAGGTCCCCGTCGGCCAGATCGGTCAGGCTGGGCTGCCGGCCGTGGAGGCCGGGCTGGATCCGCTTCCCGAAGACGAACATCGGGGCCGCAGTGCCGTGGTCGGTGCCGCCGCTGCCGTTCTCCGCCACGCGACGGCCGAACTCCGAGAAGGCCACGACCAGCACGCGGTCGGCGTTCCCCTGGGATTCGAGGTCACGGTAGAACGCCTCCACACCGGTGGATAACTGCTCCAGCAGCGCGTCGTGGACACCCTGCTGGTTGGCGTGGGTGTCGAAGCCGGTCATGTGGGCGTAGTAGACCCTGGTGGGCAGGCCGCCGGCGATCATCTGGGCGATCAGCCGCAGGCTGGCGGCGAACCGGTGGGTGGGGTACACGACCCCGCCCCGGTACCGGCGGACCGCTTCGCGGACCCGCTCCGAGGAGAGCACGGCGTTCATCGCCGTGTGCCGAAGGAAGTCAATGGTCCCGGGCTCATTAGGAGCCGGGGCGTTGAGCATCCGGAAGAGTTCCAGTTCCTCACGCGCCCCGATGCCCTCCAGGCTCGGCATCCACTGGAACGTCTCAGGGGTCTCCAGGGTCACGCCCTGACCGCCCGCCGAGCGCATCGCCAGCGGCATCGAGGGCCCGATGTTGACCCCGACGGTGGGCTGCTCGCAGACCGGGCAGTTGCTGTCGAAGTAGCGGCCGATCCATCCCACCCGCAGGACGCGGCCCTCGGGATCGGCCGTGTGCCAGACCTCCATGGACTTGAAGTGGGACCGGCTGGGGTTGGGGTACCCGACGCCTAAGATGACGGCCGCCGCGCCCCGATCGTAGAGTTCCCTGAACTTCGCCATCCTGGGATGCAGCCCCACCTCGTCGGTGAGGCGGATGACCTCCTGCTTCGGGACCGCCAGGCGCGGACGGGCGCGGTAGTAGGCGTCGTCGTGGAAGGGAACGATCGTGTTCAGCCCGTCGTTGCCGCCGCCCATCTGCACGACGACCAGGATGGTGTCGTCGGGCACCCCCGGGCGGCTCTGCACCTGGGCGAGGTCCCACGGGTTGGTCATCGCCAGCGCGGTGCGGGTCAGGAAACTGGGTGCGGTCGCCCCCATCGCGACGATGGTCAGGCCCTTGTGGAGGAACTCGCGTCGGGTCATCCCCTGGTTCATGGCGGTCTCCTCAGGCCAGCTGGTACTCGGGACTGCACATCAGCAGGTGCAGCATGCTGCGGAACTTCGCCTCCGCCTCGGGACTGCTCAGCGCAAACGGCGCATCCGGGGCGGAGGCGCCCAGCGCTCTGACCAGCGCGCCCCGACGCCGCTCGTCTGGCCCCCCGAAGACCAGCGCGTCGGCCAGCCGGTCGACGACCTCCCCCGCGGTCCGCGCGCCGTCGGCGATCCTCACCGCGGCCGGCGGCAGTGGTGGCGGCGCCGCCGGCCGCCTGGCGATGCCCGGGGCGCCCCCGGTGAGCACGAGGCCTGAGAGGTTGTAGCGGGCCAGCATCGTCGCGGTGGTGATCCACGATTCCCCGCGTGGCCATCCGCCCACGTTGGGCGGGAAGAAGAGCGACTGCCCCGCCCGATCCATCGCCCGGGCCAGCAGCGGCACCTGCGCGGGGTCCAGATCCAGCAGGCGGGCGGTGCCGATGACCAGCTGGGCCGGGCTCTTCACCTGCGTCCGCATGGCTTTGGGGGAGTAGAACGCCTTCGAGGTCAGGATCGCGCGAACGACGGGCGCCACCTCGAAGTGACTGTCGCGGAAGATCCTGGCCAGGTCCTCGACCAGCTCTTCCTCGGGCCGCAGGTAGGCGAAGGCCTCGAACAGGCGCCGGGGCAGGAAGCGCGCGGTTGCCGGCTGCTCGAAGATGATGTCGACGATGTCCCCGCCGTCCCAGGGGCCGGTGCGGCCCAGGAAGGTCTTGACGCCGTCGTCGTGCTGCCGGGCGTCGAAGAAGAACTCGAACCCCCGACGGGTCCAGCCGGTGAACGCCCGGGCGGCCTCCTTGACGTCCCGCTCGGTGTAGTGGCCGACGCCCATTGTGAACAGTTCCAGCAGTTCGCGGGCAAAGTTCTCGTTGGGCCGGCCCTTTCGGTTGCTCTCATTGTCCAGGTACTCCAGCATCGCCGGGTCCTTGCAGATGGCGAGGACCAGCGCCTTGAAGTTGCCCAAGGCATGCCGGCGAAAGAGCTCGTTCTGCGCGTAGAGGTTCTCGGTCAGCCGCGCGTCGGGTCGGCCCGAGACCAGGAGGCCGTGCCAGAAGAGGACCATCTTCTCCTGGAGGGGCCGGCGGGTCTGGATCATGCGCGCGATCCACCAGTGCCGCAACTCCACCAGTTTCTCGTTGTCCGCGCGCTGGGCGATCACCCGGGCCTCGAAGCGCTGCCGCTCCGGAGCCCGGTTCCGGTAGAGGGTGGCCACGGATTCCCACAGCGTGCGCAGGCTCGAGAAGTCCGGCGGGGGGAAGTTCTCGGGGACGCGGTCGAAGTGGATCAGGTCGTCGACCGACGCGTCCAACCCCATCCGGACGACCCGCTCGACCTCGTCCGGCCGGCCGCCGAAGCCGGCCCGGTTGAGCAGGTGCGCGGCCTTCGCGCGATCCCAGGGATCGTGCGCCGATGGGGTGAACCTGGCGAGCGCCTGCTGCACGGCTCGTCACCCTCCTGCCCGGTCGCCTGCGGTTCCAGTGCCCCGTCGTCTACCGTTTACCACGTAGACGCGGGTGACGCTGCGGGGGTTTAGGTCCAGCACGCCGCGCAGGCGTCGTCCCCCTCTGAGCCGCAGTGTCCCCCGGAGCGTCGGGGGTCCATCGCAGGCGGCAAGGCGGCGGAGGTACTTGACAATATCTTGTGTGTATATACACTAGCCCTGCACGCACGACGCCGACGTGGGGTGCCGCCTTGCTCAGGCGCAACGGCTGGATTTGCGCCGCCCGATCGGAGGACGTCAGCACGCGTCCCCTGTAACGAACGGCGGCCGGCCGTCGGAAAGTCGAAGCCGCCTCCCCCGCGTGGGAGGGGACGCAGGATCTCGTCGGCCGGCAGCTATGCGCTGGGGAGCTGCCTCAGGCACCCAGGAACCTCAGGGGAGGTCTACCGATGAGCAGGGCACGGGTCCTGGTGGGGACGCGGAAAGGCGCGTTCATCCTCTCGTCGGATGGCACACGGAGGCAATGGGACGTCAGTGGCCCGCTCTTTGGCGGCTGGGAGATCTACCATGTCAAAGGCTCATCGGCCGATCCCAACCGGCTCTATGCCTCGCAGTCCAGCGGCTGGTTCGGACAGATCATCCAGAGATCGCGCGACGGTGGGAAGACGTGGGAGGTGCCCGGAGGGGAGAAGATCCCGGGGCCGTACGATCCACCGGGCAGCGTAAGCAGCAACTTCACCTTCGACACCTCGCCTCAAACCGGCAGGCCGCTTACCACGCACCAGTGGTACGATGGCACGCAGCGGCCCTGGGAGTTCAAGCGGGTCTGGCATCTCGAACCCTCGCCGAGCGATCCCGACACCGTCTACGCCGGGGTCGAAGACGCCGCCCTGTTCCGCTCAACCGACGGCGGCCAGACGTGGCAGGAACTCGCGGGCCTGCGCGGTCACGGTTCCGGGCCCCACTGGCAGCCGGGAGCCGGCGGGCTGTGCCTGCACACGATCCTCCTGGATCCGAGGGATCCAGCACGGATGTTCATCGCCATCTCGGCCGCAGGGGCCTTCCGCACCGACGATGCGGGCACCACGTGGCGCCCCATCAACCGCGGGTTGCAGTCCGAGTACATCCCCGACCCGAATGCCGAGGTCGGTCACTGCGTCCACCGCATCGCGATGCACCGGTGGCGCCCCGGCGTGCTGTTCATGCAGAAGCACTGGGACGTCATGCGCAGTGACGATGCCGGCGAGTCGTGGCGCGAGGTCAGTGGGAACCTGCCCAGCGACTTCGGCTTCGCAATCGACGTGCACGCGCACGAGCCGGACACCGTCTACGTCGTCCCCATCAAGAGCGACCACGAGCACTATCCGCCCGAGGGCAGACTGCGCGTCTACCGCAGCCGGACGGGTGGGGGCGAGTGGGAGGCCCTCACCAGGGGCCTGCCGCAGCGCGACTGCTACGTCAACGTGTTGCGCGAGGCGATGGCCGTGGACACCCTCGACCCGTGCGGCGTGTACTTCGGGACCACCGGCGGGCAGGTGTACGCGTCGGCCGATGCCGGCGACAGCTGGACTGCCATCGTGCGGGACCTGCCGCCTGTGCTGTCCGTGGAGGTCCAGACGCTGCCATGATCCGGGTCGTGCTGCCGGCCCATCTGCGGACGCTGGCGCGCGTTGACGGCGAGGTGACGCTGGGCGTGGAGGGGCGGGTGACGCTCCGCGCGGTCCTCGACGCGCTGGAGGCCCGCTATCCGGTGCTGCGCGGCACGATCCGCGACCACGCCACCCGGCAGCGCCGGCCGTTCCTGCGGTTCTTCGCCTGCCAGCGGGACCTCTCCCACGAGCCGCCGGACACCCCGCTGCCCGCTCAGGTCGCATCCGGCGCCGAACCCCTCTACGTGGTGGGGGCCATCGCCGGCGGCTAGCGGCATGCCGGCAGGGCGTCGCCGATGGCGACGGCCGCATACCGGGACAGCCCGGGGACCAGCCGCTGGCCGATGGCCAGGCCGGCCGACGCATGGCCGACGAATAGTGTCACAACGTGCACCAGCAGCAGGAGCACCGCCAGCGGGATTCCGACGACCATCAACATCAGCGTCGCGATCGCTGCGGGCATCGCCACCGGCAGCGGCGCCCCCCAGCCCAGCGCGGCCCAGGACCGCTCGCGAAGCGCATCGGCGGTGGCTGCTACGCCATAGCACGCCGCACGAGGTCAGGGCCGGAGGAGTCCGGGCGGCCCGGCCGAACCCTTCTGGGAAAGGCCGCAGGGGACGGGTCGATGGGATCTCCCCGAAAAGCGCCGGTGGACGCGACGGACCAGATCACGATCCGGCCGGCCACCATCCACGATGTGCCGGAGATCGTCGGGATCTGGGGCCAGCTGGCGGTCCACCACGCCCGCCTGGATCACGCCTTCGCCGTGGCCGGGAACTGGGAGGACGAATACCGCCACTTCATCCGCTCCCTGCTGGGACGCGATGACGCGCTGGCGGTGGTCGGCGTCCAGGGCGACCGGCTGCTGGGATTTGCCGTCGGCCGGATCTCCCTGCTCCCGCCGTTCTTCGCGCAACGGCGGCGCGGCTATATCCACGACGTGGTCACCCGCGAGGGGTTCCGCCGGCGAGGGATCGGACGCCGCCTGGTCGAGGCCCTGCTGGAGTGGATGCGCGAGGCCGGCGTCTCCGTCGCGGAACTCACCGTGGCGGTGAGAAACCAGGAGGCCGTGGCGTTCTGGGAGGCGCTGGGGTTTTCGAGGTACATGTACCATATGAAGCGCGACCTGGAATGACGTTCGCCCGGTACCCGCCGCACACGGAGGCGCCGGCGGCCGGGACCTGACCGCTGTGGCAACCCCGGTCTTCGAGCCGCTGCAAACACGGCTGCTGCTCCTCTGCCGCGGGGCGGTGGACTGGACGCGCAGCGGGGCCGAGGGCCCGCCGCTGTCGGCCCAGGGCCTGCTGGATGCCGAACTGGCGGCCTCGACGCTTCCCCGTTTCGACGCCATCGTCGCAAGCCCGCAGCGGGCCAGCCAGGAGACGGCGGAGGCGATCTCCGCCATCCGGCAGGTGCCGCTCACCTGGCGGGACGGCCTGGACGAGATCCGCACGTCGTCGGTGCTCGCCACGGCGCAGGACTACGCGGACTGGCTGGACCGCCTCTTCGAGTCCTACCACCTGTCCGCGGAGGGCGAGTCGCTGGCCGAAGGGGCAGACCGCCTGCGGGCGGCCCTGCGCGCCACCGCCGACCGCTACTACGGCCGCACGACGCTCGTGGTGGGCCACCCCGTCATCCTGCTGGCGTTCCGCGCCAGCCTGCTCAACACACTGGCGACGCGGGAGCAGGTGGAGACGTTGCCAGACCTGTCCCTCCTGGTCGTAGACTACGCGGAAGGACGGTTCTACCTGGTCTCCGACTTCCCCGTTCGCCAGCCGACGGATTAGGGGGTGGGAAGCGATGCGGCCTTCGACCTTTTCCATCGTCGCGCGCGATCCGGCTACCGGCGAAGTCGGTGTCGCCGTCGCCAGCAAGTTCCTGGCCGTCGGCGCCGTGGTCCCGTGGGCACGGGCGGGCGTCGGTGCGATCGCCACCCAGGCCTGGGCCAACCTGTCATTCGGACCGGACGGGCTGGCGCTGCTCGGGCAAGGACTGCCGGCTCCAGAGGTGCTCCGCCGGCTGACCGAAGGCGACGAGGGGCGGGACCACCGCCAGGTGGGCGTGGTGGACGCAGCAGGCCGGGCCGCGGCCTGGACCGGCCGCGAGTGCATGCCCTGGGCCGGACACAACTCCGGTGACGGCTACACCTGCCAGGGCAATATCCTGGTCGGCGAGGCGGTCATCCGCACGATGGCCGAGGCGTTCGAGGACACCGCCGGCCCGCTGCCCGAGCGCCTGGTGGCTGCGCTGGCCGCGGGACAGGCGGCGGGCGGCGACAGCCGCGGCCAGCAGTCCGCCGCCCTCTATGTGGCCAGGGAAAAGGGGTCCTACGGTGGCACCCTCGACCGCTACATCGACCTGCGGGTGGACGACCATCCCACCCCGGTGGACGAACTGCGCCGCCTGCTGGACCTGCACCGCCTCTACTTCGGACCGACGAACGCCGCCAACCTGACGCGCCTGGCAGGCAACGTGGCCCGCATGGTTCAACAGATGCTGGCGAAGGCGGGCTTCTACCAGGGTCCCATCGACGGGGTCTACGGCCCGCAGACCAGGGACGCCTTCCGCCGCTGGTGTGGCGTCGAGAACTTTGAAGAGCGCTGGCGCGAGGACGATCTGGTGGACCGGGAGGTCCTCGCGTACATGAGGAGGCGCTATGGGTCGTAGCCCCTGGCCGCCGTCGTCCTGGCCGCGGTTCGAGGACGTCCTGGACGCGCGCCGCGCCATCGCGCCGTACCTGCGGCCGACGCCGGTGGTCACCTCTTTGGCCCTCGACCGCCTGCTGGGCTGCCGCGCCTTCGTCAAGTGCGAGAACACCAATCCCACCCGGGCGTTCAAGGTCCGTGGCGGCATCAACCTGGTCTCCCGCCTCTCGCCACGCGAACGCGCCCGCGGGGTCATCACCGCCTCCACGGGCAACCACGGGCAGTCCATCGCCTATGCGGCCGCGCTCTTCGGCGTCCGGGCGATCATCGGCGTCCCCCAGAATGCCAACCCGGTCAAACTCCAGGCCATGCGCGATTTCGGGGCCGAGATCGTCGAGGTGGGTCGCGATTTCGACGACGCCCGCGAGTGGGTGGAGCGTACGGCCGAAGCCGAGGGCTACCGCTACGTCCACTCGGGCAACGAGCCCCATCTGATCGCCGGGGTGGCCACCTCCAGCCTGGAACTCATCGAGACGGTCCCCGACCTGGACGTGATCGTCGTCCCGGTCGGCGGCGGATCGGGCGCCTGCGGGCACACCATCGCAGCCAAGGTGGTCAACCCTCGCATCCAGATCATCGGCGTGCAGGCCGCCGGCGCTCCCGCGGTCTACCATTCCTGGAAGGAAGGGCGGTGGACGAGCTTCGAGACCTTGAGTACCCGGGCGGAGGGTCTGGCCACCCGAGCGCCGTTCGCGCTGACCCTGGCCATGATGCGGGAACGGCTGGACGACCTGGTCCTGGTCACCGACGAGGAGATGGAGGAAGGGATACGCATCCTCCTCGAAACTACGGGACAGGTTGCCGAACTGGCCGGCGCGGCGGCCGTGGCCGCGGCGCGGCGGCTGGTGGACCGCATCGCCGGCCTCAACGTCGGGCTGATCCTCAGTGGCGGGAACATCACCATGGAAGCGCTGCGCGCGATCCTGGCAGGCGGACAGGCGGCGCGGCGCCCGCCTGACCCCTCATGCCGTGTTCCGATGCCTTCGGTGCAGGAAAGGAGCGGTGATTAGGTGACGAAACGTGAACGGGTGTATGCCGCGATCGACGGCGCGCAGGTGGACCGACCGCCGGTGGCGCTGTGGCGGCACTTCCCGGAGGCCGACCAGCGCGCCGAGACGCTGGCCGAGGCCCACGTGGCATTCTACAAGACCTACGACTGGGACTTCCTGAAGATCACACCGGCCAGCGGCTACTACGGTGATGACTGGGGGCTGCGCTCCACCTACAGGCCCAACCGGGAGGGCGTCCGGCACTACACCGACCGGCCGATCAAGAAGGAGACCGACTGGCCCAAACTCAAGCGGATCGACGTCACCACGGGCGCGCACGGACGCGAGTTGAAGACGATCCGCCTGCTGCGCAAGGCGCTCCCGGACGACTTGCTCCTGGCCACGATCTTCAGCCCGCTCACCATCGCCCGGACCCTGGCCGGCGAGACCGCGCTGCTGCGCTATCTGCGAGACTCGGTGGACGAGACCCACGAGGGCCTGGACATCATCTCGGAGGCCACCGCCAAGTTCGCCGAGGAATGCCTGGCCGCAGGGGCAGACGGGCTGTTCTTCGCCACCCAGTGCGCGTCCACGGCGTACATGACCATCGAGGAGTACGAGGAGTTCGCCCGGCCCTACGACCTGCGGGTGCTGGACGCGGCCCGGCACGCGGAGATCATCCTGCTCCACATTCACGGCGAGCGCATCATGTTCGAGCAGCTCACCGACTACCCGGTCCAGATCATCAACTGGCACGACCGACGCACGGATCCCTCCCTGAAGGAGGCGCGGAAACTGTTCTCGGGCACCCTGGCCGGGGGCGTGGACGCCATGGACACCATCGGGAAGGGCACGGCCGAGCAGGTGGTCGCTGAGGTCAGAGACGCCGTCGCCCAGGCCGGCGCCAGCAAGTTCATCGTCTCGGCCGGGTGCGTGATCCCCATCGACGCCCCCGAGGAGAACGTGCGCGCGGTGAGACGGGCGGCGGAGGGCTAGGCTGCACGACCACAAGCCTCCGCAGCAACCCTCCGACGGTTTCCCGAAACTCAACGACATACACCCGTGCCGACCGGCCATCAGTACGCAGTCTGCGGCTCCCAAAGAACCACGGCAGGAGGAATTCAGTGTCACGTCGTGAAGGAGAGCCTCGTCGCGAAGGGTCGGTTTGCGACGCCGGGACCAAGGCAGCCTCAACACGGGGGTGATGGGGGTGAACCGAGCAGTTCTCGTTGCAACACTGGTGGTGGCGCTGGCCGGTGGGCTGGCCTCGGCTCAGACGCCGCGCCGGGGGGGCATTCTCCGAGTCGGACTCGGAGAGGACCCGCCGAACATGGACCCTCATCAGTCCACCGCCGCCGTCGACCGCCAGGTCTTCCAAAACCTGTACGACAAGCTGGTGGACATCAACCAGGATCTGGAGATCGTCCCGATGCTGGCCACGTCGTGGACGATCACCAACAACGGCCGCACCTACACATTCAAGCTCCGGCCGAATGTCGTCTTCCATGACGGCACGCCGTTCAACGCGGATGCGGTGAAGTACAACTTCGAGCGGATGCTGGACCGAGCATTCGGCTCGCCGCGGCGCAGCGAGGTGGCGCTGGTCGAACGGGTGACCGTGGTAGATCCGCTGACAGTGCAGATCGACCTGGAGAAACCGTTCAGCCCGTTCCTGTCCGTCCTCAGCGACCGCGCCGGCATGATGGTCTCGCCGACGGCTGCACGGCGGCTGGGCCGTGACTTCGCCCGCGAGCCGGTCGGCAGCGGTCCGTACCGGTTCGTCGAGAAGCGCCCCCTTGAACGGGTGGTCCTCGAGCGGTTCGATCGGCACTGGGACAGGAATGCGGGCTTCGTGGACCGCATCGTCTACCGGACGATCACCGACGAGCAGGCGCTGCTGGCAAATCTGAAGGCAGGGGAACTCGACATCATCGACCGACTCGCCCCCACCGACGTCCCACCGCTCCGGACGGAGACGGCCGTCAGGCTGCTGGAGCGGGAAGGGCTCGGGTACCAGGGGATCTGGATCAATACGACCGCGCCGCCGTTCAACATCAAGGCGCTCCGGCAGGCCTTCAACGCCGCCATTGATCGCAGGACGCTGGCACGGGTGGTATTCGGTGAGACGGTGACCCCGGCCAACGGCCCCTTCCCTCCAGGGCTCCTGGGGTCGGACGCGGGTCCAAACGGTCGCATTCCGGAACGGAATCTGGACCTGGCGCGGGCAAAGTTGCGCGAGGGCGGGCAGCCCGGCGGGTTTGCGTTCACGCTGAGGGTGACGCCAGGGCGCGTGCAGCAACAGATCGGGCAGGTGATCCAGTCCATGGCCGGCGAGGCCGGGATCCGCGCCAGTATCGAGATCGTGGAGTTCGGGACCATCCTGAGCCAGCTGAACACGCGGAGGTACGAGGCGATCCGCATCGGCTGGAGCGGCCGGCCAGATCCCGACGGCAACATCTACTCCATGCAGGTCACCGACGGAGGGTTGAACTACAGCGGGTACTCGAACCCCCGTGTGGACACCCTGCTGGACGCCTCCCGCATCCTCACCAACCCTGAGCACCGCAAGCGAGCCTACGCCGAGATTCTGACGATCCTGAACGAAGATCTCCCGTTCCTCTACCTCTGGTGGCCCAAGGAGTACAAGGTGGCCAGTCGCAGGGTGCAGGGATTCGTCCATATCTCGGACGGCATGATGCGGTTCCGCCATGTGTGGCTGAACCCATAAGACTGCTGGAACCGGGGGAGGCGGCGGCCGCCGCCTCCCCGAGGGTGTCCATGGCTCGGTCCATCGTTCAGGCCCTCGCGCTCGTCATCTTCGTCTTGCTGGCGGCCAGTATGATCGTGTTTGCCCTGATCAATCTCCCCCCTGGTGATCCCGCCCAGGAACTGTTGGGCCACGCCCCCTGGGTCGAAGAGGCCCGGGCGATCAACGAAACCCTCAAAGACCGGCCGGTTGTGATCCGCTACGTCCTCTGGCTCGCGAGGCTGGCTCAACGCTTCGTTGGGCGCGCCCGGAGCGGCACGGGGTGGGTGACGCCCTTCGGGCCTGACGCATGACCCGGTACATCGCGCATCGTCTCCTGCTGACGATTCCGGTCCTGTTCCTGGTCACCGTGATCGTCTTTACGCTCGTCAACCTCATTCCCGGGGATCCGGCGCTCGTCATGGCCGGGACCGAGGCTGGCAAGGAAGCCGTCGAAGCCCTGCGCCAGCAGATGGGGCTCGACCGCCCGCTGGCAGTCCGCTACGGCCTCTGGCTGGGACGGCTCGTCCGTGGGGATCTGGGAAGATCGGTGCGCGACCGCCGTCCGGTGCTGGACGTGTTGCTGCTGAAACTGCCGGTGACCGTCGAACTCGCGGTCATCGCCCTGGCCGTGGCCTGGGCCATCGCCATCCCCGCGGGGATCCTGGCGGCCTGGAGGCGCCACTCGGCCATCGACTATGCGGCCACCACCGTCGCCTTGGCCGGCATCTCCATCCCAAACTTCTGGCTGGGGATCATGCTGATCTACCTGTTCGCCGTGAACCTGCGCTGGCTGCCGCCGTCGGGCTACATCGAACCCTGGCTCGATCCCGCGGGCAACATCAAGAGGATGATCCTGCCGGCCACGGTGCTGGGAACGGCGCTGGCCGCCCTGGTCATGCGCCTGCTGCGCTCCAGCCTGCTGGAAGTCATGGGGACCGAGTACATCCGCACCGCCCACGCCAAGGGGTTGGCGGAGCGGTTCGTGCTGCTCCGGCACGCCTTGAAGAACGCCATGATCCCCGTCGTGACCGTCATGGGGTTGCAGTTGGGCGGGCTGCTGGGCGGGGCGGTCATCACCGAGACGATCTTCGCGGTGCCGGGGGTCGGCCGGCTGGCCGTCGAATCCATCCTGACGCGCGACTACCCCATGGTGCAGGGCGTGGTGCTGTTCAGCGCCGTCGCCATCGTGTTCGTGAACTTCACCGTGGACGTGATCTACTCGCTGCTCGACCCCCGCATCCGCCTGGTGGAGGAGGAATCCTAACATGGCGATGCGGGAGACCACGCTGGTCCCCCCACGGGTGGCGCCCGGCTTCCCCACGGTGGGGGTCCGCTACTTCCTGCACCGGTACGCGCGCAACCGGCTGGCGCTGGTCGGCCTGTGGGTGGTGGGGCTCGTCGTGCTCTCGGCCGCCTTCGCGCCGTACGTGGCGCCTGCAGACCCCACCAAGACCGACTTCCAGCGGCTGCTTGAGCCCCCATCCCGCGCGCACCTGCTCGGGACCGACGATTTGGGCCGCGACATCCTCAGCCGGGTGATCTTCGGCGCCCGGACCTCGGTGCTGGCCGGCATCGTGTCGGTGGGGCTGGCCATTGCCGTGGGCATGCCCCTGGGGCTGGCCTCGGGCTACTTCCGGGGGTGGCCGGACAACTTCGTCATGCGGCTCACCGACGCGCTGCTGTCCTTCCCGTTCCTGGTGCTGGCGCTGGCCATCGCCGCCGTGCTGGGCACCGGGCTGACCAAGGCGATGATCGCCATCGGGATCGTGTTCACGCCGGGCTTCATCCGCCTGGCCCGGGCGCAGGTGCTGAGCGAGCGCGAGCGCGCCTACGTCGAGGCGGCGCGCGCCATGGGCGCGGCGGACGGCCGCATCCTGTGGCGGCACATCCTGCCCAACAGCCTCTCGCCGGTGCTGGTCCAGGCCTCGCTGGCGATGGCGGTGGCGATCACCTTCGAAGCCACACTCTCCTTCCTGGGCCTGGGCACGCAGCCGCCGACGCCGTCGTGGGGATCCATGCTCAACATCGCGCAGGCCTACCTGGGGAAGGCCCCGTGGCTAGCCCTGTGGCCCGGCCTGGCGATCTTCGTGACGGTCCTGTCGCTGAACCTGGTCGGCGACGGGCTGCGCGAGGTCCTGGATCCGCGGCTGCGGTAGTCTCCCAACCCCTCAAGGCAACAGATCGGCGACCTGAAGGCACACGTCAGGCGCCGCCACAGGAGCCACCGTTTCCTGCGGGCCCAGTCGTCGCGTGACCCGGTACCGGTCGCCTGTCGGTTCGCGATAGACCTCGAGTGCGCGGTCGGGGAGATTCAGGATCCAGTATTCCGGGATGCCGGCCAGGGCATACATGGCCAGCTTGGGGCCGCGGTCAAACGCCAGGGTCGTGTCGGCGACCTCCACGACCAGCAGCGCCGATGACGGGTGCGACCGGGAGTAGTCCCCGCGGTGCCCTCTGACGACGGCGACATCGGGTTCCGGCTCGGAGTCGTCGGAGAGGGCGAGCGGGAACTGTGCGCGGACCTGATGGCCTTCACGGAAGATGTCCAGCAGCGCATGCAGCACCGCATCCACCGCCGTGGCGTGCGCGGCGCTTTGAGGCGTCATCTCCACGATCTCCCCCCAGATCAACTGGAGACGCGCCTCCGGATGGAAGTGCCCGGCTGCGACCAGCCGCTCGTACTCGTCGCGGGTCCACCGCTTGATCCGCACGCCCATGGAAGGCTCCATCCCCTCCATCATATCGGCCGAGGACCGCACACGTGTAGGGGGATGGAGGGGGCCTGCCGCGAGCGCAGTCCCCTCGCCGCAGCGCAGCCCGCCTGCCGCGGCACAGCCTACTCGCCGCGGCGCCTCCCGATCGCCGCCTCCAGGTGGTCGCCGAGGATCAGAACGCCCCTCGCACGGCCCCGCACCGCCCTGCCGATCGAGGCAAACGGGATCTTGCGCGCGCGCAGCCAGTTCATGGTGCGGGCGAAGTCTTCCTTGCTGGCGGGATCGAGCCCCGCCTTTTCCATGAGTTCCCTGATCCCGATGATCCGCCCCCAGGGTCCCTCCATCGCTCCACCTCCCACTGGATGCCGTTACCCCTCTGTTCGACATGCCGGCCCGCCGCTCCCCGGGCGAGTGTCGGCGGCACCGTCCCCGGGCCGGCCGGGACCCCACGGCCGGCGTGACAGGATTATCCCCCGTGCAGCCAGAATTCTTGAATGCTGAAATCGGACAGGCCTGCAAGGAGGCGGATACCTGTGAGCAGGCTCTCCATCCTGGCATGCGTGGCGACCCTGGCCCTTGCCGCTGCGTCGGGCGGAACCGGCCCGGTCTCCGCCGGCCCCGCGGTGCGCCTCTCCATCGCGACCGGCGGGACCGGCGGCGTCTACTTCCCCCTGGGCGGCGGGCTGGCGTCGCTCATTTCCCGGCACATTCCGGGCGTGACCGCCACGGCCGAAGTCACGCCGGCCTCGGTGGACAACATGCGGCTGATCCAGGCCAAGCGGGCCGACCTGGCCCTGACGCTGGCGGATACGGCATACGACGCCTTCAAGGGCGAGGAGGTCTTCCGCGGCTCGCCGGTCCCGATCAGGACGCTGGCGCCGCTGTACAACAACTTCAACCACCTGGTCACCATCGAGGGCAGCGGGATCGCCAGCATCGCAGACCTCCGCGGCAAGCGGGTTTCGGTCGGGGCGCCCGGCAGCGGGACCGAGATCACGGCGCTGCGCATCCTGGAGGCGGCCGGCCTCCACCCCGACCGCGACATCCGCCGCGAGCGCCTGGGCGTGGCTCCGTCGGTGGACGCGCTCAAGGACCGCAAGATCGACGCCTTCTTCTGGAGCGGCGGGCTGCCCACCGCGTCGGTCCTGGACCTGGCGGCCTCACCCGGCGTACGCATCCGGCTCATCCCGCTGGACGCCCTGGTCCCGACCCTCCAGCGGAAGTACGGCAACCTGTACTTCAGGTCGGTGATCCAGAAGGAGTTCTACCCGGGCATGGCGGCGGACGCTCCGACCATCGGGGTCGCCAACCTCCTGGTCGTGCACCAGGACTTCAATGCGGAGCTGGCCTACCAGATCACGAAGCTCCTCTTCGAGCGCAGGGCGGAACTGGCCCAGATCCACAAGGAAGCGGCCAACATCACCCTGATCGGGCTGGCGGGCCGTTCGCCGGTGCCCTTCCACCCGGGGGCGATCCGCTATTACAAGGAACGGGGCCTCGAAGGGTTCTAGACGGATCGGGCTCGTGGCGGCCGCGGCCGCCCTGGCGGCCGCGGCCGCCATCTTGCTCCTGCCGGTCAGCGTCGTCGAGGTCGCCCATGCCGGCACCGGCCGGCTGCTCTGGCGGGTCCCGGTCAGCGACGGCGACACGGTGGACCTGAACTACACCAACTCCCTCTTCAACGCCCCCACCACGGAACGGTTCGTGGTCACTGGCGGCCTGCTGCGGCTGGTGGAGATCAGCAGTACGCAACAGGCCGTCCTCGAATACCTGATCCTCGAGCCCCCTTACCAGCGCCGTGGCTCCCGGGTGGTCTCCGAGAGGCGGGGCCCTTCCTTTAAGGAACTCACCATCAGGATCGGTCAGACCGGCCAGCAGCGCCTGGTGTTCGGCACGCTGGAGGTCCCGCTGTACCGGGTCGGCACCGGCGAGGCGGTCCGGGTGAGGATGGCCCGGATGCCCCGCGCCCGCGTCTACCTGAACCGACCGCAGTCTCCGTAGGGGGGTCCATGGAACCGCGCGACGAGGCCGTGCTTCCGAAATCCGAAGAAGAACTCAAAGAACTCGTCGAAGAGTACGAGGGCAAGACTCGGAAGCTCGCCGGCCGGTGGGCGACCGCCGTCACGGTCCTGGCGGTTGTCATGTCCCTCTACCACCTGTACGCCGCGCTGGTGCCCTTCATCCGCCAGATCCACCTGGTCCGCCACCTGATGTTCGTCCTCGTGCTGAGCTTCCTGCTCTACCCGGGGACCCGACGGTCGCTCCAGCGCAGCGGCCCCACGCTCTGGGACCTGGTCCTGGCCGCGGCCGGCATCGTGGCGCTGGGTTATGTGTTCGTGGACTTCGAACGCTTCATCTACCGGGCGTACGTGCCCAGCAGGCCTGATCTGATCTTCGGCGTGATCACCATCCTCCTGGTCCTGGAGGCCACCCGGCGGACGGTGGGCAACGCCCTGCTGGTCGTGGTCATCGCATTCCTCGTCTACGCGTTCGTCGGGCCCTGGCTGCCTGAGCCCTGGACGCACCGGGGGTACGACCTGGTCCGCGTGGTGGGGCAGCTCTACATCACGCTGGAGGGCATCTTCGGCGTCCCGCTGGAAGTCTCGGCGACGTTCATCATCCTGTTCACCATCTACGGCGCCGTCCTGGAGGCCTCGGGCGCCGGCCGGTTCTTCGTCGACCTGGCCCTGGCGCTGACCAGGGGCCGGCGGACGGCGCCCGGGCAGGCGACCACCATCGCCTCGTTCCTGCTGGGCGGTCCGTCGGGCAGCGGCGTCGCCACCACCGTCACCGTCGGCGCCATCACCTATCCGCTGCTCAAGCGCGCCGGCTACGACCGGGAGTCGGCCGGGGGGCTGCTGTCGGCCGGTGGCATCGGCGCGGTGATCTCGCCGCCGATTTTGGGCGCCGCGGCCTTCATCATCGCCGAGATGCTCAAGATCTCCTACCTGACTGTGGTGGTCATGGCCATCATCCCCACGTTCCTCTACTACTTCTCGATCATGCTCATGATCGAGTTCGACGCCCGCCGGATGGCTCTCAAGCAAGTCGAGATCGCTGCCGGGGATGCCAGGCGGCTGGTGCTGCGCTACGGCTACCTGCTCTCGGCGCTGGTCCTGATCCCGCTCTTCATGGTCATCGGGTTCACCGCCATCAAGGCGGTCTTCTGGGCGACGGTCATCGCGGCGGTCACGAGCCTGTTGCGGCGGGAGACTGCGCTGGTGACCCTCCGGCGGGCAGGCTCAGACCACGGCCTGCGGGCCTCCGGAGGCGGGGTGCGCCTGGGCGGCTTCGTCGTCGACCCCGCAGGCCTGATCACCGCGCTGGACAACGGCAGCCGCCAGGTGCTCAACGTGGCCGTGACCACGGCGGCCGCCGGCATCATCGTGGGGGTCGTCAACCTGACCGGACTGGGCCTCAAGGTCTCCGACGTCATCATCGCGTACTCCGGCGGGGCCCTGCTGCCGACGCTGGTCTTCGCCGCCGTGGCCCTCTGGCTGCTGGGGCTGGCCCTGCCGATCACCGCCACGTACATCATCGCCGCGGTCATCGTCGCGCCGGCCATGACCAAACTCGGCGTCTCCGAACTGGCGGCCCACATGTTCATCTTCTACTACGCCATCCTCTCGGAGGTCTCGCCGCCGGTGGGGCTGTCGCCCCTGGCCGCGGCGGCGCTGACCGGCGGCCGGCCCTTCCGCACGATGATGATGGCCTGGAAGTACACCCTGCCGGCCTTCGTCGTGCCGTTCATGTTCACGATCCACCGGTCGGGGATGGGCCTGCTCCTCCAGGCGCCGTGGGAGACGGTGGCCTACGTCACCGCGACCGCGGCCTTCGGGCTCACGGCGCTGGCGGCGGCGACCACCGGCTGGTTCTTGCGCCGGTCGTCCATGGTGGAACGGCTGGTGCTGGCGGTGGCCGGGGTGGTGTTGATCTACCCCTCGGCCCTGCAGGACGTCGTGGCGATCGCGGCCGTGGTGGGCGTGGGGGTGATCCAGTGGTTCACGCGGGAACGTCCCACGCCGGCACCGGCGGAGTAGCGATATCCCGACCCGCTCTGCGGTTGACAGGAGGCAACAGCGATGACAAAGTCCCCTTCCCCCCCGGAAGTCCCGCAGCCCGAGGCGGCCCCGCAGGCCGAACCGGCGCCGGAGGCTTCGCCCTCGCCGAAGGCGGCCGGCATGCCGCCGGACGCGCTGTCCCTGGTCACCACGTGCCTGAACCTCCTGGCCGCCAAAGCGTGGGAGACCATGGGGCTGATTCCCAACCCGTCGACGGGGAAGCTCGAGCAAAAACTGGACGAGGCCCAGCTGGCCATCGACGCCGCCGCGAGCCTGGCCGACCTGGTCCGACCGCGGCTCGCCGACACCGCGCGCCGGGAGGTCGAGACGCTGATCGCCAACCTGCGCATCAACTTCGTGGAGCAGAAGAGCAAGGCCACGTAGCGCGTGTACGTCCGCCTCAAGCACGCATTGAGCGCGCTGGCGCTTTCGGCGATCGCCGGCCCGCAGCGCAGCGTCCACCGTGCGGCGGTGGCCTGGCTGGCGGCGTTCTGCCATCTGGCCGCCGGCCGCTTGCGACGCGGGCTTCCTGCAGAGCGGCGGTTCGTCGTCCCGCTGGGTGACGTTGCCGGGGCGGCGCGGAGGCCGGGCGCGGGGCACGGGCGTCGGGCGCTTGGGCCGCTGGTCGAGGCCGGGATCCTCCAGCGCCGGGGCGATGAGCTCGCGCTGGCGTCCGGCTTCGAACCCCACTTCCCCTACATGGCCCGGCAGGTGCACCGTGCGGCCGGCGTGATCTCCTGGCTCGAGGCGAGGCGCCGCCCCCGCGGGATGCCCCCGGTGGTCTGGAAGGGCGCGGCCCTCTTCAACGGCGGGCTCTTCTTCGAGTGCCACGAGTTCCTGGAGGACGCCTGGCGTGCTGCGTCCCCCGAAGACAGGTCCTTCTACCACGGGATCATCCTGGTAGCCGCCGGCTTCTACCACCTGGAGAAGGGGAACCTCCACGGCGCCCGAACGAAACTGGCGGCGGGGATCGACACGCTGCGGGCCTGTCCGGCGGCGTCCTTCGGCATCCGGCTCGACCGCTGGCTGTCGTCGCTGGCGCGGTGGCAGGCGCGGCTGGACGCCGGAACGGGTGGGGGCGCGCTCGAGGTCGCCGAGATCCCCTGGATCCCGTTCGACCGACCCGGCACCCGGCGCCGGGGGAGCCCATGAAGGACGTCTTCCAGTACATCGATGCGCACGAGCAGGCGTTCATCCACGACCTGCAGCGCCTGTGCCGACAGCCGTCCGTCTCGGCCCAGGGCGTCGGACTGCAGGAGTGCGCGGAGTTGCTGGTCGCGCAGATGCAGGCCCGGGGGATCCCCGCCCACCTCGAGGCGGTCTCCGGCGGCCCGCCCCTGGTCGCCGCCGAGATCCCCGGCCAGGCCCCGCGCACGCTGCTGTTCTACGGCCACTACGACGTCCAGCCGACCGATCCCATTGACGAGTGGCGCTCCGATCCCTTCGCGGCGGAGGTCCGCGACGGCCGGCTCTACGCCCGGGGCGCGCAGGATACCAAGGGCAACATCATGGCCCGCATCGCGGCCGTGGACGCGCACCTGCGCGTGCGCGGGCGGCTACCGGTCACCGTGAAGTTCCTCATCGAGGGCGAGGAGGAAGTCGGCAGCCCGCACCTGGCTGCGGCGCTGCGCGAGCGCCCCGACCTCGCCAGGGCCGACGCGTGTATCTGGGAATCGGGCAGCAAGGACCACCGGGATATCCTCAACATCTACCTGGGCGTCAAGGGCATCTGCTATGTCGAATTGGAGGCCACCGGCGCCCGCCGCGACCTCCACTCGTCGGCCGGTGCCATCATCCCGAACCCGGCTTGGCGGCTGGTGTGGGCGTTGGCCAGCCTCAAGGGTCACCACGAACAGGTCCGGATCCACGGGTTCTACGACGACGTGGTCCAGCCCACTCCCGCCGAGGTCGCGCACCTGGAGCGCATCGCCGGGCAGCGCGACGACGAGGCGATCCGCCGCGACCTGGGGATCCCGGCCTTCGTCAGGGGCGTCACCGGCGTCGAGTTGCTGCGGCGGAGCCTGTTCGAGCCCACCTGCACCATCTGCGGGCTGTCGGCGGGCTACCAGGGCCCCGGCTCCAAGACGGTGCTGCCCCGGCGCGCCAGCGCCAAGGTTGACTTCCGACTGGTGCCCAACCAGCGGGCCGAAGACGTCCTCCAGAAACTGCGCGAGCACCTGCGCCGCGAGGCCTTCGGGGACATCGCGGTCAAACCCCTCAGCCTGGAAGACCCGTGGAAGACCCCGTTCGATGCGCCCATCGTGGAGGTCGTGGCCGAGGCCGCCAGCGAGGTCTACGGGCACGCACCGGTAGTCCTCCCGACCATGGCGGCCACCGGTCCCATGGCGGTCGTCTGCGGGCCGTTCGGTACCCCCGCGGTGGGGACCGGGGTCGGGCACTGGAACGGGAACGCCCACAGCCCCAACGAGAACCTGCGGCTGGCGGACTACATACAGGGAATCAAGCACATGGCGATGATCATAGGGCGGTTCGCGGGATAGACGGCTGTGACGAGGGAGCCCGCTCTGGCGATCTCACGCTGGCCAGGATTCAGCTGGAGGGTATTGAGCGGAGGGATCGAGCGGGTAGATCGGCCTGCGCACACGGTGAAAAGTGAATCTCGATAGATCTGCGCTGGTAACTCCCGGGGTGTCTACCTCGATGATGGTTGTGGCAATGGACTCATAGGCAGCGCGCCAAGCGACGGCCGCCTTTGTCACGATGATTCGCCGTTGCGTGGGTTCTATGCCCATGGTTCGCAGCTGCTCGAGGTCAAAGGGGGGAGTCCTGCGTTCGGTGAGTAGCA
This sequence comes from Candidatus Fervidifonticultor sextus, assembly GCA_031459875.1. Taxonomy (GTDB): domain Bacteria; phylum Sysuimicrobiota; class Sysuimicrobiia; order Sysuimicrobiales; family Humicultoraceae; genus Fervidifonticultor_A; species Fervidifonticultor_A sextus. Next base: position 23,004 of record JAVKHQ010000017.1, on the reverse strand, counting down.
CCTCAATGCCATCGACCTCGATGACCGCGCAAAGTCCCGTCTCGACGAGAGCTCCAGTCATGTAGAACCCTTTGTTGACGTAGCGGCCATCGCCTATGCTGCGGACCCTCCCCGCCACAGGAACCGGGAATCCGTGGCGCACATCCGTCTTGCCTCCGACGGTGGTCTGCACGGGCCTGCCAACTCCTGCGGCAGCTGCCGCCGCCACTGCGTCAGCGTCCGCAATCGTCACGACCGCCCCGGTGGCGCCAGCTCCCATTAGGGCTTGCAGGAGTACCGTACCGTCTCCGGGCCCTCCACCGCCGATGTTGTCCCCAACATCCACCATTATGACGGGCCCCTTAGGAGCAGCCAGGGCTTCAGCTACCGCATCGGCTACCGAGACGTTCCGGACAGCAAAGGCATCCCGAACCGTCCAGGCCATTTCAGCCACGCGCCGTGCGGCGGCGTCGGCACGGGCCCGGTTGCCGTCGGCCATGGCCACGACAGAGAACCCGGCGTGTGGTACATCTGCGTAGCAGAAGCCTCCCGCGACAGTTACTGACAGCATTCCGGGCTCGGTCTCTAGGCGATGTGCCTCTCTTAGCAGTGTAGCCATCGGGGGCCTGGCGGTTTGCTGCATCTGAGGAACCAACAATAAGGGTGCCGAGGCCATCTCCAGGACTGGGCGGATCTCCCCCCGCAGGGTACGCGCTAGAAGGGTTCCTGCCTCCACACCGCGCTCGTAGGTATCCACGTGGGGATACGTATCGTAGCCGACCAGGACGTTGACACTCTCAACGAGACGGGTGCTGATATTGGCGTGGAGGTCGACTTCGACCGCAATCGGCAGTTCGGATCCCACGAGGTCCCTCACACGTCGGACGATCTCTCCGTCTGCATCCGGTATCCCCTCGGCTGCCATCGCACCATGCAGTGCCAGGAGGACGCCGTCCACGGGCTTGACGGCTTCCAACGCACCTACCAGTTCTCCAGTCAGCTCCTCAAAAACGTGCGCCTCGGTCAATCCGCTCGAGACGGCCCTCGCAAAGAAGATTGGCAACGTGGTGAACCCCTCTGTCCGGGCGGCATCGAGGAATCCACCTACTGGCGTCCGGGTTCCCTCAAAAGCAGATACTACAGCGTCGCCCCGAAGTATATAGGGCGCGAAGTCCTGGAGGGTTGTCGGGAGGGCGCAGAATGTATTGGTCTCCTGCATGATGCCGCCCACAGCGACGCGCATTATGACCCCCCTCCCGATACCACCTCCAAAACCGGCCCAATACCGGTCACACGCACGACCTCAAGCGCGCGCTCCACGGCCTCGCAGGTCCGGTCCACATCTTCCTCGGTATGGCTGCAGGTCACATACCAACGCCCACCTGGGATCACCCGTACACCGTTTGCCAGCAGGGCGGCGGCGAACTGAGAGTAGGGTGCCCGACTGATACGCACCGAGATCTCGTAGTTCCAAATCGATTCAACCTGCGTAAACCACGTATAAAAGACCGGACCCGGACCTTGCACGAGCACGGGTACCCCCTTGGCGGCCGCTGCTTCCCTGATGCCCTGCATCAGGCGACGTCCGATGGCGGTCAGTAGTTGGTAGGCCGCGCCATTGTCCCGTGACAGCTCCTCGACGGTCGCCAGCGCTGTGGCGACACCCAGTGGGTTCCCATTGAAGGTTCCCGCGTGGAACACACGCCCGGCGGCAATCTGGTTCATAATCTCTCTTCGGCCACCGACGCAACTTATGGGAAACCCGTTGGCCATGGCCTTGCCGAAGACAGCCAGATCAGGGGTAACACCCAGCAGGGCCTGCGCGCCGCCCAGATGTACTCGGAAGCCTGTGATGACCTCGTCGAAGATCAGAAGGACCCCGTGCCGTGTGCACAGCTCGCGGGCGCGCTCGAGGTAGCCCTCAACCGGCATGATGACACCGCCATTGCACATAATCGGCTCCATGAGCACCGCAGCCACCTCGCGACTGTGCGCCTCCAGAAGACACTCCAGCGCGCTTGCATCGTTCCAGGGTGCAACCAACACATTGTCGGCTGAGGAGGAACACTGCCCGGCGCTCTCCAAGCGCGGTGTGGCCTTTTCGTCGACCGGAAAGTGCGCAGATACCAGCTGCTCATCGAGCCAGCCGTGATAGTGCCCCGAGAACCGTATGAACTTTGGACGGCCAGTGTATGCCCGGGCCAACCGAATCGCCGCCGCGACAGCCTCCGATCCAGTAGAGTTGTATCGGACCATCTCGATGCAAGGCACCAGAGAGACCAGCTTTTCGGCCAGGATCACCTCACCCTCATGCTGTCCACCGTAGTTGAAGCCCCGGGCAGCCGCACCCTGCAGTGCGGCTACAACGCTCGGGTGCCCATGTCCTAGAATCACCGATCCGTAGCCGCACGAGTAGTCTATATAGGCATTGCCATCACAGTCGAACAGCCGACTACCCTCCGCATGTATGAAGAACATCGGATGGGGTCGCTCCTCCATCTTAATGTTGCTGCTAACCCCGCCCGGAAGCACACTACGGGCGCGATTCCACAGACGCTCGCTGCTTGACGCGCTCACCTGCATGATGGCCCCCTGATTAACCTTGCGCATTGAGGAAGTCTTCCAAGAACGATCTCGCGCGATCCAGTGTGGTGGCGATGATCCGCTCCCCCACCGCTGCCGATGCCATCTGGGCGTTACCGAGCGCACCGTTCTCCGTCAGTTCTTCGAACCGGTACGAGACCTCGACACGCGCGGTACCTCGGATGTCGGCATGTCGGTAGGGCAGCGGCTTAACACCTCCAGGTGCTAAAGCCTCGCGCCGGACCAGTTCGGGCGTCACCGCCATAGCGATGGATGTCTCGACCTCGCAGGCATGGCCATACAGCGGGGATCGCGCCGCCCTGGCTGCTTCGTCTCCCGCGAGGCCGAACCAGGACAAAGCTGCTACACGGAACCCCTGGAACCGCAGCCTGCTAAAAATGGCGACGAGTGGTGCCGCGTTACCACCGTGCCCGTTCACGACGATCAGCGTCCGCAGACCGTGGTGGGCCAAGCTGGTCGCCAGATCTGTCACGATAGCATCTAGCGTCTCGGCACGCAGCGTCACGCTTCCGGTAAACCCCATGTGATGGTATGACACGCCGTAGGGCACCGCCGGGAGCAAGATGAGCCGGGGGTAAAACTGTTGGGCCAGACGCCGAGCCAGCTCGTCGGCGATGGCAGTATCCACGCCCATCGTCAGGTTCGGACCGTGCTGCTCAAGAGAGCCAATGGCCACGACTGCTCCGCGCACATGCGGCCACGCGCTCGCAGCTTCCAAAGTCGTAAGATCAGCTAAAGCCAGCATACGCGCTTCGTCCATAGCTGTTACCCCACATCGATGACAAGCGTCTTAATCTGGGTCATCTCCAAAAGTGTGTACTTGCCACCCAGGCGCCCCACACCGCTCGACTTCCCCGAGTACCCGCCAAACGGCGTGTGGGGCTGCCAATAGGCGGTTGACTCGTTGACGTTTACGATACCAGCCTGTAGCCGTTCGGCGATCCTAAATGCCTTTCCAAGATCCCTGGTGAAGAGAGCCGCAACCAGCCCGGAAGGCACGCCGTTAGCAATGGATATCGCCTCCTCCTCGTCGTCGAACGTCATCACGGGAGCCACAGGCCCGAACGTCTCCTCTAGGTTTAGCAGCATGTGTGGTCGCACTTCGTCAACCACTGTAGCAGGATAGTAAAGGCGAGTTGGAAATCCGCCCTGAGGGCGCCCGCCGATCAGAACGCGCGCGCCCTTCTGGATGGCATCCTCGATGTGCCGGTCCATCTGCCGGGCGGGGCGCTCGTTGTTAAGCGGGCCCAGGGTGGTCTCCGGTTCTCGGGGGTCTCCCAGGCGAAAACAAGCGGCCACTTCCAGAAGGGCCTCCACGAAGCGGTCGTGCACCCGTCGGTGAACCAAAATTCGCTCGGTGGAATCGCAAATCTGACCGGCATTCCGAAAGGCCCCCCGGCCAGTTCGCCTTGCGGCCTCGCTCACGTCTGCATCTTCCAGAACAATCGTCGGCGAGTTGCCGCCCAACTCCAGCAACTGCGGCTTGCCTGCGGCGCGGCAACTTACAAGCCGGCCGGTGAAGGAACTGCCGGTAAATCCGATGGCATCAACCTCAGGATGCCCAGCGAGTTCATCACCCACCTCGGCGCCCTCTCCAGTCACCAGATTGACTATGCCTTCGGGGACACCCGCCTCTACTATACACTCCATCAACTTGACAGCGCACCCCGCAGTGGTCGGCGCCGGAACCCAAACGATGGCATTTCCGGCGGCCAAGCCGGCAGAGAGGTATTCGGCGGGGATGGCCAATGGGAAGTTCCACGGTGTGATGATTCCATAAACACCGCGCGGCTGGCGTATCGTCAAGATCCGCTTAACTCGATCAGCGCTGGGGATCACGGCAGCCTCCAGGCGCGTGATGTCCTCCGCGGCCATAGAAAACATCCTCGCGGTGACGTCTACTTCGGCAAGAGCCTCGCTGTGGTAAGGTTTGCCCTGTTCCAGGGTAAGATACGCGGCCAGCGCCTCACGCGCCCTCGTGATAGCTCTCGCAATGGCGTGGCAGAGATCTCGGCGCTCGAAGGCTGTCATGGCGGCAAACCCAGGCTGCGCGTGGCGCGCGGCCCTCACCGCTCGCCCGATGTCCTCCCGCGTGCCTCGCGGCACCACGGCGAGTTGCTCGCCAGTTACAGGGCTCGTGACCACGATTCTCGCGCCCGAGGACGCCTCCACCCACTGGCCGCCGATGTACATACGCAGTTCCTGATTCCCCTTAACGTCCAAGCGCACCTACGAACCCCCTGGTTATGAACGACCGGAAAACCAGCGCGAAGAGCACCGGTGGGATTATGGACAGTACCAGCGCCGCGAACGAGAGCGCGAAGCTAACGTCATGGTTGATTGCCGTCGCCACCAGCACGACTGGCGCCGTCTTTGACGTCATTGTTCGTGTCAGGAACAGAGCGTAGAGAAACTCGCTGTACGCTCCCATGAAGGCAAAGGCCGCCGCGGCTGCCAACCCGGGAGCGGCCATGGGAACCACGACGCGTCCGAGCGCACCGAAGCGCGTGCACCCATCGATCAGTGCCGCTTCCTCCACCTCGGGGGGTAGATATGCGAAGTACTTCATCAGAAACCACATGGTAAACGGAAGGGTGAAGGACACATAGACCAGTACGAGGGAGGCTTTAGTGTCCAGCAGTCCCAGCCGCTGGATCAGTACGAATAGCGGAATGGCGACGGAGATGGCCGGTATCAACCTGCTTGTAAGGATAAATCCATAGGTCAGATCGCGACCCCTGAAGCGAAGTCGCGCATATGTATATGCAGCCAAGGTGCTAAACAATAGGTTCAAGACCATTACGCTGGTGGCAACAATGAATGAGTTCTGCAGTGCCGGTATGATGCTAAGGGCCTCCCCACTGGCGCGCCGACCCATGACGCCACCAGCATAGCTTGGCGGCGGCACACGTGTGATGATGTACCGGTAGTTGTCCAGAGTCGGCTGCGTGGGAATGAAGCGTGGCGGGACGGTGAACAGCTCCCAATCGTACTGGAAGCTCGAATCGAGAAACCACACGATGGGGCCCAGTACGAAGATGGCAATGGCCAGCCCGGCCAGCAACAGCCCCACGCGCATCGGCAGTCGGGGTGAGTTAGCCTTCATATTGTGTATGCTTCCTCGGTTCGGAGCAGCCGTATGTACACCAGGGCCAGCACGAGGGTCAAGGCGCCGATCACAAATGCCATGGCTGCCCCCTTGCCGAGGTTCAGGAACCGGAAGATCTCGGCGTAGGCATACCACGCCAGCATCATCGTCGCATCCGCAGGGCCGCCGCCCGTGAGCACGTAGATCAGATCAAAGGTCACGAGGCCCATGATCGTCTCCAAGATGAGCAACAGCATCAGAGTCGGCCGGAGGAACGGAAGGGTGATGTACCGAAACGCGGCCCAGGCACCGCCGCCGTCAATGTAGGTAGCCTCGTACAGCTCTTTTGGAATCACCTGAAGGGTCGCCAAGCACATGATGGCCGCCAGCGGGCCCCACTTCCAGACGTGCGTGACCACCAGCGTCAGCGGGGCCAACACCGGGCTGCCCAGCCATGATACGTACTCAGGGATGATGCCAACACCGACCAGCATGGCGTTGATTGCGCCGTAGTTGCCATTGAACAGCCACCGCCAGATGATGCCGGCCATCACCGTAGGGATCGCCCACGGCAACAGGATTGCCACTCGCAGGCAGGCCGGAAGTCGACCGGGACGGTTTAGGTAGAGGCCCACCAGGATACCGTATAGAATCGTCCCAGCAATGATGAAACCGGTAAGCCGAAGTGTGGTGTGCAGCGACCGTACGAAATAGTAGCTGCCGAAGGTCTCGGTGAAGTTCCGAAGGCCAACGAACGGATGGTTGAGGGGATCTGTTAAAACATTCCGATGTAGGCTCAGATCAAGTGCGTAAAGCAGGGGATAGACGTTAACCAGCGCAATCACCAGGAGCGCCGGCAGAATGGATAGGTACGGGTAGAGCTGGAGAGGCCGCCTGGGCCGGGGCGCTGCCCGGCCCAGGCACACCGCTGCCGGCGACCCCGTATCACGAGCGGCGGTCATGGTATTTTGCGACGGGCGGTTACCTGCGTCCCCTCAACTCATTCCATTTCTGGGCCATATTCCTGACCGTCTGCTCAGGTGTCTGCTGGCCCAGGTACGCCTTTTGCAGCTCCGCCCTTGAGAAGACGTCCCACTGCGCAAACCAGGGGGTAAGGCCCTGCTTGACCCGCGCGTGGCGCTGGCCAATATACTGCAGGAGCTGAACGTCTACCCACTTGCTGAAGCTCTGGATGATGTCCCTGTCCTTATACAGCGGCATCTGCGCGAACCCAAGACCGAAGTCAATCGCCCACCTTCTGACCACCGGGTAGGAGTTATCCGGCCCGGGGCCGCCGAAATAATTCAGGAACTTCCAGGCTGCATCGAGGGCATCCGGACCACGCCTCGGAACCTGGCTAGACATGGCGTAGAACCGCACGAACCCAACTGTGTCACGCGTCGTGCCAGGCATCAACGCCAGCCTGAAGTGGCCGGCGTCCTTTGACTGTTTCGGGTCGTTGTATCCCCAAAGGGCTGAAGCCCGGGCTACGGTGTAGACCTGCGTGCCGGCTCGCATGGCGCTCGCCGACTGTACCCCGTCCCACTGCAGCGACTCGGGGTTGAGCACCCCTGCCTTCAGCGCATCCCGTACCCACTCGATTACCTTGATCGTCGCTCCACCTGGCCGGTCGAACTGCGGGTTCAGCAGGTTATCGAAGAGATCCCCGCCCAACGAGTAGACCATCGAGATGAAGACCTCGATGGAAAACGGCTCCTGCTGCGAGAAGCCGAACCCTATCGGGAACCTGACCAGACCTCTGTCCTTGATGACCTTGGCCTGCTGGAGCAGCTCCTCCCAGGTAGCGGGTGCTCGGCCGAACCCCGCCTGCTTCAGGATCCGCTCATTGTAGAAGAACCCCATTGGGTCAGCGTAGTACGGTAGCCCGTAGAGCTTCTTGTTGTAGGTCATGCCATCCACTGCGTACTGGGAGAAAGTCTTAGCCATGTCCTTGACATGCGGGAAGTGGTCCTCCAGTGGCACAATCCATCCCGCGGCCGCCCACTGCTGCAGCCAGTGGTCGCTGCTGTAGAGGATGTCCGGCACGTCGGAGCCGCTCACCATGTTGGCAACAATCGTGTCGTTGTACTGACCCCACCCGTAGTCGACAAGCTTTACATCGATGTTGGGGTAGACCTGTTGGAACCGTCGGATGTTGTCCTTGATGGTGTCGACAGCGAAGGTCCAGACTGTAAATGTGAGGGCGACCCTGGGCGCGGCCTGGGCACCGTACGTTGCCGCCATCATGACCGCGACGACGAGCAATGCCAACATCAGTTTCTTCATTCCTATCCCCCCTCATCGGATGCACGCCTTCACCTCAACTCCGCGCACCGTTGTCCTTGGAGACTCTCACCTCCTGGTCTTTGCCGCGGCGCGACGCCCGGCCATTGTCGCCGACCTCAAGGTTCCCGTTTCCTGCGCCGATCCTGCCATCAAAACCCCAAAGCCCATCCCCCGGGAGATCGCCGCGCAGGCCTCAACCAGCGCCCTGGCAGCCTTCGCCTTGATTGGCCGCACGCGGCTGGTGGGTCCGGACAGACTGATGGCGCCCACCACCTCTCCGCTCGCGCCGAAAATGGGTGCGCCCAGGCAGCTGGCTTCGGGTTCGGTCTCACCGTTGTCCTCTGAGTATCCTCTGGCCTTGATCCTTGCAAGCTCACGCCTGAAGCCGGCCGGTGAGGTGATCGTGCGCGGTGTAAGAGCCGGCAGACCCCGGACCCGGATGATGGCCTCGACTTCCTCAGCGGGCAGGTATGCTGCTATGGCCTTCCCAAGAGCGGTTGAGTGCATTGGGGACCGTGTCCCGATTCGGGCGGCCATCCTGAACGAGTGCGGGCTTTCCAGCATCTCCAGATAGAGGACTTCTCCATCACGCAGCACACCCAGGTTGATGGTCTCACCAAACGCCTCGTGGAGCCGATGCATGTGAGGAAGGGCAACCTCGGTAAGGGGCCGGTGGGTCATGCTGGCATCACGATAGCTGAGCAATCTGGCGCCGAGTCGGTATCCACCGTTGCTGTCCGCCCTTTCGACGTAGCCCCGACGCTCCAGGGTGCAGAGGAGCCGAAAACCGGAACTTTTCACTATTCCCAGGCGGTTGCTGATCTCATGAAGTGCCAGCGGCCTTCCCGCGTCCCTCAGTAGCTCGAGAACTTCGAGGGCGCGATCCACCACACGGACCGTGTACCGGTCGAGAGCATAATGCTCTGGAGTCTCGTTTGGTTTCATTCAGTAAAACAAGCGTTTTGTCTAAAAATACGATAGGCACACCGAGCGCGCGTGTCAAGAAAATCCGGGCTTGTTCAGCAAGTCCCCCGGTCGTGGACGCGGGTCTCGGCGTCTGGAGAGCCAACGCCCGGCCGCAACGACAAGATGCGGCTGGCGGACTACATCCGGGAAATCAGAACGGTTCGGCTGATCACCATGAATGCCCCAACCCGCGCCCTGGTCGGGACAGTCTTCACCGTCGCAGACTCTCGGCCGTCAGAGGTCACAACTCACCACCACGCCATACGCCTTGCTGCCGTGATGGTGCCGCCTGCGGCGGCGCGGCACGACTCAAGAGATCGCTAGTAAGTCCTCGCCTACGTGAAAAACCGGGCCGCCCGCAGGTTGTCGGATCCACATCCGTCGGTAAGATTCCTGAAGCGGCCGATCCATCTCGACAGTAGGCGAACTCGTGGCCAATCCCCTCACACAGCGCGATGAAGTGGATGCCGGTGCAGCCGCCGACGTCCGACTTAGCCTGGGAGACGCCCAGGCCTTCACGCCGCCAGAGGTCCAGAAACGCCTGCCGAACGCGTCATCGCATACGCGCGCGACATATCCCACCGAAGCTCCCAGGCGTGGCGCGGCCACCGCGAAGTATAAAAATATCGCCTCCGAACTTCCGGCGGGAGGCCAACGTGGCGTGATGACGGCCGCACTGCTCCGCGGCGAACTCGGCCTGTCCAGTACGGACCAGGTGTTTGCATCTTGTCGCTCCAACCGAGTCCATCATGACTCACGCAGCTGACCGGCCGAGAAACACGGATGCCGGCGTGCGCCCCTTGAGGCAGTAGCCCTGATGCGGGCGCTCGCAGCTGTAGAAGCGCAGGTAGGCCTACCAGATCCCGGTCGAGCTGGTCCAGGCTGGTGTAGTAGGTGCGCCGGAAGGCCACGCGCCACAGCTCGGTGAGGATCGTGCCCTGCAGCCGTTCGACAAGCCCGTTGGTCCAGGCATGACGGGGTGTGGTGCGACGATGCTGAATCCCCAGGGCCCGGCAGGCGCGGGTGAAGGCAGGCGACCACTCGGGGCCGCCATCGGTCAGCACGGCCTCGATGGGATGGCCCGCCCGCCGGTAGGCCGGCACGACGTGCTCCCGGAGGAACCGGATCGTGCCCTGGACCGTGACCCGCAGCACTACGACGGCCAAGGCATACGAGCAGGCGGCATCGCAGGCCGTGAGCTGCCAGACCTTCCCCACGCCCTTGAGTTTCCCGATGTAGAAGGCATCCAGCGACACCAGATCGCCCGGGCGCTACGCCTCGAGGTGCGCCCGGGCCAGCCGGGGACGGGTGCGCTCGGTGACCAGGCCGACCGCCGCGGCGCTGTGGGCTTCCAGCCGCGTCAGGCGCTCCCACCGGGTCTGCAGGCCCTGCCGGCGCAAGATGCTGTAGACGCCCGAGGCGCTGACCCGCCAGCCGCCCCAGCGGGGCTGCCACAGGTGTGCCGCGATCCGGGCCGGCCCATGCGTGGGCCACAGCAGCGCATAGGCCAGGACCGCGTGCTCCAGAGCGGGCGCAGCCTGCCGCGGCCAGCGGGTCGGGCGGACTGGCCGGGGCCGCAGCCCCTCGGGGCCGTAGCGCACCAGTCGCCTGGGCCAGCGGTAGAAGAGGGTCCGCGAGATGCCGAACTCCCGGCACGCCTGGCTCACGTTGCCCAGCGCCGCTGCCCGCCGGATGACCGCGCACCGGTGACGCAGTACCCTGTCCTCGAGGGTATCTGCCCATCCCCTCCCAAGGTTCGGTGCGTCCCCAAACCTCGGTTGGAGCCTAGGCGATGGACCTCCTGTTCTCGTCAAAGGCCAAGCCTCCAGTGCAAACACTACGTCCAAACAGGACACTTTTTTCTAGCCGACTCCCAGGCGGGTTACGGGGCAGGACCATGCCACCCCATGGCCCGCGTCATCCGCTCGGAGGGAGCTTGGGCCCCCAGGCCAACGAGGTCTCCTTCCCAATCGCGCGATAGGGCTGCCGGAGAACTGCGGACTCCTGCTCGGCGGAACTCTCCGAGGACCCGGGAGACGGCCATCACGCACGGGTGCCCTCTCAGTCAGAGGGCACCCGTCATGACGTCTGCGCGCGACGGCTAGAACAGCGCGAGCGGCGCAGGCACGAATTCGAAGTACGTCTCCTTGCGTCGGACGTAACCGAGACCGGGCCAGGGAAAATGGTACCCAACGACCATGAGCCGGTCGGTGGCAGCGCGGTCGAACATTTCGCGGCGCGTGCGCACCACGAGCTCCCTGTCGGCGTCGAAGCCCAGGTAGTGCTCGGGGAAGCGGAACGACAGCAGATAGTGCCCACCTGCATCGCCGAAGTGCATGAGCGACGCGCCGCCGGAGCTCACCAGGACGGCCATGGGCCCGACCGTGTGCCCCGGAGTCAAGACCGTCGACACACCCGGCACGATCTCGTAGTTCGGCCCGACGAGCGTCATGCGGCTGCGCAGCGTCCTCAGGTTCGTGCGCACTCCCTCCGGGACGTTCGCCAGCGTGGCCCAGTAGTTGTACTCCGCCTCGCCCATGACGATCCGGGCGTTCGGAAATGCTGGCGAGCGGTCGGCCGTCGTCAGCCCGCTGTAGTGGTCGCCGTGGCCGTGCGTGATGAAGATCGTGTCGATCTCGTCAGGCCTGATCCCGAAGAGTTGGAGGTGGGTGGCCATCCGGCCGACACCTCGCGCGACACCGCCCGGACCATTCCCGCTGTCGACCAGCACCTTGTTCCGGCCGGTGTCCACGACCATAGGGATGAAGTTGTTCACGAACCGATCGGGATCGGCGAAGTTCTCGTGCGTTGAGACCCTCGCGATGCACTCGCGCTCACTCTCCAACAACAGGTATGGCGCGTCTGTCACAAATTTGTCACATTGCGGGGTGCAGGTGGCGAGGCGTCCCCGCGCCTATCGGCGACCGCCGGGCGGCGAGGGGTTCTGCCACCCCATGGCCCGCGAGACCCGCTCGGCGGTCTCCCGGACGCGAGGGCCGAGGTCCCGGCGAATGCGATCCAGCGTCAGGCTGCGCGCGGAACCGGAGAGGCTGACAGCGCCCGCCACCCGGCCCTGGTGATCCAGAATGGCGGCTCCCACGCAGCGGATCCCTTCCTCGTTCTCGACATTGTCGATGGCGTAGCCCCGCGCCCGGACGGCATCCAGCTCCGCGAACAGCCTGTCGGGGTCGGTGATGGTCTGCGGGGTCCGCCGCGGCAACCCACGCCGCGCCAGGATATCGCGCACCTGCGCAGAAGGCAGGTGGGCCAGCATGGCCTTGCCCAGCGCCGTGCAGTGCGCCGGCATGATCTTGCCCACAGCCGAGGCCATGCGCATCGGGCCGGGCGACTCCACCTTGTCCACGTAGACGACCTGCCCCTGCTCCAGGACGGCCAGGTGGACCGTCTCGCCGGTCCGATCCCGCAGGTCCAGCAGGAAGGGTCGCCCGACGGCGCGCAGTTCGGTGTGCTCGAGCCGCTGGGCCGCCAGCCACAGGATCCGGGGACCGACGACGAAACCGCCGTCGGTCGCGCTGGCGGCGCCGTGACGCTGCAGCGTCTGGAGCAGGCGGTAGACCGTCGGACGAGGGAGCGAAACCAGGTCGCTGAGTTCGCGGACGCTTAAGGGGCGGCCGGCTTCGCCGAGGGCGACGAGCAGCGACAGGGCGCGCTCGACGGACTGCACGTCCCCCCGCGGGCTCCTGCTCACCCCATCGCCTCCGGCGCGGGCAGCCCGAGGTCGGCAGCCAGCCGCCCGATCTCGGCGCGGACCTCGGGCGGCAGCGGGATGCCCCGGGCGCTGTAGTCGACCATCCGTTCGTGCTCGATCTCGCCGGGCAGGTAGACACGCTCGTGTCCTTCAGCCAGGGGCAACGCGCGCACCTGACGGATGAGGGCATCGACGCGACGGGCGAAGGCGTCGGCAGGCCCGAACGACTCGACCGGCAGGGCCATCAGCAGGTGCCCCAGGCGCTGCGCCTCGTCGAGGCGCTCATACAGGGGTGGGATCTCCGGCCCGGAGAGGGCCCCGACGAGGAGCCCGGCCAGCACATCGATCATCAGCGAGATGCCGGAACCCTTCGGCCCGCCGAACGGCAGCAGGGCCCCGCGCAGCGCCTCGGCGGGATCGGACGTCGGCCGGCCGTGGCGGTCCAGCGCCCACCCTTCGGGAATCGCCTCGCCGCGCGCCGCCGCGGCCTGCACCCGGCTGTGCGGGACTACGCTGGTGGCCATGTCCAGCACCAGCGGCGGTTCCTCTCCGGCGGGCACCGCGATGGCCAGCGGGTTCGTGCCCAGGAACTTGGCGCGCGCGCCCCAGGGCGCCACCTGGGCGTCGGCGTTGCTCACGACGATGCCAATCATCTCCTGCCGCACCGCCCGCAGCGCCAGGTGGGCCAGCATCCCGCAGTGGCTGCTGTTGCGCACACCGACAATGCCGACCCCGTGGAGCCCCGCCCGCTCGGCGGCCAAGTCCATGGCCCGCGTGGCCATGGCGATCCCGAGCCCGGCACCTGCGTCGACCAGCACGACTGGACCGCGATCCCGCAGCGGGGTGAGCGAGGCGTGCGGGTCGTACGATCCGCGCCTCAGACGGGCGACGTAGACCCCGGTCCGGACCACGCCGTGGGTGTGGACCCCGCGCAGGTCGGCGGCCACGAGGCCGTCGGCGACCAGGTGGGCGTCGTCGGTCCGGGCGCCGGACTGCACCAGGGCCCCGACGACGAACGCGTGGAGGGCTGGCGGCGCGAAGCGAGCGGCCGCCGCCCCCGGCAGTGGTCCCCGCGAGGTCTCGCCGGCCGGCCTCAATCCATCCACGCTCCCCCATTGATGTCCAGCGTCTCGCCCGTGATGAATCCCGCCAGCGGTGAGGCCAGGAAGAGCACCGCCGCGGCCACCTCGTCCTCGGTGCACAGCCGCCCCAGCGGGATCCCGGCGAGTACCGCCGCGCGGGTCTCCAAAGACCACTGGGCGCTCATCTCGGTTTCGACCGCATGGGGCGCCACGGCGTTGACCGTGACCCCCCACGGCGCCAGCGCGCGGGCCAGCGACTTGGTCAGGGCGATGATTCCGGCCTTGGAGGGACCGTAGCCGGGAGCCGAGGTGAGATCACCGGCCTTGCCGGCGATGGAGGCGATGTTGATAATGCGGCCGCCTCCGGCCGCCTTCAGCAGAGGCACCGCCGCCCTGCAGCAGTAGAAGGTCCCGGTCAGGTTGACCGCGATGACGCGGTGCCAGTCATCCAGGCTCATGGTCTCCAGCGTCCCCCGGCGGATGATCCCGGCGTTGTTGACCAGGATCTCCAATCCGCCGAAGGTCTGCTGCGCGGCAGCGACCATCCGCACCACCGCGTCATAGTCGGAGACGTCGGCCGCCCAGGCAGCCGCCCGGCCGCCGGCGTGCCGGATCGCCTCGACGACCGCCTCGGCATCGTCCGCGTGCGGGTCGTTGACCACGACGCTGGCCCCCGACGCGGCGAGCCGACGGGCGATGGCCCGTCCGATGCCCCGCCCGGCGCCGGTCACCAGGGCGCGCCGACCGGCCAGGTCCACGGTCAACGGGAAGGGATCAAGAGGGCCTTGATCGCTCTGCCCTGTTCCTGCGCCTCGAATGCCTCCTGCCACCGTTCCAGCGGGACCTCCGTCGTCAGCAGCGGCCGCGCCCGCACCCGGCCGGACGCCAGCAGGCGGAGCGCCGTGACCCAGCTCGTGTGCTTGCTGCTGAACGAGTAGTGCACCTCCAGCCCCTTGAAGAGGGCCACATCGGACGGGAATGGGACCGCCGGCTGCCCGGTCACCCCCAGCACGCCGACCCGCCCCAGCCGCCGGACCAGACGGGGGAGCACCTCGACGGCCGCCGGCGCCCCCGAGGTCTCGAAGGCCACGTCGGCGCCGCGACCGCCGGTGAGCGCCGCGACGCGGTCGGCCAGGTCTTCCTCGGCGATGTTCACGGTGACGTCGGCGCCGACCTCCCGCGCGACCCGCAGCCGCAGCATGGCGCTTGAGGCCGTGCCGCTGACGACGATCAGGCCGGCCCCCGCGGCCCGCGCGACCTGCAGGCACATGAGCCCGATGGGCCCGGGGCCGCTGATCACCACGATCTCGCCGGGGGAGACCCCCACGCGCTCGACCACGGCGTGGACGGCGATGGCCGTCGGCTCGGCGAGCGCGGCTTCTGCCAGCGCCAGGCCGTCGGGCACCCGGTGGAGCAGTGAGGCGGGGGCGATCACGTACGGCGCGAAGGCGCCGTGGGTCCCGATCCCCAGCGCGCGCTTGTCCTGGCAGATCTGGCGGTTGCCGCTGCGGCACAGGAAGCAGACCCCACAGCTCCCCGTGCTGGTCTCGGACACGACCCGGTCTCCAGGGGCGTACCCCCTGACGCCCTCGCCGACCGCCCGCACGGTCCCGGCGAACTCGTGCCCGAGGATGACCGGCGGCCAGTAGGGGTGCCGGTCGTGGTAGATGTGCAGGTCGCTGCCGCAGATGGCGGCGCCGGCCACCTCGATGAGGACCTCGCCCGGCCCCGGCTGCGGATCGGGCACCTCGCGGAGTTCCACCATGCCGGGCCCTCGACCCACCTTCATCACGCCGCGCATCGGCCGCCTCCTACTGCTTGATGGCCCCCGCCGTCAGCCCCGCCACCAGCCACCGCTGCATCATCAGGTACAGCACGATGCCGGGCAGCCCGCCCATGAGTGCGCCGGCCATCATCTCCGGCCAGTTCACGTAGAACTCCAGCACCGTCCGGGCGATGGCCAGGGTCACCGTGACCATCCCCTCGCTGTGCGTCAGGGTCGCCACCCACAGCAGGTCGCCCCACGCCAGCAGGAAGGCGAAGAGCATGGTGGCCACCATGCCCGGCCGGACCAGGGGCAGGACGATCCCGAAGAAGATCCAAAACCGGCTGCACCCGTCCACCATGGCCGCCTCATCCAGTTCTCTCGGCACCCCGTCGATGAATCCCTTCAGCATCCAGGTGGCAAACGGCAGGCAGATCGTCAAGAAGGCGATGATGAGGCCGGTGCGGGTGTCGTAGAGGCCGACGGCGGAGAGGATCCTGAAGTACGGCCCCACCACCAGGACCCCCGGGAGCATCTGGGTCGTCAGCACGAACCCCATGAGGAACCCGCGCCCGCCCAGGGCGAAGCGGGAGAAGCCGTAGCCCGCCATGGCGCCCAGCAGCGTGGAGATCACGGCCGTGGTCAGCGAGACCACCGTGCTGTTGAAGAAGTAGGTGGCGTAGTTCTTCCGCAGCCACATGGTGACGTAGGCGGCCAGCGTCGGCCGGTCGGGCAGCCACACCACCGGGATCCGCAGGGCCTCGGTTTCGGTCTTCAGCGAGGTCAGCACCATCCACACGAAGGGGAAGAAGACGAAGACGCCCACCAGGCCGGCGAAGACGTAGACCAGCGCCAGCACCGGGCGCGAGCGGCTGTAGATGGCGGGCAGGTCCACCGCCGTGGCTACTCCTCCCGGACGATCATGCGGACGTAGGGGATCGAGACGACCAGCAGCAGCCCCGTCATGGCGATGGCCATCGCCGAGGCGAACTCGAACTTGAAGAACTGGAAGTACTGCTTGAACACCTGGGTCGAGAGCACCTCGCTGAGCGTGCCCGGCCCGCCGCCGGTCATGGCCTGGACCAGGCCGAACCGGCGGGTCTCCCAGATCGTGTCCAGGGCCAGGGCCACGATGAAGACCCGGCGCAGTCCCGGCAGGGTCACGTGACGAAAGCGCTGGAGCGACCCCGCGCCGTCGATGGCCGCGGCCTCGTACAGTTCCGTCGCGATGCTCTGCAGGCCGGCCAGGAAGATGATCATGACGAAGGGGAACCCCCGCCACACGTTGGCCAGGATCACGCTGGGCAGGACCAGGGACGGGTTGGTCAGCCACTCCAGCGGGTTGGCGGCCAGCCCCAGGCGAACCAGCGCGTCGTTGAGCACGCCGTAGAGGGGGTTGAGGATCCACTTCCAGATGATCCCGGCCACCACGTCGGGGACCACCCACGGCAGCAGGGCCAGGATCCGGAAGCCCGTGCGGCCCCACAGCGGCCGGTTGAGCACCAGGGCCATGGCGAGCCCCAGCACCACGTGCGCCGCCACGCTGGCGGCCACGAAGACCGCGGTCTGCCAGATCACCTGCCGGAAGAGGTCGGACTGCGCCAGCGCCACGTACTGGGCGAGGGTCGGCCCCCCGATCCCGCCCCGGGGGCTCAGGCTCAAGCGGACGCTCTGGTAGGCGGGGTAGGCCAGGACGACCACCAGCAACAGGATCGTCGGCGCGATGAAGACGTACCCCAGATGGCGGTCGCGCAGCCGGGGGATCCGCGCGATGCGCCTGGCCGCCCCGAACAGGTGGGAGGCCGGCCCGAGCCGGCCTCCCGCAGTGTTCACCGCGCCCCCAGAATGGTGTTGACCCTCGCGTGGGCGTCGGCCAGGGCGCGGTCAGGTGTCTTGGCCCCGGTGATGGCCTCCTGCAGCGCGGTGGCGAAGGCGTCGAAGATCTCGGGCCACTCCGGGATGAGCGGTTCCAGCCTCGCGTACTGGAGCTGCGAGACGATCATCTTCGAGAACTTGTCGGTCTGGACCATCGGCAGCGTGTTGACGTCCTTGCGCGACGAGATCACCCGGTTGTCGAAGAAGAATTTCTTCTCGGTCTCCTTGCTGGTGAGGAACTTGATGAACTTCCAGGCGGCCTCAGGATGCCGGGTGTGGGGGCTCATGATCCACCCCGACAGCCAGGCCATCGTGACCTGCTTGCGTCCCACGGGCACGGGTGCGGCCTCCAGCGCATCGTACGCCTTCAGGGCCGGATTGATGTCGTTGATGATGGGATACGACCAGCCCGATCCCATCTTCATGGCCACCCGACGGTGGGCCATCTGGGTGCGGACGTCACCGGGGCCGAAGGTGGTGACGCCTGGCGGGACGACCCGATGCACCGTGGCCAGCTCCACGATGTAGGTGAAGGCTTCACGGAACTCCCGCGTATCCAGGGCCGAGCGCCGGCCGTCAGGCGTGAGGAAATCGGCGCCGAAACTCCAGACCACCGGCGCGATCCGCAGCGGCAGGCCGGGGTTCTTGGACGCCGGGATGGAGAATCCCCACTGGTCGATCCGGCCGTCGCCGTCGGTGTCGCGGGTCAGCCGCCTGGCGTAGTCGAGGAACTCGGTCCAGTTCCTGGGCGGCCTGCCCGGATCGAGCCCGGCGGCGCGGAACAGCTCCCGGTTGTAGATCAGGACCATGGACATGAAGTCTCCCGGCATCGCCAGGAGCTTGCCCTTGTAGGTCAGGGTCTTGATGGGCGTCTCGTACCATGTCTTGAGGAACTCCGGCCCCTCTTTCTGGACGAAGGGCGTCAGGTCGGCCGCGCAGCCCAGTTCGAAGAACATCGTCAGCGAGAAGTTGTGCAGCTTCACGACGTCGGGCATCCGCCTGGCCGCGCACTCGGCCTGATAGCGCGGCTCTTTCTCGGCGTAGGAGATCGGCTCGGGGGCGATCCGGATCCCCGGGTTCTGACTCTCGAAGATCGCGATGGCTTCGCGCAGCGACCTTCCCCAGACGGTCTCCACCAGGTGCCAGTTGGAGAACCGCAGCGTGACCGCCTCCCCGGACCAGGCGGGGGGGATCAGGCCGACGGTGAGCATCACCGCACTGACGGCCAGGATCCGCATAGGAACCACCACACCCTGTCTAAGCATGCTCCTCACCTCCGAGGTGTCGGCTTACCAGACCTCCAGGTGCCTCTTGTCCATTATGCGGACATACTGTCCACATTATAAATTCTACACCGTCGGCACCGCCGCCTGCCTTGTGGCGGCGGGAGGCGTATGCTACGCTAGCCTCGCCAGACCGCGCGGTTCGGTGCGCCGATGGGTGGCCCTGGATCGCGGCAAGGGCATGTGGACCGCGGCAGGGCATGTGGAGGAGTACGGTAGCCCGGTAACCGGCCCGCCTGCTAAGCGGGTGGACGGGTGATGAGCCCGTCTCGCGGGTTCAAATCCCGCCTCCTCCGCCAGTGCCTCCTCCAGCAGAACCTGCTACCCCCCTTATTCCGCGTCGTGGAGGAAGCCTTCTGCAGACCCGTGGCACGCCTGGCAATCCGCCGCGACGACCCGCCCGGCCTTGCGGGCCTCTCCACGAACCTCCTCGGCGGGAAGATCGCCAAGGTGTTCTGCATGCAGGGCGATCCCATCGCGGCGTAGCGGCTATGGCGGCGGATTTCCCGGTCTCGTGGGAGGATCTCAAGGTGGGTGCGCACCTGCTGTGGCACCTGCCAGGCTTCCTGCGGTCCCCGCTGGCGGCCGACGAAGCCCGCCAGCTCCTGCGCCGGCGCTTCGAGCAGCGGGAAGCCGATTTCCTGGCGCTGATGCGGCGGGCCGTCTACGCCCCCCCCGACAGCCCGTACCGCCGGCTGCTGAGCCTGGCGGGCTGCGAGTACCCCGACCTGCACACCCTGGTGGGCCGAGAAGGGATCGAGCAGGCGCTTTGGACCCTCTACCGGGCTGGCGTGTTCCTCACGGCCGACGAGTTCAAGGGCCGGCGGCCCGTGGTCCGGGGCAGCACGACGTTTGTCGTGCGCCCCGAGCAGGTGAGGAATCCGGGATCGTCGGTCCACTTCACGGCGCAGACCAGCGGGAGCCGCGGCGCGCGCACGGCGGTCGGCATCGACCTGGGGGGCCTGCGCGACGAGGCCGTAGATCTGAGCGTCGCCCTCGACGCGTGGGGCGGCCGCGGGTGGGTGCACGCGCTCTGGGGCGTTCCCGGCGGCTCGGCCGTCAAGACCCTGTTGCGATTGAGCTTCTGCGGCGCACGACCGGCGCGCTGGTTCTCGCAGGTGGATCCGGCGTCGCCTGAACTGCACGCGCGCTACCGGTTGAGCGGCCACCTGATCCGGTGGAGCAGCCTCCTGGCCGGGGCCCCGCTGCCCCGGCCCCAGTACGTCTCGCTCGAAGATCCGCTGCCGGTCGCCCGCTGGATGGCGGAGGTCCTGCAAAGCGGCAGGACCCCCCACCTCACGACCTTCTCCAGCGCGGCCGTCCGGCTCGCGCAGGCCGCCGCTGCCGCGGCGATTGACCTCCGCGGCGCGCGCTTCACCCTCGGGGGCGAGCCCACGACGTCGGTCCGCCTGTCCGTGATCCGCCGAATCGGCGCCGAGGCGATGCCGCGCTATGCGACGGTGGAATCCGGTCACATCGGCTACGGCTGCCTGGCGCCGGAGACGCCGGACGACCTCCACCTGCTGCACGACCTCCACGCAGTGGTCCCGCTCGAAGCAGGAGGGCACGACGGCAGCCTGCCCGCCGGGGCCTTCCTCGTCACGTCGTTGCGTCCCACTGCCTCCCTGGTGCTCCTGAACGTCTCGCTCGGCGATCAGGCGGTCGTCGCCCCGCGGGCCTGTGGCTGCCCGCTGGAGGCCGTGGGGTGGACGACCCACATCCACTCGATTCACAGCCACGAGAAGCTCACGGCTGGCGGCATGACGTTCCAAGACGCAGACGTGGTGCGCGTGCTGGAGGAACTGCTGCCGGCGCGCTTCGGAGGCGGCCCGGCGGACTACCAGCTCGTCGAGGAGGAATCCGACGACGGACGCCCGCTGCTCCGCCTGCTCGTGCATCCGTCGGTCGGGCCCCTCGACCCGGACGACGTGGCCCGCACCTTCCTGGCGGCGATCGGAGCAGGGCAGGGCCCGGAGCGCCTGATGGGCCTCCTGTGGCGGGACGCACGCCTGCTCCGGGTCGAGCGGCAGGCCCCGCAGGCCACCGCGTCGGGGAAGATCCTGCACCTCCACCAGCAGCGCAGGGGCTGACGGACGCCCGTCCGCCGGCCGCGGGGCCGGGCTGGACTGGCCGGGGATGAGGAGCTTTGACCCGCGAGTTCGCTGGGCCGGGCTGCGGTCCGCTGGCAGGGGCGGCTGGGAGTTGTTACAATGAAGGGCGCGGTTGCGCCGGCCGGTGCCGGTGATCCGCCGCACTTGCGCGCCCGTAGCTCAGCGGATAGAGCGTTGGCCTGCGGAGCCAAAGGTCGTGGGTTCAAGTCCCGCCGGGCGCGCCAACCCGCATCAGGACGGCGTTTCAGCCGTTTGGGCCCCTGCAAAACGGGCCGAAAAAGCCAACGTTCACCCCCTCTCTGATGCCGTCGAGGCGTTTCTGCTGACCAAACAGGTGGCCGGGTGCACACAGGCGACCCTGTCCACGTACCGCTGGTGGCTGACCAGGTTCGTGAGTGCGACCGCTCAGGTGACTCCCCTGACCTTTCGCCAGTTCCTTCGGACCTCTTGAGACGGCCTTCGACGGACTCGATGGGCGCCAATTGTACTGCGGGAGGAAATCGCGCCCTCAGCGGCGAAGTCACAGGTGCGATATCTGATCAAATATCATAATGTGCCTTCATGAGTCATTCTCTGGCCAAGATGACGTGGGAGGACGTCAGGGAGGCTGCCCTGGCCCGCCGTGTGGTGCTCGTCCCCGTGGGGGCCATCGAGCAGCACGGCCCCCACCTGCCCGTGGACACCGACAACCTCTCGGTCACCGCGGTCTGCGAGCGGGCCGCGGCCGCCGCGCCTGACCTGCTGCTCTGCGCGCCTCCCATCCACTACGGGTTCAACGAGCACAACATGGACTTCCCCGGCACCGTCACCGTGGACCCTGACCACTTCGTCCACTACTGTACCGATGTGGCCAAGAGCTTCGGCCGCATGGGGTTCCGCCGGGTGCTCCTGGTCAATGGGCACGGGAGCAACGCCCACCTCCTGGAGCAGGCCGCTCGCCTGGCCACGCTGCAGAGCCCGGCCAAGGTCGCCTCGGTCTCCTATTGGGCGCTCATCGTTGAGGAGTTCAGCGCGATCCGCGAGTCGCCGTTCCCCGGGGGGACCAGTCATGCGTGCGAATTCGAAACCTCCGTCTACCTCGCGCTGGATCCAGAGCATGTGAAACGCGACCGGATCGTCCCAGGCATCCGGGCGCAGACGAAGTACTTCTGGGAGGATCTGATGGGCGCCTCACCGGTCAGGTTTACAGACTGGCGGAGTACCCAGACTGAGACCGGGATCGGCGGCGACCCCACGCTGGCGACGGCCCAGAAGGGCATGAAGATCGTTGAAGCGGCCGCGGCCAGGCTCGTGGAAGTGGCACGCGAATTCCGGGATCTTCACGCCGGCGAACGGAAGAGTTTCATCCCTGACGTGCCGCAGTACTAGGATGGCCAGATTCCTGACGATCCAGGAGTCCATCGCCCGGGACCTGCGGGAACGAATCGTCACGGGCCAGCTGGCGCCGGGGTCTCGGCTGATCATTGAGGACCTGGCAGCGCAGTTCGGGGTCAGCCCGATGCCCGTACGCGAAGCGTTGCGGCAACTCAGCGCCGAGGGGCTTGTGGTCGCCCACTCGTACCGCGGTGCGACGGTCTCCGAACTGTCGGTCCAGGAGATCCGCGAGATCTTCCTGATGCGTCAGCTCCTGGAGGGCGAAGCGGCCTCCCTGGGCGTCCGGCGCCTGACGGACGATGACGACCGGCGGCTGCGGACGCTGATGGACGAAATGCGCGAGAGTACCCGCGATCCGTCGCGCTGGATCCCAGCGGATCGACGCTTTCACATGACGATCTACCGCGCATCAGGCTACGACCGGCTCGTGCAGTTGATCGAACACCTGCGTCAGCACATGGAGCGCTACGTCCGGCTGTACATCACCCTGGAGCGCAACATCCCCCTCTCCATGGAGCGCCACCAAGAGATCCTGGAGGCGTGCCGGCGACGCGACGCTCGCCGGGCCAGGAGCGTGACCGTCGCGCACCTACGCGAGACCGCCGGGATGTTCATCGAACAATTGGAGCGCCGAGAGACGGATCTGGCAACGACGCGGGCATCCGCGGCGTCAAAAACCTCTGTGACGGGAGGGACACGATGATGCAGGCAGTGAGGGTGCTCACCCTACTGGTGGCTGTGATCGCGGTGGCCATTCTGACGCGCCCAAGCTGGCCAGCTCCAAGCCAGCCAGGGGGCACACTGGTGTTCGTGCGGTCAGCCGACGCCAACTTCCTCGATCCCGGTTTCACGACCATCACCGAAGATCTGGACGTGGGCGTC
>JAVKHQ010000016.1:0-69820 GCA_031459875.1 Candidatus Fervidifonticultor sextus | reverse complement strand
GGTGGGCGACCGGCTCTTGAAGCTGGTGGACAGCGGCGGCGAGGTGCTGGTGCTGCGGCCCGAGATGACGGTGCCGCTGGCGCGCCTGGCCGCCACGCGCCTGTTGCCGGCCGACGGCGGGCCGCTGCGGCTGGCCTACGTGGCGCCGGTCTTTCGCAGCCAGGAACGCGGCTCGGGGCGCCTGCGCGAGTTCACCCAGGCAGGTGTCGAGTTGATCGGCGACGGCGGGGTGGGGGCAGACGTGGAGGTCATCGCGCTGGCCGCGGAGGCGCTGCAGACGGCCGGTGTCGAGCAGCCGTCGGTCAGCGTGGGGCACGCGGGGTTCCTCCGCGGCCTGCTGGCCGCACTGCCACCGGAGACCGCCGACGTGGTCCGGGAGTTGCTCTACCGCCGCGCGTTCGCCGAACTGGGCGCCGCCGTGGCGCCAGGGCCGGCGCTGGACGCGCTGCGGCTCCTGCCGACGCTGCACGGGCCGGAGGCGCTGGAGCGGGCGCGACCGCTGGCCGCCAGCGAGGAGAGCCGGGAAGCCCTGGAGGTGCTGCGCGACGTGCTGGACGGGGTGGCGGCCTACGGGCTTCCCGCACGCGTGCAGGTGAACCTGGGGTTGATCCGGGACTTCGACTACTACAGCGGCACCGTGTTCGAGGCCCATGCGCCTCGGGCCGGGATGCCGCTGCTGGGCGGCGGCCGCTACGACGGCCTGCTGGCCCGCTTCGGCCGACCGGCGCCGGCCACGGGATTTGCCATCGGCCTCGAGCGCGTCCTGGAGGCCGCCCCGACGCCGGAGGCCGGGCGGCCCACGGTGGCCGTGGCCTATGTCCCTCGAGGGTACGGCAGGGCCGTGCGCATTGCCGCGCGGCTGCGCGAGGTCGGATTCGCCACCGTGGTCGTCTCCGCAGACCCCGGCCTCCCGGACGCGGCGTGCACGGTGGCCGTGACCGAGGCGGGCTTCACCGTCCGCGCGGCGGGCCCCCAACGGTCCGACGCAGCGGACGAGATCACAGCCGCCGTGCGCGCCGCGCTGGAGGGCCCCTAGATGGACACGCTGACCATCGCGGTGCCCAGCGGCCGGTTGCTGGAGGGTGCCGTGACGCTGCTGCGTCGGACCGGGCTGCCGCTGCCCGGCGCCGGGGAGGATCGGCGCCTGCTGGTGGAGTGCCCGGGCGGTGTCCGTGTCCTGGTCGCCAAGCCGACCGACCTGTTGACCTACGTGGAGCTGGGCGCCGCCGATGTGGGCATCGTGGGCCGTGACATGATCCTGGAGCAGGGACGCGACGTCTACGAACTCCTCGACCTGGGCTTTGGGGCCTGCCGGGCCGTGCTGGCGATGCCCGCCGATCGGATCGAGGCCGTCTGGCGTCCCGGGCGGATCCTCCGGGTCGCTACAAAGTACCCGCGCCTGACCGCGCGCTACTTCGAGGACACCGCACGCCCTGTGGAGATCATCGTGCTCTACGGCTCGGTGGAACTCGCCCCGCAGGTCGGGCTGGCCGATGGCATCGTGGATCTGGTGATGACCGGCCGGACGCTGCGCGACAACCGCCTGCAGGAGGTGGCCGAGATCGCCCGGTCCAGCGCGCGGCTGGTGGCCAACCGCGGCAGCCTGAGCCGGTCGGCGCGGGTCGCGGAGTTCGTCGCCCGGGTGGAAGCCCGCCGGGCTGCGGAGGAGCGTCCGGTCCATGCCTGAGGCGGTCTTCCCGATCCTGCGGTTGCGTGATCTGCCCACCGACGCCCTGCGCCGGCGCCTGGAGCGATCGGCCGGGGCGATCTTCAACGAGAAGATGCGGGCCTATGCGCGCCAGGTGCTGGACGACGTCGCGCGCGACGGCGATGCGGCGGTGGCGGCCTACACCGCCAGGTGGGACGGTCTGGCCATCGCCCCCGAGGCGTTCCAGGTGGGCGTCCAGGAGGTCGAAGCGGCGCACCGGGCCATCGATGACGAGTTGCGGCATGCGCTGGAGGCCGCGATGGCCCGCGCCGTGCTCTACAACCGGTGGCTGCGTCCACCGGCGATGAGTCTGGAGGAGATCGAGCCGGGCATCGTGGTGGGCGTCCGCTACCAGCCCTGCCGCTCGGCCGGCCTCTACATCCCATCGGGCAAGGGCACCTTCCCCTCCACCCTGATTACGATGGGGGCGCCGGCCACCGTGGCCGGCGTGGAACGTATCGCGGTCGTGGTGCCGCCGCGGCCGGACGGCTCGGTGGATGCCGCCGTGCTGGTCGCGGCCGACCTGCTGGGCATCAGGCAGATCTTCCGGTGCAACGGCGCTGCGGGGGTCGCCGCGCTGGCCATCGGGACCGCACGCATTCCGAAGACCGACATCGTCGTCGGCCCGGGGAATCCGGTGATCGCCGCGGTGCAGCTGGCGGCGGCGTCCTACGGGGCGCGGCCGCTGGTGGTACTCGGGCCCACCGAGGCGGTGATCCTGGCCGACGAGACTGCCGACCCCTCGCTGCTCGCCCTTGACCTGCTCAACGAGGCAGAGCACGGCGCCGACTCCGCCGTGATCCTGCTGGCGACAAACCCGGCGATCGCCGAGGCTGCGGCGGCACGGCTGCCGGCGTTCCTCGACCGGCTGCCGGAGCCGCGCCGCACCTTCGCGTTGGCCGCGCTGGCCGACCTGGGCGGTCTGTTCGTCGCCGCCGATCTGGACGAGGCGGTGGACTGGATCAACGCGTACGCGCCCGAGCACCTCCAGCTGGCGGTGCGGGATCCGCTGGCGGTGGCAGCCAGGATCCGGCACGCGGGTGAGATCCTGGTGGGGCAGTCTACGCCGTTTGCCGCCGCCAACTATGCGATCGGGGTCCCGGCCGCCCTGCCGACCGGCGGGGCCGCCGTCGCGTCCTCGGGAGTGACCGTGCTGTCGTTTTTGAAAGCCACGTCGCTCGCCTCGCTGTCGCCGGAGGGCCTGCGGCGCATTGCGCCCGACGCCGTGCGGTTGGGCCGCCACGAGGGGTTTCCGGCCCACGTGCAGGCGATCACCGCCCGGGAGGAACGCTTGTGAGCACTGCGGACAAGACGACGCACCCGGGCGTGCTGGCCATCCGGCCCGAGGTCCGGGCGTTGAGTGCCTACCGCCTCAGCCAGCTTTCCAGTCAGAGCGCGGATGTCGTGCGGCTGCACCAGAACGAAGCGCCGGAAGACTGGCCTCAGGCCATCAAGCGCGAGATCGCCCGACGCCTGGTGGAGGCGCCATGGCACCACTATCCGTCCGGCCGGGCCGAGGCGGTCTGCGAGGCCATCGGCCGGCTGCAGGGCACGCCGGGCGACATGGTTGCGCCGGCATCGGGCTCCAACGGGGTGATCTGGGCCGCCTTCGCCGCGTTTGCCGCACGCGGCAGTGTCGTGATGCCGCAGCCGACGTACTCGATGGCCAGGCTGCTGGCCACCGCCGCCGGCGCGCGCGTGGTGGAGGTCCCGCTGGGGCCGGGGTTTGCGCTGGATGCGGAAGCGCTGCTGGCCGCCGCGCACGCCCACCGCGCCGAAGCCATCTACCTGGCCTCGCCCAACAACCCGACGGGCAACGCGCTGGATCGCCGCGCCGTGGAGGCGGTGCTGGAGGGCGCGCCCGGCGCGGTCATCCTGGACGAAGCCTACTGGGAGTTCGCCCGCGCCACCTGGCTCGATGCCGTAGTGCGCTACCCGCGCCTAGTCCTCGTGCGGACCTTCAGCAAGGCCATGGCCGGCGCGGGGTTGCGCCTGGGCTGGATGACGGCCCAGGCGCCCGTGATCGCCGAACTGGCCAAGGTCCTGCCGCCCTACGTCCTCAACGTGTTCACGCAGGTCGCCGCGCCGGTGCTGGTGGAGCACCGGGACGTCGCCGCCTCCCGGATCCGCGGCATTATCGCCGAACGGGGCCGGGTGGCCGCCGCCCTGCAGGCCCTGGGGATGCGCGTCCATCCCAGCGAGACGAACTTCGTGCTCTTCGAGCCGGGACCTCCGCCCGGAGTGGTCTGGGAGCAACTGGCCGCCCGCGGGGTGCTTGTCCGCGATGTCTCGACGGCACCGCACCTGGCGTCCTGCCTGCGCGTCTCGATCGGCACGCCCCAGCAGAACGACCGGTTCCTGGCGGCCCTGGCCGCCGCAGCCGACGACCTGCGGCGGGGCGGGGCCAGGTCATCGGGAGGGGGAGGGAGCCGGTGAGCCGATCCGCTTCGGTGGAGCGCACCACGTCGGAGACCCATCTCTCGGTGACCCTGGTGCTCGACGGCGAGGGCCGGGTCGAGTCCGACACCGGCGTCCCGTTCCTCGACCACCTGCTGGCCGCCTTCGGGCGGCACGGGGGGCTCGACCTCACGGTCCGGGCCATCGGCGACCTAGCCGTGGACGCGCACCACACGGTCGAGGACACCGGCATCGTGCTGGGCCAGGCGTTCCGCCAGGCGCTGGGCGGGGGCGAGGGCATTGCGCGCTACGCCTCGATCCACCTGCCCATGGACGAGGCGCTGGTGCTGGTGGCCCTGGATATCTCCGGCCGGCCGTTCTTGCACTACGACGTGGCCTTTCCCGCCGACAGGGTCGGGGCGTTTCCCGTGGACCTGGTCGAAGAGTTCCTGCGGGCGTTCTGCGCCCACGCTGGGGTGACGCTGCACGTGGCGCTGGCCTGGGGCCGCAACAGCCACCACATTGCGGAGGCCGTCTTCAAAGGGCTGGGGGTGGCGGTCGGCCGGGCGGCGGCGCGCACCGGCCGCGGCGTGCCCTCCACGAAAGGCGTGCTCTGATGCGGGTCGCCCTCATCGACTACGGCGCCGGCAACCTGCGCAGCGCGGCGCGGGCGCTGGCGGAAGCCGGCGCCTCCCCCATGCTGGTCAGCGACCCCTCGGGCCTGCGCGACGCCGACGCCGTGGTGGTGCCCGGCGTCGGCGCCTTCGGGCCGGCGATGCAGCGGCTGGCGCGCGCGGGGCTGGTGGATCCCCTGCGGGAGGCGGCGCGGGCCGGCATCCCGATGGTCGGCATCTGCCTGGGGCTGCAGCTCTTCTTCGAGCGCAGCGAGGAGGGCCCGCCGACCCCGGGGCTGGGACTGCTGGCCGGAGAGGTCCGGCGCCTCCCGGACGGTGTGAAGGTCCCCCACATGGGGTGGAACACCCTGGAGGCGGCGCGGCCTGATCCGCTCATGGACGGGGTGACGTCTCCCGCCTACGTGTACTTCGTCCACTCGTACGTGGTGGCGCCGAGGGATCCCGGCGTGGTGGTGGCCGAGACCACGTACGGGGTGCGCTTCCCGGCCATCGTGCGCCAGGGGAGGGTGTGGGGCCTCCAGTTCCATCCCGAGAAGAGCAGCCGCGTCGGCGCACAGATCCTGCGCAACCTGGTGGGCGTGATGGCTGCGCCCGGGTCCGCGGGGCTGGCGGGCCGGGCCAGGACGGGCGGGAGCCTGCCGTGATCATCTACCCCGCCATCGACCTGATGGCCCGGACCGCGGTGAGGCTCAGGCAGGGGGATCCCCGCCGGCGGACGGCGGTCGCCGACGATCCTGTGGCGGTGGCCAGGCGCTGGGTCGACGAAGGGGCGACGTGGCTGCACGTGGTGGACCTGGACGGCGCCCTGGCGGGGGCGCCCCGCCACCTCGATCTGGTCGGGCAGATCTGCCGGGCCGTGCCGGTGCCGGTCCAGGCGGGCGGCGGGTTGCGGACCATGGCCGACCTGTGCGCGGTCTTCGACGCCGGGGCGGCGCGTGCCATCCTGGGCACTGCGGCGCTGGCTGGCCCGCTGCTGGGTGAGGCCACCTCGACGTTCGGCGACCGGATCGCCGTGGCCCTGGACGCGCGCGACGGCCGGCTGGCGGTGGAGGGATGGCAGCGCGACCTTCCGCTGCCCGTCGCCGAAGCGGCGCGGGCGCTGGCCGAGGCGGGGGTTGCGCGGATCATCTACACCGACACGCGGCGCGACGGGACGCTCGCAGGGCCCGATCTGGAGGGGCTGCGGGCGCTGGTCGCCGCAGTCCCGGTGCCGGTGATCCTCTCCGGGGGGATTGCGACCGTAGACGACCTGCGCGCCGCGGCTCGGGCTGGCGCCGAAGGGGCGATCGTCGGGCTCGCGCTCTACGAGGGCCGGATCCGTCTCGCCGACGCGATGGCGGCGGCACGGCCGGGGGACTCGGGGCGCGCCACGGCAGCAAAGGACCTCGGGGGCGAGTGAGTGCTCGCGAAGCGGGTCATCCCCTGCCTGGACGTGCGCGGCGGCCGCGTCGTCAAAGGCCGCACCTTCACCGATCTGCGGGATGCCGGCGATCCGGTCGCGCTGGCCAGCCGGTACGATCGCGACGGTGCCGATGAACTCGTCTACCTCGACATCACCGCCTCGGTGGAGGGCCGCGGCGCCCTCCTGGAGGTCGTCTCGCGGACCGCGGAGTGCGTCTTCATCCCCCTGACCGTGGGTGGCGGCGTGCGGTCGGCCGACGACGTGCGGGATCTGCTGCTGGCCGGCGCGGACAAGGTGGCGATCAACACGGCCGCGGTGGCGCGGCCCGCGCTGGTGGCCGAGGCCGCCGATCGGTTCGGCAGCCAGTGCGTGGTGATCGCCATTGACGCGAAGCGGCGAACCGACGGTGGCAGGACCTGGTACGAGGTGGTGACGCACGGCGGGCGGCGGCCCACGGGGAAGGACGCCGTGGCGTGGGCCCGGGACGCCGTGCGCCTGGGCGCCGGCGAGGTCCTGCTGACCAGCATCGATCGCGACGGGACCACCGACGGCTATGACCTGGAATTGACCCGCGCCGTCGCCGAGGCGGTTGGCGTCCCGGTCGTCGCCTCGGGCGGCGCCGGGGACCCCGATCACCTGCGGGAGGTGCTGACCGCCGGAGGTGCCGATGCGGCGCTGGCCGCATCGATCTTCCACTTCGAGCGCTATCCCATTCCGGTCGTCAAGGCGCACCTGGCCGCAAGCGGCGTGCCGGTGCGGCTGGACGGACGGGAGGGTCGAGGATGAGCGGGGTGCGCGCATGAGCGATGCGCCGCTGGCGTGGGGAGAGGGGCTGCTGCCTGCCGTGGTCCAGGACGCCCGCACCGGCGTGGTGCTGATGCTGGCCTGGATGACCCGCGAGGCCTTCGAGCGCACGCAGACGACCGGCCAGACCTGGTTCTGGAGCCGCTCGCGTCAGACGCTGTGGCACAAGGGCGAGACCTCCGGCCACGTCCAGCGGGTCACAGACGTGCGCATCGACTGCGACGGCGACGCCGTGCTGGTGCAGGTGGTCCCCGGCGGGCCGGCGTGCCACACCGGTCGCCTCTCGTGCTTCTTCCGGACGCCAGACGGCCGGGAGCAGGCGGCCCTGGGCCCGGTCCTGACGCGGCTGGAAGCGGTGATCGCCGACCGAAAGCGCCGCCTGCCGGAGGGCTCGTACACCGCCTCACTGCTGCGCGCTGGCCCCGACGCCGTCGGGGCCAAGATCACCGAGGAAGCCGCAGAAGTGGTGCGGGCCGGCCGCGCAGAGTCCGACCGCCGCCTGGCGGAGGAAGCCGCCGACCTGCTGTACCACCTGCTGGTGCTCCTGGCGGCCCGCGACGTGCCGCTGGAGCAGGTCCTGGACGTGCTCCGCGACCGGGGAGCGTAGTTACGGTTCCTTCGGCCAGGGCCCCACGATGCCCGGAGCCGCCCACTCCATGGTCGTGAGTTCTCCCACCGTCATCCGCTTGCCGGCCGGCACGCGCAGGACCCCCTTCCGATCATGGATGGGCCCCGTGAAGGGATCGAAGGCCACCTTCGGATCCGACATCTGGGCCAGGCGCCGCATCACCAGGTCATAGACGTTGATCCGGCCGATGCCGGGCGCGTTGACCGTGACCGCCTGCAGCCTGGGCTTCCAGACCGGGTTGACCGGCACGCCCATCTCGCCGCCCAGTTCCACGGCCTTCTCGGCCAGCAGCCACCAGTAGTCCACGTCCTTCAGGTTCTCGGTGGTGTACTTGCCCGCGTACACCTTGCCCAGGAAGTCGATGTAGATCCTCTCCCAGTGCACCAGTTGCCCGGAGACGACGTGCTGGGGGGCGAACTTCTGCATGGGGGAGTAGTGGCCGAAGCTGGGCAGGCCGCGCTTGGCCGCCACCTGGACCACGGTGGGCGAGTCCTCGGTGAAGGCGAAGACATCCGCGCCTTCCGCGATCAGCGCCTCCGTCGCCTCCTTGGCCGCGGTCGGGCTGAACCACTCCATGATCCAGCGCACGTGGATGGTCGCCCTGGGATTCACCGCCCGGACGCCCAGCGCGAAGGCGCTCAGGTGCCGCTTGACCTCGGGGATCGGGAACGCCCCCACGTAGCCCACCTTGCCGGTCTTCGTCAGCGCGCCGGCCATCAGGCCGTTGAGGTAGTAGACCTGGTAGAAGTCGGCCATGTACGTGGCCATGTTGGAGTGGCGCTTGAAGCCCGACGCGTGGGCGAAGATGTGGTTGGGGTACCGTTTGGCAGACGCCAGGGTCCCGTCCATGAACCCGAAGCTGGTCGTGAAGATCACGCGCGCGCCCTGCTGGATCATCTTGTCGATGAACGGTTCCACCTGTCCCTCGGGGACGCTCTCCACGTAGATCGTCTCCAGCCAGGGGAACTGCTGGGCGGCCAGCCTGCGGCCCACGTCGTGGGCGTGGGTCCAGCCGTAGTCGCCGATCGGGCCCACGTAGATCCAGCCCGCCTTGAGTTTCTGCTGGGCGGCCCCGGTCGCCGCCAGGCCCGCGACCAGCGCCACTGCGACCACCATCACCAGCCAGCGCATAGGTCCCCTCCTTCGTCGTGATCTCGTCCCTCCCGGCAGTATCATTCGCCGCGGCGAGCGGGTTCTCTTGCCGCTCCTGCGGCGCTACCTCTCGCCGCCAGCGTAGGGGAGCCCCAGCGCCTCGGGCGCGCCCTGCCCCCGGCGACTCCTGGCCGTGGCGGCCAGCACGAGGATCGTGGACGCGAACGGCAGCATCCTCAAGGCCTCCGGCGCCACCCAGGTCTGCAGGAAGAACGAGAGGTAGTAGAGCGCGCCGAACAGGAACGCCCCCCAGACCGCCCTCAGCGGATCCCACCCGGCGAAGATGGCGATGGCGATGGCGATCCAGCCCATGCCGCCGGTCATGCCCTCCGTCCATGAGGGCCGGTAGGCCACCGAGAGGTACCCGCCCGCCACGCCCGCGACCATCCCGCCGAAGACGACGGTGAGGTACCGCACCAGCGATACGTTGACGCCCAGCGCGTCGGCGGCGGCCGGCGACTCCCCCACCGACCGGATCACGATCCCCAGGCGCGTGTGGTAGAGCACGAACCAGAGGACGACCGCCAGCAGGAACCCGAGGTAGTTCAGGCCGGAGATCTCGGGGAGCGTGTTCAGCAGGGGAATCCCCTCGTACCCGCGGCCCAGCACGCCGGCCAGGCCCAGGCCGAACATGGCCAGGGCGAGCCCCGAGACATACTGGTTGGCCCGCAGCGTGACGGCCACGAAGGCATGGAGCAACGCCGCCACTCCGCCGACCGCGGCGGCGGCGGTGAGGCCAAGCACCGGGGTGCCAACGGTCTGGGCGATCGCGAAGGCGACAAACGCACCCAGGATCATCATGCCCTCGACCCCCAGGTTGACCACGCCGGACCGTTCGGCGTAGATCTCCCCGAGGGCCGCCCACAACAGCGGCGTGCTGACCGCCACCGCCCGGATGAGCGTGGTGGCCATCCACTCAGGCACGGTGGACCCACCGCATGCGGTAGCGCAGCAGCCGCTCGCTGCCGATGAGGAAGAAGAGGATCAGCCCGTTGAAGATGTCGGTCACGCGGAACGGCATCTGCAGTGTGACCTTCATGACGTCGCCGCTGGTGAAGATCAGGCCCAGGAACAGCGCGGTGAGGATGGCGGCCAGCGGGCTGCCGCGCGCCAGCCAGGCGACGATGATGGCCGCGTAGCCGTAGCCGAGGGAGACCTGGGTGGGGAACAGCAGCCGGTGGTGGATGCCGCCCACCTCGCCCACCCCGGCCAGCCCGGCCGCGCCGGCCGAGATCAGCATGGCCACGACCGTGGTTCGGACCGGGTCGATCCCCGCATACCGGGCCGCCGTGGCGTTCTCCCCCAGGACCCGGATCTCGAAGCCCAGGCGCGTGCGTGCCAGGAGGAAGGCCAGCCCGCCGGCCAGGGCCAGGCCCAGGGCCAGGGTGGGCCAGTGGACGCGCGTGCCCGCCAGCACCGGAATCCAGGCGGCCTCGGGGAAGGTATCGGTGTAGGCGAACCCCAGGGTGGTGGTGCCCTTCCAGGGTCCGTGGATCAGCCAGTCCACGAAGAACAGCGCGATGTAGTTCATCATCAGGGTGGAGATCACTTCGTTGACGTCCAGCCGCAGGCGCAGCAGGGTGGGCAGCAGGCCCCACAGCGCGCCGCTGGCAAACCCCGCCAGGAACATCGCGGGCAGGACCAGCGGGTCGGGCAGGGGGACGAAGAGCGCCACCCCGGTAGCGGCCGCCGCGCCGGCGAGCAACTGGCCCTCGGCCCCGATGTTCCAGAACTGCGCGCGGAAGGCCATGACCAGGCCCACGCCACACAGGAGGAGCGGGATGGCCTGGCGCAGGATCTCGGGCGCCGCCCGGCGGTCGGCCAGCGTGCCGGAAAGGACCACCGCGTAGGCCCGGAGGGGGTTGATCCCAAACGCCCAGAAGATCACGCCGGCGCCGACCAGGGCGGCGGCCACGGCGAGGATCGAGACGGCGAGCACCCAGGTCCTGGTCGGGGCCAGCACCCGTTCCACCTGAAACGGGCCGATCCGCCTCATGCGCGCTGTCCCATCATCATGAGCCCGATGCGCTCGCGGTCGGCGGCGGCCGCATCGAGGATCCCGATGATCTCCCCCGAGAAGAGTACGGCCACGCGGTCCGAGAGCGCCAGGATCTCGTCCAGGTCTTCGGACACCAGGAGAATCGCCGCGCCCTCCCGCCGGCGGCGCAGCAGCAGCGCGTGGATCTGCTCGGTGGCGCTCACGTCCAGGCCCGAGGTGGGGTGGGCGGCCACGATCACGCGTGGCTGCGCCGACAGCTCCCGGCTCAGGATGAGCCTCTGGATGTTGCCGCCCGACAGCAGCCGCGCGGGCGTCTGGGGCCCCGGCGTCACGATCTCGTACTCGGCGATCATCCGGCGGGCAAACGCCTCGATCGCCCGCCGGTCCAGAACCGGCCCCCTGGAAAACGGTGGATCGCGGTACGATTTGAGCACGAGGTTCTCTGCCACCGACAGGCCGGCGACGATGCCCATGCGCAGGCGATCCTCGGGGATGTGCGCCACCCCCGTCTCGTAGATCGTCCGGGCCGGGCGGTTTGTGACATCGCGATCCAACACCCGGATGCGGCCGCCCTGCGCCTGCCGCAGCCCGGTGAGGACCTCCACGAGTTCGCGCTGGCCGTTGCCGGCCACCCCGGCGATCCCGACGATTTCGCCCCGGCGGACGGTCAGCGAGATCCCCCGCAGGGCCGGCAGGCCCCGGTCGCCGAGCACGACCAGGTCCTCGATGACCAGCCCGTCGCCCTCCGGGGCCCTGGGTTCCCGCTCGTGCCGGAACTCCACATCCCGGCCGACCATCATGCGGGCCAGCGCGCGTTTGTCGGTCTCCCCGATGGGCAGCGTACCCACCACGCGCCCCCGGCGCAGCACCGTCACGCGGTCCGCGATGGCGGTGACCTCGTCCAGTTTGTGCGAGATGAAGATGACGGCGTGCCCGTCCCCCCTCATCCGCCGGAGGACCTCGAACAGCCCGCGGGTCTCCTGCGGGGTGAGCACGCTGGTCGGCTCATCCAGGATCAGGATCCGGGCGCCGCGGATCAGGGCCTTGAGGATCTCCACCCGCTGCTGTTCGCTGGGTGACAGTTCATAGATCCGCGCCCGCGGATCGACCGCCAGCCCGTACCGGGATCCCAGATCCCTGATACGTGCCTCGACGCTGCGGGCCGGAAAGAGAAAGGGCTCGCCGGGCAGTCCGAGCGCGATGTTCTCGGCCACGGTGTGCCGGCGGACCAGCAGGAAGTGCTGCGGCACCATGCCGATCCCCCAGGCGATGGCGTCGCGGGGCGATCGGATGCGCACGCGCCGGCCCCGAAGCCAGATCTCCCCACCGTCGGGCTGGTAGATCCCGTAGAGAACATTGACCAGGGTCGTCTTGCCCGCGCCGTTCTCGCCCAGCAGCGCGTGCACCTCACCGGCGCGGACCTGCAGCGTCACCCGGTCGTTGGCCACCACCCCTGGAAACGTCTTGGTGATGTCCTGCAGGACGAGCAGGGCGGACCGATCGGCGCGGGAGGGGTCGGCCTGCGTCAGGGTAGCCTGCACAGGGCTACAGCGGCGCCGGTTCGCGCGCCAGCAGGTCCGGGCTGAGCACCGCGATGTAGGGGAGGTTGCGGTAGTACTGGCGGTGGTCCAGACCGTACCCGACGAGGAACTCATCGGGGACTTCAAACCCCCGGTAGCGGATCGGCAGGGTGTCCACGATGCGGCGCGCCGTCTTGTCCAGCAGCGTGCAGATGGCCAGGTCGGCGGGATCGCGCGCCTGCAGGGCGCGGATCAGGTAGGAGGCCGTCAGCCCGGTGTCGATGATGTCCTCAACCAGCAGGACGTGCCGCCCGGTGAGTTCCTCGTCCAGGTCCTTGATGAGGCGCACCGCGCCGCTGGAGCCCCTCCCGCCCCGGTAGGTGCTGATGGCCATGAAGTCGATCGCCACGGGGATCTCCAGGGCGCGCGTCAGGTCGGCCAGGAAGTACACCCCGCCCTTGAGCACCGTCACCAGGAGCAGGTCGCGGGCGGCGTAGTCGCGGCTGATGGCGCCGGCCAGTTCCCGTACCCGCGCCTGGATCTGCTCCTCGGTCAGCAGGACCTGGCTGATCGGGGGCCGGGCCATCACCGCCGGGCGGCGGGGTGCAGGTCGTACTTGGCCAGCAAGTTCCGGTAGTCCCGGCCGTAGAACATCTTGACCCGAATCTGCGGATACAGCTCGCGGAGCCGGCGCAGTTTGCGGTTCTTGCGGGTCACCAGGCTCTGCTTGAGGGTGGTCAATTCAATGTAGAGATCGAAGTCAGGGAGGTAGAAGTCCGGGCTAAAACTCTCCCGGACCCGGCCGTCCTCGTCCCACTCCAGCGGGAAGGAGCGGGGTTCGTATTCCCAGCGGATGCCGTAAAAGTCCAGGATCCGCGCAAACTCCGCCTCGCTGGCGTGCGCGAAACGGACGGTGTGCGCCTCGTCCATTACCTGCCAGTATAGGAAGTCACGTACGAGGATGCAACCGTGGCCAACAGTCCAGACCCCGGACGGTCCGGATACGCCCGGGGCGGCTCCCGCTGGCTGAAATCCCCAAAATGAGGCATAATCTACCCAGGACGGTGGTGGGGGTCCTACGAGGCGCCGGGTCCGGGGCGCCTTTCAAGTACGTATTTGAAGCAGGAGGAGCACCGATGCCGGAGGCCGCCAAGGCCGACGAGCTGCAGCGGTATCTGCGCCAGCTGGAGAGCCACGACGTGACCGTGCGCAGCGACGCCGCCCACGCCCTGGGTAAACTGGGCGACGAGGCGGCTGTGGCGGCACTGGCCCGGGCCCTGCAGGATTCGGACGAGTATGTCCGCAAGAGCGCGGTGATGGCCTTGCGGCGCATCAACGGCCCGGCCGCGGCCGAGGCGCTGCGGGCGGCTCTGGCCGACCGCAGCGAGCAGGTGGTCCTCCAGGCGGTGAACGGCCTGCGGGACATGCGCGACCGGGGCGCCGTCGAGCCCCTGATCCGGGTGCTCGGCCGTCGCGAGCGGTCGCTGCAGCTGGCGGCCACCGAGGCCCTGGTGCGCATCGGACCTGACGCGGTGGGCCCGCTCATGGCCACCTTCGAGGACAAGCAGCTCCGCCGCAAGATCGGCACGCAGGTCATGAAGATCCTGGTGGATATCGGTCCGCGGGCCATCGACGCCCTCCTGGAGGCCCTCCACCAGGACAGCCAGGTCATCCAGGTGACGGCCATCTCCGTACTCGGCCGCGTCGGCGACGGCCGCATCGTCAAGCCCCTGGTGGAGCTGTTCCTGCGCGATCCGAAGATGCAGGAGGCGGTGGTGGCAACCCTGGCGCGCCTGGAGGAGCGTGGGGTCCTCAACGGCGGCGAGGTGCACGCCGACCGCGACATCCTGCCCCCCAGGATGGTCGTGGAGGCGCTGGCCGGGGCCCCGCGCGCGGAGGTGGTGGAGCAGCTGCGGGTGGCGCTGGAGAACCCCATGCCCAAGGTGCGGCGCTTCGCCCTGCGCGTGCTCTTCGCGCTCTTCGGCGAGGGCGCCAGCGAGCAGTTCATCACGTCCCTGGAGGATGAGGACGTCGAGGTCAAGCGCCTGGCCATCCGCATCCTGGGCAAGCTGCGCAACAAGCGGGTGATCGAGCCCCTGGTGGCGCTGCTCCAGAAAGAGGGCGGGGAGCACGTCGAGGAGGCGGTGTGGAACACGCTCAAGGTGCTGACGGACCTGCGCGAGTTCGAACAGCTCCGCGCCAGGGTGGCCAAGGAGCGGGCCGGGACCCGACCCGGCGTGCGCAGGGTCAGGCCCGAGCGCGACCTCTCTCCGGACTGGTGGCGAGAGCAGGACTGACCCGCCCCGCGCCTGCACCGAACGATGGAACCCCTCGTGGTCCTGGTCACCTGCAGCCGCACCGATGAAGCCTCGCGGATCGCCCGGGCGCTCGTGGACGAGCACCTGGCCGCCTGCGTGAACGTGGTGCCGGGGCTCCGGTCGGTCTATCGGTGGCAGGGCCGGGTCGAGCACGCCGACGAGCTCCTCTTGATCGTCAAGACCTCCAGGGACCTGCTGGATGAGGTTGTCGCCCGCGTGCAGGGCCTGCATTCGTACACCGTGCCGGAGGTGATCGCGCTCCCGGTGCAGGGCGGGGCGGCGCCATACCTGGCCTGGCTCGAGGCGCAGGTCCGGGCGCCGGCGCGACCCTCCGGAGGATGAGGGTGGCTGGCGGGTCCCAGCGCCCTCCCGCTGTCAGTGGGACGTTCTACGAGGCCGACCCGCAGCGGTTGCGCCGGCAGGTCCAGGAGTGCTTCGAGCATCCGGTCGGGCCGGGCCGGCTCCCACGGCCCTGGGGCTCCCGTCCGCTGCGTGCGCTGGTGGTGCCGCATGCGGGACTCAGATATTCCGGCCCGGTCGCCGCCCATGCGTACCTGCGACTGGCCGAAGGGCCCATACCGCAGGTCTTGGTCATTATCGGGCCGGACCACTACGGCCTGGGGTCGCCGGTGGCGGCCGCCCCTGAGGCCCGGTGGCTGACGCCGCTGGGTGAGGTGGACACCGACCACCCGGCCAAAGCCGCCCTGGCGGCCAGGCATATCGCCCTCGACGGCCGGGGCCTGCGGCATGAGCACAGCGTCGAGGTCCAGCTCCCCTTCCTCCAGGTGCTCGGATACCGCGGGCCGGTGATCCCCGTGGTGATGGCCGACCAGGAGCCGGCGACGGCGCTGCGCCTGGCGGAGATCCTGGCCGAGGTGCTCGCCGGTCAGGAGGCCGTCATGATCGCCTCCACGGATCTCAGCCACTACCTGTCCCACGAGGAGGCGGTCGCCGCCGACCGGATCGTGCTGGACGCACTGGCGGCGTGCGACGGCCGACGGCTGCAGGAGGACGTGCGGCAGCAGGGCATCACGATGTGCGGCGTCGGCCCGGCCGCCGCGGTGCTGGAGGCGGGCCGCCGCCTGGGCGGGACGCGGGTGGAGGTCCTCCGCTACGCCACCTCCGGCGAGGTCGCCGGCGGACGCGACCGCGTCGTCGGGTACGTGGCCGCGTCCCTGGAAGTCGCCTGAGGGTGGCGCCACCACGGTGCGGGTCCTGCTCACCAACGACGACGGCATCGCCTCACCCGGGCTGCACGTCCTGGCCGAGGCCTTCGCCACCGAGCACGAGACCGCGGTGGTCTCGCCGGAACACGAGCGCAGCGCGACCGGTCATGCCATCACCCTGCACAAGCCCCTGCGCGCGCGGCGCGTGACCACCTACCCCGGGGGTGTGCTGGCCTGGGCGACGAATGGGACGCCGGCGGACTGCGTCGTGCTCGGCGTCATGGAGCTCCTCTCCCACCGCCCCGATCTCGTCGTCTCCGGCGTGAACGTCGGCGCCAACCTGGGGCGGGACCTGACCTATTCGGGCACGGTGTCCGGCGCCATGGAAGGCGCCATCCTGGGGATTCCCAGCATCGCCATCTCGGTGGCGGCGTTGGAGAACGTGCGCTTCGACGTCGCGGTGCGCTTTGCGCTTCGCCTGGCGCGCCTCCTCGTGGACCGCTCGCTGCCCGGCGACGCGCTGGTCAACGTGAATGTGCCGAACCTCCCGCCCGACCAGATCAAAGGCGTGGCGGTGACCCGGCAGAGCGGGCGTCGCTATCTCGCGGCCCTGGAGAAGCGGACCGACCCGCGCGGGCAGGCCTACTACTGGCTGACCGGACAGCGCGACCTCTCCGGGGAGGAGGAGGGGACCGACGCCTGGGCGCTGGCCGCCGGGTACATCTCGGTGACGCCCATCCACCTGAACATGACCGACGAGCGGCTCCTGCGGGAGATGAGCACCTGGGGGCTGGCGGTGCCGTAGCCGTCCGGGCCTGGGGCGGGCAGGAATTCGCCCCACCGCCAGCGAATCCGCGCCACTGACATCGTCGCAACGGTCGGACTCTTTCGTCGGAGCAGCGGATGATTCACTTCGACGGCGTCGGGAAGCGCTATGCGACCGGCGTCGCAGCCCTCCAGGACGTCACCGTTCGGATCGCTCCCGGCGAGTTCGTCTTCCTCGTCGGCCCCACCGGCAGCGGCAAGTCCACGTTCCTCAGGTTGATCCAGCGCATCGAGCGGCCGACGGCGGGCCGGGTGGTGGTCGACGGCATCGACCTGGGGCGCCTGCCGGCCGCCCAGGTGCCGCTCCTGCGGCGCCGGCTGGGCGTGGTCTTCCAGGAGTTCAAGCTCCTGGCTGACCGAACCGTGGCCGACAACGTGGCCTTTGCGCTGCGCGTGACCGACGCCGATCCGGCGGAGATCGGTCCGCGGGTCCAGTGGGCGCTGGAGCTTGTGGGCCTGGCGGATCGGGCCGGTGACCTCCCCGCGCGGCTCTCCGGCGGCGAACAACAGCGGGTGTGCCTGGCCCGCGCCGTCGTGACCAGGCCCGTCATCCTGCTCGCCGACGAGCCCACCGGCAACCTCGACCCGGAGGCTGCGTGGGAGCTGATGCACCTGCTCAGTGCCATCAACCTGCGCGGGACGACCGTGGTCGTGACCACCCACAACCCGACGCTGGTGGACATCCTCCGCCGGCGCGTGATCGAGCTGCACGCCGGACGGGTCGTGCGCGATGAGGCTCGAGGTCTCTACCAGACCGCGCCCTGACCCCCTTTCCGAGGCCGCGCCCCGCGTCCGCCGCCGGCCAGCCACGGTGCGCGCGATTCTGGACGACGCGGTGGGCGGCCTCCGACGCAACGGGCTGATGGCGGCCGCCGCCACCACGACCATGGCGATCGCCCTGACCGTCGCCGGTGCGGGGTTCGTGCTCTCGGCCAATCTCACCCACCTGGCGACCATCCTGGAATCGCAGGTGGAGGTGGTGGGCTTCCTCCGGCGGGGCCTCTCCCCGGCCAGGCACCAGCAGATCCTGGAGGCGGTCCGGGCGCTTCCGGATGTCCGGCGCGCCACCTTCGTCAGCAAGGACGACGCGCTGCGGCGGCTCCAGCAGACCTACGGCTCCATGGCATCCGTCCGCAGCCTGCTGCCGGGCAACCCGCTGCCGGATTCCATTGAAGTCCGCGCAGCCGACGCCGGCCGCGTGCGCGCCGTCGCCGAGGCGCTGGGCCGCACGGACGGCATCGAGGAAGTCGTGTATGGCGCCCCCGTGGTGGAGCGCCTGGTGGCCCTGACCCGCGCGGTGCGGATCGCCGGTGGAGCCCTGGCCGCGCTGCTGGTCGCCTCGGCCCTGCTGATCATCGCCAACACCATCCGGCTCACCATCGCGGCCCGCCGGCAGGAGATCGAGATCATGACCCTCGTCGGCGCGACCGCAGGGTTCATCCGCGGCCCCTTCCTCGTCGAGGGCGCCCTGCAGGGCATCGCGGCCGCCCTGCTCGCCAGCGTCCTGCTGGTGGTCGCCTACACCGGCCTGACCAGCGCGGCGTCGACGTCCCTTCCGTTCCTGCCGCTGCTGCCCGCGGCCGCGGTGGTCCCTCAGACGATCGGTCTGGTCTGGCTGCTCAGCCTTGCCGTCGGCGTCGGCGGCAGCGCGATCGCCCTGCGCCGGTACCTGGCGACGTGAGCGCGGGCGCATGACCAGGCGGTTGCCGGCTGCCGTTCTGTCAGGGGGGCTGGCGTTACTGCTGGTGGCACCGGCCGGGGCCTGGGCGGCTCCGGCACCATCCGCGGGGAGCGTGCCGGAGGCAGCATCCTCGCTTTCGGCCAGGCAGGAGGAGTTGCGGCACCTCAGGCGGCGGCTCGACGTCCAGCGCCGGCGCCTGGAGGCCGCGCGGCGGAGCGAACGCCGGCTCTCCGATGAGATCCAGCGGCTCGATCGTCAGCGGGAGGCCACCGAGCGACGGCTCGAGCGGCTGGCCGCTGACCTTCGCCGCGTGCGGCAGCAGGCCGAGGGCGCCGCTGCGGCCGTGGCCCGGGCCGAGAGCGCTCTGGCGCAGCGCCAGACCACACTTGCCGCCAGGCTGGTCGACGCCCACCGGTACGGTCGAGCCGGCTACCTGGACGTGGTGCTGGGCGCGACCACGTTTGCAGACTTCGTCGCCCGGACGCGTCTGGTGGGCGCGATCATGGAGGAGGACGCGCGGCTGATC
The DNA here is from genome assembly GCA_031459875.1 of Candidatus Fervidifonticultor sextus. Lineage (GTDB taxonomy): Bacteria > Sysuimicrobiota > Sysuimicrobiia > Sysuimicrobiales > Humicultoraceae > Fervidifonticultor_A > Fervidifonticultor_A sextus. The sequence continues at coordinate 51,059 of JAVKHQ010000016.1, read as the reverse complement.
AAGGCGTACGAGGCGGACCGGGAGCACGCCGCGCAAATGCGCCGGCAACTGGAGGAACGGCAGGCGCAGGTGCGGGCCCTAGTTGTCGAGACGGAGGCGCGCCAGCGTGTGCTGGCAGAGCAGAGCGAGGCCAAACGGGATCTGCTGCGGCGCATCGTGGGGGAGCGGACCGCCACCGAGCAGGCCGTGCGGGAACTGGAGGAGGATTCGGCGGCACTGGCGGCGTTGATCCAGCGCCTGCAGCCCGCAGGGGGCGGCATCGGGCTGCGGCTGGCGGCATTTCTGTGGCCGCTGCGCGGCCCACTTTCCTCCCGGTTCGGGTTCCGCGTCCACCCCATTTTCAGGCGCCGCCACCACCATACCGGGGTGGACATCGCCAGCCCCCGCTGGTCTCCCGTGCGCGCCGCGTATGAGGGGACGGTGATCTTCGCCGGGTGGTACGGTGGCTACGGCAAGCTGGTGGTCCTGGATCACGGGCAGGGGATCAGCACCCTCTACGGGCATCTCGCCGAGATCGCGGTGGCCCCCGGCCAGCGCCTGGCGCGTGGCCAGGTTCTGGGGCGGGTTGGCAGCACGGGGTACGCCACCGGGCCGCACCTCCACTACGAGATCCGCCACAACGGCCGCCCCATCGACCCGGCGCTCCAGGTACGGTAATCTACTGCCGCCGGCTCCGAGGAGCCGGCGGGGAGGCGATGTCGCGTGAGGATACCCAATCGAGGGGGGACGGTGATCCTCGTCCTGGTGCTGGCCGTCGGGCTCTTCGCCGCCGGCTACGGCGCCGGCCAGCGCACCGCATTGGCCCGGTCTGCCGATGAGCAGGGCTTTGCGCTGCTGCGCGACCTGTTGGGCACCGTCCGACAGCATTTCCTGTTCCCGCTCCCGGAGGCGTCCCGGCTCTTCGACGGCGCGGCCCGGGGCATGCTGGAGGCCCTCGGCGACCCCTACACGCGGTACATGGACGGCAAGGCCTTCAAGGAGTTCTCCGAGACCACCCAGGGGTTCTTCTACGGGATCGGGATCTTCATCGAGATCCGGGACGGCCACCTGATCGTGGCCCAGCCCATCGAGGGCACTCCCGCCCACCGGGCCGGTCTGCGCCCGGGGGACCGCATCCGCAGGATCAACGACACGCCCACCGAGGGCATGGCGATCCAGGAAGCCGTGAGCCGCATCCGCGGGCCCGCCGGCACGCGGGTCCGGCTGACCATCGGTCGGGGGGATCAGACCTTCGAGGTGGAGATCACGCGGGCCCGGGTCGAGATCGTCAGCGTGCAGGGGGCCGGCGTCCTGGACGACGCGGTGCAGCGGCGCCTCGCCGCCGAGCGGATCGGGTACGTGCGCATCCTGTTCTTCAACGACCACACGTCGAGGGAGTTCGGCGCCGAGCTGGACCGCGTGCTCCGGGCCGGCGCGCGTGGCCTGCTGCTCGACCTGCGCAACAACGGCGGCGGTCTGTTCGATGAGGCGCTGAAGGTGGCCGCCCGGTTCGTTCCCGCGGGTCGGGCGGTGGTGCACGTGGTCGACCGCAACGGTCGGCGCCAGACCGAGCGCGCCCAGGCCGGATCCAAGGTCACCCTCCCCGTCGTCGTCCTGGTCAACGAGTTCAGCGCCAGCGCGTCCGAGATCCTGGCCGGGGCGCTCCACGATTCGGCCGGTGCGGTCCTGGTCGGGCAGCAGACCTTTGGGAAAGGGGTCATCCAGTCGGTGTTCCCTCTGCCCGGCGGTGGGGGGGCCGCCATCACGACCGCCAAGTACCTGACGCCGGCTGACCGCGACATCCACGGGAAGGGGATCGTCCCCGACCACTCCGTCGGGGGGCGGCTGGAAGGCAAGAGCGAGGCGGACATCCAGCGGATCCAGAACGAACAGATGCAGCGGGCGATCGACGTGCTCAAGCAGCGGATCTCCCAGCCCCGCTAGGCCCTCCCGCAGGCCGAGGATCCCGTCCGTGGCCCGGCAGCGCAGATCGGCGGCGGTACCATGGGGCGCGGTCCTGGCGCTGGTGGTGGTGGTGGTGGGGATCGGCACGGGATGGTGGCTGGCTTCCCAGCGCCGGGGGCCGGCTCCACGGCCAAACGGGGCCGCCCCCGTGGCGCGGGCCACGCCGCCGGCCTCCCCGCATCCGGCGGTCCGCCCGATCCGGCCCCGGCCCCAGCCCTCACCGGCTCCCCGGCCGGCGGCGGGGAGGGTGGCCATCGTCTTCGACGACGCAGGCGGGAGCCCAGACGACGTCGAAGACATCATCGCCATAGGACGGCCCGTGACCGTGGCGGTACTCCCTGGCCTGGCCCATTCGTCCGAGGTCGCGCGGCGAGCCAGCGCGGCCGGTCTCGAGGTCATCCTGCACCTTCCCCTGGAAGCCACCGATCCCACCAAGGCCCTGGGCCCCGGAGGGATCACCGTCGATATGGACGAGGGCCAGATCCGCGAGGCCACCCTGGCGGGCCTGGCCAGCGTGCCCGGGGCCGTCGGCATCAGCAACCACATGGGCTCCCGCGGCACGGCCGAGCGGCGGGTGATGCGGGCGGTCCTGGAGGTGGCCCGCGAGCGCGGGCTGTTCTTCCTGGACAGCCGGACCACCGCGGACTCGGTGGTCCCGTCGGTGGCCGCCGACCTCGGGGTGCGCGCGGCTGTCCGCACGATCTTCCTGGACAACACCGACGAGGAGGAGGCGATCCGGGGCGAGATCCGCCGGCTCATCGCCGCGGCCCGCCGGCGGGGTGAGGCCATCGCCATCGGTCATGCCCAGCGCAAGACCCCGCGGGTCGTCGCCCGGATGGTCGGGGAGTTCGACCGCCAGGGGATCACGCTGGTGCCGGTCTCGGCCCTGGTGCGGTAGGGCGCGCGAGCACAAACCCGGAGGAGGGGAGAGCATGAGTGCGCAGGTCATGGTGATGGCGCCCAAGGAGGATCCCTGGGACTCGGCCCTCAGGCAGTTCGACCGGGCAGCGGACCACCTGCCGCTGAAGCGTGGGATCCGGGAGTTCCTGGCCTACCCCAAGCGCGAGCTCACCGTGCACTTCCCGGTCAAGATGGACGACGGCTCGGTGAAGGTGTTCACCGGGCACCGGGTGCACCACAGCACGGTGCTGGGCCCCACCAAAGGCGGCATTCGGTACCATCCCGACGTGACGCTGAACGAGGTGCGGGCCCTGGCCATGTGGATGACCTGGAAGTGTTCGCTGGTGGGCCTGCCCTACGGCGGCGCCAAGGGGGGCGTGGTGGTCAACCCCAAGGACCTCTCCCAGAACGAACTGGAGCACCTGACCCGCCGCTACGCCACCGAGATTTCCATCATGATGGGGCCCGAGTCCGACATCCCGGCCCCGGACGTCGGCACGAACCCGCAGACCATGGCGTGGATCATGGACACCTACAGCATGCACCGCGGCTACTCGACGCCGGCCGTGGTCACGGGGAAACCGGTGCCCATCGGCGGCTCGCTGGGCCGGGTGGAGGCCACCGGCCGCGGTGTGGCCATCATCGCGCGCGAGGCGGCCAAGCGACTCGGCATGTCCCTGGACGGCGCCGCCGTGGTGGTCCAGGGCTTCGGCAACGTGGGCTCGGTGGCCGCTGTTCTGCTGGGGCAGATGGGGTGTCGGATCATCGCCGCCAGCGACACCGGCGGCGGGGTGCTCAACCAGAAGGGACTCGATCCCGCAAAGCTCCTCGAACACAAGGAGCGGACGGGGTCGGTGAGGGGATTCCCGGGTACCGACACGATCACCAACCAGGACCTGCTGGAGTTGCCGTGCGACATCCTCGTGCCCAGCGCGCTGGAAGGGCAGATTACGGAGGACAACGCGGTGCGCCTGAGGACGCGGCTGGTCGTGGAAGGGGCCAATGGGCCCACCACGCCCGGGGGCGATGATGTCCTCGACGACCGCAAGATCACGGTCATCCCCGACATCCTGGCCAACGCCGGCGGGGTGATCGTGTCCTACTTCGAGTGGGTCCAGGGGCTGCAGCAGTTCTTCTGGACGGAGGAAGAGGTCAACGAGAAACTGGAGTGGATCATCACGCGGGCCTTCGCGCAGGTGGCGCAGGTGGCCGAGCAGCGGCGGGTCAACCTGCGGACGGCGGCGCTGATCCGCGCCATCGACCGGGTGGCCGAGGCCCTGATGCTGCGCGGCATCTACCCCTAGCCCGCGCGGCCCGCGATGCTGAGGCGCGTGCTCTTTCGTCTGTCGGAGAGCGCCCGCGCGCGGGACTTCGTCCTCTCGCATCCGGTCGCCCGTCGGGCGTCCCGGCGGTTCGTCGCCGGGGAGACGCTCGACGAGGCCATGGCGGTGATCGACCGGCTCGCCGAGGCCGGGTACCTGGGCATCCTCAACCACCTCGGCGAGCGGGTCACCGATCCCCGCGACGCCGCCGCCGCCACCGCCGACTACCTGGAGGCGGTCGCCCGCCTCCGGGGCCGGCCGGCTGACCGCGACTGCTACGTCTCGATCAAACTCACGCAACTTGGCCTGGAAGTCGACCGCGCCCTGGCCATCTCGCACCTCAGGCGGATCCTCGAGGCGGCACGGGCCGGGGGGACGTTCATCCGCATCGACATGGAGCACTCGGCCTGCGTGGACGCCACGCTCGATGCGATCGAGCAGATGCGGGCCGAGGGCTACGGCGGGCTCGGCGCCGTCATCCAGAGCTACCTGTACCGCAGCGAGGCCGACGTGGACCGCCTGCTGCGGCTGCGGGTGCCGATCCGCCTCGTCAAGGGGGCGTACATGGAACCGCCCACCGTCGCCTACCCGCGCATGCGCGACGTCAACGCCAGCTTCCTGAGGATCCAGCAGCGCCTGCTGCGCGACGAGATCCGCCACGCCATCGCCACGCACGACGTGACCCTGATCAACGCGGCCATCGGCCAGGCCCGGGCCGAGGGGATCGCCTCCGACCGCTTCGAGTTCCAGTTCCTCTACGGGGTCCGCCGCGATCTGCAGGAGCGGCTGCGCCGCCGGGGCTACCGGGTGCGCATCTACGTGCCCTACGGGACCCACTGGTATCCCTACTTCATGCGCCGGATGGCCGAGCGACCGGCCAACTTCTTCTTCATCCTGCGCCACCTGGTGCGGGGGTAGCGCGGGATGCGGCTCCTGACCGCCGCCGACGTCCTGGCGCTGGTGCCGATGCCCGACGCGATCGCCGCGGTCCGCCAGGCATGTATCGAGCTGTCGGCGGGCCGGGTCGCCGTCCCCCCGCGCGCCCGCGTACCTGTGGGGGAGGCCGGGGTCCTGCTGGCGACGCCGGGGTACCTGCCGGCGGCCGGCGGGCTGGGCGCCACGCTCGTGACGGTGTTCCCTCGCAACCCACAGCGGGGCCTGCCCACGATCTATGCCCTGGTCGTCCTCGCAGATCCCCAGACCGGGGAACCGGCGGCCCTGATCGAGGGGGCGTCGCTGACCGCGCTGCGGACCGGGGCCGCCGGCGGGCTCGCCGCCGACCTGCTGGCCCGCCGCGAGGCAGCCATCGTCGCCCTCTTCGGGGCCGGGGTCCAGGGTCGGATGCAACTGGAAGCCCTCTGCGCCGTGCGCCGGATCACCCAGGTGCGGGTGGTGGACCGGCAGCCCGAGCAGGCGGAGGCCTTCGCGGCGTGGGCCCGGGCCCAGCCCTGGCTGGACGGGGCCACCGTCCTCCCGGTGCGCGATCCGGCGCTGGCCGTCCGGGGGGCCGAGGTCATCGTCACCGCCACGACCAGCGCCACACCGGTGTTCCCGGCCGGGGAAGTGGCCCCCGGCACCCACATCACGGCGGTGGGCGCCTCCTCCCCCGATGCGCGCGAAGTCCCCGGCGACCTGCTCACTCGGGCCTCGATCTTCGTGGACAGCCGGGAGGCGGCGCTGGCCGAGGCCGGTGACCTGCTCATCCCGATCCGCGAAGGCCTGCTGGCGCCTGAGGCGATCCGGGCCGAGATCGGGGAGGTGGCCGCGGGGACCGCCCCGGGGCGCACCCACCCCGAGGAGGTCACCGTCTTCAAGGCCGTCGGCTGCGCGGTCTTGGACCTGGCGGTCGCGGCGCTGGCCTGGGCCCGGGCCGAAGCCGCCGGATGCGGCACGACCCTCAAGGTGAAGGAACTCCCCGGAGGCCATAGAAAGTGAAAAATGCATTCCCGGCAGCGATCCAATTCGACGGACACCACGCCCGGGGCCGGATGCCAGGGGAGGTGAGATGGCGGAGGGAGCCGACGGCCAGGGGGGTACCGTGTGAGCGATGAGGGGAGGGAAGAGCATGCGAAGGTGCGTGGTCTGGACGATGATTGCGACACTCGTGGTCGCCACGGGTCTGTACGGCTCCGGGACCGCGTCTGCGGTGACCGTCGGGCCCGTGACCGACCCGATCGGAGTGGTGAGGATACCACGGGGCCAGCCGCTGGTCATTGCCTACTGGATGGTGGTCGCCGGGCCCGATGCCAGCCTGGGCATCGACACCCGACGCGGCGTCGAGATCGCCATCGCTGACCGGGGCGGGAGGCTGCTGGGCCATCCCATCAGGCTGATCGGCGAGGACAGCGGCTGCAACGCCGAGGGCGGCACGACTGCTGCGACCAAACTGGCGGCCAACAAGGCGATCGTGGCGGCGATCGGCTCCAACTGTTCCAGCGAGGCCGTTCCCGGCGCTCCCATTCTCTGGAAGGCCGGGATCGTCACCGTGTCGCCCTCGAACACCGCGCCCAAGTTGACCGACCCCGCCAGGGGCCCGGGCTACGACGGGTACCTGCGGACCGCCCACAACGACAAGGTGCAGGGGCGGGTGGCCGCCCAGTTCGCCTACCACAAGCTGGGCGTGAGGCGGGCGGCGACGATCCACGACGGCAGCCCCTATGCTGAAGGGCTGGCGAATGTGTTCGCCGATGTCTTCAAGCGCCTCGGAGGGACGATCACCTCTCAGGAGGCCATTGCGCCCACCGACACCGACATGCGGCCGGTGCTGACCAAGATCGCGGTGGGCAACCCGCAGCTGCTCTACTACCCCATCTTTATCGCCGCGGGCGGACACGTGACGCGCCAGGCCAAGGAGGTCTCCGGCCTGGCGGCGGTCAAGCTGATGGGCGCCGATGGCATGTTCTCGCCCGACTTCCTGAAGGCGGCCGGGACCGCGGCAGTCGGCATGTATCACTCCAGCCCCGACCTGTCGCCGGAGGCCCTGGGGCCTGCCTACAAGGTGTTCCTCGAGAAGCATCAGAAGAAGTACGGCGAGAAGCCGCTGGCGCCGTTCCATGCGCACGCCTACGATGCGGCCAACATGATCTTCGCCGCTATCGAGAAGGTCGCCAAGAAGGACGCTGCCGGCAACACCTACATCGGCCGCAAGGCGCTGCGCGACGCCCTGTATGCCACCAGGAACTTCAAGGGGCTGACGGGGACCCTTACCTGCGACCAGTACGGCGACTGCGCGGATCCCAAGATCGCCGTGTACGAGACCATCTCGGCCGATCCGGCCCAGTGGGACCCGGGGAAGAACCCGAAGAAGATCTTCCCGTAGGCCTCGCCGTGCGCTGGGCGCAGTAGAGCGGTAGGCGAGGCAGGTGTCTGCGGGGGTGAGCCGCGGCGGCGCGTCCGGTTCACCCCTTGTTTAATGGAGGGCGCCATGCGGCGGAGCCTGCACCCGCGGCTGTCGGTCGTGGAACTGTACCTGTGGGCCTTTCGGGCCACCGTCATCCTCGTGGTCATCTGGGGGACCATCGGGACGTTCCGGGCCGGCCACTATGGACGGGAGCACTGGGTTGAGTTCGTCGTCTTCGGCCTGGCCCAGGGGAGCATCTACGCCCTGATCGCATTGGGCTACACGATGGTCTACGGCATCCTGAAGATGATCAACTTCGCGCACGGTGAGGTGTTCATGAGCGGGTCCTACACCGCCTATTACGTGGCGGCGGCGCTGGCCCGGTCGGGCCACCTTGACCGCCACCCCTTCATCAGCCTGATGGCGGTCACGGCAGTTGCCATGGCCACCTCGACGACGATCGCGGTGCTGCTCGAACGCATCGCCTACCGGCCGCTGCGCCGCGCCCCCCGTCTGGTCCCGCTGATCTCCGCCATCGGGGCGTCGTTCTTTCTGCAGTATGCCTTCCGCGGGCTCTACGGCTCCGGCTTCCAGGCCTATCCCGAGGTGGCCGTCCTCAGGGGGACGTGGACCATCCTGGGCGTGGGCATCCTGCGCACCCAGGCCGTCGTGCTGGTGGCCGCGACAGCCATGATGGGGTTGCTCTACTGGTTTGTCATGAAGACGAGCACCGGCATGGCGATGCGCGCGGTGGCAGAGGACAAGGACGCCGCCGGCCTCATGGGGATGAACGTGGACCGGGTCATCGTGACCACCTTCGCCATCGGCGCGGCCATGGCCGGCGTGGCCGGGGTCCTCTACGGGCTGGTCTTCAAACAGGTGCACTTCTTCATGGGGTTCGTGCCGGGGATCAAGGCCTTCACGGCGGCGGTGTTGGGAGGGATCGGCAACATTCCCGGGGCGATGCTGGGCGGGATCGTGCTGGGCCTCCTGGAGTCGGTGGGCCCGGCCCTGTTCCTGGACGGCCTCGGCATCGTCGCGCCGTACCAGTTGAAGGATGTGATCGCCTTCACCATGCTGGTGTTGATCCTGATCTTCCGTCCCTCTGGCATCCTGGGCGAGCGCCTGGTGACCAAGAAGGCGTAGGGAACGATGCTGCCCAGCACCGCGATTCATGAGCGCTCCTGGAGGAGGACCGCCTCGACGGGCCTGATCTGGGGCGGGGTGGCCGCGTTCGTCTCCGTGGCGGGCATGGTCATGACCTTCGCCGAGCGGGAGATCGTGGCCGGGATCGTCTCCATGGGCCACGCCCTGCTCTTCCTGACCAGCCTGGCCGCCGGGTACCAGGCTGCCAGACGGAGCGCCGGTGGAGCGCTGATCACCCTGGGGCACGGTGCTCTGGCCGGGATGGCGTCCGGAGCGGTCCTGGCGGCCCTGGCGGTTCTCGCCCACCTGGTGAACCTGCGACCGGTGTTGATCAACGCCTCGCCGGAACTCTTTGCCCTGTTGACCTTCGGCCGCGGCGCGGCCGGAGCCGGCCTCCTGCCGGCCGTCGGGGCCGCATTGGGCGCCGCCTCCGCCGTGGCGGTCCTGCTGCCCCCTGCCGGACGGCGTCCCCTCTTCGCCGGCCTGGCGTGGATCCTGTTCCTGGGCATGTTCCAGGAACTGCTCCAGCTCAGCCTGCTGACGGGATCGGTGGGAGGGGCGATCGGCGAATGGCTCTACTCGGCCAGCGGCCTCCTCCCTCGGGGGGCGCTCACGGTGTTCGCCGTGGCGGCCGGGGCGAACCTGGTCTGGGCTCGTCGGGGGGCCGCGGTGCGCGGGCGGCTCCAGCAGTGGTCTCCCGGGCGGCGGCGTGGCCTCCGGCTGGCGGCATTTGCCCTCATCACGGCGGGCCTGCTGCTGGTACCCGCCGCAGGGGGCCCGTTCCTCTCGCAGGTCATGGTCCTGGTGGGGCTCTTCGCGGTCCTGGGCCTGGGGCTGAACATCGTCGTGGGCTTCGCCGGCCTGCTGGATCTGGGGTATGTGGCGTTCTTTGCCATCGGCGCCTACACCATGGGCCTGCTGACCTCCACCGGCGAGCACGGGCTCGCGCAGATGTCGTTCTGGGCGGCGGTCCCCATCGCCATGGTCGTCTCGATGATTGCCGGCGTCCTGCTCGGCATCCCGGTGCTGAAGATCCGCGGCGACTACCTGGCCATCGCCACCCTGGGATTCGGCGAGATCATCCGGTTGCTGGTCCTGTCGGATTTCCTCCGGCCGTGGCTGGGCGGCTCCCAGGGGGTCCTGGCCATCCCGAAACCCGCCATCGGGGGATTTGAGTTTGCCGGTCCAGAGCAGCTCTTCTACCTGGTGCTGGCCAGCGCCGCGCTGGTCATGCTGGTGGCGACGCGTCTGCGGGACTCCCGGCTGGGACGCGCCTGGATGGCGGTGCGTGAAGACGAGGATGTCGCCGAGGCCACCGGGATCAACCTGGTCAACGTCAAGCTGCTGGCCTTCGGGCTGGGGGCGTTTTTCGGGGGTCTGAGCGGCGCCGTCTTCGCCGTCATGCTGGGCTCGGTGTTCCCCCACAGCTTCCAGCTCCTCATCTCGATCAACGTCCTGGCGTTGATCATCGTGGGCGGGATGGGTAGCCTGCCGGGGGTGGTGGTGGGCTCCCTGGCCCTCGTGGGGCTGCCTGAGTTGTTGCGCGAGTTCGCCGAATTCCGGTTCCTGGTCTACGGGGCAGCGCTGGTGGTGATGATGCAGTGGCGGCCGGAGGGGCTGTGGCCCGAGCCGGTGCGCAAACGCGAACTGCGCTGGAGCACGCCCGAGGAGGAGGTCGAGGCGACCGCCCCGGCCATGGAGGCGGGAGAGCGCCCCGCATGACCATCCTGACCGCCCACAGGGTGACCAAGCGCTTCGGGGGGCTGGTGGCCGTCAGCCAGTTCGACTTCGAACTCGAGGAACACTCGATCTGCAGCATCATCGGCCCCAACGGGGCGGGCAAGACCACGTTCTTCAACTGCGTAACGGGCTTCTACCGGCCCGAGGAAGGGCAGATCCTCTTCAAGGGCACCCCGATTACCGGCCTGAGTCCCGACCGCATCGCCCAGCTGGGGATCGCGCGCACCTACCAGAACATCAGGCTCTTCGCCAACATGACAGCGCTGGAGAACATCCTGGTCGGCCAGCACGTGCACCTGAGGTCGAGCTGGGCCGGGGCCGTCGTCGGGACCTCCGGGGTGCGGCGCGAGGAGCGGGCGGCGCACGACGAGGCGGTGCGGCTGCTGCACTTCGTGGGCCTGAAGGGCAAGGGCGACTTGCTCGCCAGGAACCTCCCCTACGGCGAGCAGCGTCGACTGGAGATTGCCAGGGCCCTGGCCAGCCGCCCCAGCCTGCTGCTCCTGGACGAGCCCACCGCCGGGATGAACCCGCGCGAGACCATGGAGATGATGGCGTTCATCCGGCACCTGCGCGACGAACTGGGGATCACCATCCTCTTGATCGAGCACCAGATGCGGGTGGTGATGGGGATCTCCGAGCGCGTCACCGTCCTCGACTACGGCGAGAAGATCGCCGAGGGCCCCCCTCAGGCCATCCAGAACGACCCGCGGGTCATCGAAGCGTATCTGGGCCGGGGCAGTGCGGCGGAGGCCGCCGGCCTGGCCGCCCAGCCGTCGGGCGCCGACCTGCGGCCGACGGCGCCGATGGCGGCGAAGCCCATGCTGGAGGTCGACGGCATCCACACCTACTACGGCCACATCCACGCGGTCAAGGGCATTTCCTTGACGGTGGGTGAGGGCGAGATCGTCACGCTCATCGGCGCCAACGGCGCCGGGAAGAGCACGACGCTGAATACCATCAGCGGCGTGCTCCGCCCGCGCCAGGGACGCGTGCGCCTGGCCGGCGAGGACCTGACCGCCTACCGGCCCCACGAGATCGTCGCCAAGGGTGTGGTCCAGGTGCCCGAGGGCCGCAGGATCTTCGCGCAGTTGACGGTGCTGGAGAACCTGATGGCCGGCGCCTTTGCCCGGACCGACCGGGACAGGATTGCCGGGGACCTGGAGCGCGTGTTCTCCCTGTTCCCGCGCCTGAGGGAGCGGCGGGATCAGGTGGCCGGAACCCTGTCCGGAGGCGAGCAGCAGATGCTGGCGATCGGCCGGGGTCTGATGGCCGGCCCGCACGTCCTGCTGCTCGATGAGCCCTCCATGGGCTTGGCGCCGGTGCTGGTGGACAGCATCTTCAAGACCATCAGGGATCTCCACGCCGGGGGCACGACCATCCTGCTGGTGGAACAGAACGCCCGCATCGCCCTGCAGGTCGCCAACCGGGGGTACGTCCTGCAGACCGGTGAGGTTGTCCTCAGCGACACCGCCGAGAACCTGCGCCAGAACGAGATGGTGAAGAAGGCGTACCTCGGGATCACCTGACTTGCAGCCTACCCCACGATGCCGTGGGCATACGGGCTGTGGATGAGGGCGCCGTCTTGGAAGCGTGTGATCCTGAACATCGAGAGGTCGATGGGCGGCCGGCCCTCGACCATCAGGGCGGCGAGGCATTCGCCCAGGGCCGGGCTCAACTTGAACCCGTGCCCGCTGAATCCCGCGGCCACGAACAGCCCCTCGATCCCGGGCACGGCCCCCAGGATGGGCTGCCAGTCGGGCGTCACATCGTAGAGGCTGGCGTACCCCCCCTTGACCGCCACGCCGGCGAACGCGGGCACGCGATGCACGAGCCGGCGCGAGACGCGCTCCACAAAGTCGAAGTCGGTCCCTTCGTTGAAGGCGTCCTCAAAGACTTCTTCCTCCGGGCGCTCCTCCACCGAGCCGACCATGAACTGCCCGCCGACATCAGGCCGCACATAGATGCCGGTGGCGAGATCGACCAGGACCGGATCCAGCGGGCGAACCCTGGGAGGGGCCTCCAGCAGGACGACCTGGTGACGCGTCGTGCGGATCGGCGCCTCGACGCCGAGGGGGGCGAGAAGGCGCCGGGTCCAGGGCCCGCCTGCCACGAGCACGGTAGCGGCGTCGATCCGGCCGGCCGGCGTCTGTATGCCGCCTATCCGGCCGCCGCCGACCAGCAGGCGGACCGCGGGCGTGTGCTCGCGGATCTCGGCGCCCGCCCTGCGGGCTGCCGCCGCGAAGGCCGTGGCCGTGGCGTACCCGTCGGCATAGCCGGAGTCCGGCTCGTAGGCCCCAACCGGCGTGTCGTCCGTGCGCAGCCGGGGATCCAAGCGCTCGATGGCCTTTCGGTCGAGGAGACGGGTGGCGACGCCCAGACGCTGCTGCAGCCGGACATTGGCCTCCAGCATCGCCTCCTGTCCGGCGGGGGCCAGGAGCAGGAACCCTGTCCGCCGGAAGTCGGCATTCCCGCCGACGACTCTCTCAAAGCGCTCGAAGACCTCGCGGCTGCGCAGCGCGAGCCGGATCAGGGGCTCGAAGGAGTAGTGCATGCGCACGATGCCGCTGGAGCGGCCGGTGGGGCCGCTGCCCACCGTCCGCTGTTCCAGCAGCACCACCCGTTGCCGGTGTCGGGAGGCGAGCCAGAATGCGGCGCTGGTGCCGGTGCAGCCCCCTCCGATGACGACCACGTCGGCTGCGCTCACATCCGTCCTCCCTGGGCCCCCGTGGAGACTTGTCCGGCGGCGGCCGGGTTCCTGCGGCCCCGCGGGGGTGCCCGACCACCCCCCGGCCCGGCGGGGGAGGAGGAAGTGCCCCCCCGCCCGGCGAACGCACAATTTCATTACACCATCACCGACCAATGGGGGATGCCTGTGAAGCGTCTGTGTACACTGCTGACGGTCCTGACCCTCGTGGCACTGGCGGGGCTGGCCCAGCCGGCCCAGGTGCCGGTGCATGCCGCGGCCATGAAGGGCAAGATCAAGATCGCCACCCAGAGCCCGCTGTCCGGCGGGCAGGCCGCACTGGGCGAGGGGATCAAGAACGGCGCGCAGCTGGCCCTGGAGCAGAAGGGGGGGCCGATCAAGGCCCTGGGGTTCGACCTGGAACTCGTGCCGTTTGACGACCAGGCCAAGCCCGACGTCGGCGTGGCGAATGCCAAGAACCTGGTTACCGATCCGGACATCCTGCTGGTCATCGGCCACCTGAACTCGGGCGTCGCGATCCCGTCGTCCGAGGTCTACAAGGACAGCATGCTGGCCATGATCTCACCCGCCAACACCAACCCGAAGATCACCGACCGCAAGCTCAAGAACGTTTTCCGGGTGGTCGGGCGCGATGACATCCAGGGCGTGGTGGGCGCGGAGTTCGCCGCCAAGGACATGAAGGTGAAGACCGTCTACATCATCCACGACAAGACCGCCTACGGCCAGGGGGTCGCGGAGTTCTTCCGCGATCACGCCCCGAAAGTCGGGATGAGGGTCGTCGGCTTCGAGGGCACCGAGGAGAAGGCCAACTTCGACCCGCTGATCACGCCGATTCGGGCCCGCAACCCGGATCTGGTGTACTTCGGCGGCATCTACGACCAGGCCGGCGTCTTCTTCAAGCAGCTCCGGGCCAAGGGCGTCCGGGCGAAACTGCTGGGGCCGGACGGCATGGATTCCAGCGAACTGGCCAAGATCGCCGGGGAGGCGATCGTCGGGATGCACTACACGACCGTCGCGGGGCCGGTGTCGGCCTACCCGAAGGCGGCGCAGTTCGCCAAAGACTACAAGGCCAAGTTCGGCAAGGACCCGGAGCCGTTCGCGGCACAGGCGTACGACGCCACGACCATCGGCCTGGCGGCCCTGGAGCGCGCCATCAAGGCGGCCGGCGGCAACAAGCCCACCCGGGAGGCGGTCACCAACGAGATCCACAAGACCAAGAACTTCCCGGGCCTGACGGGTACCTTCACCTTCGATGCCAAGGGTGACCCGGTGCCGGCCGTCTATTTCGTGATCAACATCGTCTCCCCTGACCCGGCGAAGTGGGGGGCCAACAAGCTCATCAAGACGCTCAACATCAATCCACCGGCCGCCGGGATGTAGGGCAGGGGGCTGGTCGGTTGCCAGCCGGCTTCATAGGGAGGGGCCGCACCGGCCCCTCCTTTCGTCTGTGTCCCGGGCGTGGTGGAGAGGGCCGAGGCGGCGCCGCGGTGAATAGAGGGCCGCTGAAGGTGGCATAGGCGCGTGGAGTGGAACGTCCTCATCGGGATCTTCCCCACCGTGGTGGTGGACGGGCTGGTCCTGGGCTTCGTCTACGCCATGATCGCCCTGGGCTACACCATGGTCTACGGCGTGCTCCAGATGATCAACTTCGCCCACAGCGAGATCTTCGTGACCGGGGCGTTCGTGGGCGCCGAGATCCTGCTCCTGATGCAGGCGAGGGGAGTGCTGGCGGGATTCCACCCCCTGGTGCTGCTGGCCATCATCCTGGTCGTCGCCATGCTCGCCAGCGGCGCGCTGGCTGTGGCCGTCGAGCGCGTCGCCTACCGGCCTCTGCGGGGGGCGCCACGCCTCATCCCCCTGATCTCCGCCATCGGCGTCTCGTTCTTCCTGCAGGATGCGATCCGCCTGGCCGAGAGCCTGTGGCGGAACGCCTTCTACCTGACGTACCCGTCTATCGCGTTCTTCGATGCCCGGATCGTGCTTGCGGGGGATGTGGACATTTCCGTGAAGTCCATCCTGATCGTCATCGCCTCGGTCCTCATGCTGATGGTGCTCACCCTCTTTGTGAACCGGACGAAGGTCGGGACGGCGATCCGCGCCGTGGCCGAGGACCAGGCCACGGCGGGCCTCATGGGGATCAACGTGGGCCAGATGATCTCGCTCACCTTCCTGATCGGGGGCATGATGGGCGGCGCCGCCGGGGCGCTGTTCGGCGTGCAGTTTGGGACCATCAACCCCTACACCGGGTTCATCCCCGGCATCAAGGCGTTCACCGCGGCGGTGCTGGGCGGCATCGGCAACGTGCCCGGCGCCATGGTGGGCGGCCTGGTGCTGGGGATGCTGGAGACCTTCGCCGCGTCGTACATGTCGCTGCTGACCGGGGGGGCCTTCGGCGCCGAGTACAAGGACATCTTCGCGTTCACGGTCCTGATCCTCATCCTGATGTTCCGGCCGCGCGGGCTGCTGGGGGAGGTCGTCCGTGAGAAACTCTAGCGCGCTCTCCCGCATGCTCCTGGTGGCCGCCTACATTGCGGTGACGGCCTTGCTGGTCCAGACGCTCCCCCGGTCGCTGCCCGCCTTCCTGCTGTTTTTGGGATCGCTCCTGCTGCTCTTTGGCGTCCGGCTGCCGGCATGGTTTCGGATGCTGGGCGCAGTCGGCGTGCTGGCCTTCCTGATGCCCTACCTGGGCACCCGGAACACCTTCTACCTGGAGGTGGCCACCCAGATCGGCATCTTCGTGGCGCTGGCCCTGGGGTTGAACATCGTGGTGGGGCTCGCCGGCCTCCTGGACCTGGGGTACGTGGCGTTCTATGCCGTCGGAGCCTACACGTGGGCCGTGTTCGGCTCCCCTCAGGCGTTGAAGATCTGGCCGGCGGCAACAGGCATCTTCCCGCTGGGCGGCTGGTGGTTCTTCGTCTTCCTGTTGCTGGCCGTGTGCACGGCGGCGATCACCGGGGTCCTGCTGGGCCTGCCGGTCCTGCGGGTGCGGGGCGACTACCTGGCCATCGTCACCCTGGGGTTCGGGGAGGTCATCCGGGTCCTGGCCAACAACCTGGACAAGCCCATCAACATCACCAACGGGCCGATCGGGATCACGCCGGTGGGCCGGCCGCCGCTGTTCTTCGCGCCGGTCCTGGAGCGGCTCGGCGTCTCGACTGCGCCGGCCTTCCTGTACCCGTTGTACTTCTACTTCCTGGTCCTCCTGGTCGTCGCTGTGGTGATCGTCGTGACGCAGCGCTTCAAGGACTCGCACATCGGCCGCGCCTGGGAGGCGATCCGCGAGGACGAGGCTGCCGCCATCGCCATGGGGATCCCCCTGGTGCGGACCAAACTCCTGGCCTTTGCGGCCGGGGCGTCCTTCGCCGGCGCCATGGGGGTGCTGTTCGCCAGCAAGCAGCTCTTCATCAATCCGGAGAGCTTCACCTTCATGGAGTCCATCGGCGTCCTGGCCATGATCATCCTGGGCGGGATGGGCAGCATCCCGGGTGCGATCCTGGGCGCCAGCGCCGTGACCATCCTCAACCTGCAGGTCCTCAAGCAGATCTCCCTGACGCTCAACTCGTGGAAGGCCGCCGGGGTGACGATCCTGGGCTACCGGCTGGCGGACCTGCCGACGCAGCTGGAGCCCGCCAAGTATGAGCGGATGGTGTTCGGGGTCATCCTGATCCTCATGATGATCTTCCGCCAGCAGGGCATCCTTCCCTCGGTGCGCCGGCGCATGGAACTGGAGGAAGCCAAGGAGAAGGCCTCGGAGGCCGCTGTGGCAGGAGGGCCGGCCTGACGTGCCGCTGTTCGAAGCTTTGGGCGTCACCAAGCGCTTCGGCGGATTGGTCGCCGTCAACCGCGTGGACTTCTCGCTGGAGGAGGGGCTGATCGCCAGCATCATCGGCCCCAACGGCGCCGGCAAGACCACCCTGTTCAATGTCTTCACGGGGGTCTACCTCCCTGAAGAAGGGGACGTGCGCTTCGACGGCCGGCGGCTGATCGGCCTGTCCCCCGACCGGATCACCGCGCTGGGAATGTGCCGCACCTTCCAGAACATCCGGCTGTTCGGGAACATGACCGTCCTGGAGAACATCCTGGTCGGGATGCACAGCCGGCTCCACCTGAGCGCCTGGGACGCCCTGGCACGGACCCCGCGGTTCTACCGCGTGGAGGCCGACGCCCTGCGTCGGGCTGCAGACCTGCTGGCGCTGATCGGCCTGACCGGCCGGGGCGACGAACTCGCCAAGAACCTGCCCTACGGCGACCAGCGGCGGCTGGAGATCGCCCGGGCGCTGGCCAGCCAGCCCCGGCTGCTGCTGCTCGACGAACCGACCGCCGGCATGTCGCCCACCGAGGCTCAGGGCCTGATGGGCTTCCTGCGCCGGCTGCGCGCGGAGCTCAAGCTGACCATCCTGTTGATCGAGCACAACATGCGCGTGGTCATGGGGGTCTCCGACCGCGTGACCGTGCTGGACTACGGGGTGAAGATCGCCGAAGGGCCCCCCGCCCAGGTCCAGAACGACCCCAAGGTCATCGAGGCCTACCTCGGCAAGGCCATGGGCGCGGCGGCGGTCGGGTAGAGGACCTGGCCGTGGCGCTGCTCGAGGTCGAGGGGCTCCACGTCTACTACGGCCACATCCACGCCCTCAAGGGGATCTCGATCTCGGTCGAGGAGGGCGAGATCGTGGCGATGCTGGGTAGCAACGGTGCCGGCAAGACCACGACGCTACGGACGATCTCCGGCCTGCACCGGCCTCGGGAGGGCTCGATCCGGCTCGGCGGCGAGCGGATCGACCACCGGCTGCCTCATGAGATCGTGGCCCTGGGGATCGGCCACGCGCCCGAGGGTCGGCGGATCTTCGGGCGCTTGACTGTGCGCGAGAACCTGGAGATGGGCGCCTACCGCCGGCATGACGTGAAAGGGATCCGCGACGACCTGGAGCGGGTGCTGGCCCTCTTCCCGCGCCTGCGCGAGCGGATCACGCAGGTGGCCGGGACGCTGTCGGGCGGCGAGCAGCAGATGCTGGCCATCGCCCGGGCCCTGATGACGCGGCCGCGCGTGCTGCTCCTCGACGAACCCTCGATGGGGCTGGCGCCGGTGCTGGTGGAGTCCATCTTCCAGACGGTCCGCGACATCAACATCCAGGGCGGCACGGTCCTGCTGGTCGAGCAGAACGCGTTCATGGCGCTGTCGATCGCCCACCGGGCCTATGTGCTCCAGACGGGGGAGATCACGCTGGCCGGGCCGGCGGTCCAACTCCGCGAGAACCCCGAAGTCAAACGGGCCTACCTGGGCGGCTAGACCGTTCCGTCCTCGGGGAACGGCGTCGTGACCGGTCTTTCTCCGTGCTCGTGTACGGGAACCGGGGCCGGGCCCGGCGGCATGAGGAGGGAGACTACGACCGCGCCCCCGATGAGCGCGGCGACCACCGCGAGCGACACGCCGATGGGAACGCGGTAAATGTCGCTGGCGACCATCTTTGCCCCGACGAACACCAGGACCATCCCCAGCCCCACCTTGAGGTAGTGGAACCGACCTATCACCCCAGCCAAGAGGAAGAAGAGCGCCCGCAACCCGAGGATCGCAAAGATATTTGACGTGTAGACGATGAAGGGATCGCTGGTGACCGCGAAGATCGCCGGGATCGAATCCACGGCGAAGAGGATGTCCGTGGCCTCGATGACGGCCAGCACGAGGAGGAGCGGCGTGGCAACGATCCGCCCTTCGAGCCGGACGAAGAACTTCTGCCCGTGGTAGGCCGGGACCAGGGGCACGTACCTGCGGATGAGCCCGAGCACCGGGTTGCGCTCGGGGTGCACGTGGTCCTCGCGGGATCGGAGGACTCGGACGCCCGTGAAGATGAGGAGGCCGCCAAAGACGTAGATCGCGCCGTGGAAGGCCTGGAGCAGCGCCGCCCCTGCGAGAATGAAGATGACGCGGAAGATGATGGCGCCGAGGATCCCCCAGAAGAGCACGCGGTGCTGGTAGGATGCCGGCACCGAGAAATACGAGAAGATCACGAGGAAGACGAAGATGTTGTCGACGCTGAGGGCTTTTTCGATAAGGTAGCCCGTCAGGAACTCCAGGCCGCGCTCGGGGCCGAACCAGCGGGCGACCCCCAGGTTGAACAGCAACGCCAGGAGGATCCAAAACGCGCTCCAGCCCAGCGCTTCCAGGGTCCCCACCACGTGAGCCTTCCGGTGGAAGACCCCGAGGTCGAGGGCAAGCATCGCCACGACGAACAGCGTGAACCCGCCCCACAGGAGCGGAGTCCCGATCGACTCAGGCATCGCCTGACCCCTCTGGGCGGCAGGCCGCGCTCAATGAAAAAAAGCGAGACCTTCGCCGCCGTGCTCTGGCATGGCAGTGAAGGTCTCGCCTCCGCGATGCCGCGGAAGGCCGGGCCGGATCACCTGCGTGATCGTGCTGACGGCCCGGGCACGGAGTCAGGCTCCGAGGCTACTCCCCTTCAGGCCACCAGTGTACACGAGGGCCGGGGCTGTGGGAAGCATGAAGGTGGCGGCGGGAAGCCTTCGGACGGGCGAGGCGGACCCTCGACGGTCAGTCGGTGTCGCGCGGCAGCGTGAAGGCGAAGGTGGTGCCGGCGCCGGGTGCGCTGGCCACGCGGATGCGGCCGCCATGCGCCTCCACGATGTGCTTGGTGATGGCCAGTCCCAGCCCGCTGCCGCCGGGAGTGGCGGGCCGCGCGCGATCCGCCTTGTAGAACCGCTCGAAGACGTGGGGCAGATCGGCCGGGGAGATTCCCGGTCCGGTGTCGGCCACCTCGATCTCCACCTCGCCGTTCAGGATGCGCCAGCCCACCGCAATGGTCCCGTGGTCGGGCGTGAACTTGATGGCGTTGTCCAGCAGGTTGGTGAGGACCTGGGCCAGCCGGTCGCGGTCGGCGAGCACGGTGACGTGCTGCTCCCCGGCGCGCAGTTCCAGGGCCCGGCGGCCCGCCAGCGGCTGCATCTTGGCCACGGTGTCCGCCACCACCTCGCCGACACGGACCTGCTGGAGGTCCAGGGTGATCCGTTTGCTCTCCAGACGCGAGAGGTCCAGCAGGTCGTCGGTGAGTTTGACCAGACGGTTGGTCTCCTTGCTGATGATCTCCAGGAAGCGGCGTGCCGCGGCTTCGTCGCGCATCGCGCCGCCCAGCAGCGTCTCGACGAAGCCCTTGATGGAGGTGAGCGGCGTGCGCAGTTCGTGCGAGACGTTCGCCGTCAGTTCGCGCCGCGCGCGTTCCAGCCGCCGCAGGTCGGTGACGTCGCGCAGGACGGCCACCGCGCCCGTCGGCTGGCCGGTCTCATCGCGGATCGGTGCGCAGTGGACCTCGACCAGGCGCTCTCCGGTCTCGGACGGCGGGAGTTCTTCGGCGCTGACCCGACCGAAGGTCGCCGCCTCGTGGAGGATCCCCTGCAGCCGCTGGCCCGTCACCCGGGGCCAGGGTCCGTGGGCGCCGGCCGGAGACAGCCCCAGCAACTCGGCGGCCGCCCGGTTGGCGAGGATGATCTCCCCGCGGCGGTCGGCAGCGATGACGCCGTCGACCATGCCGGAGACGATGGCCTCCAGCTTGGTCCGTTCCGCCGACAGCGTCTGGATGGTCCCGGCCAGGCGCTCGGCCATGGCGTTGAACATCTCGCCCAGGCGGACGATTTCATCGGTCCCCCGCGGCTGCACGGTCGTGGTCAGGTCTCCGGCGCTCATCTGCGAAGCCACGCGGGTCAACTCGTCGATGGGCTCGGCCAGGCTGCGCGCCAGCCGCGTCCCCACCGCCCAGGCCGCCACCAGCCCGAGCAGCAGCGCCGCCCCCAGCCAGGGCAGCATGCCCTGGAGCTGGACCCACACCCACCGCGTGGGGACCGAGACCTGGACGACGCCGACCGGCTTCTCGCCCACCATGACCGGGGCCGCCGCGAAGATGCGGACCCCACCGTCGACGTCGGCGCGCACCGCGTCCGCCGCCTTGCGCCCGGCGACGGCCGCCGCCAGTTCCCCGGCCCCCGCCTGCCCCTGCGCGGCAGCAGCGGCCGGATCCAGCACACGGATCCTGGCGTCCTGGCGCCAGCGGAACTCCTGGGCGATGGCCTCCAGGCGGCCGGGGGTGGTCTGCTCCTCACGGACATAGGCCGCCAGCATGCGGCCGATCAGTAGGGCCTGCGCCGAGACCACCCGCCGGTAGTAGCTCATGTACTGAAACTGCAGCCGCCAGGTGACGAAGGTCGCCACCACGATGAGGCAGACCGAGACGAGCACCAGGTATGAGGTGACCAGGCGGGCGCGGATCGAGCGCGGCCTCATGACCGCACCTTCTGCCTGGAGGGCTCGGCGCCGCGGAGCTTGTAACCCACCCCGCGCACGGTCACGATGTAGGTCGGCTGCCCCGGATCGTCCTCGATCTTCTCGCGCAGGCGGCTGATGTGCATGTCCACCGTGCGCGTGCTCCCGTAGAAGTCGTATCCCCACAGGTGCTCGAGCAGGAAGTCCCGGGTGAAGACCCGGTTGGGATGGCGCATCAACAGCCACAGGAGGTCGAACTCGCGGGCGGTGAGGTCCACCGCCCGGCCGCCCAATCGGACTTCGCGGGTGGTGGGGTCGATGGACAGCGCGCCGATGCGGATCGGCTCGGTGCTGGGCGGGGCGACCTCCCGCACGCGGCGGCGCAGGACCGCGCGGACCCGCGCCACGAGTTCCCGCGGGCTGAACGGCTTGGTGACGTAGTCGTCGGCGCCGACCTCCAGGCCGACGACCCGTTCCAGTTCCCCGCCCTTGGCCGTCAGCATGATGATCGGGACCGCGGACTCGCGGCGCAGGCGCCGGCAGACTTCCAGGCCGTCGAGGCCCGGCAACATGATGTCCAGGATGACCAGGTCCGGCCGGTCGCTGCGGACCTTCGCCAGCGCGGTCTCACCGTCCCCAGCGGCCAGGACATCGTAGCCTTCCTGCAGGAGGTTGTAGCGCACCAGTTCGACGATGTGCGGCTCGTCGTCCACGACCAGGATACGGGCAGAGGCGGCCATGGTCACATCACCAGGCGCAGCTCTCCGCCCAGCCAGCCGGTCAGCGCCGTCAGGGCCGCGCCGACCACCATGAGGCCGACCAGCCAGCCCCTGGCGGCCTGCGGGCGGCGCCAGCGCATCAGGAAGCTCGCGGCGTAGACGGCGGTGGCGGCCAGCGAGACGGCCTGGTGCCCCTTGTGCCGGTCCACGAAGGCCTGTCCGACCCCCTCAGCCACCAGCGGGATGTAGTCGTAGTAGCCGGAGATTACGGAGGCCACAGCGCCCAGCAGGCCCACCCCGATCAGGATCTGGGAGGCCCGGAAGTAGAACCGTTCGCCGCCGCGCAGGAAGAAGACGTCGAACAGCGCGCTCGTCAACCACAGGGCGATGGGAAAGTGCACGATGAGGGGGTGGATGAGCGTGCGCATGCGACCTCCTGTCTCGTCAGGACGACGACCTACCTGACGTGGTCATTGATCGTCCCCAGCAGGGCCGCCACGCCGTGAGCGGCAGCCCGCGCGGCCGCCAGGTCGCCCATCTTCGACCCGCGCAACGCCAGATCGGCCGCCGTCTCGGCCACGGGCATCCAGGCCCCGCCGTCGCGGACGGCGCGCAGGTCCGCAAGGATGCCGTTCCCCTGGCCCTGGCAGGGGTTCAGTTCGGTCTGGACGTAGTTGCGCCCTCTTTGGCCTTCCAGGCAGTTGACCACGTGCGTCAGGTGGGACTGGGCCGCCCGGAGGGCCTCGGAGGCCGCGGCGTTGGCCGCATGCGTGAGGGCCGTGCGCAGTTGGGCCCGCAGATCGCCGGCGGCCGCCGGGGACGGGGTGGCGCCGCCTCCGGGGCCCTCACCACCCCCACCGCCCCCACCGTATCCCTGTCCCAGGGCCGCGTCCGGCACCGTGCCGGCGGTCGCGATCAGCAGGAGGGCCAGAGCCAGGTACCTCACAGGACCACCCCCATGGTTCCCGCGTCGATGTACGTGAATCCTTCCGCCGGCACATGTCGGGTTCGTCACGAGCCCGTCACGTCGCTGTAACCTGCGGTCTCGCCCGGGCGCAGGAGTCCCCCGGGCGCAGGAGTCCCCCGCGCACGGCGTCGAAGCCCTGGGGTGTGACGCAGCCGGGAAGCAGGGTCGCCTCTGCCGTGGAGGGCACCATGCCAGTGCCGCGCCGGATGCGCGCGCTGGTCAAGACGGCACCCGGCCGCGGGCTCGAGATCGCCGACGTGCCGGTCCCCACGCCGGGACGCACCGATGTTCTCGTCCGCGTCGCCGCCGGCGGCATCTGCGGCACCGACCTTCACATCTACCGCTGGGACCCGTGGGCGGCCTCCCGCATCCACCCGCCGCGGGTGGTCGGCCACGAGTTCTCCGGCGTGGTCGTGGAGATCGGCGACGACGTGACCGAGGTCGCCGTCGGCGACCGCGTGGCCGGCGAGAGTCACATCACCTGCGGGTGGTGCAGCCGCTGCCGCCACGGTCAGGCCCACATCTGCGAACGCCTGGAGATCGTGGGGGTGGACCGGGACGGCGCCTTCGCCGAGTACGTGGTCCTGCCTGCGCAGAACGCCTGGCGCCTGGACGATGCGATCCCGCTGGAGATCGGGGCCGTCATGGACCCGCTGGGGAACGCCGTCCACACGGCCCTGGCGACCGAGCTCGTCACCCGGACCGTGGCGATCACAGGGTGCGGCCCCATCGGCCTGATGGCGATTCCGGTCTGCCGGGCGGCCGGCGCCGCGCTGATCATCGCCACCGATGTCCGGCCCGGTCGTCTGGCCCTGGCGGCGCGGATGGGCGCCGACGTGGTGGTGGATGCGCGCGCGGGGGGCGCGGCCGACCGGATCAGGGCGGCGACGGACGGACAGGGCGTCGATGCGGTCCTGGAGATGTCGGGCCATCCCGACGGCATTCGGGATGCGCTACAGGCCGTCCGCAGCGGTGGATGGGTCGGCCTGCTGGGACTGCCGCCGGGGCCGGTGGAGCTCGATCTGGCCAATCGGGTGATCTTCAAGGCCGTGCGCGTCGAGGGCATCTTCGGCCGGCGGCTCTGGCAGACCTGGGAGCAGATGACCACCCTGCTGCGGCGCGGCCTGGACGTCCGCCCGGTCATCACCCACCGGTTCCCCCTCGATCGCTTCGAGGAGGCGTTTGCGCTGTTGGAATCCGGAGAGGCGGGGAAGGTGATCCTGACCGTTGAGCCTTGAGACGCGTTCGCCCCTGGGGTTTGTCGAGGATGAACTGCGCGACCTGCGCGCCAGGGGGCTGTGGCGCTGGCCGCGGCTGCTGGAGGGCCCCCAGGAGCCGGTGGCGCGCTACGACGGCCGAGAGGTCATCAACCTCTGTTCCAACAACTACCTGGGCCTGGCGACCCACCCGGCCCTGAAGGCGGCTGCCCTGGAGGCCGTGGCCACATACGGCGTGGGCTCGGGCGCGGTGCGGACCATCGCCGGGAACATGGCGATCCACCAGCAGCTGGAGACCGAACTCGCGGCGTACAAGCAGACCGAGGCCGCCCTGCTCTTCCAGTCGGGGTTTGCGGCCAACGCCGGCACGGTGGCCGCGCTGCTGGGCCGGGAAGACGTGGTGGTCAGCGACGAGCTGAACCACGCCAGCATCATCGACGGCTGCCGGCTGTCCGGGGCCGAGAAGAAGATCTTCCCCCACAGGGATGTCGCCGCGGCCCGCCGCCTGCTGGCCGAATCGCGGGGCGCCCGCCGGGTGCTGCTGATCACCGACGGCGTGTTCAGCATGGATGGCGACCTCGCCCCGCTGCCCGATCTGGTGGAGGCCGCGGAGGCCTTCGGCGCCATCATGATGGTGGACGATGCCCACGCCAGCGGCGTGCTGGGCCGCGACGGCCGGGGCACCGTGGACCACTTCGGCCTGCACGGCCGCGTGCACATCCAGGTGGGGACGCTCTCCAAGGCGTTTGCCGGACTGGGCGGCTACGTGGCCGGCAGCCGGGCGCTCGTTGACCTGCTGATGCACAAAGCCCGGCCGCTGCTGTTCTCGACGTCGCACCCTCCGTCGGTGGCGGCCTCGGCCCTGGCCGCCGTCCGCCTGGTCCAGGCGCACCCGGAGTTGATCGCGCGCCTGTGGGAGAACACCCGGGTCTTCAAGGACGGCCTGAGCCGGCTGGGCTTCGACACCGGACGAAGCGAGACCCCGATCACGCCCGTCATCGTCGGTGACGAGCGCAAGGCCTATGATCTCTCCGACCGCCTCTTCGAGGAGGGCGTCTTCGCACTGGGCATTGCGTTCCCCACGGTACCGCGGGGCCGGGCCCGCGTGCGCACCATCGTCACCGCCGCCCACACCACCGAACAACTCCGCGACGCCCTCGAGGCATTCGCGCGCGCGGGCCGCGCGGTGGGAGTGATCTAGCCTGGCCGCGACCGCCAAGGCCTTTGGGGGGCTGCTGACACCGTCTGAGGCCTGGGCCCGGTACGAGGCGCGGTTGCAGGTCGGGCCGCGGGGGACCGAGCGCGTGGCCATCGAGGCAGCGCTCGGCCGCGTGCTGGCCGCGGATGTCGAGGCATCGGTCGACCTGCCGCCGTTTCCCCGCGCGACCGCAGACGGCTGGGCGGTTCAGGCGGCGGACACGAGCGCGGCGGCCGAGGATCGCCCGGCGAGGTTGAACGCGGCGGGCGAAGTCCAGATGGGCGCCCCGGCCGCGGTGGCGGTGGCGCCGGGGACGGCGGTCCGGGTCCCCACCGGCGGTATGCTCCCGCCCGGCGCCGACGCGGTCGTCATGCAGGAAGACGCGGACAGCGAGGGGGCTGCCGTGCTGGTGCGCCGCCCTGTCCGGGCAGGGGACAACGTCGTCGGCCAGGGCGCAGATGTGCGCGCCGGGGAGGTGGTGCTGCGGCGCGGCCGCCGGCTGCGGCCGGCCGACCTGGGGGTCCTGGCCGGGCTCGGGTTTCCCGACGTGGAAGTGGTCCTGCCGCCTCGGGTGGCCATCCTGGCCACCGGCGACGAGATCCGCCCTCCCGGCGCCGTCCTGGGGCCGGGCCAGGTGCGGGACATGAACAGCTACGCGCTGGCGGCCGCCGTGCTCGCCGCGGGCGGGCTGCCGACCCTGTGCGGCATCGTCGGCGACGAGGCGTCGGCGGTGGAATCCGCGATCCGGCGGGCCCTCGAAGGCCACGAGATGGTCCTGGTCTCCGGCGGCTCATCGGTGGGCGAGCGTGACGTCGCCGTCGAAGCCATCGCGGCCGCAGGTCCCCCGGGGGTCATCGTCCACGGCATCGCCGTGCGGCCCGGCAAGCCCACCGTGCTGGCGCTGGCCGGCGTGGTTCCGGTGATTGGCCTGCCGGGCAATCCCGTCTCCGCGCTGGTGATCTTCGACCTGTTCGCCAGGCCGGTGCTGGAGCGCATGCTCGGGCTCGACCCCGCGTCGGCGCCGTGGAGTCTGGTCCGGGCCAGGCTGGCCGCCCCGCTGCCCGGGGCCGGCGGGCGCGAGGATCACCGGCGCGTGCGGCTGGAATCCAGGCCGGACGGACTCTGGGCGGTGCCGCTGCCGGCCGGGTCCCAGATCCTGACCTCGCTGGTGCAGGCCGACGGAGTGGTGCGGATCCAGCCCGGGGGAGCGTTCCAGCAGGGCGAGGAGGTCGAGGTGCGCCTCCTTCGATGAAGCGCAGGAGGACGACGCTCACCCATACCGACCGCGCCGGGCGGGCCCGCATGGTCGATGTCTCCGCCAAGCCAGCCACCGTGCGTGTGGCGACCGCCCGCGGCCTGGTGCGCATGCAGCCCCAGACGCTGGCGCAGGTGGCCGCCAACCAGGTCAAGAAGGGCGACGTCCTCACGGTGGCGCAGGTCGCCGGGGTCGTGGCCGCCAAGCGGACGGCCGAGTTGATCCCGCTGTGTCATCCCGTGGCCCTGACTGACGTGCAGGTGCGCGCCGAACCGGACGCGGCGGCCGGCGGGGTGGCCATCGAGGCGACCGCGCGGACGACCGCGCCCACCGGAGTGGAGATGGAAGCCCTGGTGGCCGTCGCCGTTGCCGCACTCACCGTCTACGACATGTGCAAGGCCGCCGACCAGGGCATGACCATCGACCGGATTCGCCTGATCTACAAGCGCGGAGGCCGCAGCGGGACGTATCGCCGGCCCGGCGAGGCCCGCTGAGCCGTGGCGTCGCTGGCCGGACGGCGCGTGGCCATCCTGACCCTCAGCGAGCGCATCGCCCGCGGAGGGCACCACGACACCAGCGGGGAGGTCATCGCCGAACTGGTCACCGCCCGAGGGGCGGAGGTGGCGGCCCGGGACGTGCTGCCCGATGATCGCGCCGCGATCGCCGCGCGGCTGCGCGCCTACGCCGACGATCTCCGGATCGACCTGGTGCTGACCACCGGCGGCAGCGGGCTCGCGCCCCGCGACGTCACGCCCGAGGCGACCCTCGATGTGGTGGAGCGGCTGGTGCCCGGCCTGCCGGAGGCCGCCCGGTCGCGCACCCTCGAGGCGACGCCGCTGGCTGTCCTCTCCCGGGGTGTGGCCGGGATCCGGGGCCGCACGCTCATCGTCAACCTCCCGGGCAGTCCCCGAGGCGTGCGGGAGTGGCTGGAGGTGCTGCTGCCGGTCCTGCCCCACGCCCTGTCGCTGCTGGCCGAGGAGCCCCGCGCCTGGGGCGAGCCCCACACGCCGTAGTCACCGGAGTCGAAAAATCAGGCGTCCGCTTGATTCTCCGTCGCGTGCGGGCGGGGCTATGGTGGGGGTGTGCACGCCTACACCCACGACGTCCTGATCCTCGGGAGCGGCCTGGCCGGGCTCCGCGCGGCCCTGGAGGTCCTGCGCGTCTCAAAGGAAACCCTCGACGTGGCGATCCTCTCCAAAGGACACCTCATGCGGGCCCACTCGGTCTGCGCCGAGGGTGGGACCGGCGCGGTCCTGTATCCGGAGGAAGGCGACAGCCCAGACCTCCACGCGTGGGACACGGTCAAGGGCAGCGACTTCCTGGCGGACCAGGACGTGGTGTGGTGCTTCGTCGAGGCCGCCCCGAGAGAGATTCTGCAACTGGAGCACTGGGGGACGCCGTGGTCACGGCGCGCCGACGGCCGGCTCGACCAGCGGGCGTTCGGGGGGCACACCTTCCCGCGCGCCACCTTTGCGGCCGACAAGACCGGGTTCTTCGAGATGCAGACGCTGTACGACACCCTCCTGCGCCACTCCCGCCTCACCCGCTACGAGGAGTGGATGGCGACCCGGCTACACCTCCGCGACGGGGTATTCGCCGGGCTGGTGGCGTGGAGCCTGACCACCGGGGAGGTGGCGCTGCTCCGGGCCAGGGCGCTGGTCATCGCCACCGGCGGGTGCTGCCGTCTGTACGGGTTCACCACGTACTCGCACTCGGTCACCGGAGACGGGATGGCGATGGCCTACCGCGCCGGTCTGCCCCTGGAGGATATGGAGTTCATCCAGTTCCATCCCACGGGCCTGGTGCCGTCCGGCATCCTCATCACCGAGGCTGCACGCGGTGAGGGAGGGTATCTGCGCAACCGCGAAGGGGCGCGCTTCATGGAGGGCTACGCCCCCAAGATGATGGAACTCGCGCCCCGCGACATCATCGCGCGGGCTGAGATGACCGAGATCGAAGCCGGCCGCGGCTTCGTCCATCCCCGGGGCCTGGGATACGTGGAACTCGACCTGACACACCTGGGTCGCCAGCGCATCACCGAGCGCCTGCCGTTGATCCGCGAGGTGGCCATCAAGTTCAACGCCATCGACCCCATCGACGGCCCGCTGCCGGTCCGGCCCGCGGCGCACTACTCGATGGGCGGCATCGCCGCCGACATCAACGGCAAGACCCCGGCCGCCAACGTCTGGGCCGCGGGCGAAACGGCGTGCCTGTCGCTGCACGGGGCCAACCGCCTGGGAACCAACTCGACGGCCGAGTGCCTCGTCTGGGGCGGCATCACCGGGGGGGAGGCCGCGCGCTGCGCCACCGCCGCCAGATCCATGCCGGCGGCGCCGATGCGGGAGGCCGAGGAGGAACGGGCGCGCCTGCAGCGCCTGCTGGAGGCCTCCGGGGCTGAGAACCACTACGAGATTCGCGCGCGTCTTTGCCAGGTCATGGACGAGAAGGTCGGCGTGTTCCGCGACGAGGGCGGCCTGCGGGAGGCCCTGGACGAAGTGCGGATCCTCAAGCAGCGGGCCGCCGACATCCGCCTCGACGACCGGGGCTGGGTCTACAACACCGACCTGGTCGCCGCCCTGGAACTGGAGAACCTGCTGGACCTGGCTGAAGTCGTCATTGCGGGTGCCCTGGCACGCAGGGAGTCCAGGGGCGCCCACGCGCGGCGGGACCACCCTGCCCGCGACGACGAGCACTTCCTCGCCCACACACGGGCATACCGCGGCGAGGACGGGCCGCAGTTGGAGTACAGGCCGGTCACCATCACCACGTGGAAACCCGCGGAGCGGACGTATTGATGCCCCCGACAGACCCCCGCATCGCCCCGCAGCCGCCTCTACCCGCCCAGCCGGTCGCGCCGGCGCCGCGGCCCCGGCGGTGGAACGGTCGCCTCGGGGTGCGGGGATGGTTCTACGCTGGACGCTATCCCGCCGAGCGCTACCTGTACATCCTGCACCGCATCTCGGGCCTGGGACTGGTGCTCTACCTGCCCCTCCACGTGTGGGTGACCGCCCGCCGGCTGGAAGGGCCGGAGGTGTGGGAACAGACGCTGGCCACCTTGCGGCATCCGGCGCTCGTGGCCGGCGAGTTCCTCGTGCTCGCGGCCTTTGTGTTCCACGCGCTCAACGGGATCAGGTTGCTGGCGGGGCACCTGGGCTACGCGCTGGGCCGGCCGGGCCATCCGGTGTATCCCTATCCGATCGCGCTGCATCGGCAGCGGCCGCTGGCCGCCGTCCTGATGGTGCTGGCCGCCGTGTTCGTCGCCGTCGGCCTGTGGGAGGTCATCGTCCGGTGAGGGAGTCCCGCCTCTGGATGCTCCACCTGATCGCGGCCGCGGCGCTGCTGGTGGTGGGGGGGCTGCACATGGCCCTGATGCACTACTCGGCCCTGCTGGGGGCCCTCGGCCGGCCGTCGGAGCCGGTCCTGGCGTTTGCCGCCGTGGCGGCCAGGGATCGGGCGGCCCTCTGGCGAGGGGTCTACGTGGTGCTGCTGGGGTTGTCGCTCTACCACGGCCTCTACGGGACGCGGGGGATCCTGCGTGAGGTCTGGCCCTCTCTGCGGGCCGCAAGGGCGATCGACGTCGGGGTCGTCCTGGTCGGCCTGCTGGTCTTCGTCTACGGGGTGACGGTCATCGCGCTGGCTGGGAGACCATGGTAACCGTCAGGGTGGCCCGCTTCAATCCCGAGCGGGACGCCGGCTTGCGCCGTCAGGTCTGGCAGGTCCCGCTGCTGCCCGGGATGACGGTGCTGGATGTGCTGTTCGCCATCAAGGAGCACCAGGACGGCTCGCTGGCGTTTCGCTGCTCGTGCCGGATGGGCGTCTGCGGGTCGTGCGGGATGCTGATCAACGGCCGGCCGCGGCTGGCGTGTACCACCCAGGTGGCGGAACTGGGAGCGGTCGTCGACCTGCAAGCGCTGCCCAACCACGACGTGATCAAGGACCTGGTCTGCGACCTCGGACGGACCTTCGAGAAGCATCGCACGGTGCGGCCCTACCTGATCCGGCCCGACGTCGCCGAGCAGGAGCGGCCGAGCCGCGAGTACGCCCAGACGCCGGAGGAGATGCTGGCGTACGTGCAGTTCTCCTACTGCCTCAAGTGCAGCCTCTGCCTGGCGGCCTGTCCCACGGAAGCCTCCACCCCGCAGTTTCTGGGCCCGCAGGCGCTCGCCCAGGCCTACCGGTACGCAGCCGACAGCCGCGACGGCGGCTTCGGGGTCCGTGCCGATGTGGTGGACAGCCTCCAGGGGGT
Organism: Candidatus Fervidifonticultor sextus; assembly: GCA_031459875.1. GTDB lineage: Bacteria > Sysuimicrobiota > Sysuimicrobiia > Sysuimicrobiales > Humicultoraceae > Fervidifonticultor_A > Fervidifonticultor_A sextus. The sequence continues at coordinate 20,095 of JAVKHQ010000016.1, read as the reverse complement.
CTTCGGCTGCCACCTGGCGGGAGCGTGCAGCGAGGCCTGCCCTAAGGGGGTGGACCCGGCGCTCGCCATCCAGTTGCTGAAGCGGGCGCTCGTGTTTGGACCGCCGCACCGAGCCCCGGCGCCGGTCGTCCCCGCGAGGCCCCGGACGCCCTCTGCGGAGGCTGCCGCCAGGTTCAAGGCCCCTCCGCCCTCGGTCTGAGTGGTCCCGAGGAGGGGAACGCAGGCACCTCCACAGGGATGAGCCTGTGCACCGTGAGCCGCTGCGGGGTCGGGCGGCACAGGTAAGCGTAGAATCGGACGCCGGCGCTGGCGGCGGCGGCCGCCGCGGCCGCAAAGGCCGGGTCACTGTCGGCATCCGGCCGCAGCCGGCGGGCGTCTGCGCGCTGGACGAACCAGACCACCGCGGTCCGGATCCCCCGGCGCGCGGCGCGGGTCAGCGCCTCCAGGTGGCGCGTGCCGCGGGCGGTCGGTCCGTCGGGGAAGAGGGCGACGCCGCCTTCGACGCGGTTGCACGATTTGGTCTCGACCAGCCACGTCCCGTCCGCAGTCGCCAGCGCGAAATCGATGCGGGCGTCGTCGAAGTGGATCTCGCGCCGCCAGGAACGAACCCGGGTGAAGGGAGGCGAGCCTCCTGCCTGGAGCATCGCTTCAAAGACCGCGTTGGGGAGTCGCGCATCCAGGCCGATCCAGCGGCCACCCTGACGTACGAGGCACATCGTGCCGCGGGTCCGCCGACCGGAGGCAGGGGCCACATGGATCAGGCACCGGGCACCGGGGACCAGCAGGTCGGTCATCCGTCCGGAGTTGGGAAGGTGGGCGTAGATCCGCCGGCCGTCCTCGAGGCGCAGGTGGGCGGCGAACCGGTTGGCCCGCCGCTCGAAGACGGCGGGGTGAAGCGGCTGGGGGAGGAGGACCCAGATGGTGCCCCCCCGAACCCCCATGGAGTTCACAGACGCCCCGGCCTGGCCGTAGAATCGGAGCATGGAGCTCACAGTCGTCCCCATCGAGAAGCCTGAGGCCCTCAATATCATCCTCGGGCAGTCCCACTTCATCAAGACGGTGGAGGACCTGCACGAGGCCCTGGTGACCGCGGTCCCCGGCATCAGGTTCGGCCTGGCGTTTTGCGAGTCGAGCGGAAGGCGGCTTGTCCGGAAGACCGGGACCGATGCGACACTGGTCGACCTGGCCGTCAGGAATGCCCTCGCGATTGGAGCCGGCCACTGCTTCCTGATTGTGCTGGGCGAAGGGTTCTATCCCATCAACGTCCTCCACGCCGTGAAGGCCTGCCCGGAGGTCGTCAGGATCTTCGCGGCCACGGCCAATCCCCTGAAGGTGGTGGTGGCCGAAGAGGCCGACCAGCGGGGGATCCTGGGCGTGCTGGACGGCTGGGTGCCGCTGGGCGTCGAGGACGAGGCCGAGGTGGCCTGGCGCAAGGACCTGCTACGGCGCTTCGGCTACAAGCTGTGAGGTTGACGCCCCCTCGGGCGCGCGTATAATCGTGGTGATGGGCCCGACGGTCCATCGCAGGATGGCGATGATCGGGAGCAGTAGGCGGACCTCCTGCCGCCGAGCGAGTCGGGGACGGTGCGAACCGACCGGCGGGATCGCCGAACTCGCCCGGGAGCCGTGGAGACGACGGGGTCCGGTCCCCTAGCCTCCACCGTCCGTCCACGATACGGGCCTGAAGCGGACAGGTGCCATGGGGCAGTAGCTCAGCGGGAGAGCGCCCGCTTGGCGTGCGGGAGGTCGGGGGTTCAATTCCCCTCTGCTCCACCAGCCGCTGCGGCATCTGTCAACCGGGGTGGTACCGCGGAGGCCGCCTTCGCCCTTGGGTGGAGGCGGCATCATTGTCTTCGTGGAGGTGGCGGCAGTGCAGAGAGCGAGCCGGGTCTGGATGGACGGTACGTTGATTCCGTGGGACGACGCGCGCATTCACGTGGCCTCGCACGTGGTCCACTACGGATCGAGCGTCTTCGAGGGCATCCGGGCCTACGAGACCGCGACGGGGCCGGCGGTCTTCTGCCTGGGCGCGCACCTCCGGCGCTTCCAGGATTCCTGTCGCATCTTCCGGATGGCGCTGCCCTATGCGGCGGCGGACCTCGAGCGTGCCGTCCTCGACACCGTCAGCGCCAACGGGCACCGGAGTTGCTACATCCGCCCGGTGGCCTTTCGCGGCGTGGAGTCGCTCAGCGTCGACCACCGCGCCTGCCCGCTGCACGTGGCGATCCTCACCTTCGAGTGGGGGCGCTACCTGGGTCCCGAGGCCATCGAGCAGGGGGTGGACGTGATGGTCAGTTCGTGGCGTCGGGTGGCGCCTGACACTCTGCCCGGCATGGGCAAGATCGGCGGGAACTACGTGAACTCGGCCTTCGTGGTCATGGAGGCCGTCGACAACGGGTACACCGAGGGGATCGCCCTGGACGTGCAGGGGTACGTCAGCGAGGGCAGCGGCGAGAACCTGTTCCTGGTCCGCGACGGGATCGTCTACACTCCGCCGCTGGCGGCCTCGATCCTGGGCGGGGTCACGCGCGGGGTGGTGATGACCCTGTGCCGGGACCTCGGGATCGAGGTGCGCGAGATGGCGATCCCGCGGGAGATGCTCTACGTGGCGGACGAGGCCTTCTTCACCGGGACCGCGGCGGAGATCACGCCGATCCGGTCGGTGGACCGCCAGCCCATCGGACCGGGCCGCCGGGGCCCGGTCACCGTGCGGCTCCAGGAGCAGTTCTTCGGCATCACCGAAGGCCGGCTTCCCGACCGGCACGGCTGGCTGACGCCGGTGCCCGTCCCGGCGCGGTGAGCGATCCGGTCCTGCGGGGGATGACGATGCGGTACGATCCGTCGGCCATTGAACGTAAGTGGCAGGCCCGGTGGGAAGCCGACCGGCTGCACCACGCGCCGGACTTCGATCCGCGCCCCAAGTACTACCTGCTGACCATGTACCCGTATCCCTCCGGCGACCTCCATGTGGGCCACTGGTACCCCATGGCGCCCTCCGATGCGGTGGCCCGCTACAAGCGCCGCCGTGGCTACAACGTCATGCTCCCCATGGGATTCGATGCGTTCGGCCTGCCGGCGGAGAACGCGGCCATCGAGCGCGGGATCCACCCCTACCGGTGGACCATGGACAACATCGACCGGATGCGCCGCCAGCTGCGTTCCATGGGGGCCATGTGGGATTGGGAGCGCGAGATCGTCACCTGCGATCCGTCCTACTACAAGTGGAACCAGTGGTTCTTCCTGAAGATGTACGAACGCGGTCTGGCCTACCGCGCCCTCGCCCCGGTCGACTGGTGCCCCAAGGACAACACGACGCTCGCCCGCGAGCAGGTGGTGGGGGAGGAGCGGGTCTGCGAGCGGTGCGGGACACCCGTGGTCAAGAAGAACCTGGAGCAGTGGTTCCTGAGGATCACGGCGTATGCCGATGAACTGCTGGACTTCTCCAAGATCGACTGGCCCGAACGGGTCCGCACGCTGCAGACCAACTGGATCGGCCGCAGCCGCGGGGTCGAGTTCGCGATCTCCGTCCAGGGTCGGCCCGGGGCGTCCTTCCGCGTCTTCACCACCCGGCCCGACACCGTCTTCGGGATGACGTTCTGCGTGCTGGCGCCCGAGCACCCCCTGGTGGATGTCCTGACGACCCCGGACCGCCGGGGGGAGGTCGAGGCCTACCAGTACAAGGCCGCGCGCGAGTCCGACATCGAGCGGCAGTCGACCGAGAAGGAGCGGGACGGCGTGTTCATCGGGTCCTACGCTATCAACCCGATGAATCAGGCGCCGGTGCCTATCTACGTCGCCGACTACGTGCTGCTGACGTACGGCACCGGCGCCATCATGGGCGTCCCGGCGCACGATGCGCGCGACTTCGACTTCGCCCGCAAGTACGGGCTGCCCATCCCGGTGGTCATCGCGCCTCCGGGATGGGACGGCAGCCCGCTGCGGGAGGCCTATCTGGGCCCGGGCACCATGGTGAACTCGGGACCCTACGACGGTCTGCCCTCCGATGTGGGCTGGGAGCGCATCGCCGACGACATGGTGGCGCGCGGCATCGGTGAGCGCAAGGTCAACTACCGCCTGCACGACTGGCTGATCAGTCGGCAGCGCTACTGGGGCACCCCCATCCCGATCATCTACTGCCAGCAGTGCGGGACGGTCCCGGTGCCCTACGAGGACCTGCCGGTGGTGCTCCCCGAGGATGCCGAGTTCCGACCAACCGGCGAGTCGCCGCTACGGTATCACCAGGGGTTCCTCAACGTCGCCTGCCCCCGCTGTCGGGCCCCGGCCAGGCGCGAGACGGACACCATGGACACGTTCGTCGACTCCTCCTGGTACCAGTACCGCTATTTGAGCCCGCACGATGAGCAGCGGCCGTTCGACCCCGAGAAGGCCAGGTACTGGCTGCCTGTGGACCAGTACACCGGCGGGGTCGAGCACGCCGTGATGCACCTGCTCTACACGCGCTTCTGGACCAAGGTGATGCGGGATCTGGGGCTGGTGGAGTTCGACGAGCCGATGATCCGCCTGTTCAACCAGGGGACCATCCTGGGCGCCGACGGCAACAAGATGAGCAAGTCGCGCGGCAACGTGGTCAACCCCGACGAGATCGTGCAGCAGTACGGCGCCGACACGCTGCGGGCCTACCTGATGTTCATCGGTCCATGGGACGAGGGAGGGCCCTGGAACCCTCGGGGTATCGAAGGGATCGCGCGCTTCCTGGCTCGGGTGTGGGCGCTCGTCACCGAGCCTGCGAAGCCGGTGCGGGAGCCCACCGACCACCTGCGGCCTCGAGACCTGGAGTACTGGATCCATCGCACCGTCCGCCGTGTGACCGATGACATCGAGGGTTTCCGATTCAACACGGCGATCGCCGCGCTGATGGAGTTTGCCAACACCCTGCAGCGGATCAAGGGGACGCCGCTGGCGGAGGATCCGCTGTGGGAGGAGGCGATCCGCACGCTGGTGCTGCTGCTGGCTCCGTTGTGCCCGCACATCGCGGAGGAACTGTGGGTCGAGCACCTGGGGCAGCCCTACAGCGTGCATCTGCAGCCGTGGCCCGCCTACGACCCGCAGAAGGCTGCCGCCGAGCGGATCACGCTCGTCCTGCAGGTCAACGGTCGAGTGCGCGACCGCGTGGAGGTGGAGGCCGCCATCAGCGATCAGCAGGCGCGCGAGGTGGCCCTGGCCAGCCCCAGGGTCCGCCAGTACCTGGACGGGAAGACCGTGACCGACGTGATCGTGGTCCCGGGGCGGCTGGTCAACGTGGTCGTCCGATAGGCCAGCTGGTCGGCGTGTCCCTCCCCCCGCACCCCCGCTTTGGTCCTGCCGATGGACCGGGAGGAGGGGGTGATCGTCATCGAGCGTCCCGAACAGTTGGCGCTGACCGGCCTGGCGGCCGCGCTGGTCCTGGGGGCCCTCGTCGTCCTGAGGGCGGGCCGGCCGCCCGAGCCGGTGAAGGTGGAGAGCCAGCCCCAAGCCGCGCTGGTCAGCGTCCATGTGGCCGGAGAGGTCCTCTGGCCGGGGCTCTACGTCCTCAAGGCCGGATCCCGCGTCCAGGACGCGCTCTTCGCGGCGCACGGCCCCACGCTCCTGGCCGATCTCGGCCGGGTCAACCTCGCCGCGCCCCTGCGCGACGGGGACCGGGTCCTGATCCCTCGGATCCAGCAGCCGCCCTACCCCTTCCCGGCCGGGCAGGCTCGGCCGCCGACCGGTCGGGAGGTGGCGGGCCCATCCGGCCCTGCGCCTGCGGCGGGGACGGCAGGGGAGCCATCCGGAACGGTGAACGTGAACACGGCGACCGCGGCGGACCTCGAGCGCCTGCCCGGAGTCGGACCGGTGCTGGCACGTCGGATCGTGGCACATCGCGAGGCCAGAGGCCTGTTCCGACGGCTGGACGACCTCCTGGAGGTCCAGGGGATTGGTCCGAAGTTGCTCCGTCGGTTGGAGCCGGTCCTCCGGCTGGAATGAGGGAACCGCGCCGACCCCCCGAGCGTACCAACAGGGGGATGCGGCGCCCGCAGGTGGGGCGTGGCGCCACGTGAGCCGAGGCGGCTGGAGGGGCCCCCGGACGCACATGCGCAGTTTGAGGACCTCGTCGCACAGTACAGTCGGCACGTGTACGCCATCGCCTACCGATTGACCGGCAACGAGGCCGACGCCCGCGACCTGGCCCAGGAGGCTTTTCTCCGTGTCTGGCGGGCGCTGGACCGGGTGGCGCCAGGCACGCGCCTGGAGGGGTGGTTCTATCGCATCGTCTCAAACCTCCACATTGATCTGTTGCGCCGGCGCCGCGGCGTGCTCGTGCACTCCCTGGATGAGCCGATGGCGACACCGTCGGGCGACCTGGTGCGCGAGCGGCCCGATGCGTCGGTGGACGTGGAGCGCGCCGTGCTTGAGGCCACCCTGGATCGACGGGTCCAGGACGCGCTGATGAGCCTGGCGCCGGACCAGAGGATGGTGGTGGTGCTGTCTGACATCGAAGGGTATGCGTATGAGGAAATCGCCACCATGCTGGGCATCCCGATCGGCACGGTGAAGTCGCGGCTCCACCGGGCGCGCCGGACGCTCCGCGAACGCCTGGCATCCCTGCGCGCCGGTCTGCACGAGCCATGAGCGCCCCCCACCGCATCGCGCGACAGCTGAGTGCCTACCTCGACGGCGAACTTTCGCCGGACGAGATGGCGGAAGTGCGCGGCCATCTGGACGGGTGCGCGGACTGCCGCGAAGACCTGGAGGCCATGCGCGCCACGAAGCGGCTGCTTCAGCGCCTTAAGCCCCCGCCTCTGCCTGCAGACTTCGCGGAAGGCCTGCGGGCCCGTCTCGCGCGCGACGCGTTGTGGCGGCCGGCCCGATGGCATTGGTGGCCTCGACCTGCGGTGGCCCTCGCGGCGGCGGCCCTGGCGGTCGTGCTCATCGCCGTGCCGGCGGTCCGGGGTCACCTGGACCGTCTGCGGGCGGCCGAGGTGGGGCCGGATCTGTTCCTCCAGGCAGCCACGCAGGCCGCCGCAGAGGACCCGTTCATGGATCGGGCCTTCCTGGGCCTGGTGAGGACCGACGCCAGCATTCGTCTGGTCGGGGAGGACCCGAGGGGACCGGTTCGATGAGACACGCCGTGCTCGCCTTAGGCTTGATCTGGCTGGCCGCGGCCGCCTTTGCCGTGCCGGCCGCCTCCCAGGGGCGGGAGGAGTCCCTGCTGGGCGGCGTCACCGTCGAGCAGGTCCTGCGCCACGCCGCGCTGGCTCCCCAGATCGTGGACTACGAGGGGACCAAGATCCTCTCGGTCCTGCGCGGGGACCTCATGGAGACGGTCACCGTGAACGAAGCCCAGAAGCGGCCCGGCCGGACGCGGCTGGATTTCCTGTCCCCCGACGGCGTGGCCGGCCGGCTGGTCATCGACGACGGCACGCAGACCTGGCACTACGAGCCCCGATGGCACATGGTCTTCCTTGGGCCGAGCCTGAGCCCGCCGGCCGGTGCGGCCACCACCTTCGATCCCCGTCGGTACCACATCCGGGTACTCGGGGTGGAGGAGGTGATCGGTCGACCGACTGTCGTCATCAGCCTCCTGCCCCGACACGGCCGGCGGGAGCGCCGGCTGTGGGTCGACCGCACGACCGGTGTGGCCCTGCGGTTGGAAGAACGGGATCCCGAAGAAGGGCTGGTGGTGGCCGCGTACTTCACGCGGATCAGCTTCGGCCTCAATCTGCCGGCGGCGCTGTTTCAGCCGCGGGTGCCGGCGGGAGCGCGGGTGGTCGGTCAGGCGGCCCCGCCGGGGCCGCTGCTGCCGCTCCCGGTGCTGGAACGGTCGCTCGGTTTTCCGATCAGGGCGCCCGGGGCGCTGCCGGGAGGGTTCAGCCTGCAGGGCGGCGTGCCCGTCCGCAACGGACCGGTGACGGCGGCCTCCCTGCGGTACGCGGACGGCGCGCGCTGGCTGGTTCTGTTTGTGGCACCGGCGGCCCGGATGGGACCGCCGGGCCGGGGCGATCGGGTCCTGGGCCTGGGGCCCGGCGGCCGCACGGTCGTGGCAGGCGCCATCCGGCTGGTTCAGTGGGAGTCCCAGGGGACCAGGCTGGCCCTGGTCGGACCATTGTCGCTGGGCGAGCTGGTGGCCCTTGCGTCCGCCGTGACGGCCCGGCCGTGACCCTGCGCGAGTTCCAGCAGCGGATTGAGATGACCTACGGCGCCCGGGACCGGGCCCGCGGGCTCGATGCCACGTTTGGCTGGCTGGTGGAGGAGATCGGCGAACTGGCCCGGGCCCTCCGGGGAGGCGACCGGGCGCGCATCGAGGCGGAGATCGGCGATGTGCTCGCCTGGACCGTCACGGTGGCGTCCCTGTGCGGGGTTGACGCGGCGCGGGCAGCCGCCCGCTACGCGGCCGGCTGCCCGAAGTGCGGGGCCAGTCCGTGCACCTGCGGAGCAGACTCCCCGCCCCTGTCGGCGCGCTCTGGCTGATGGCTGCCGCTGCGCTGTGGGCGGCCTCCTCCGACCCTGCGCGCGACCTCCTGGCCCGGGCGCCCGCCCGCTCGTCCCCCGGAGCATCCCTCCCTCTGGAGGTGCACATGTCCGCACTGGTGGTCGACCTGCACTGCGATACCCTTCTTGATATTCATGCCGGAAAGCGCCGGCTCGGGGAGCGGTCGGCGAAGGGGCACGTGGACCTGCCGCGCCTGCGCGACGGCGGGGTGGACGTGCAGGTCTTCGCGGTGTACGTGGCGCCGGCCCTGGCGGCCCGCGGCCCGGCCCGGGCCCGCGAATTGATCCAGGCCTTCCATGTGGCGATCTCCGCGCACGCCGACCAGGCGGTCAGCGTGACCACGGTGGAGGGGATCGAACGGGCGCAGCAAGAGGGCAAGATCGCCGCCGTCCTCTCCATAGAGAACGGGGATGCCCTGGGGGGCGACCTGGCGGTCCTCGATGAGTTCTACCGCCTCGGCGTCCGCCTGCTGGGGCTGACCTGGAACCCGAGCAACGCCCTCGGCGATGGCGCCCTCGGGCGCCGTCACGGCGGACTGACCGACTTCGGTCGCGCGGTACTGCGCCGCATGGAAGACCTGGGGATGGTCCCCGACGCCTCGCATCTCTCCGAAGCGGCGTTCTGGGACATGATCCGCGCCACCCGCGGGCCGCTCATCGCCTCCCACTCGAACGCGGCGGCGCTGCACCCTCATCCGCGCAACCTCACCGACGAGCAACTGCGCGCCATCGCCGCCCGCGGCGGGGTCGTGGGGGTGAACTTCTATCCGGGGTTCCTGGGCCAGCCGACGCTGGAGCGGGTGCTCGACCACATCGATCATATGGTGAAGGTCATGGGCCCGGATCACGTCGCGCTGGGCTCGGACTTCGACGGGATCTCCCAGGCGCCCGAGGGGCTGGAGGACGTCTCACGGCTGCCCAGCCTGACGGCCGGCCTGCTGGCGCGAGGGTACCCCCCCGAGCAGATTCGCAAGATCCTGGGCGGCAACGCGCTGCGGGTGTTCCGGCAGGTCTGGAGGCGCTGACTACCGCACGAAGGCCAGCAGCATCTCGCGGACCAGCCAGGCGGCCAGGGTCGCGGTCTGCCCGGAGGGGTCAAACGGCGGGCAGACCTCGACGAGGTCGCAGCCGACGACCCGGGCTTCCCGGAGGACGGACAGCAGGGTCGTGAAGTCCTCGACGGCAAGGCCCAGCGGCTCAGGGTTTCCGACACCGGGGGCCAGCGCCGGATCGAAGGCGTCGATGTCCACCGAGAGGTAGAGGGGACGCGACGCCAGCGCGGCCCAGGCCGCGGTTGTCACCGTCGCGGTCCGGCTGCAGACGGCGAGCGCCTCAGCCGCCTGCCACTCGCCGCGCGTCCCGGACCGGGCGCCCAGCACGGCGATTCGGTCCATCCCGACCCGCTCGGCGATGCGTCGGACCGCCGTAGCGTGCGACCACCGCTGCCCTTCGTAGGCGTCGCGCAGGTCCAGGTGCGCGTCCAGCAGGACCACGGCCAGGTCGGCGTGGCGCCCGGCGAGGGCCTCCACGGCGCCCACGGTCACGGTGTGCTCGCCGCCCAGCAGCATCGGGAGGCCCGCGGCCCCTGCCACGGCCGCCTCCACGCGCTCGATCATCGCCTCGGGGGCGCAGTCGGCCAGGTCCAGGTCGCCGGCGTCGGCGAATGCCAGGTCTTCCAGGTCGCGCTCCTGCGCCGGGCTGTAGGTCTCCAGGCTGCCCGACATCCACCGGATCGCCGCCGGCGCCGCGGCGGCCCCGCGGCGGTGAGACGCCGTGGCATCGTAGGGGGCGCCGATGACGGTGGCGGCGGGCGCCGGATGCGGCCGCGCCCCCAAAAACGGCATCAGGGCGGTCCTTCGACGGCGGCGCGGAAGAACGGCGGGAGATCGAACAGCCAGCGGTGCGCCCCCGGCGTGTAGTACCGCGTGGTGATGCCGTCCATCCTGCGCGCCAGTTCGGCCCCATCTAGGGCTGCCGGATCACGTACCTGAGACCCGAGCGTGAACGTCCACAGGGTCCCGGGATAGGACGGCACCGTGCCCCAGTAGGTCCGCACCCACCGGAAATGGGGGTCCATCCCCCGGCGCACGGTGGCGATCACGTCCTGCTGGTACAGCGGCGACCCGCTCTGGACCGCCAGCACCCCCGACGTCCCCAGCAGGCGGGCGAGGGCGCCGTAGAACTCGCCGGCAAACAACCCCAGCGACGGACCCTTGGGATCGGTGGAATCCACCATCGCCACGTCGAACGATTCTCGGGTGTTTGCGACGAACCGGATGCCGTCCTCGATCAGCAGGCGCGTGCGGGGGTCCTCGAAGGCGCGCCCGGGGATCGAGGGGATCAGCCGGCGCGTGACCTCGATAACCGTGCGATCCAGCTCGACCATCGTCACGTGCTCGACCGGATGGCGCAGGATCTCCCGCAACAGCCCTCCGTCGCCGCCGCCGATGATGAGCGCCCGCCGGGGCGCCGGATGCGTGCACAGCGGGACGTGGGCCAGCAATTCGTGGTAGATGAAGTCGTCGCGCTCGGTGGTCTGCACGGCATCATCGAGGACGAGCATGCGGCCGAAGTCGGCGTTCTCGATGACCCGGACGCGCTGGTAGGGTGACTGACCGTCGTAGAGCAGCCCGTCGATCCGGTACGTGTGCGCGAAGCCTTCCCCGCCCATGTCCGTGAGCCACTCGGTGGTCGGCACCGCCTTTCCCTCCGTCAGTCCGGCCAGAACAGCACCGCGGCCACCACGCAGCCGGTGCGCTGCACGACGTGTTCTTTGGCGGCGACGACGACCTCCGTCAGGCGCAGGCCGCGCATCGCCATCGCTTCCTCGACCATGCGCCGGACGATCTGGTCGGCGTTCTCGGCCGTCCCCGTGTGCGAGTGCTCCATGATCACGCCGTATCCGGCCTCCGAGATGCCGATGCCGACCGCGGCGGCGATGCGCTCGCCGGGGGTGTGCCGGCTGATCCGCGCGTAGACGGCCGGCATGAGCAGGCCCGGCGGATACGGCCGCAGGGGGGCGATGCGGGCGCCCTGGGGAAAAATGCTCGTCACGCGGATGACGTTCAGATCGGCGATGCCGGCGTCGGCCAGCGCCCGGTCGAACGCGTTCAGGTCGGTTGAGCCTTCACCCGCTCCTGCCACCGCCGAGACGGCCCGCGGGAGTGTCCACATCGTGAGGCCTCCTTGTGTGGGGCTCCGGTCTGCTGACAACAAGGCGCTTCCATTCCGCAAGGCGCTTGTATTCCACCCGAAGGCGCTTCTATTCCACCCGGCGCGGGGCCTTCCTCCTGGGGTTGGGCATAACCTTTCACGGGGAGTCCTCCCACAGGGAGGTGCGCCCCGGCGTCGAATCCGTGCTGCCTGTGACCCGGCGAATTCCGCGTCCACTTTGGAGGGCTGGTGCGTTCGTCCTCCTGTGGGCCCTGACGTTCGGCGCATCGGCCATCGTAGCCCCGGCAGGACGCGGCCAGCAGGTCGCTGTGCCGCCTCGTTCGACCGGCGGTGCGATGCAACTCGGCCTGGCCTTCCCGGACCCCGCAGGCCTGGCCGGAGCCCGTGCGGCGGGGATCAAGGTGGTCAAGGTGCTGGCCGACTGGAGCGTCATCGAGGCGCAGCGCGGGGCTTTGGCCTGGGCCAGCGTGGACGGCGCTGTGGCTGCCGTCGGCCGTGAAGGCCTTACTCCGGTGGTGGTCCTCGCCTACACGCCGCGGTGGGCGAGCCTGGGCGCGGGATCCGACCTGGCCCATCAGGCGATCTACTCGCGCCAGCCCCCGCGCGATCTGCGCGACTGGGAACGGTTCGTGGCGGCCGCCGGTGCCCGCTATCGCGGCCGCGTGGTTGACTGGCAGGTCTGGACGCACCTGGGCCTGCCGCACTTCCGCGGCACGGGCCGCGAGTATCTGGCCCTCCTCCAGACGGCCCGCGCGCGCCTGCGCGAGAGCGATCCGGCAGCACGGGTCGCGCTGGCGGCCCCGGTCGGGATGGATGTGGGGTTTGTCGTCCGGATGGCCCAGGAGGCGCCCGGCGTCTTCGATGCCGTCGCCCTGGCGCCGGAGGGGTTGGCCCCGGAGGCGCTGCTGCGGCCGCTGGCCACCCTCGCGCAGAGGGGTCGGACCGCGGGCAAGGCGATCTGGCTGGACTGGCGGCCCGGAGGTGCCGATCACGGTGGACGGCCGGACCAGGCCGCCGCCAGCGGCCTCTGGGCGCGCATGCTGGCCGCTGCCCAGGCCGCCGGACTGGACCGGCTCTTTGTGGCGGATCCGGCGCGGTTCGATGCCGAGCTGCGGCCGATGGCGACCACGCTGGCCGGCCGGCCGCTGGCCGGCTACCTGGTGCGCGACCCCGATGCGTACGCCCTCATGTTCGGAGCCGGCCCCGACGCCGTGCTGGTGGCCTGGGCGACTGCCCAGGGGCGCGCGCTGGACCTGCCCGCATCTCCCGATTACCGGCTCAGCGCCGCAGACGGTGGGTCTGTTCCCGTTGAGGCCCGCGACGGCCGGATCCTGGTGAGGCTGACGGAGGTCCCGGTGCTCATTTTCGGGCTGCCGGCCGCCCTGGTGGACGAGGCGCGGGCCACCGCCGCCGCGCGAGGCCCCCTGCTGCCCGTCGTCGGTCCTGAACGGGACTACACCCGCGCCCCCGAGGTCTGGACCCGCCTGGGCCAGACCGGCGAGGAACGGGGCCTGTACAACCAGCGCTACCGGTCGCGTCCCAACGGCGCCGTCGAGCCGATCGAGGTGAATGGCGGCGAAGCCGTCCGCACCAGCGTGGCGCGCCAGGTGGTCTACGTCTACTTCGACATCGACGACACCTTTCTGTACTTCGGGGAGGGCCGCATCCCCCTCGAGATCACCGTCGAGGTCTGGGGAGCGCGCGGGGCGCGCCAGGTGGGCTTCAACCTGCTCTACGACGCCACCGGCGGGTACCGCTTCACCCCCTGGCAATGGGTGGAGGCCCGCGAGGGTTGGGTGATGCACACCGTCCGCCTGACCGATGCCAGCATGGCCAACACCTGGGGCTTCGACTTCGCCATCAACACGGCGGGCAACCGCGCCGAGGATCTCATCGTGCGGTCGGTGACCGTGCGGAAGGGAGTACCCTAGCTCCCGGCGAATCCAGGGGAAATACCACCAAGCGGGGGAGGGATGTCTTCGTGAGAGGACGGAGGCATGGGTTCTTGATGCTGCTGGTGGGCTCGCTCTTCACAACCCTGGTGGTTCCAGCGCTCGCCCAGGCCCCGCCGCCGATTCCGGCGACCATCAAGGTCGGGGCGCTCTTCGACCTCACGGGCCCCACCTCGGACGTGGGCGTAGACTACTCCAAAGGGGTCCTCGACCACGTTCGCTACATCAACGAAGTCCAGGGGGGAATCCGCGGGAAGGTGAGGATCGACCTGGTATGGGCCGACTACGCCTACCGCATCCCGGAGAGCCTGAACCTGTACCGCAAGTACCGCGACGTGGACAGGGTCCAGGCCATCATCGGCTGGGGGACCAACGACACCGAGGCGTTGAAAGAACAGATTGCGGCGGACCAGATTCCCTACATCTCGGCCTCCTACTCGTCGCACCTGAACGACCCGTCGAAGACGCCCTACAACTTCTACCCGGTGTCCTCGTACTCGGACCAGATCCGTGCTGTGCTCAAGTACGCCCGCGAACTGGCGCGGAAGGAGCGGATCGAGAAACCCAAGTTTGTCTTCGCCTACCCCGACCACCCGTACGGCAAGGCGCCGATCCCGGCAGGCAAGGACTACGCGAGGGAACTGGGCTTCGAGGTTGGGCCGGACCAGTTCGTGGCGTTGACCGCGCTGGAGGCCCGGTCCCAGATCGCGGCAATCAAGAGCTTCGGCGCCGACTTCGCCTGGTTCGGCGGGACCACCAATTCGGCCTCGGTGACCGTGCGGGATGCCGCCCAGGCGGGGCTGAGAACCCGCTGGTTTGTTAACGTCTGGGGCTATGACGAGAACATGATCAAGCTCATCGGGCAGGCGGCCGAGGGCGTCTACGGGAGCACGCCGCACGCCTACTACGGTGAACCGGTGGCCGGCATGCGGACGCTCTTCGACGCCTACAGGCGGTTCCAGGGGAAGGACGTGCCCAAGTTCGACTGGGGCACGACGCAGACCCCCTACATCGCCTCCTACATCCGCGGCTGGCTCAACGTCTTCCTGCTGAAGAAGGGGCTGGAGACTATCGTCGACGGGTGGAGCAGCTACGGCCGGCTCGGCGGGTTTGCGGGCACGAACGTGCGCTCCGCGCTGGAGCTGCTGAAGAACTGGGACCCCGACGGGCTGGCGCCGCCCATTACGCTGGCGCGGGACGACCACCGGCCGTCCACCACCACGCGGATCATGGTGGTCAGGGGCGGCCGGATCACGCTGGTCGAGCACGTGACCATCGAGCGGCGCAAGGACTGGCTCGGCTACTAGGTTCGGCGGTGGCGGTGGCCTCCCGGACGCACGCTCGGACCCGGGGCCGGGAGGCCGCTGACCGAGTCGTCATGTGCTTCCCCGCATGCTGACCGTCAACAACGTCGAGGTCGTCTTCTGGGGTACCATCCTGGTCCTCAAGGGCGTGTCCCTGACCGTCCCCGGCGGGAGGATCACCGCCCTCATAGGCGCCAACGGCGCCGGCAAGACCACCACGCTGAAGGCGATCTCTGGCCTCGTGCGCCTGGAGCGCGGCGAGATCACCCGCGGCACCGTCGAGTTTGACGGTCGGCGCATCGAGAACCGCCTGCCCGAGGATGTGGCACGGTCGGGCATCGTCATGGTGCGGGAGGGCCGGCGGCTGTTCGAGGAGTTGACCGCCGAGGAGAACCTGCTGGTTGGCGCCGCGGCCCATCCCCCGGGTCGGCAGGATCACCTCGATCTGGTCTACCAGTACTTCCCGCGTCTGAAGGAGCGCCGCCGGGCGCGCGCGGGGTACCTCTCGGGGGGCGAGCAGCAGATGCTGGCCATCGGGTGTGCGTTGATGGCTCGGCCGCGGATGCTGCTGCTGGACGAGCCGAGCCTGGGCCTGGCGCCGATCATCGCCCATGAGATCTTCGACCTAGTGGCCCGCCTCAACCAGGACGAGCGGTTGACCATCTTCCTGGTGGAGCAGAATGCGAAGATGGCGCTGCAACTGGCGGAGTACGGGTACGTCATGGAGAACGGCAAGATCGTCCTCGACGGTCCGGCCGAGCGCCTCCGCGAGGACGCCGATGTCAAGGAGTTCTACCTTGGGATGAGCAAGACGGGCCGGCGCCATTTCACCGAGGTGAAGAGCTACAAACGCCGCAAGCGCTGGCTGGCCTGAAAGGCCCCGCTCAGTGGGGGAACGGCCAGAGGTCCAGGTATCGCTTGAATTTCCGGAACAGCATCGCCAGCCCGCCTGGCTCCCAGATCAACAGCGCGACGAGCAGCATTCCGAAGACGATCTCCCGGAGCGGCGTGGCGGCCTTGCCGAGCACGGGGATGACGGCCACCAGGTAGGGGGTCGCAAACCGCAGCCCCTGGTTGAGCAGGATGACCAGCGCCGCCCCCAGGTGGGGGCCCCAGAGGCTGGTGAGGCCGCCCAGGACGATCATGGCGATGAAGTCGATCGACAGCCCGATGCCGAAGTGCTCGACGCCGATGACCCGGTTGTAGTGGGCAAACAGGCTGCCGGCAATCCCCGCATAGAAGGCCCCCAGGGCGAAGGCCAGAAGTTTGTAGGACAGGAGGTCCACCCCCAGGACCTGGGCCGCATAGTCCCGGTCGCGGATGGCCATCAACGCCAGACCCACCCGCCCCCGGATGAGATTGGCGGCGAACACCCCGCCGGCGATCCAGACGGGCAGCAGGAGGTAGTAGAACTGGGTCTCGGTGCGGATCTGATAGCCCCCGATGCGCGCGGGCGGGACGACGGTGCCGGCCATGCCGCCGGCGGTGTGCAGGATGACGTATTCGGTGATGAACTGAAAGGCCATTGTGGCGATGGCCAGGTACAGTCCCTTGATGCGCAGAGACGGCAGTCCGACCACGGCCCCGACGACGAAGGCGACGAGGCCGGCAAACGGCAGCGCGGCCGGGAACGGCCAGCCCCACCGGGTGGTGGCGAACCAGGACATGTAGGCGCCGATCGCCATGAAGGCCGCGTGGCCCAGCGAGATCTGTCCGGCGAAGCCGGTGAGCAGCGACATGCCGATCGCGCCGATGGCGAAGACCCCGATGGTGCTGAGCAGGAACAGGTACTGGCCCAGCAGGTAGGGTGCCAGCAGCAGCCCCGCCAGAAGCAACAGGAAGCCCACCCGGTAGAAGAGGGTGTCCAGCAGCGCCATGTCGGCGGCGAAGGTGGTCTTGAAGTCGCCGGACGGCCGGACGCTCATGGGCGCGGTGCTTCGGGCTGCATCGCCTCAGAGCCGTTCGATGTGCTCGGTGCCGAACAACCCGTACGGTTTGATCAACAGCACCAGCAGGATGACGACGAAGGGCGTGACGTCCTTGAACCCCTGCAGCGGCACGCCCAGCAGCACCACGTTGGCATCGATGTAGCCGCCGACCACCGTCTCCAGCACCCCGATGATGAACCCGCCGAGGATGGCGCCGGGGATGCTGTCGAGGCCGCCCAGGATGACGGCCGCCAGGGCCTTGAGCCCCACGTGGGCCAGGGCGAAGTTGACGCCGAGCCACAGGCCGATGAGGATGCCCCCCACCGAAGCGGCGATGGCCGCAAACGCCCAGGCATAGGCGAACACCCGCTTCAGGCTGACCCCCAGGGTTGAGGCGGTCAGTTGCTCATTGGCCGCGGCCCGCATCGCGATGCCCCACAGCGAGTACCGGAAGAAGAGCGAGAACACGACCAGCAGCACCAGGGCGACAGACGCGCTGACGACCCCTACCCGGGGGACGGGAATGCCGGCCAGCCGCACGACGTCGGCGGGAATGACCGGCGGAAACAGCCGTGTGTCGCCACCCCACAGCCCGACCATCAGCCCGCGGATGACGTAGCCCATCGCCAGGGTGACGATGACGATGGACAGCAACGGCTGTCCGAACAGGGGCCGCATGATCCCCCGTTCGATCACGAAGCCGAGGGCCGCTGCGGCGAGCAGCGTGCCGCCCACGGCCAGGCCGAAGGCCGCCAGCACCGGTAGGTCAAGCATCCGGGTCAGCGCGATGGCCAGGTAGCCGCCGAAGAGCACCAGTTCCCCGTGGGCCAGGTTGAGGATCTTCGTGGACTTGTACAGGAGTGCGAACCCCAGGGCGATCAGCGCATAGATCGAGCCCACCGCCAGGCCGATCAGGATCCCCTCGATGACGAACCCCAGGGTCACGGACCCGCGTCCAGGATCTTCATGATCGGGTGGAGTTCGGCGGTGCGTCCGTCCTCGTACCGGATGGTGACGACGGCCTGGAACTCCGCCCTCCCCCCGTAGATGGCGTCGATGAGGTCGCGGTAGCGTTCGTTGATGTGTCGGCGACGGAGCTTGCGCGTCCGGGTGAGTTCGTCATCGTCGGGATGGAACTCCTTGTAAAGCGAGACGAACCGGTGGATCTTCCACTCGGGTTTCAGGCGTGCATTCGTCTCCTCCACGAGGTTCCGCAACAGGTCCAGCACCGCCGGCCGTTGCGACAGGTCGGTGTAGGAGGTGAACGAGATGCCGCGGTCCTCAGCCCACTTACCCACGGTGCGCAGATCGATGTTCAGGATCGCGGCGAGGAAGGGCTTCCCGTCGCCGATCACGCACGCTTCCTGGATGTAGGGCGTGAACTTCAGCATGTCCTCGATGACCCGCGGCGCGACCTTCGTCCCGTCGGCCTTCTGGATCATGTCGCCCATGCGGTCGAACAGGATCACGTCGCCGCTGGGGTCCAGGGCGCCGTAGTCGCCGCTGTAGAGCCAGCCATCGCGCAGGCTCCTGGCGGTGGCCTCCGGATTCCGGTAGTATCCCAGGAAGACCGAGGGACTCCGTTCGATGATCTCGCCGTCGGGCGAGATCTGGACCTCGGTATGGGCGATCGGCGCGCCCATGGTCCAGAAACGCACCTGCCCGTCGCGGTGCACGCAGGAGATCCCGGCGATCTCCGTCTGGCCGTAGATCTGCTTCAGGTTCAGCCCCAGGGCCCGGAAGAACTTGTGGTAGTCGGGGCCCAGCGACGCCCCGCCGTTCCAGGCGACGCGCATGCGCACCATGCCGATCTTGTCCAGGATCGGGCGGTAGACGGTCCAGTACCAGAAGAACCTTGCGAGCCGCAACCACCAGGGCCGGGGGCGTCCCTCGGCTTCCAACTCCACCGCCCGGATGCCGTGGCGCATGGCCGTGTGGTAGATCCACTGCCGGATCGGGCCCGCGTCAAGGATACGCACGGTCACCGCCGTGTGCAGCCCTTCGTAGATCCGGGCCGGGGCGAAGGTGAAGTGCGGGCCGATCTCGCGGAAGTCCCGCTGCGCGGTCTCCGGCTCCTCCGGGAAGTTCACGGTGAAGCCTACCACCTGGTGCAGGCTGAAGGAGAACATCTGCTCGCCGATCCAGGCGAAGGGCAGGTAGCTGACAAACTCGTCGCTGGCTGAAATGTGCGGCTCGACGGCCAGGAAGTTCTCCGCCTGACTGAGCAGGTTGCGGTGCGTCAGCATGGCCAGCTTGGGCAGGGCGGTGGTCCCTGAGGTCTGGCAGAGGATGGCCACCTCGTTCGCCCGGGTCTGGGCCACCATCGCCTCGAACCGTTCCGGGGATTGCGCGTCGGCCTCCCGACCCAGGGCTTCCAGATCGGTGTAAGAGATCAGTTTGGGGTGGCGGTAGCGCCACATCCCGCGCCAGTCTTCGACGATGATCCGCTCGACGGTCGGCAGCCGCGATTCCATCTCCAGGATCTTGTCGGTCTGTTCCTGGTCCTCGCAGAAGACGAAGCGGGCTCCGGCAAACTCGATGAGCTCGGCCAGTTGCTCCGGGAGGCTGTCCTGGTACATCCCGCACGAGATGGCGCCGATGGCCTGGGCGCCCATGGCGATGTAGAACTGCTCGGGGCGGTTGTCCCCGATGATCATGATGACCTCGCCCCGGCGCAACCCCAGGGCATGGAGGCCCAGCGCGCAGGCGCGCGCGTGCTCCAGGTACTGGCGCCACGTGATCTCGCGCCAGATCCCGAACTCCTTCTCCCGGAAGGCCACGCGGTCGCCGAACCGCTGGGCATTGAAGACCAGGCGCTTGGGAAAGGTGTCCGGTCCAGCGGCGGCCTCCCCAGGGGGCGCCAGCGCCCGCTCGAGGACAGCCTGGGCGCTCATGCGACCGTGGCCTCGCCCAGGTAGGCTTGCAGGACTCGGGGGTGGCGCTGGATCACCTCTGGGGGACCCTCGGCGATCTGGCGGCCGTAGTCCATGGCGATCAGGCGGTCGCAGAGGTCCATGACGACCCCCATGTCGTGCTCGATGAGGATCATGGGCAGGCCGCCCACCTCCCGCAGCTCCAGGATGTAGCGGGCCATGTCCGCCTTCTCGTCGGCGCTCATCCCGGCCATGGGCTCGTCGAGCAGCAGGACGCGCGGCTCCATGGCCAGCGCCCGTCCCAGCTCCACCTTCTTCTGGATGCCGTAGGGCAGGTCGGCGACGCGGTGGTCGCGGTGCTCTTCGAGCTCGAGGAAGTCGATGATCTCCTCCAC
>JAVKHQ010000015.1:0-74288 GCA_031459875.1 Candidatus Fervidifonticultor sextus | reverse complement strand
CCCCGCGAACCCGCCGCCAATGGCGCCGAAGGCGATCCCGATCTCCAAAAAGATCCCCATCGTCGCCATCGCGCTGCCCTGCTCCTGCGCAGGAACGAGGTCTGCCGCCAGCGCGTAGAGCGCGGGCGAGCCGACGCCCAGCGCGATGCCCGAGAGCCCGGCCGCGGCCACCAGCATCCACCCGCCTGCCAGTGCCGTCGTCCACATGCCCAGCATGCCCAGGACCAGCCCGGGCAGGATCACCGGGATCCTGCCGACCCGGTCCGAGATCCGGCCTGAGATCACCTGAGCGAGCAGGATCCCCAGTGCGTGGGCCGTGAACACCAGTCCAGGGTTCTCCAGCCCGCGGCGAGCGGCGTGGGCCGGCAGCAACCCGACGTTTGCCCCGAAGGGGACCATCATCAACAGCATGAGCAGGCCCGGCCCCATCAACGCACGGTGGAGGGTGTAGCGGCGGCCGGGCCCCTCCGGCTGCCGCCGCAGCGCGCGCATCGGCCAGGCCAGCGCCGCCGCGAGCAGTGCCACAGCGGCGCTGGCGGCGAACAGCCACGCGTAGCCTGATCGCCTCGCCAGCGCGACTCCGGCCGGCGGCCCGATCACCTGGGCGAGCGTCAGGGACACACTGTAGAAGCCGAAGGCCTCACCCCGCTGCCTCGGCGGCGCCAGGGCGACGGCCAGGGACTGGCCGGACGTGATGAAGAGCGCGATGGCCAGACCTGTCAGGGCCCGGAAGGCCAGGACGCCGGGGACCGACGCGGCCAGCCAGTAGCCCAGCGCGGCCGTCGCGTAGAGGCCGACCCCACCCAGCAGCGCCCACGCGCCCCCGCCGCGATCCACCCACCACCCGACCCACGGCCGGGCGGCCAGTGAGGTGAGGGCGATCAGCCCCACCATGGCTCCCAGCACCACTTCGTCGGCACCCAGATCGAGCACGTAGAGCGGAAGGCCGGCGCTCAGCAGCTGGACGCTCGCCGTGCCCCCCAGGGCCACCGCGCACAGCCGCAGGAAGGCGGGGGAAAAGATGCGCGCCGGCGAGGGGCCTCCGGTCTCCTCGCCGGCCACCGCGGGCGTGATGGACCGATTCACGGCTCGCAGGGGAGCCGGAGGGGTGCCGCGTCTACCCCTTGTCGGTCCCCTCCCGGGCCAGGTAGTCTTCCACCAGCAGCAGCCCGCCCTCGCCGGCGCGGCGCACGACGCTCAGCAACTTCTCCATGCTGGAGACCTCCTCCAGTTGTTCCTCGACGAACCACTGGAGGAACTGCTGCGTGGTGTAGTCGTGCTCCTTGACGGCCAGCTCCAGGATGCCGTGGATCTGCCTGGTGACGTCCTGCTCCCACCGCAGCGAGAGGCCCACCGCCTCCTCGGCCGTGGCGAACTCGTTCTTGGGACCGGCGACCGCCGGAATCGCGACCTTCGCGCCCGCGTCCACCAGGTATGTGATGAACCGCATGGCGTGGTCGCGCTCTTCCTCGGCCTGACGGTAGAAGTGTTTGGCCAGCCGGGGCAGGTTTTCGGTGTCGAAGTGCGCCGCGATGGCCACGTACTGCAGGAACGCACCGAACTCGCGGCCGACCTGCTCATTGATGGCCGTGTTCATCTCCTGGCTGATCAGCATGGAGCCTCCTCCGGCCCGTCCCCCACACATCCGCCGGCGCGCCTGTGAGGGGACCGGACCCTCGTGGTCAACACCTGACATTCTAGGGGCCTTCGCTCAGGCCCTCCACCCCTGCAGGACGCGAATGTAGTTGGAGCGCTCGAACGCGGCGGGGTCCGGGCAGCGCGACAGGCTCATGCTGCCGCGCATCTGCGCCAGGGAGGTGTAGCCGTGCTCGGTCATCCAGGCCTCCAGGCCCTGCAGCACCAGACTCAGGTAGTCCGGACCGTGGCGCAGCAGCGCCGAGACCATCTGCACCGCGTCCGCGCCAGCCATAATGGCCTTGATGGCGTCGGTGGCCGAGTGCACCCCGCCGGAGACTGCCAGCGAGGCCGAAACCCGACCGGAGAGCACGGCCAGCCAGCGCAGCCTCAGGAGCAGCTCTCCACTGCTGGACAGCTCCAGCCGGGGCACGACGTCCAGGGTCTCGATGTCGATCTCCGGCTGATAGAACCGGTTAAAGAGCACCAGGCCGTCGGCGCCGGCCGCGTCGAGTTCGGCCGCGAAGTGCGCCAGGGACGAGAAGAAGGGCGAGAGTTTGACCGCGATGGGAATCGACACCGTCTGCCTGACCGCCCGGAGGATATCGAGGGTGCGCCCCTCGACGGCGGCGGCGGATTCCCGGGGGTCGGTCGCCAGGTAGTAGACGTTCAACTCAATGGCATCCGCGCCCGCCTCCTGCATCCGGCGGGCGTAGGCCATCCAGCCACCGGTCGTCACCCCGTTGAGAGAGGCAATCACCGGCACCCCCACAGCCCGCTTGATGCGCTCCAGGTGTCTCAGGTACTGCTCGGGGCCCAGCGCGAACTCGCTTGGACGCGGAAAGTAGGAAAGCGCCTCGGGGAAGGACTCGGCATGCACCTCCATGTGGTGGACCGTGGCGAGTTGCTCCTGCACGATCTGCTCCTCGAAGAGGGAGTGCATGATGATGGCCGCAGCCCCGGCGTCTTCCAGCCGCTTGACCGTCTCCAGGTCGTCCACCAACGGGGAGGCGCCCGGCATGAGCGGATGCGGCAGCGACAGCCCCAGGTAGGTCGTGGAGAGGTCCATCGGGCCGCCTCAGGTGCCGGCCGCGTCTGCCGGCGCCGACGCCGAGGCGGCAGCCGGTGCCGGCGTCGCGACGGCGCCCGATGCCGGCGTCGGGGCAGCCACCGGCGTCTGCGCGAGTTGCTCGTAGGCCCGGTAGCGCGCCAGGACGTCTTGCCGCGCCATCTCCAACAACTCTCGCGCCCGCTGGCGGTCCATCCCCTCCACCATCCGGAAGCGGACCTCGTTGTAGATGAACTTGGCCAGGTCCACCTTCGGCGGGCCCGAGTCCAGTTGCAGCGCCGGCTTGCCCTCGGCCAGGCGCCGGGGATCGTAGCGGAGCAGGGGCCAGTAGCCGCTCTCGACGGCGAGCTTCTGCTGCTCGGCGCCGTAGGCCAGGTCGTAGCCGTGCATGATGCAGGGGCAGTAGGCAATGATCAGCGCCGTGCCCGGGTACGCATCGGCCTCCTGGAAGGCCCGCACGGTCTGGGCATCCTTGGCGCCGAAGGCCACCCGCGCCACGTAGACGTTGCCGTAGGTCATAGCGAGGGCCGCCAGGTCCTTCTTCTGGACGGCCTTACCGGCCGAGGCAAACTTGGCCGCGGCGCCGCGAGGGGTGGCCTTGGACTGCTGCCCGCCCGTGTTGGAGTAGACCTCCGTGTCCAGCACCAGGATCTTGACGTCCCGACCCATGGCCAGGACGTGGTCGAGCCCGCCGTAGCCGATGTCGTAGGCCCAGCCGTCGCCGCCGATGACCCAGACGCTCTTGCGCACCAGGTAGTCGGCGAGCAGTTCCAGGCGGCGCGCGTCGGGTCCCTCCAGCGCCGCCAGGCGCGCCCGCAGGGCGGCGACCCGCTCGCGCTGCCGGGCGATGCCGGCCTCGGTGAGCTGGTCACCGTCCAGCACAGCCGCCGCCAGCTCTTCCCCGATCTGGGGCGCCAGACGCTGGACCAGGTCGCGGGCCTGCCCGGCCAGCATGTCCACCGCCAGCCGCATGCCCAGCCCGAACTCGGCGTTGTCCTCGAACAGGGAGTTGGACCAGGCCGGACCCCTCCCCTCACGGTTGGTCGTGTAGGGGGTGGTCGGCAGGTTGCCGCCGTAGATGGATGAGCACCCGGTGGCGTTGGCGATCAGCAGCCGGTCGCCGAGGAGCTGGGTCAGCAGCTTAATGTACGGCGTCTCGCCGCAGCCCGCGCAGGCCCCGGAGAATTCGAACAGCGGGGTCATGAACTGCGTGTCCTTGACGTCGTGCTTCAACCGCGTCCGGTCGAATTCGGGCAGGGTCAGGAAGAACTCCCAGTTCTGCCGCTCGGCCTCCCGCAGCGGCCGCTGCGGCGCCATGTCGATGGCCTTGTGCTTGGGGTTGGCCTTGTCCTTGACCGGACAGACCATGACGCACAGGCTGCACCCGGTGCAGTCCTCAGGGGAGACCTGGAGCGAATAGAGGTGCCCCTTGATCTCCTGGCTGCGGTAGGGCACGGACTTGAAGGTGGGCGGCGCGCCGTCCAGATGCTGGGGCTCGTAGATCTTGGCCCGGATGACCGCATGCGGGCAGACGAAGACACACTTGTTGCACTGGATGCAGATGGCCGGATCCCACACCGGGATCTCATGGGCGATGTTGCGCTTCTCCCACCTGGTCGTGCCCACCGGCCAGGTCCCGTCTGGGGAAAAGGCGCTGACGGGCAGCAGGTCACCACCCCCGGCCATCAGGACGGCGGTGACCCGCCTGACGAAGTCGGGCGCCGACTCGGGCACCAGCGGCCGGCGCGGGACCTCTGCGGTCACGCGCTCGGGGATCCTGACCTCGTACAGGTTGGCCAAAGTCTCGTCGACGGCCTGCCAGTTCCGCCGGACGACCTCGTCGCCCTTGCGCCCGTAGGTCTTCAGAATGGCCTCCTTGATCTTGGCGATGGCTTCATCCCGCGGCAGCACCCCTGAAATGGCGAAGAAGCAGGTCTGCATGATGGCGTTGATGCGGCCGCCCATGCCGGTCCGATGCGCGATCTCGACGGCGTTGATGACGTAGAACCTCAGCCGCTTCTCGATGATCTGGGCCTGGACGTCGCGGGTGAGGTGGTCCCAGACCTGGTCGGGACCATAAGGCGCGTTCAGCAGGAAGACCGCGCCGGGCGCCGCGTAGTCCAGCACGTTGTAGCGCTCCATAAAGGGGAACTGGTGGCACGCGACAAAGTTGGCGCGCCGGATCAGGTACGATGAGCGGATCGGTCGGGGGCCGAACCGCAGGTGTGAGATGGTCATCGCCCCCGATTTCTTGGAGTCGTAGACGAAGTAACCCTGGGCGAAGTAAGGTGTCTCTTCCCCGATGATCTTGATGGAGTTCTTGTTGGCCCCCACGGTGCCGTCGGCGCCGAGCCCGAAGAACACCGCCCGAACCACGTCGTCGGGCTCGATGTCCAATTCCGCGTCGACGGGCAGCGAGAGGCCGGTCACGTCGTCGGTGATCCCCACGGTGAAGTGCCGCCTGGGCGAGGTCCTGGCCAGTTCCGCGAAGACCGCGACCACCATCGCCGGGGTGAACTCCTTGGAGGCCAGGCCGTAGCGGCCGCCGATCACGACGGGCTCGGTGGCGAAGCGGCCCGCGCCCTCTTCGCGCAGCGCCGCGACCACGTCCAGGTACAGCGGCTCACCCAGTGCTCCGGGCTCCTTAGTCCGATCCAGGACCGCGATGGCCCGCACCGTCGGCGGCAGGGCCGCGACGAAGTCCCCCGCAGCAAACGGGCGGTAGAGGCGGACCTTGACCACACCCACCTTCTCACCGGAGGCCAGCATCCACTCCACGGTCTCGTGCACGGTCTCGGCGCCAGACCCCATGAGCACAATGACCCGCTCGGCCTCCGGGTGGCCGACATAGTCGAACAGGTGGTACTGCCGGCCGGTCAGGCGGGCGAACCGGTGCATGGTTTCCTGAACCACCCCGGGGCAGGCCAGGTAGAACGGGTTGCACGCCTCGCGCGCCTGGAAGAACGTGTCGGGGTTCTGGGCGGTCCCCCGGAGCACCGGGCGGTCCGGGGTCAGGGCCCGCTCCCGGTGGGCGCGGACGGCCTCGTCGGGGAGCATGGCCCGCAGGTCGTCGTCGGAGAGCATCTCGATCTTGGCGACCTCGTGGGACGTGCGGAAGCCGTCGAAGAAATGCAGGAACGGCACGCGGCTGCGCAGGGTCGCGGCGTGGGCGATGCAGGCCAGATCGTGGGCCTCCTGCACCGAGCCCGATGCCAGCATCGCGAAGCCGATCTGGCGGCAGGCCATGACGTCGGAATGATCGCCAAAGATCGAGAGCGCGTGGGTGGCCACAGTCCGGGCCGAGACGTGCATCGCGAAGGCCGTCAGCTCTCCCGCGATCTTGTACATGTTGGGGATCATCAACAGCAGTCCCTGGGAGGCGGTGAACGTGGTGGTCAGCGCACCGGCCTGCAGGGCCCCGTGCACGGCGCCGGCGGCCCCGGCCTCCGACTGCATCTCCACCACCTGGGGGACCGTGCCCCACAGGTTCGGCCGCCGCTCGGCCGCCCATTCGTCGGCGAACTCCCCCATGGGCGACGAGGGGGTGATCGGGTAGATGGCGATGACCTCGCTGGCGCGGTAGGCGACTGAGGCGACCGCCTCGTTGCCGTCGAGCGTCACCGTGGCGCGCGGGGTGACCTGACTCATGCCGATCCTCCTCACCTGGACCCCTATCGGGCCGTCCTCCATGAGCGTAGCCCCGGGCCGGGGACGACAGGTATACATCCTCGACCCGATGGAGACTCCAGGCCGCTGCGGCCAGGACGGCGGGTGCGAACGCGGCCTCAGGCGGCGGGGCCTACGGCGTAGCGGACCTCGATGCGCGAAATCACGAAGGGCGACTGCTTCAGGATCTCGGCCCGGATGACCTCTCCCCAGCGGACCTCGGGGCTCCCCCACACCGAGAGCCTGACGGGTGCGGCCACGGGCAGGCCCTGGAGCACCAGGACCGCGCCGCCGGCCGTCTCGGCCTGGGTGATGGCCCAGGTCTCCACGGGGCCCTGCTGGACCAGGACCGGCAGGAGGTAGCGGTCCGGCGGGGCTGTCGGCTTCCAGCGTACCAGCAGCCCTGGAAGCCGGACGGGGCCGTTCCCCCGGGAGGGGGAGGCGGGGCGGGCAGATGGGAGGACGAACTCGGACAGCAGTCCCGCGGTGTCCGGGTGCAGCGGATCCAGGGCCAGCCCCAGCCTCAGCCCGTAGGCGCTCTCGCGGACGTAGGCGACCCGGCCCGCCATCCCCACGCGGTCGCCGAACCAGAGCAGCTGCAGCCAGACACGTTCGGCGTCGAACCGGACCCGCGGCACCAGCAGCCCGGCGCCGTGGTGGTGCGCGTCCACGAGCACGCCGATGCCGACCTGCCCCTCCTCGGTCGCGTAGCGGACCGGTACGGCGACCTGGAGCCTGGGCAGGCTGCGGCGTTCACCCCGGCGGCGACGCAGAAGCCACATCCCTGCTGGATTGTGCCCGAGACCGAAAGACTTCAGTCCGCCCGTCGCGGTACCTCGCCTGAGGCATCGGCTGCAGCCAGCACCTGGAACACCTGGGCGCTCACGTGGATCCCATCGTAGAACCGCTCCAGGCTGAGGTTCTCGTTGGGGGCATGGTTGTTCTCGTCGGCGTTGGCGTACGGGACACAGAGGTGCGGGACGCCGAGGACATCCGGCCAGACGGCGTTGGGCAGGCTGCCGCCGCTGCTTGGGATGATGACCGGCTCGACCCCGCGGATGGCTGCGACAGCCCGGGCGACCACCGCGACCGCCGGGTGGTCGGGCGGCGTGCGGCTGGGTTCCATCCGGCCGAGGCCGCGGTCCACCACCTGCACCCGGGGATCGACCTTCTCGACGTGGGCCCTGACCTTCTGGAAGATCTCCTCCGTCCTCTGGTCCACGACCAGACGGATGTCGATTCGGCACTCGGCGGTCGAGGGGATGATCGTCTTGGACCCGGGGCCCACGTATCCGCCGGCCACTCCCTGGATGTTGATGTAGGGCTCCAGCATGATCCGCCGCCAGTACGTCGGGCCGTCGACGGCGAGCCGCTCCAGGCCCATCGTCGCGGCGAACGCCTCCGGCTCGAAGTCCAGCGCCGCCAGCAGCCGCTCCTCGGTGGGACCGACGGGCCGCACGCGGTCGTAGAACCCCTCGACCAGCACGCGGCCTGACGGGTCCACCATCGTCGAGAGCAGGTGGACCAGCATCCAGACGGGGTTGGGGACCACGCCGCCCATGTTCCCCGAGTGGTTGTCCCACCGGGCGCCCTGGGCGACCAGGGCGATCTGAAGGACGCCCCGGTTGCCCAGCGAGATGACCGGCGCGCCGGACGGGTGCAGGCCGCCGTCGGAGATGTAGACGAGGTCCGCGCCCAGCCTCGCCCGGTGCTCCCGGACGAAGGACGCCAGGTGCTGGGAGCCCGACTCCTCCTCACCCTCGAAGACGAACTTCAGGTTGATCGGCGGGCCGCCGGCTACCTGCGTCCAGGCGTGGGCGGCCAGCAGGTGGGTGAGCAGTTGCCCCTTGTTGTCCCCGGTCCCGCGGCCGTAGAGCCGGCCGTCGCGCACCGTGGGCTCAAACGGCGGGCTGCTCCACAGGTCCAACGGCTCGGGCGGCTGCACGTCGTAGTGGCCGTAGACCAGCAGGGTAAACGCTCGGGGATCTGTGCGGAGCTCGCCATAGACGACCGGCTGCGTGGGCGTGGCGAGGACCTCGGCGCCGACCCCGAGGTCGCGCATGATCCCCGCCAGCAGCGCGGCGCACTCCTTGACGCCCTTATCCTGCGCACTGATGCTCGGCTGCCGCACCAGGGTCTTGAGGATCTCGAGGGATTCCCCTCGGTGATCGTCGATGTAGCGGTGCACACGGTCGGTTGCCATCCTGTGCCTCCTCGCTGACTATCGAACGGACGCGGCCGGCCTGCCCGACCGCGCCGGGACGGGGGTCATCGAACCCACGCCAGCGCCAAGCCCGCGGCCAACCCTGCAAGCACAGCCAGGGCGGCAGCCGCCGGCAGCCACGCCCGCCCACCTCCCCGCCGCGGGCCCCGGGCGGAGCGCCGGGCAAGTCCGGCATCGAAGGCAAATGCCGGCGCAGGAGGTGGTGGGAGCACGGCGACCTCAAAGGGCGCAGGACCGCCGGGCTCGATCCGGGGCAGGACCGGCTCGGCGCCCGCTGGCTCCGCCTGGACAGGCTGCGACGGAGCCGGCTGCGGCGGGACCGATTCCAGCAGGGCCGGTTCCGGTGGCCCCGGCTCCTGAGAAGCCGTCTGCGGCTGGACCACTGCCCGGTCTGTCTCCGAAAGGCGCGCCGTGCGCCGGACCTCCCGGAACGCGCGCTCGACGAGATTCACCGTGCGGATCTTCGGCCACAGCAGCGGGGAGAACCGGTAGAATGTCAGACACGCCGCCAGGTCGGACTCCAGGCTGGCCACGGCCCGGTGGGCCTGCACGACCCAGCGCGCCCGCCACTGCCGGAATCTGGCGACGGCCGCCGCCAGGTCCGGCGCGGAAAAGATCGCCCGGGCTTCCGCCAGACATGCGGCCCGCCACTGACGGTCCACCATCCGCGAGAGCGCCAGCAGCCGGTGCGCCACGCTGATCTGGATCGGGATCCCGGGATACACCTCCGGAATCGCCCGGAGCAGTGCGGGGTGGCCGTCGCAGCCCACGAGGAGCAAATGCCTGCCGACTCCTCCTGCCCTCAGGTCGCGGAGCACGGCCAGCCACTCCCGGTCGTGTTCCTCCGGCACAGCGCGCCAGGCCAGGGGATGTGCCCGGCCGTCCCGGTCGAGTCCCAGGGCGCAGAGCACGGTCACGCCGCCACCGGGAGCCCCCGGGCTGCGCAGGCCGTCGAGGAGAAGGAAGGCAATCTCAGATCGCGGAGGGGTGGATGGGTCGCCACGGGCAGGCTGGTTGAGACTGCGCTCCACTGTCGCACCCGGCAGGCCAACGGCCAGCCACTGTGTTCGGGGCGGGAAGCCCGGACGCCTGTTGCCCTCTGGTCGTGCCATCCCCTCTCGACCCTGCTACACTGTTGCCGTCACACCATCCGAAGGGGGATTACCGCGCGGTGGTGGAATGACGATGGTGGGCCCAGAGTTTCCCAGCGGGACCGTCACCTTCCTCTTTACCGACATCGAGGGCTCCACGCGCCTGCTGCAGACCCTCGGCACACGGTACCCCGACCTGCTGGAAGAGCACCGCCGGCTGATCCGGGAGGCCATCAGGGCTCAGGACGGCTGCGAGGTCAACACCGAGGGCGACAGTTTCTTTGTGGCGTTCACGGGAGCAGTCCGCGCCGCCGTGGCCGCCGCGGAGGCACAGCGGGCCCTCGAAGGCTTCCCCTGGACGGGGGGCTGCCCTTCCGCGCCCGCATGGGTCTCCACACGGGGGACGCCGTCCCTGTCGGTCACGACTACGTCGGGCTGGACGTCCACCGCGCGGCCCGCATCTGCGCCGCCGGCCACGGCGGACAGATCCTGGTCTCCCAGGCGACGAAAGAAATCATCGAGCACGCCCTCCCGGCGGGCCTCGGCCTCCGCGACCTGGGGGTGCACCGCCTCAAGGATCTCTCCAAACCCGAGCACCTGTTCCAGCTCCTGGCACCGGAGCTGCCCGATGCCTTTCCGCCGCTGCGGACGTTGGAAGCGATCCCCAACAACCTGCCGATCCAGCTCACCAGTTTCGTCGGCCGAGAGCACGAACTCGCCCAGGCCCGACGGCTGCTGGACCGGACGCGGCTGCTGACGCTCACAGGCCCCGGGGGCACCGGAAAGACCCGGCTGGCCATGCAACTGGCCGCCGAGGTGGTTGACCAGTTCCCAGACGGCGTCTACTTCGTCCCGCTCGCGCCGATCTCAGACCCCGGCCTCGTCGCGTCCATTATCGCCCAGAGCCTCGAGGTGCGCGAGTCGGGCAGTCGGCCCATCCTCGACCGCCTGCAGGAATACCTGAACGGCAAGAGGCTCCTCCTGGTCCTCGACAACTTCGAGCAGGTCATCGCCGCGACGCCCGTCGTCGGCGGCCTGCTCAAGACCAGCACCCGGCTGAAGGTCATCGTCACTACGCGAATCCCCCTGCACCTGTACGGGGAACAGGAGCTCCCGGTCCCGCCGCTGCGGCGTCCCGATCCCAGGCCCCCCCCGGACCTGGAGTCCCTCTCGCAGTACGAAGCCGTCACGCTGTTCATCCAGCGGGCCCTGGCCGTGAAGCCCGACTTCACCATCACCAACGAGAATGCACCGGCGGTGGCGGAGATCGCCTGGCGGCTGGAGGGACTGCCGCTAGCCATCGAACTCGCCGCGGCGCGGGTCAAACTTTTCCCCCCTCAGGCGATGCTGGCGCGGCTCCAGCGCCGCCTCAGTTTCCTGAGCGGCGGCCCGCGGGACCTGCCGGCGCGGCAGCATACCCTGCGCGCCGCCATCGCCTGGGCGATTGACCAGGCCGACTCGGAGGCCGGCCTCCGGCTGGGAGCCAGCCTCTGGCGCTTCTGGCAGATGCGGGGACACCTGCACGAAGCCCGCGAGCGGCTGGGCAGGCTCCTGGCGCTGCCCGGTGCCGCGTCAGTCCCGCAGGCCTATGCGAAGGCCCTGGAGGCCGCCGGCGGGATTGCCTACTGGCAGGGGGACATGGAAGCCGCCCGGCGGTTCTACGAGGAGCTCCTGGCGCTGCGGCGTCAACTCGGGAATCCCCCAAACGTCGCGGCGGCCCTGTATGATCTCTCCTTCGTCTTCATCGTTCCGCAGACCGAAGTCGAGCGCGGCCGGTCGCTCCTCGAGGAGAGCCTGGCGATCTACGAGCGGGCGGGCATCGCCAAGGTCCACTGGGCCATGGCCAGCGTGACCTACACGGCCGCGGATTATCCGGCGTCGTCTCGTCACCTCGCGATCAGCATTCCCATCTTCCGCAGCCAGGACGACCGGTTCAGTCTGGGATGGGCCCTCCACTCGCTGGGCCTGGTGGCCAGCAAGACGGGCGACTATCCGGCCGCGCGCGCCGCCTTCGACGAAGCCATGGGGCTGTTCGCCGAGGCGCGCGACGTCTCGGGGATTGCGCTGCTGCTCCTGGATTTCTCCGGCCTCGTGCTCCTGGAGGGCGAGCCCGAGCGCGCCGCACGGCTGGCCGGCGGGGCCGCCGCGTTACAGAAGTCCGGCGGCGTGGATCTGGCTGCGATCCTCGACGCTACAGAAGGGCCCTGGCAGGTCGGCGGGAAACTGGACCGCCAGGCCCTCGCGGCGGCCATCGAAGAAGGCCGTGCGATGTCGACGGATGAGATCGTGGCGTACGCGCTGGGGCGGCCTCCAGCCCGATAGAGGATGGGCTTGAAAGGCATGCGCGCGTGCGCCCGACCCGGACGAAAGGGGTGACGGCGATGCTGTTCGTGACCATGCTGACCATGGACCCGGCCCGGAACGAAGAAGGCTTCCAGGCGATCCGGCAGGTGCAACCACCGAACGGGATCACCATCGCGGCGCGGTACGGGTTGTTCGGCGGTCGGGACGCGATCGTGATCTTCGACGCGCCGACCGGCGAGCGCGCCATGGACTTCCTCACCGGCACGCTCTGCAAGCTGACCGGCGTCAGCGACACCGAGACCTTCGCCGCGATCAGCCTGCAGTAGGCGCGCAGACGCCGCTACAGCCTCTGGATCACCAGGTAGTTCTTCGTGAAGATCGGGATCAGCACGCGGTTGCGCTTCGTATCGTACCCGATGTCGGCCGGCGAGGGCACGTCCCTCACGACCACCGTCGCCTTCCCGGAGGCATCGATTCGGTACACCACCGACGCCTCCCAGCTCGAGACCAGCAGCGCCCCACCCGGCAGCACCACGACCCCGTCCAGTTGACCGGCCGGCGTAGCCAGGACGTGCTGCTTCTGGCCATTGGGACCCAACGTGTAGACTTCTCCCGGCTTGCTGAACGTCACGACGACAACCCTGCCATTCGGCAGGACCGCGACCCCGTTGGGGCCGTGGAGGTCGCGGGTCTTGGCAACCGTCGTCAACGTTCCCATCTTGTCGATGCGGTAGATAGCGTCGGTCCCCGACGGGCTGAAGTCCGGATTCAGACCGCTGTCGCTGACGTACACCGAGCCGTCCGGGGCGGACGCCAGGTCGTTGATGAAGGTCGAACCGGGAATGTCCACCGAGCCCTTGGGCTGGCCGGTCGTGCGGTCGAACATCCGCACCGTGGTGATGTCGGCTACATACAGGGTGTCGCCGACGATCGCCAGCCCCTTGGGAGCGTTCAGAGTGACACCGGGCTTCGTGCCGTCGATCCACTTCAGGGTAAGCACCTTCCCGGCCGGGGAAACCCTGGAGATGAACCCGTTTCCATCGGTGCCGGTTGGATTCCCGTTGATGTTCGAGACCAGGTACACGTCGCTGGCGCGGTCGTAGAGGACTGACTCGGGAGTCTCCAACCCGACGTCCTTCACAACGATCGCGGGCGCCATGGCCGCCATGGTGGCTCCTTGAGCCATCGCCACCGCGAGCATCAGCACGACGAGCACCAGCCGGCCGTTCGCCACGATACTCATAGGCACCCTCCGCCTCTACGAGATGGATCCAACAGGTAGCGGCTAGGTTCTCCGGAACCGCAGCGCATCCTCCCACATAAAGAGGTTGTTGAACAGCACGTAGGTGGCCCCGGAGCACATCGCCCGCAGTGCCCGGAGGTCTGCGGCGGTGTACCGGTACCGATACCCGCCCTTGCCGTGCAGGCGGTAGTAGTGCGGGCGACCGTAGTGGCTGGGGCCGGCGAACGGATCCACGCAGTGGATCAGGTCCAGGTCACGGCACACCGAGGCAATGACGTCGGCCGGCCAGTCGCCGCGGGGCTCCCATGCGAAGCGCATCCCCTCCCGTGTGATCCGGGCGAAGAACCGCCTCAGGTTCGCCAT
This sequence comes from Candidatus Fervidifonticultor sextus, assembly GCA_031459875.1. GTDB lineage: Bacteria > Sysuimicrobiota > Sysuimicrobiia > Sysuimicrobiales > Humicultoraceae > Fervidifonticultor_A > Fervidifonticultor_A sextus. The sequence continues at coordinate 60,693 of JAVKHQ010000015.1, read as the reverse complement.
GTGGGCGGCGGTCGGGGTGAAACTGGCCGGGCACTGGAAGAGGACGATGGTGGCGCGCAGGATTCGGGCGACCGCACGCGTGGCCTCCCAAGCCTCCAGGACCTCGTCGGTGGGGGCGAAGAACCCATACCGGCCGTGCTGCGATGAGGGGATCGTCCGCCCCAGGCGCCGGTAGGTCGGACTCGTCGGCGGGTGGGTGATGAGCTGCCAGGCCTTCATGGTGAACTCGAACTCCGCAGGGACACGCGCGCGCCACCGCTCGGCGGTCTGAACCCGTGGGGGTCTGTAGAACGTCTGCTGCACCTCCACCAGGCAGAGATGCCGGGCGTATTCTTCCAGCCGGCGCGGGAACCCGCAGCACCCCACCTTGACAGTCGCCGCCCGACCGGATCTCCTCTTCGAATCCCCCGCCGAGGTCGTCACGATCCCACCGTGCCCGGTGTGATCGCCCACCGCAGCGACCATCGGCCGTCGGGGCCGCGCTCAAGACAGACGATGCCGCCGGTCTCGAATCTCACCACCTGGCTGTCTGCATCCCCGCAGAGCAACAGCGACGCCAGCCGGCCCAGGTGAGGGAGATGACCGACCAGCATCAGATCGCCGGATTCGCGGGCCAGACGCTCCGCCCAGACGGCCGGGGCGGCTGTTGGATCCAGGCCCTCGGCCGCCGCGATCTCCATGCCGCCTGTGGCGGCGGCCCACACCTCGGCCGTCTGCTGTGCACGCAGCTTCCCGCTGTGCAGGATCCGACCGGGACGCACACCGGCCCGCCCCACCGCATGCTGGGCGACCTTCCGGGCATCCTGCCAGCCTTTCTCCGTCAGGGGCCTGGCCGGATCCTCATCCTCACGTTTGGCCTCGGCGTGCTGCACGAGATACAGCCTCACAGATACCGACCTCCCCATGCGGCGCTGTAGAGTGGTGTTGAGGACCCGATGGCAGACATCCTGCTGATCGCCGGCCGGCCCGGGGTCGGGAAGACGACGCTCGCCCGGAGACTGGCGAACGCCCTGGGGCGCAGGGCCGCCGGATTCTACACCGAGGAGATCCGGGAATCCGGTGAGCGCGTGGGGTTCCGACTGGTCACCCTGGACGGGCGGGCGGCGGTCTTTGCCCACGTGGACTGGGCGAAGACCGCATCCCACCGCGTAGGACGCTACGGCGTCGATCTCGCGGCGCTCGAACGGCTCGGCCTGCCGACCATCCGCCAGGGCCTGAGGGGCCGCCGGGTGCTCCTGGTGGACGAGATCGGCAAGATGGAACTCGCCAGCGAGGCCTTCCGCGCGGTGATGGACGAGGTCGCTGCCAGCCCGGCCCTGCTGATCGCCACGATCACCGTGGCCCCTCATCCGTGGTCCGACGCCTTCAAGCAACGTCCCGGCACCACGCTCTACGAGCTCACCAGGGCGAACCGCGACCGGGTCTTTGAGGCCGCGCGGACCTGGCTGGACCGAAGGGGGTCCGGAGGGAGGAAAACCCCGGCGGTGACAAGCGGGACGGCCTCCACAGCGCCCTGGCCCACGACGCCAGAGGACCTCATGGCGGAGCAAGCCAGACTGTCGGCCATCTCACCCGAACCCTGGCGTCCTACAGACGGCCTCCTGCCAGCGGTGGCAGGGTGCTTCGTGTGCTTCCCGCGGGGGAAGGAAGGCGCAGGCGCACCCGGCGATTCCGCGTGGGCGGCCGCGGCGCTGCTGGTCGGCGGCCGACTCGTGGATGTGGCGGTGGTCCGAGGGCAGACGGCCGCGGCCTACGAGCCCGGGCTGCTGGCCCTCCGCGAGGGACCGCTCCTGGAGGCTGCGGTGCGCCGCCTGCGCGCGGTGCCAGAAGTCCTGATCGTCAACGCCACCGGCCGGGATCACCCCCGGCGCGCCGGGCTGGCGCTGCACCTCGGAGCCCGGCTGTCACTGCCGACTGTCGGCGTGACCCACAGGCCGCTCCTGGCCGACGGACCCTGGCCGGCCGATGCGCCCGGTGCCACCAGTCCGCTGAAGGTCGGGGACGAACTCGTGGGCTACTGGCTCCGGACTCAACGCGGGGCGCGCCCCCTGGCCGTCCACGCGGCCTGGCGGACCGATCCCCAGAGCGCGGTCGCCGTCGTCCTGGCCGTCACCGCGGGCTCCCGCACGCCCGAGCCGCTGCGCCAGGCGCGCCGGGCCGCCCGCCAGGCGCGGGCCCATGATACAGGATGCCCATGAGCAAACCGTGCTCCATCGGGCGACGAACACCTGCTCGGCCTCGTAGGCGAACTTCCGGTCCTCCCGCCCGCTCGCTTTCTCCGTCAGCTCGATTAGCGCAACCTCGGAAACCCCAGAAAGATGATGTAGAGCATCATGCCCGAGAGCATCCCGTAAGAGTAGGCCGAAACCCGACCGCCTTGCAGGCTGGCGTGGCCGAAGACCAGCAACGAGAAGCTGGCCGACAGCACCAGCTCGGAGATCGGCACCGTTGAGCCCCGCGTTGAGAATCGGATCACCGCCATGACCAGCAACCCCACCAGCAAGGACAGCAGGAAGCTGGTGGTGGGCGAGAAGGCGACCAGCCGCGCCAGCCATCCCCGTGCGAAGATGAAGGTGAAGGTCACCACCGACAGCGGGAACAGCACCGCCGCGAAGCTCCGAATGCCAGGGTAGAACCCCTCGCCAAAGGCGGCGAGCACGAAGTAGGCGATCAATACCAGCAGGATCCCCGGCGGCAAGAAGACCGAGAGGGGATGGATGACCTGCTGGATGATCCATGTTCCCCAGTTCTCGGGTTCAGGCGGCCGTTCGCCTTCGCTCCCCATGGCTCCCCCTCAGGCGATACCTGTCACGCCGCGGCGGCCTGGATGGATTCGCGGATGATCTCGACGATCCGATCCACCTGCGCCTCGGTGATGACCAGGGGTGGCGCCAGACAGATCGTGTCCCCAATCGGGTAGTCGCCCACCTGCCCCACGCGGATCCGTGAGATCAGCCCCCGCTTCCTGGCCTCAGCCAGCACTTTCCCGCCCAAGTCCACCGCCGGGGCCTTCGTGGCCTTGTCAGCCACCAGTTCGACACCGCAGATCAGCCCGAGTCCGCGCACGTCCCCGACGGCGGGCAGATCCCGCAGTGTCTGGAGGCCGGCCAGCAACCGCGCCCCTAACCCCTGCGCCCGCTCGATCAGACCCTCTCCCTCGAGGATCTCCAAATTGCGGAGGGCCACCGCGCAGCAGGTGGGATGCCCAGAGTAGGTGGCCGCGTGCATGAAACGCTCGGCCGCAGGTGCGTCCAGGATCGCCTGGTGGATATCGCGCGACACCATCGCGCCGCCCAGCGGCAGGTACGCGCTGGTCACACCCTTGGCAAACGTCACGATGTCGGGCTGCACACCCCAGTGGTCCAGGGCGAACCAGCGGCCGGTGCGGCCGAAGCCCGTGATGACCTCGTCGGCGATGAAGAGGACCTGATAGCGGTCGCAGATCTCCCTGACCTGCGGGAAGTAGTCCGGCGTCGGCACGATGACGCCGCCGGCCCCCATCACCGGCTCCGCAATGAACGCGGCCACCGTATCGGGCCCCTCCCGCCTGATCGCTTCCTCCAGCGCGCTCGCACCGGATCCGGGATACCGGTAGGGATACGACGGAATGATGTGCACGAACCCCGGGACGACAGGCTGAAACATCTTGTGGTAGGATGGCATCCCGGTTGCACTCATCGCCGCCATCGTCACGCCGTGATAGGCGTGGTGGCGCGCGACGACCTTGGTCTTCGAGGGCATCCCCCGCCGCTTCCAGTAGTAACGAGCAATCTTGAACGCCGACTCGTTGGACTCGGCGCCGCCAGTCGTGAAGTAAACGCCCGACAGGTTACGGTACGCCAGGCTCAGCAGCCGCTCGGCCAGGCGCACGGCCGGTTCGTTGGTGAACCCCACGTAGGCGGTGGTGAATGCCAGCCGGCGCATCTGGTCCGCGGCCGCCTCGGCCAGTTCAATCCGACCGTGACCCGCATTCACATTCCACAGGGAGGCCAGACCGTCGATGTACTCTCGCCCCTCCGCGTCTCGCAGGACCGCGCCCCGACCCTCGACGATGACCAGGGGTTCGGCATGGTCGGCGGGATGATGCAGGGGGTGGATCAAATGGGCCTGGTCGGCCTTGACCACGGCTGATGCCGCACGGGGATCCATGGGTGCTCCTCACCTTGGCAGGATAGACTGCATGTGAACACTTATGCGGCGAGGCGGCGAAGCCCTCTACGGATGACAGACCAAGCAGGAGATGGTAGGTACGGCGGGGAACAGTTCCATCCCTTCTCATCGTCGGCGCTCGCGCACTGCGTCACGCACTACGAAGGTCGAGAAATCCGCGCGGAGGTGGACCATGGCGAAGTATCTCGTGCAGGCGTCGTACAGCCTCGAAGGCACCAAGGGACTGCGGAAGGACGGGGGCTCGAAGCGCCGGGCCGTACTGCACGAGACCGCGTCGAGTCTGGGCGGCAAACTGGAAGCGTTCTACTACACCTTCGGGGACACCGACGTGGTGGCCATCCTTGACCTGCCGGATCATGCCAGCGCCGCCGCGGCTGCGCTGACGATCTCTGCCAGCGGCTCGGTCTCACACTACAAGACGACGGTGCTGCTGACGCCTGAAGAGATCGACCAGGCGGCGAAGAAGTCGGTCGCCTACAGCCCGCCGGGAGAGTAGCGCCCGAGTCACAAGGAGGCCTCCCGGCTCGAGTGAAACCAATCTTCCAATATGGGAGCCGCTTCGCACCGTCATCGCGCCCTCTGGCCCCTCCTGCTCGTCCTCCTGCTCCCGCAGACCCTTGGGGTCCCACCGGCTGCGGCCAGGTCTCTGCCCGTCAGTCCGGGGATCGACACCCTGCTCGCCGATCCCGCGGCCCTGAAGGGCAAACGCGTCGGACTGGTCACCCACCGGTCCGGCATCACCGCCGACGGCCGGCCGACCGCCGAGGTGCTGGCCCGTGCGCCGGGCATCCAACTGACAGCCCTCTTCGCTCCCGAACACGGCCTCGACGGCACGTACGACGCCGGCCAGCTGGTGCCGACGATCCCCGGCCGGACACCGGTCTACAGCCTGTACGGCCGGACGCTGGAACCGACGCGGCAGATGCTGGCGCGCCTCGATGTGCTGGTGGTCGACCTCCAGGATGTCGGCGTGCGGCCCTACACCTATGCGTCAACCATGGCGCTGGTCATGGCCGCCGCCAGGCGAGCCGGCAAACCCGTCGTGATACTCGACCGGCCCAACCCTCTCGGAGGCCATCTCATCGACGGTCCGGTGCTGGAGCCGCCGTTCCGCTCGTTCATCGGGATGTACCCCGTCCCCTACGTCTTCGGGATGACGCTGGGCGAGCTCGCGCAGCTCTACAACGACCGGTTCGGCATCGGCGCCAAGCTGACTGTCATCCCCATGCAAGGGTGGACCAGGGGAATGACCTGGGAGGACACGGGGCTCCCCTGGGTCAACCCGTCGCCGGGGATCACCAGCCCCGATGCGCCCTTCTACTACGCTGCGACCGGCCCGGTGGACGGCACGAACCTCTGGAACGGCGTGGCCACCGAGTCGCGATTCCGGGTCGTCCTGGCGCCGTGGATCGATGGCCCGACGCTGGCCGGGCGGCTCAACGGACACCGTCTGCCGGGAGTCCGCTTCACGCCGTCAGCGGTCCCTCACCCTCGGACCGGCAGGGTCTGGTACGGCGTCCGGCTGCACGTCACCGATCCGGCGGCCTTCCGCCCGTCGACGACCATCGTCTATATCTTGGCGGAGATCCGGCAGGTGTACGGAGACCGCCTGACGTTCACGCGCCCGCGGCGGGGACCGTACCTGTTCGATCTGGTCTGGGGGACGAAGGACCTCCGGCTGGCGCTCATCCGCGGCGAGTCGGCCGCGGCCATCGTCGCGCGCTGGCAACCGGACCTCAGGCGCTTCCTGGAACTGCGGGCCCCCTACCTCCTCTACCGACCCTGAGGCGCACGTCGGCGGCCACCGCCCCTCGGCCCTCGGGCAGCACCCGGAGCGGGTTGATTTCGACCTCGGCGAGTTCCGGACACACCGAGGCCAGGTGCGCCACGCGGAGCACGACCTCAATGACGGCGTCGCGGTCGGCAGGCGGCAGGCTGCGGTAGCCGCGCAGCCGGCGTCCCGCCCAGGTCCGTTCCAGCAGATCTTCGGCGTCCTGGCGCGAGAGCGGCGCCAGGGCGAAGGCCACGTCGCCGAGGCCCTCAACCTCCACTCCGCCGGAGCCGAACATCACCAGTGCTCCAAACTGCGGGTCCTGGACCGCCCCGACGATCACGTCCTGGCCCGGGGGGAGCATGTGTTCCACAGACACACCGAGAATCCGTGCCTGGGGCCGGGCGGTCCGGACCCGTGCCAGCAGGGCCGCAGCGCCTTCTGCCACCCCGGCGTCGTCCCGCACGTCCAGCAGCACCCCGCCCACGTCGGACTTGTGGGGAATGTCGGGGGAGGCCACCTTGAGGACCACCGGGAACCCAATCTCCCCGGCGAGGGCGGCGGCGTCTTCCGGCGTCCGGGCCAGGCCGCCCCGCGGGACGGGAATTCCGGCGAGATGCAGGACGCGCCCGGCGTCGTGGGAGGCGAGGAATCCCTCCGTACCTCTCGGCGTATCCGCCAGGACTCGTCGGACGGCCTCCGCCCGAATGTCGTCGAACGCCGCAGGAGGCAGCTGCGGGCGGGCCAGCGTCTCGACCCGTCGGACCAGGACCGCCAGCGCCGATGCCGCCCGCTCTGGAAACGGGTAGTCCGGGATGCGCGCGGCGCGCAGGCGGTCCGATGCGGCCCGGATCGCGTGCTCACCCATCAGGGCGACGACGACCGGCTTGGCCGTGCGCCGGATCACCGGAATGATCGCCTCGGCCACCGACTCGGCCGGATCCCGCGGCGGCGGCGGGAGGATGACCAGGACCCCGTGCACGTCGGGGTCGCTCAGCACGACCCGGAGACAGTCGGCGTACAGCGCAGGGGAGGCGGAGGCGAGGATGTCCACGGGATTGTGCACCGCCGCAGCGGGAGGAAGCATGGCGCGTAACGTGGCGCGGGTGTCGTCCTGGAGGTCGGCCAGGGTCAGCCCACAGGCTTCGAGGGCATCGGCCGCCATGACCCCCGGCCCGCCGGCGTTGGTAAGCACGGCCATCGCGCGTCCTGCCGGCAGCGGACACCACGCCAGGGCCCGCGCCCAGTCCACCACCTCCTCGCCGGTCTCTGCCTGGATCACGCCGGCGCGGCGGAACGCGGCGGCATAGGCCGCTTCCTGCCGGGCCAGCGCGCCGGTATGCGAGACCACGGCCCGCCGCCCCGCGGCGGACCGCCCGACCTTGAGGACGACGATGGGGGTATCCCGCGCGATGCGACCCGCCACCTCCACGAAGCGACGGCCAGTCTCCACTCCTTCCAGATAGAGCGTGATCACGCGCGTGTGGGGGTCCTCGGCGACCGCCTCCAGCATGTCGGTCTCGGTCACGTCCGCCTGGTTGCCGAGACTGATCAGGTACGAGAGGCCAAACCCCTGCCCGCTGGCCCAGTCGGTGACCGCGGCACAGATCGCGCCCGAGTGCGAGATGAAGGCCACATCGCCCGCCGGCGGGCCTGGAGGCGGCAGGAACGTCGCATCCAGCGGCAGGTGCGTGTCAATCAGGCCGACGCAGTTCGGCCCCAGCAGCCGGATGCCGGACTCGCGGGCGATCCGCGCGCATTCGGCCTCGAGTGCCGCGCCGGCCGGGCCGGTCTCGCGGAACCCTCCCGAGAGGACAACGGCGGCGCGCACGCCGCGGCGGCTGCAGGCGCGCAGGGCGTCGGGGACGGCGGGCGCCGGGATGACCAGCACCGCCAGGTCCACCGGATCGGGCACGAGGGAGAGGTCAGCGTACACGGGCCGGTCGAACAGCCGGCCGCCCCGCGGATTTACGAAGTGAACCGCGCCGGGAAAGCCGCAGCGGACGAGGTTCTGCGCGACGCCGTAGCCCAGTTTGGAGGGGTCGCGCGACGCGCCCACCAGCACGATGCCGCGCGGGCGAAAGAACGGGAGAAGGGACTGATCCACGCGCCGGTGTGTCCGGCTGCTGCCGCCGGGCTCTTAGAATCCCCTGATGCTCCCTCTACGCCGCGCACCTTCCCATCGCCTGCGTGGTGCCGGTACGGCGATGCGCGCGGCAGGAGTTGATCCTCCTCGTCTGAATTGGTCCATTGAGGTTCCATGAAGTACGAGGTGCTCGCCGAAGCCTATTCGAGGATCGAGGCCGTCGCCTCCCGCCTCAGGATGACCGATCTGCTGGCCGATCTGTTCCGGCAGACGCCCAGAGGCCTGATCGGCCGTGTCACCTACCTGACCCAGGGGAAGCTCTACCCCGACTTCGAGGGGATCGAGATCGGCGTGGCCGAGAAGCTGGCGGTACGCGCCCTGGCGCAGGCGACCGGCGAGGCGGCGCAGACCGTTGAGCGCCACCTGGCGAAGGAGGGCGACCTCGGGCTGGTAGCGCAGGCGCTGCTGGCCAGGGCAAAGGAGCGGCGCCCCACGCTGACCGTGGACGAGGTCTACCGGGCACTCGACCGGACGGCCCGAGCCGCCGGCAAAGGCGCGCAGGCCGTCAAGTTGGAGAGTATCGCGGCATTGCTCACGCAGGCCACCCCCCTTGAGGCAAAGTACCTGGTCCGTACCGTCACCGGGAAATTGCGCCTCGGCGTGGGCGACATGACGGTGCTGGACGCCCTGGCCACAGTCTTTGCCGGCGGGAAGGCGGCCCGCCACGACCTGGAGCGGGCCTACAACCTGACCTCGGACCTGGGCTACGTGGCCGACACCGTGGCATCCGGCGGGCTGGCCGCGATCCGGAGGGTCCACGTCGTCGTCGGGAAACCCATCCGTCCCATGCTGGCGGAGCGCCTGGGCGATCCCCACGAGATCCTCCACAAACTCGGCGGCCGGTGCATCGCCGAGTACAAGTACGACGGGGAGCGCCTCCAGATCCACAAGCGCGGCGGGCAGGTGGATCTGTTCTCGCGTCGGCTGGAGAAGATCACGCCCCAGTATCCCGATATCGTGGATCTGGTGCGGCGCGCGGTCAGTGCGCGGGACGCCATTCTGGAGGGCGAGGTCGTGGCCATCGACGCGGCCAGCGGCGACCTGCTGCCCTTCCAGGAACTGATGCACCGCCGCCGCAAGTACGGGATTGAAGAAGTCATGGCGCAGATTCCCACGGCGCTGTACGCCTTCGACGCGCTCTACGTGAACGGGAAGGACCTCACCGAGCAACCCTACCAGCAGCGCCACCGGGCGCTGGAGCGCGTCATCCGGCAAGGCGACCGGATCCGCCTGGCGGTCTTCCGGGAGGTGGCGTCGGTGCCGGAGCTGGAGGAGATGTTCGAACAGGCCGTCCAGGACGGCTGCGAGGGCCTCATCTGCAAGGCGACCGGCGGCGTCTACCAGGCGGGCGCCAGGGGCTGGCTGTGGATCAAACTCAAGCGGGAGTACCGCAGCGAGATGACCGACGCGGTGGACCTGGTCCCCGTCGGGGCCTTCCACGGCCGGGGCCGGCGCGGCGGGACCTACGGCGCGCTGCTGATGGCCGCCTATGATCCCAAGACCGAGAGATTCCCGACCGTATGCAAACTGGGATCGGGTTTCACCGACGAGTTCCTGGAGTCCCTGCCCAAGACGCTGCGGCCCTACGTCCGCCCCGACCGGCATCCGCGCGTGGACAGCCGGATGACCCCCGACGTCTGGCTGGAACCCGCCGTGGTCTACGAGGTCATCGGCGCCGAGATCACCCTCAGCCCCGTGCACACCGCCGGATGGGACGCCGTCCGCCGGGGCAGCGGCCTGGCGATCCGGTTCCCGCGCTTCACCCGCGTCCGCGAGGACAAGAGCCCGACCGAAGCGACGACGGTGAAGGAGATCCTGGACATGTACCGTCGGCGCCTCAAGAAGGCCGGGTGAGCCCGGGCGACGGTGGTGTCCCGACAGGGGGAGCTCCGCTACTCCGCATCCGGGCTCAAGGAGTGCTTCGGGTTTGACAGGCACCGTTTGCGCCTCTCGACCTGGAATCCAGGAGGATGAGGCCGGCGACGCAGAGCGCCACGAGTGCCGCGAGGCGCGTGGTCCTCGCCCACGCCCAAGCATGGCCCACTGGAAGCGGCACCGTCGGAAGCCCGGGGGGGTTCTCGAGAGAGTCGGACCTGGGCAAGAATCACCCGAAGGGGCATCCTCGACACGAGACAACCCACCGCCGCGAGGTGCGTCTATGGCACGAATCCGATTCGTGATTTCCGTCCTCATCGCCGCGGTTACAGCGATGCTGGCCCATTCGGCGGGAGCCGGACCGTCACCCGTGCCCCCGCCCACGCCGCACCCGACCGTTGCCGCGTTGTCCCGCCTCAACGGGCCTGCGTTTGATGCGGCCTTCATGCGCGAGCTCATCCCCGTCCACGAAGAGGCCATCGAGATCGCCATGGCTGCCACCCTGAACGCCGACCATCCGGAACTCCTGCGCTGGAACCAGGTGATGATCGACCGCAAGAGCGCCCAGGTCCGGCAGATGCTCGCTTGGCTCCAGGAGGCGGGCGCCTCGCCCGGGAAGCGCAACGCCAACGTGGTCACGGACCCCGTCAAGAAGATGCGCGGGCTGAGCGGCGCGTCCCTGGAGCGCGCCTACCTGCCGCTCATCGCCGCACACCTCGACCACAGCGTGGCGCTGGCGAAGGTGGCGGCCACCAGGGCCAACCGGCAGGAACTCCGCGCGCTGGCGCAGACGGTCGTTGCGGTGGAGGGCCGCGAGGCTGCCATGCTGCGGGACTGGCTTAGAAAGTGGTATCCGAAGTAGCCCCTGGCCGGGCCTCAGCCGGCGGGCGAGTGGCGTGTTCTCCCGACCCCTCGTCGAAGCGCACCACGACGCGGTAGAGGCGGACCGGGGGGAGATCGACGGGTTCCAGGCGCTCCGCCCGGCCCGACCGGGTGAAGAAGCTGCCCCACGTCGAGACCGTCAGGGGCAGACCCCTCTCTGGCGCCTGCGGCAGGAGGAGCACCGCGCCCTGCTCGTTCCGATCCTCGGTCACGGCCCAGGTCTTGATCCCTCCCTGCTCCACGAGGACCGGGAGGTAGCGCCGGCGGTGCCGCACCGTCGCCTCCCGCCGCTTCGCAGAGAGCGCTTCCAGGAACGCCAACGGATGCCGGCGGTCGTACCGGAACTTGCGCAGCCCGAAGGGAATCAGGTAGTCGGTGATGAACCGGACGCTCCGTCCACCGACATGCTGTAACTGCAGGCCGACGCGGAAGCCGTCCGGGGTCTCCCGCACGTAGGCGACCCGTCCCTGGACGCCCATCTGATCATCGAACCACAGAAACTGGACCCAGACGTGGAACACGTCGGGCAAGATGGTGGGGACCAGCAGGCCGGCGCCCTGCTCGTGGACGTCGATCAGGACGCCGACACCCGTTTGACCCTGATCCGTCGCATACCGAACCGGGACCGCCAGCGGGATCCGTGGGAGGGCACGGCGCTCGATGCCTTTTCGGCGGGCTGACCGCCAGAGAGGAACCATGGCTACCCGACCCCGCCACGGTGTATGCCCGTTGAACCGGGCCCGTAGTCCGGGAGGACGCGCGTTGCCCTTGTGTTTTCGGTCGATCCGTGAGATAATGCGCGGGCATCGCAGAAGAGTTCGATGTCTGTGGTAGCCTGCAGGTAAAGGTGGCAACAAGCATGGCAACAGGAACCGTCAAGTGGTTCAGCAGCGAGAAGGGGTATGGCTTCATCACCCCGGAGGACGGGTCGAAGGACCTGTTCGTGCACTTCAGCGGCATCGAGGGCGAAGGCTACAAGTCCCTCGTCGAGGGGCAGAAGGTCGAGTACACGCAGACGCAGGGGCAGAAGGGCCCGCAGGCGACTGGAGTCCGTCCGATCGGCTAACGCCAGGCTGTCCACGAAACAAGCGGGAGCCCGGGCGCGATTCGCCCGGGCTCCTTCTCCTGCCCGGCCGACCCTTCCGCCTCAGAGCCGAAGCCGGCGCTGGTCCTGGAGCATCCGCACCGCCTCCGCCTGCGTCAGCCACGCGCCGGTCTGCTGGCGAACCACGTAGCGCAGGAAGCCGGGAACCGACATGTAGTACGTCTCGGGGGAGAAGGGCTTGAGCTGGTCCACCCGGGGCACGACCACGAGGCCCGGGTCCACCTGGACCGGGGAGGCCGCCGCCAGTACGGCCGCAGGAGCGTCGGAGGCCGCCGGCGCCGCCGGGGCGGCGGATCGGACCTTCGGCGGATAGACGAGGATGATCGAAACGACCGCGCCGTCCAGGCCGAAGGCGATGCCGTGCTGATCGTAGGCCATACCCATCAGGCCTTCCACCACGGCATCCACGAACTGCGCCCCGAAGACGCGGCGCACCTCGCCGACGGCGGCGCCGACCGCGATCGCCTCTCCGGTTCGCATGAGGCCGTTCGTGGTGGAGACCGCACGAACGACGCCGTCCGTCACGTACACGTTGATGCCGTAGCGCGGAAAGGCGTACAGGGTCCCGTCCGGCATCGCCCGCGTCTCGGCGGGGGGCCCGAGGCGGTTGAGGACCGAGGCGGCCGACTGCCCCAGGCGGACGGCCGCGATCTCCTGCCCCGGCTGAATCTGGGTCGGCGGCATCAGGTGTTGCTGGGCAATCACCGGGATCGCCAGCCCGAGGGTCATGACCAGCAAGAAGAGCAGTGCGTCACGCGTCATCGTCCTCGCCTCCTCGAGACCTGCATCCCAGGGCGCCGCAGACCGGTCGTAGACGGCGCCGCGCCCTGCTACCGCAGCCTTTCGCTGGGGAGCACTACCAGACCAACGATCCGACCCCTTGAGACCTCCAGGACCAGCCCCGCGAACGGGCACCGGATCTCGAACCCTGCCGCCGTCACGTGGACGGCACTGGCCTCACTCACCCCACCGTTGCACGAGGCCTGCCTCGCCCCGGCCCAGTTTCCGTCGCCGGGGCCGTAGCCCGATGGCGTCTTGTGGGCCGTGTTGGTCGTACGGATACGGATCACGCGCCCGGTAGAGAACCACACCGTCAACCCGTGAGCCGGGATCTCGAGCACGTCGGGAGCCGGCCCCGGAGCCGGTCGCATACCTCCGCCGACGGCGGCAAGGACCTCGTGCTCGGCCATCCCGATGGTCACAGGGCCGATTCGTTTCCCGGGTTCGACGGCGAATGAAGCGGAGGACGAGGGACCCGCGGCCAGGACGACGGTCAGGAAGACGCCGACCAGTATCTGGATGCTCTGCCGTCCCGGGTCCACCGCGGAGCGCCCCCGGAGTCCCGCGAAAGAAAAAACGCCTCGACCGGGAGGCGTCCGTGACCTCCCCGTTCGGCAACCCGGCTGGCTGGATCGCCCAGCCCCGTGGCTTTGCGAACCGCCCTCGCGGGCGGGGTGCCTTTATCGCGGGCAGTGTGTTTTTCAAGTTTGATATGCCCAGGTCCGACTCCTCCTAGGCGTCTGATGGCGCGGAGGAAAACACACACAGGGATGGGGTGGGGTGGAGGGTGAAAACAGAGTATGATGGGAGCGTGCGTCTGTCCGATGTTTCCGGCGCAGATCGTCCCTGAGGGGGGGGAATGACGATGCACGCACGGCACGGGCACAGAGGCATGCTCTGGGCGCTCTGTCTCTTCCTGGCTGGCGGCCTGACGCTGCCGGACGCCTCCCAGGCCAGGACCGCGCAGGAGATCGACGCCAGCGTGAACGCCGCCCTGGACCGCCTGGTGAAGCAGGTCAAGGGATCTGGAGATGTCCTCCGGATGGCCAGAGGGGTGCTCGTGTTCCCCGGGGTCATCCAGGCCGGCATCGGCATCGGAGGCGAGTACGGCGAAGGGGCGTTGCGCATCGGCGGGAGGACGGTCGCCTACTACAGCATCGCATCGGCCTCCATCGGGTTCCAGCTGGGCGCCCAGAAGAAGGACATCATCCTCGTCTTCCTGCAGGAGGACGCCCTCAGGAAGTTTCAGGCCAGCGAGGGGTGGAAGATCGGGGTCGACGGCTCGGTGGTGCTCATCGACGTGGGTGCCGAGGGCTCCATCGACACGACGAAGCTCAACAAGCCCATCGTGGGATTCGTGGTGGGGCAGAGGGGCCTGATGTACAACCTGTCGCTGGAAGGGTCGAAGATCTCGAAGCTCAAGAAATAGCCCGTGAAGGACCCGTTGCAGGAGCACCGGCCGGTGGCTTCGGCGTCAGGCACGCTGGCCTGGCTGATGGCCGCGCACTTCACCAACGACCTGTACAACAACTTCCTCCCCGCACTCCTGCCGCTGCTGGCCGATGCCCACGGACTGCGCCTCGGCCAGGCGGGCCTGCTCATCTCGATCGCCACCCTCACCGGGTCCCTGCTCCAGCCCGTGTTCGGGTATGTGGCCGACCACACCCGGCTGCGCGGGGTGGCTGCGATGGGGCTGGCAGGTGCGGCGCTGGGGTCGTCCCTGCTCGGGGTGGCCCCATCGTATCTCTGGCTGGTGCTGGTCACGGTCCTGCACGGCGTCGGGATCGCCGCCTTCCACCCGCAGTCTGCAGGGTTGGTCCACCAGTTGTCCGGAGCCCGCAAGGGGACCCTTATGTCGACCTACATCATGGCCGGCCAGGCCGGCCAGGCCCTCAGCCCCCTGCTGGCCGCCTACGTGGCGGTGCGCGCCGGACTCCCGTGGGTCGCGGTGACCGCCACCCCGGCCCTGCTCATGTCGGTCGCGCTCGTCCGCGTCGTCCCGTGGCACTGGCGGGTACCTCACCGCCCGGGCGCGTCCGCGAACCTGCGGGAGGCCCTGCGCGAGAACCTCGGCGGGCTGGCCAGGCTGATGGGCCTGATCGTGTCCCGCGCCACCCTGATGCACAGCATGCTGGCCTTGCTGCCGTTTCTCTATCGCGCCCGCGGCGCACCGGCGACGGAGGGCGCCGCAGCGATCGGCGCGATGATCTTCTCGGGCGCGGTCGGCGGAATGGTGGCCGGGTATCTCTCGGACCGCCTCGGCCGGCGTCGGGTGCTGTTCGTCTCGTTCGCCCTGGCCGCCCCGCTCTTTCTCGCCGCGATCACCTCCAGGGGGCCGGCGACGATCATCCTGCTCGCCCTCGGGGGAGCCGCCCTGCTGGGATCGTCGTCGCTGGTGACGGTGGAGGCGCAGAGTCTGCTCCCCGCCCATGCGAGCCTGGCTGCGGGCCTGATGCTGGGGGTGAGCCTGGGCATTGGCGGCCTGCTGGTGGGGCCGGTGAGCGCGCTGGCGCAGGCGTTCGGGATCATCCCCGTCCTGATCGTGGTGAGCCTCCTCCCGCTGCCGGGGAGCCTGCTGACGCTGTCGCTGGCACGACCGGTTCCCGCACCGGCGGGGGAACCGGTGAGCGCGGCAAACGGCCCGGTCGCCGGTGGAGCGAGAGGTGCGCCACGCTCAGGATGAGACCCCGCAGGCTCCGGTAGGCGTGCAGCGTCAGCTCGAACTCCTCGCGGTGCTGGTAGGCGTGCCGTGAAATGCTGGTCGGGCAAAAAGCGATCTGGTGGGCCCTGAGGGACTCGAACCCCCGACGCGCGGGTTAAAAGCCCGCCGCTCTGCCTGCTGAGCTAAGGGCCCACGACCGAGGCGGTCGTACCGGCAGACAGTATACCATGGCCCCAGCGCCAGCACCCGCCCGCTCACACGGGGGCCTTGCCCGCCACCGCGCCCTCGGGCTGAAGCATCTGCACACCGGCGGTCTGGCGCCACCAGGCGAAGACCTCCCGCACCACCACCACCACCGGTACCGCGAAGAACATCCCGATGACGCCGAAAAGCTGGGCCAGCACCAGCAGCGCCATGATGATGGCCAGCGGGTGTGTACGGGTGAAGCGCCCCAGGATCCACGGCACCATCACGTTGACGGCCACCTTCACGACCGTGACCACCAGCATCGCCCAGACCCACTCGGACCCGCCCCTGGGCACGGCGGCCACCAGGGCCACACCGTAGGTGGCAAATCCGCCGACATACGGAATCGCCTCCGCGATCCCGCTGAAGATGCCGATCGCCCACGCCCCGGGCACGCCGACGATGGCCAGGCCCAGGGCCGTCATAACGCCCACGATGGTACTGACGACGACCTGCGCCCACAGCCCCCAGCGCAGGGTGGTCGTGAGGGTTCCCAGCAGGTCCGCGATGCGGGTCCGGTGTGGCTCGCGCACGAGGGACAGGATCGTCTCCCGCACCGAGCGGTAGTCGAGCAGGACGAAGTAGATGACGAACGGCAGCAGCAACAGCAGGTAGAGCTGCCCGATACTCCTGACAGCCAAGTTGACGGTGCGGGTGACCACGCTGTTGGCGGCGGTGACAGCGGCCTCGCCCGCCCGCTCCCACGCGGCCCGCAGCAGCCCGGGAAAGGTCGGCTCGTCCACCCGGGCCTGCCACGCGCTCAGGACCTCCGCCACCGCCCTGATCCCGCGGGGCGTGAGGTCCAGGAGGATCCGCACCTGCCCCATGGCCCAGGGGAAGACGCCGACGACGCCCAGCCCCAGGATCGCCATCAGGACCACCAGCGTGAGGCCGGCGGCGACACCGCGCGAGAGGCGCGCCCGCTGCTCGAGCCAGTCCACCACGGGGTAGATCGGGAAGGTAACGATGCCCACGATGACGGCCATGACGGCCAGCGTGCTGAACCGCTGCAGGATCCACAGCGCCGCCAGCACGCCGGCGGCCCCCAGGGCCAGACGCGACCAGAGGCGATCCACAGTCCCGTCAGTTCCCCGGCCGGGGGCGCAATTCCCTCGTCGCGCAGGCCGGGGCCCGGCGTGCTCCCCGACGGGTATCCTCCCGCGCGGCCGGGCGCTTCCTGCCGCAGCATTGAGCCCGCCGCCGTGCCGTGGTATCATGCGGGCGAGATGGACGACAGGTCGTCCACCCGAACGGTTCCGTCACCGTCTGCTCTGCGCCCGCGAACCTGCATCTGTCCCCGGGCGGAGGCCTAGCGGCCTTCGCCTTCCCGTCCGGCGCGGGCCGGACACCTGCTGTTGACAGCCGAAACCGTTTCGCGACCGGCCGCGGCGCCTGCGCCGCGCTTTGGGGGGACAGATCAAATGGAGCACACCACACCGACCCTGGGTATTCTCTACGAACACCCGGAGTGGTTCCGACCCCTGTTTGGGGAGCTCGAGCGACGGGGGATCCCTTACGCGCGGATTCTCGCCACCGCGCTGCAGTTCGATCCCGCGCAGCGAGGGGCGCCGTACGCACTGGTCCTCAACCGCATGAGCCCCTCGGCCTACCTGCGCGGAGGCGGCCATGCCATCTTTGCCGCGCTGGCGTACCTGCGCCACCTGGAAATGATGGGCATTCCAGTGGTAAACGGCGCGGAGGCCTTCAGCCTCGAACTGTCCAAGGCGGGCCAGATCAGCCTGCTCGGCCGCCTGGGCCTCCTCTACCCGCGCACGCGCGTGGTGAACACCCCCGCCGGGATCCAGGACGCGGCGCGACTCCTGACCTTTCCGCTGCTGGTGAAGCCGAACATCGGCGGCAGCGGCGCGAAGATCCGGCGGTTCGACACCCCCGACCAGCTCGACGCCGCGGTGGCCGGGGGCCGCCTCGATCTGGGCATCGACCACACGGCGCTGGTGCAGGAATACCATCCGCCGGTCGGCGGCGCGATCGTCCGCGTCGAGGTCCTCGACGGCCGGTTCCTCTACGCCATCAAGGTCTACCCCAACCCCGACGCGGGATTCAACCTGTGCCCGGCCGACATCTGCGCGGTGGACGCACCGGGGCAAAAAGCGGCCGCACCGACCGTGCAGGCAGTACCTCCGGCGCCCGTCCCGGCGCCGCTGGACTACTGCCCGGCAGACCTCCCTCGCACGACGCTGCGCGTGGAAGGCTACACGCCACCGCCGGAGATCGTCGCCTCGGTGCTGCGCATCGCGCAGGCGGCCCGGGTCGACGTGGGCGGGGTCGAGTACCTGATCAGCGCCCGCGACGGGGGGCTCTACTTCTACGACATCAACGTCCTGTCGAACTTCGTGACCGACGCGCCGCGGGTCGTCGGGTTTGACCCGGTGCCGGTATTTGTGGACTATCTGGTCAACAGGATCGAGGAAAGCCGATCTGTCCGCGTCAGGGGGTGACAACGATGCATCGGCCGTTATTGGGATTCTTGCTGTGGAGCGTCATGGGCGGCAGCCTGCTTGTGGCCAGCCTCGCCGGCCGGGCGGCCTCGCAGGCGCCGGCCTACGAGGTGTGGGTGGCCAACCAGGGCACCGATACGATCCTGGTCTATGACGGGCAGACGCTGGCCAGGCTCGCCGAGTTCCAGGTTGATGATGACGGGATCCCCGCCTCCAGCCGGCCGCACATGATCTTGTTCACGCCGGACGGGCGGTACGCGCTCGTCGCCAACGTGGGGGCGGCCCGCGACACCGCCAACGTGCTCGTCATCGAGGCGGCCACCCGCCGGGTCGTCGCCCGCGTGCCGGCCGGACCGTCGGCGCACATGGCGGTGGCCTCCCCCGACGGCCGGCGCGTGCTGGTGACCAACATCGGCAGCCACGATGTGTCGGAGATCATGGTGGAGGGTCAGACCTTCCGCGCCGCGCGGCGGATTCCCTCAGGCGGCATCCGACCCATCTGCGCCTGGTTCACCCGCGACGGCCGCACCGTCTACGTCACCAACGGCGGAGACGCCGCCCGGAATATCCTGGGAAACATCGCCGCCCTGGACCTGACGACCGGGACCGCCCGGGTGCTCGTCCCCGACGTGGGCTACGAGGCCTGCGGCACCCTGCTGGCGGCCGACGGCCGGCGGATGTACACCAACGTGGGATTTCACCCCAGGAATCCCGAGGCCAAGAACGACACGTTCTACGTCTTCGACGCCACGACCCATGCCCTGCTCCACCATCAGCGGCTCCCGATCAAAGACAGCCACGGCCTGATGGAGACCCCCGACGGCACCCAGGTGTGGATCGTGGGGCGGCAGTCCAACGAGGTCGCCATCCTCGACGCGCGGACCTACCGGCTTATCGCGAAGGTCCCCGCCGGCGACCGACCCGACCTCGTCGTCTTCTCCCCCGACGGCAGCCGGGCCTTCTTCACGCTGCGCGGCGAACCGGTCACCGGCGACCCCCACGCCCTGCGGGGGTCCACGCCCGGGTTGGCGGTCATGAGCACCGCATCGCGGCGCCTGCTCGGGGTGATCCCCTCAGGAGGCGGCGACCCCCACGGGCTCGCCGTGCGGAGGACGAACTGACGGGCCAACGGAGGAGGCCGGGCTTCGGCCCCGAACCCGGATAGCGGGCTGTCGGGGCCGGGAGCCTTATGCCCCGCCGCGAGGTGGATCGTGCTCCTTGAGGGGAAACGCGCCCTCATCATGGGGGTCGCCAACAACCGCAGCATTGCCTGGGGGATCGCCCGGGCGTTCCACCGCGAGGGCGCGTCTCTGGCCTTCACCTACCAGAACGAGCGGTTGAAGGACAACCTCGTCGAACTGCTGCGGGAGATCGGCGGGGCGGAGGCGTTTCCCATCTTCAAGTGCGACGTCACCTCAGACGAGGAGATCGCCGCTGTCTTCGAGGGCCTGGGCCAGCGCTGGGGAGCCCTGGACATCCTGGTCCACTGCCTGGCCTACGCCGACCGTGAAGACCTCTCCCGGCCGTTCTCGGAGATCTCGCGCAGGGGCTACGCCATGGCGCTGGACATCAGCGCCTACTCTCTCGTCCGGTGCGCCGCCGCCGCCCGACCGCTGCTGGAGGCCGCCGGGGGCGGCAGCATCATGACGCTGACCTACAACGCCGTGGAGCGGGTGGTCCCCTCCTACAGCGTGATGGCAGTGGCCAAGGCCGCGCTGGAATGCGAGGTGCGCTATCTGGCGGCCGAACTGGGGCCGAAGAACATCCGGGTCAACGCCATCTCGGCCGGGCCGCTAAGGACCCTGGCGGCCAGCGCGGTCCGCGGCCTGTCGGGATTCCGGGACGCGGTCGAGGAGATCGCCCCGCTGCGGCGCAACGTCACCCAGGAGGAGGTCGCCGACGTGGCCGTCTTCCTGGCCAGCAACCTCTCACGGGTGGTCACGGGAAACACGATCTTCGCCGACAGCGGCTTCCACGTGATGGGCGTCGCCGGACAGGTGGAAGTCCGGAAAAAGAGCGAGGCGTAGGCCGGGGGCCTCCCGAGCACGCCTGCCATAGTTACGGGGTGGGCGACTAGATCCCCCACCCCCGCCAGATCGACACCACCGCCATGATATTGGTCAGCGCGTGGGTCACGACCGCCGGCACCAGGCTCCGCGTGCGCTCGTAGAGCAACGCCAGGACAACGCCCAGCAGGAAGATCAACACCCCGTGGACGAGCTGCCGGTGGACGGTGGCGAAGAAACCGGCACTGACGAGCACGGCTGCGGTGATGCCCCACCGCGCCCGGAGGCCTCCATAGACGAACCCCCGGAAGAAGACCTCTTCCCCAATCGGGACTACCACGGCGAGCAAAACCAGCAGCCAGACGAGCGAGGGGGTCCCCGTGAGGGTCGAGAGGAGCGGGCGCAGCGGATCCGTCAGGTGCTCTGCGGCGGCGCGGGCGGCGGCCTGCTCCGCGCCTTCGACAAGGCCGAAAAGGTAGACCACCACCTGCTCTCCGCTGCTGGCCACCAGCGCCGTGACCGCACCGGCCGCGAGACCCAGGAGGGCGTGCTGCGGCCATCCGTCGGCCCGCAGACCCAGCGCCTCTGGCGGCTGCCGGTACCGCACCGTCACCACGTAGACCGGCATCCCCACCAGCAGGACGTTCTGCGCCAGCATGACCACGGTCAGGTCGGCCAGGTTGAGGGGGATGTCGATCCCGGCCAACAGCGCCGCCAGCGGCAGCGTCACGAGGAACAGGATCGTGACGGCGGCGATCTCGCTGAGCCCCCACGTCGTGCGGCCGCCCGTCGGTCGATAGGCCAGCAGGTACACGGACAGTCCGGCCGTGCCCACGATCAGCAGCAGCACGGCCGTCGCGACTGTGGACTCGGGAACGGGATAGACTGCGGAGAACACCATCAAGGATGCGGGGATTCGGCGGCGGCCGAGTGGCTTCCTCTGCCCCTGGCACTGACCGACGCGCGATGACCGGCGCAAGGAGCGCGTGCAGCGGTGCCGAAGTACCATGGGCCGAGGTGTCCGTCGTGTCGCACATGTCCGTCTACCGCCGCTGGCGTCCGCAGTCGTTCGAGGAGATCATCGGGCAGGAGCGCATTACGCGCACCCTGCAGAACGCCATCAAGGCCGGCCGGATCACCCACGCCTACCTCTTCGCCGGCCACCGGGGAACCGGCAAGACCACGACGGCCCGGATCCTGGCCAAGGCCCTCAACTGCGCCAGCGGGCCCACGCCGACGCCGGACAACACCTGTCCCCAGTGCCAGGCGATCGCGCGCGGGACCAGCATGGACGTCATCGAGATCGACGGGGCCAGCAATACCAGCGTCGACGATGTCCGCGACCTGAAAGAGAAGATCGTACTGGCACCGACGGAGGGCCGGTACAAGGTCTACATCATCGACGAGGTCCACATGCTCTCGGTCAGCGCCTTCAACGCGCTGCTGAAGACGCTGGAAGAGCCCCCCGCGCACGCCGTCTTCGTGCTGGTGACCACGGAGCCCCACCGGATCCCCGCCACGGTCCTGTCGCGGTGCCAGCGCTTCGACTTCCGGCGCGTCTCCTTCCGCGAGATCGCCGCGCGGCTGCGCACCATCGCCCAACAGGAAGGCATTGCCGTCGACGACGCGGCCCTGGCCCAGATCGCCCGCAGCGCCGACGGCTCGGTGCGCGACGCGGAGTCGATGCTGGACCAATTGAGCGCCTACGCCAGCGGGGCGATCGACCGGACACTGGTCACGGAGGTGCTGGGCCTGGTGGCCGAGGACGTGACCGCAGCCTTCGCCGACGCGGTGCTGCGCCGCGATGTGGCTGGGGCGCTGCGCCTGGCCCAGGAGGCCGCCGATGCCGGCAGGGACATCCGGCAGGTCCTGCGGGCGCTGGTGGAGCACTTCCGGGACCTGCTGCTGGTGAAGACGTGCGGTCCGCTGGCCGCCGAGATCCTGGACGCGCCTCGGGACCATTACACGCGGCTGGCCGGCCAGGTGGAAGAGGCGACGGTCGCCGATCTCCTCCGGGCGGTGCGCATGCTCGGCGACGCCTCCAGCGATGCCCGGTGGAGCACCCAGCCCCGGCTGGCCCTCGAGGTGGCGCTGGTCCGGCTGGCGCGGCCGGAGATGGATCCCACTCTGGAGAGCGTGCTGGCGCGACTCGACCGGCTCGAAGCCGCCGCGCCTCCGGCGCCGGCATCGCACCCCGCGGCCGGAAGCAGACCGGAGCGTCCGGCCCCGCAGGCGACCTCGGCGAGTCCTCCGGGGACCCCGCCCCCACGCGCAGCCCCCGCGCATCCTCCGGGGACACCAGCCCTGCGCGGGGCCCCCGAGAGCCGTCCGGAGGGACCGGCGGAGCCCACCTCGAGCCTGGTGACCATCGATGAGGTCCGCCGGCAGTGGGCGCGCGTGCTGGAGGACATCAAGCGCACCAAGATGATCTGCCACGCGCTGCTCATCGACGGAACCCCCCTGGAGGTGGCTGGCGACACGCTGGTGGTCGGCCTGCGGTCAGCCTACACCTTCCACATGGAGAACCTGAACCGGCCCGAGAACCGCGAAATCGTCGAACAGGCGCTCACCCGGGTCCTGGCGCGCCCGCTGCGCTTCCGGTGCCAGCTGTTCGAGACAGCCCCACCGACGTCCGGCGAGGCGTCGCCGGCGAGCGCCGGGGAGGGTGCCACACCGGGGTCGGCGACCGACGGGGGCAGGATCGAAGAAGGCAGTCCGTTCATCGAGCGGGCCAGAGAACTCTTCGGCGCCCGGATCGTCAACGAACGGCCGGCCGGCTGACGCGCCGGTCTCGCGCCCCTGTGCTGGAGGAGGCACGCCCGTGCGGATGGGCGATGTGAACAAGATGCTGAAGCAGGCGCAGAAAATGCAGGCCGAGATGGCCCGCATCCAGGAGGAACTGGCTGCCGAGAAGCTCGAGGCCTCCGCCGGGGGCGGCGTTGTCCGTGCGGTCGCCAACGGCCACGGCGAACTACTGGAGCTGCACATCGACCCGTCCGTGGTGGACCCAGCCGATGTGGCGCTCCTGGCCGATCTGGTGCTGGCCGCCGTCAACGAGGCCCAGCGCAACGCCCGCGCGCTGGCCGAGCGCCGCATGCGCCAGATTGCCGGCGGACTCCAGATGCCCGGCCTGCTGGGCCCCTGAGCGGCGCCGACCGCCGCCTGTCCGACGCGTATGGACTACCCGGAGCCGCTCGCCCGCCTGATCGACGAACTCTCCAAGATGCCCACCGTGGGGCCCAAGACGGCGCAGCGGCTGGCCTTCTACATTCTGCGGTTGCCGCCCGAGGAGGTCCGGGCGCTGGCGGACGCCATCCTGGACGTCAAAGCCCGGATGCGGTACTGCTCCACGTGCTTCACCATCACCGATGTGGATCCGTGCGCCATCTGCGCGGACCCGGCCAGGGACGCCGGCGTCCTGTGTGTCGTCGAGGATCCGCGCGACGTCATCGCCCTGGAGCGCACGCGGGAGTTCCGGGGGCGCTATCATGTCCTCCACGGGGCTATCTCTCCCCTGGATGGGGTCGGCCCTGATGATCTCAAGATCCCCGACCTGCTGACCCGCGTGCAGTCCGGAACGGTCCGCGAGGTGATCATCGCCACCAACCCCCGGGTCGAGGGCGAGGCGACGGCGATCTACCTGGCGCGCGTGCTCAAACCGCTCGGCGTCCGGGTGACGCGCATCGCCCACGGCCTGCCGGTCGGGGGAGACCTGGAATATGCCGACGAGGTGACGCTGGCCCGGGCGCTGGAGGGCCGGCGGGATCTGTAGGAAGGCGGGGGACCTCCTGCACCGTCCTGTTCGCGCTCGCCGCTCGCACCTTGTTTGTCGAGACGGACGCGCAGTATACTGAAACGGCGAGGCGACCAGCATGGAGTTCGTCAGCCCAACGCAGGGCAGACTGACATTCGAGCAGATGTTCCGCCAACTGGTCGGGTACATGAAGAGCGAGCCCGACCAGACCTACCATTTGATCATCGGCACCGACTCCCTGCTGTCGGATGATACCAGCTTCGTGACCGCGGTCATCGTCCACCGGGTCGGCCACGGCGGCCGGTACTTCTACCGGAAGTTCCGGAACCGCAAGATCGAGAGCCTGCGGCAGCGGATCCTGTTCGAGACGTCGCTCTCGCTTGAGACGGCCCACATGATCACCACCGAGCTGGCCCGCAACGGCTATTCCAAGCTGCCGGTGGAGATCCACCTGGACGTGGGCCCCAACGGCGAGACCAAGCGGATCATCCGCGAAGTCGTCGGGATGGTCTCCGGCAGCGGCTACGCCGCGGTCATCAAGCCCGACGCCTACGGCGCCACCAAGGTCGCCGACAAGCACTCCAAGTAGGCGCCCGCGCAGCCCCGCTTCGTTGGGATGTGAGACGGCCGCACCCGACGGCTACTTCATGCCGGTGAGGGCCACCCCGCGGATCATGAAACGCTGCGAGAGGGCGTAGGCTGCCAGCATGGGCGCGACGGCGATCACCGTGGCCGCCATTAACGGGCCGTAGTTGATGAACCCGTACGGGTCCTTGAAGAGCGCGATGCCCACCGGCAGGGTCCGCATGTGCTCCGAGTTGATCACAATGACCGGCCAGAGGAAGTCGTTCCAGCTGTTGAGGAAGAGGATCATCGCCACGGCGGCCAGCACCGGCTTGATCAGGGGCGCCACGATGCCGAGCACGATCCGGACCTCGCCGGCGCCGTCCATGCGCGCCGCATCCACCAGGTCGATGGGAATCGACCGGATCGCCTGACGGATCAGGAAGACCGCAAACGCGCTGGCCAGGTTCGGCGCGAGGATCCCGGTGTAGGTGTCCACCAGCCCCCAGCGGGCCAGCAACACATAGAGGGCGACGCTCGTCACCTGGACGGGGACCATCAGGGTGCCGAGGATGAGGAGAAAAAGGGGGGTCTGGAGCGGGAACGAGTAGACCGCGAACGCGTAGCCGGCGAATAGTCCGAAGAACATCGAGCAGCCCACCGAGACGACGGCCACCACCGCGCTGTTCTTGTAGTAGACCGGCCAGGGGGCGGTCGTCCAGGCCTCCCGGAAGTGGTCCCAGACGATCCGGCTGGGGACCCAGCGGGGCGGGAAGGCGGTGATCTCCGGCGCCGGGCTGACGGCCGTCACGAGCATCCAGTAGAAGGGCAGGATCATGACGACGGCCCCGCCTGCCAGGACCACGACGACCATCGCGCGTCCTGCCAGACGCGCCATCAGTAGGTCACCTCGTACCGGCGGCTCACGCGGAACTGCAGGAGCGTGATGCCGAGGATCAACAGGAAGAGCACCATGGCCTGAGCCGAGGCATAACCGAACCGGTATCGCTGGAACGCCTGCCGGTACAGTTCCAGGACCACCACGTTGGTGGAGTTGGCCGGGCCGCCCCCCGTGAGCACGAACACCTGGTCGAAGACCTGAAAGGCGAAGATCCCGTTGTAGATGAGGATGAAGGCCGTGACCGGCGCCAGCAGCGGGAGCGTGATGCGCCAGAACCGCTGCCAGGCCCCGGCGCCGTCGAGGGTCGCCACCTCGTAGAACTCCTGGGGTACTCCCTGGAGCCCTGCCAGGTAGATCACCATGTTGTAGCCCAGCGTCTTCCAGACACTGAAGAGGATGATCGAAGGCAGGGCCATGGTGCTGGACAGCAACCACGAAGACGTCGGCAGGTGCAGCAGCCGAAGGAACACGTTGAAGAGGCCGTACTGCGGGTTGTAGAGCCACCACCAGACCATGGCCGCCGCGACGGTGCTGGTCACCATCGGGGCAAAGTAGATGGCCTTGAGGACCTCCCGGCCGCGGAACGGTTCGTGGCACAGGACCGCCAGCCCCAATCCGAGGCCGGCCGCCACGGGGACGATGACCGCCGCGTAGATGACGGTGTTGACAAACGCCTGCCGGAAGATCGCGTCCCCCACCAGATCGGCGAAGTTCTGCAATCCGACAAATGTCAGCTGGCCCCGCAGCAGCTCGACTTTGAAGAGACTGAAGTAGAGCGTCTGCACAGCGGGCCAGACCCGGAACAGCCCAAACGCAATCAGCACCGGGGCGACAAACAGGTAGGCGTGGAAGTAGTGCCGACGGTAGGCTCGGCGGAGGACCCTGCTGACGCCCCCGCCTGCCCCGGGGGTCGCTCCGCGGGACAGGCGGGGGGCAAGGCGCCCGGCAGGGCTACTTGGCAGCGTCAAGAATGGCCTGCCGGGCCTGGCGGTCGGCCAGGGCAAGCGCCTCCTCGATGGACATGCGGTTGTGCCAGGCGTTCTGAATCGCGGCGCCCAGCGCGTCCATGATGCCGTTGAGGCCCAGGTTGATGGGGTACTTGCGGCCATAGGGGTACATCTTCAGGAGGGTCTGGGCGTAGGAGTCGGACTTGAACGGTTCCTTGGCCCAGTTGGCCTTGAAGCGCGGGGTCGCCTCGAACCGCTTGGCCAGCTCATAGTCCTTGATCTCGCTGTTGACCCACTCGATCAGCCTCCAGGCCAGCTCCTTGTTCCTGGCCTGCCTGGGTACGGTGTACATCCATGCGTTGAGGTTGGTCACCGGCCTCATGCCGGCCTTGGGCACCGGCGGCAGGGCCGTGCCCCATCCCGTCCCCCACGGCATGCCGGGCGCCTCGCGGGGCTGGCGGGCGCGGATGCTGACGGTCTCGCTGATCTGCATCGAGGCGATGCCCCGCAGGAAGGCCGCGCGCGGGTCGGGGAAGGCCAGGCTCGTCGAGCGGTCCACGTAGATCATGTCATGGACGAGCTTGAGGGCCGCGCGACCGGCAGGGTTGTTGAACTTGGGCTGGCCGCCCTTGAGAGCCAGCGGGTTGTCCACCAGATCGGCGCCGGCCGCCCAGATCGCCCATAGGTGCTTGTGCACCACGCCGTGGGGATGCCCGACGTGTCGAATGGCGTACCCGACCCGGGTGATGTTCCCGGCCGCGTCACGGACGGTCAGCCGCTTGGCGTAGTCGCGCAGCTCATCCCACGTCTGGGGCGGCCGCTCGGGATCCAACCCGGCCTCGCGGAAGTGGGCCTTGTTCCACGTGATCCCGTAGACGTCGATGCCGTACTGGGGGTAGCCAAACATCTTCCCGCCGCCGTAATCGGACAGCTCCACCATCTCCGGGGACACCGAGTCCAGCCACCGCCTGGCCTTGGCGGGGTCCACCGGCTCCAGCATGTCCTCTTTGAGGAATCCCGGTACCCACGACTGGTCCACGAAGAGAATGTCCGCGACATCTCTGGCCGCAGCCGCCGCGAAGATCTTCTGCTGCATCGTGTCGTAGACCAGCGCCACGGGTTCCACCTTGACGTTGTGGGCGACTTCGAACGGCAGGAACAGGGTCGGATCGCGGAAATGAAACGCGCTGGCGGTGATATCGCCAGCCGGATACCAGATCGTGATCGTGGTCTTGGGTTGGGCGAACGCTCCTGGAAGCCCGGCGACCAAGAGCAGGAGGACGAGCAAGACGCCCCACCATGGCGGTCGACCCATACGCACTCCTCCCTTCGGTCGATCCACCTCTAGTCTACCACGAGGTGCGACGGCGCCTTCCCCTGCCCGGCTCGCGCGGCACGCTTCGGCAGCAGCGCCAGGAAGGCCGCCAGCAAGGGTGAGGGCAGCCGATCGCGGTGGTAGACCAGGGAGAAGTCCAGGTACAGCGGTGGCTGGAGCGGACGGGCCACCAGGCGCCCGCTGGCCAGGTCCTGGGCCACCGCCGCCCGGGCCATCAGCGCGATCCCGATGCCGTCGGCCACGGCGCGCTTGATGGCGTCGTTGCTCTCCAGTTCCATCGCCGGGTCCGCCGCCACGCCGCGGGCCTGGAAGGCGCGCTCAGCGAGGGAGCGGGTGTTCGACCCCGGCTCGCGCATGACCAGCGGACACCCCACCAGATCTTCCACCGCCAGGCGGCGCCGACCGGCCAGCCGGTGCCCCCGCGGGACGACGACCACCATGCGGTCGCGGATCACAGGCAGCGAGGCCAGCCGCGGGTCGTCGGGGGCGCCGGCGACAAGGCCGACGTGAAAGGTGAAGTCCTGGATGCCGGCCAGAATCGTCTGGGAGTTCCCCACCGAGAGGCTGACCCGGACCCCCGGGTAACGCCGTTTGAACCGGTCCAGCAGGGCGGCCACGTAGTAGGCGCCCGCGGTGCGGCTGGCGCCCACACGCAGGTGGCCAGTCTGGAGGCCTGATGCGCCCTCCAGCGCGTCCCGGGCGGCATCCACCAGGTGAAAGATGCGCCCGGCGTAGGATTCGAGGGTCAGGCCCACCTCGGTCAGGGCCACCCTCCGACCGTCCCGGTAGAAGAGCTGGACCCCCAGCGCCTCCTCCAGGCGCCGGATCTGCTGCGTGACGGCCGGCTGCGTGATCCCCAGGTGAGCCGCGGCCGCGCTAAAGCTCTGGTGGGCCGCAACCAGGTGAAACGTCCGCAGCGACCCCAAGGGAAGGTCCCGGCCCGGCCTCCGACGTCCGACGCCCATCCGGAGTCACCCCCACGTCCGCCGATTTCAGAAAATCTAATGAATTTCCAAGATTATCTTATTTGACATTATGAGCGGCTGACCTGCATAATGCGGGCGACCGTCGAGGAGACAAACGATGCAGGACCCGTCATCACCCCCCGCCCGGCTCGCCGTCAGGAGGCTCAACCGGATCCTCTCGGGACTGCTGGCGGTCATGAGGGACCTCAGCGACCGCGACCGTGAGCTGCCGGTACGCTGGAGCATCATGCACATGTATTCGAGCTCGCAACTGGCCAAACTGCTGGCGATGCGCCGCGGGCTCGACCCCGAACTCGCCGGCATCGCCGCCGCGCTCCACGACCTGGGGACCGTCATGACCGGGAGGCGGGCGGATCACGCCGCAGTGGCCGAAACCCACATTCGGGAGTTCCTGGCCAGGTACCACAGGGACCTGGCGGCGGGCCTGCCTCCGATCACCGACGAGGAGCTGTCCCGGATTCTGGAGGCCGTGGCCAGGCACAGCGAGAAAGGCGTCACATCGGACGATTCCCTGGCGGAACTCCTCAAGGACGCCGACGCCCTGGACGGCTACCTCCACGGGCTGCCGACCGGAGGGGCACGTCTGGAACGGTGCCGGAGGACGATGCAGGAACTGGGCATCGCCTTCCCCCATGCGGCCGGAGAGGAGGTGGAGCGCACGCCGAGCTGACCGGACACCGCCCGCCCGAAGCGGAGCGGTCGCAGAGCATCCCAAGAGGACCGGACGACATCCAGCAAAGGAGAAGCGAGACGAGATGGATGAGGTCACCACCGAGCGCGAGCCGTTTCACTGGCAGAGTGCCATTTCGTACAAGACCGCCGACAGGATCGTCCTGCACGGATACGACACGACGGAACTGGCCGAAGCGGGGTGGAGTTTCGCGGCCGCGGTCTTCCTCCTCTTTCAGGGCCGCCTCCCCTCCATCAACGAAGAGAAGATGATGAACTTCTTCATGGTGGAGTTCATGGAACACGCCATGTCGCCGTCCACGCTCACGGCGCGCAGCTGCGCCGCCGGGCGCCCCCCGCTGAACGCGGCCATCGCGGCCGGAATCATGACGTTCGGCGAGGCCCACGGCCCCGGCCACCTGCACGGCATGATGGTCCACGAGTACCGGCGGCGGGCTCAGGAAGCCGGCTGGACCGTAGAGCAGACGGCTGAGATCCTCGTGAAGGAACACGCGGGCCGGCGGATCATGGGCCTGGGGCAGCCCCAGCACGTCCACGGCGACCCGCGGGCCATCCGCATCATGAAGAAGGCCCGGGAACTGGGGCTGACCGGATGGTTCCACGACCTGCAGATCGAGGTCGAGAAAGCCTATGAGCGGATCAACGGCAAACGGGTCTACACCAACGTCATCGGTGGTGCCAATTCGGTCTTCATGGACATGGGGTTCAGCCCGCTGGCGGCCTGGGCGATCGGTGTTCTCTGCCGGGGGTTCAGCTGCGCCGCCCACGCCATCGAAGAGATGACCCGCGAGAAGGCCTGGCGGGCGTCGACGTCCACGAAGATGGTGAACCTCCTCGACCTTTCCCTCCAGGGCCCCAGGTACTACGATGGAATCCCGGACCGACCCGTTCCGAAACCGGAGGATCGCACCTCATGACGCTGCCTAGGGACGCTACAGAGACGCATGCCGCAGAGGCCCCCGAGGACGACATCCAGGAGATGTACCGGCGGGCCAGACGGGCCTTCGAGACCATCGAGCACTGGTCCCAGGAACAGGTGGACGAGATGGTCGCCGCCGTGGGGTGGGAGTGGCAGAAGGAAGCCAACGCCCGGGCCGTGGCGGCGCTGGCCGTCGAAGAAGGCAAGATCGGGGTCTACGAGGACAAGGTCAACAAGGTCCGGAACAAAGTCCGGGGGACCCTCTGGGACTTCCGCGGGGCGAAGACCTGCGGGCTGGTGCGCGAGGACCCGGACCGGGGCCTGAAGATCTACGCCAAACCCATCGGCGTGGTGGCCAACGTCGTCCCCATGACCAACCCGGAGGGGACGGTCTGCACCATCGGCCTCAGCCTGCTGAAGACCAGGAACGCCATGATCTGCTCCCCCCATCCCCGGACCCGACGCACGTCCTTCGAGACCGTGGAGATCGGGCGGCGCGCCCTGGCGCGCATCGGGGCGCCGCCCGACCTGTTCCAGTGCATCCGGAACCCCTCCAACGAGAAGACCCAGGAGTTGATGCGCCACGTGGACTTCGTGGTGGCCACGGGGGGCGCCGCCCTGGTCAAGGTGGTCTACGCGGCCGGCAAGCCGGCCCACACTGTGGGCGCGGGCAACGTGGTGTCCATCGTGGACGAGACCGCCGATCTGGTCGCCGCGGCCAAGAAGATCGTACGGTCCAAGACCGCCAACAACTCCACATCGTGTTCCTCCGAGAACGCCGTCGCCATCCACGAGGACGTCTACGACCGCATGATGGAGGCCCTCAGGGCCGAGGGCGGGTACCTGTGCACCACCGAAGAACGCGAGCGGCTGCGCACGACGCTGTGGCCCGACGGGCGGACGCTGAACCGCGACGTGATCGGGAGGGCCGTGGAGGTCATCGCGGGCGCCGCCGGGATCACGATCCCCGCCGGCACGCGGTTCTTGATGGTGCTCGGGGAGCAGATCGGCCCCGAGGACCGGTTTTCCGGCGAGAAGTTGAGCCTGGTCCTGACCGTGTGGAGGTGGAGGGACTTCGACGAGATGCTGGACCGTCTCGATCGGATCCTCCAGTTCTCGGGGATCGGGCACTCCGCCTCGATCCACACCGCCCGGGCGGACCGCATGGAGCAACTGGCCCTGCGGGCGAAGGTGGGCCGCGTGATCTGCAACATGCCCCACGTGATGAACAGCGGGGGATGGACGTGCGGGCAACCGTGGACGGAGAGCCTGGGATGCGGGACGTGGGCCGGGAATATGACCAGCGACAACATCAACTGGCGGCACTTCCTGAACTACACGTGGCTGGCCGTCCCGGTCCAGGAGTACGTGCCCACCGACGAGGACCTCTTCGGCGACTACCTGAAGAAATGGGGGGCCACGTAGCCCTGGCGATCGCCGACTGACCACTACCCGCCGGCGGCCCGGCGGCTGGCCGCACCGATCGCCTCCTCGACGATGTCCAGGGCGCGATCCATCTCCGCCTGCGTGATCAGGAGCGGCGGGATGAGGGTCAGGATGTTGCCGTGGGTGACCTTGAAACTCAGGCCCCGGTCCAGGGCGTGGTACATGATCGCATCGGCCTCGTCGTTGGCGGGTTCCCTGGTTGACCGGTCTCTGACCAGTTCGATGCCCAAAAAGAGACCGAGCCCGCGCACGTCGCCGATAAGCGGGTAGCGCTGTGCCATGTCCCGGAGGCGGTCAAGCGCGTGCTGGCCCAGGGTCCGGGCGTGCTCGACGAGGCCTTCCTCCTCAATGACCTCGATCGTGGCCAGGGCCGCCGCGCAGCCCACCGGGTTCTTCTCGTGGGTGAAGTGGCCCAGCGCCCGGTCGGCCATCACGTCCAGGTCGGGCCTCGTCACCAGCGCCGCCATGGGGAAGATCCCGCCGCCCAGCCCCTTGCCCAGGACCAGCATGTCCGGGACCACCCCGAAGTGCTCGCAGGCGAACATCCGACCTGTCCGCCCCAGGGCGTGGGGGATCTCGTCGAAGATCAATAGCGCGCCGTGGCGGTCACAGGCGGCGCGGACGGCCTGCCAGTACTCGGCCGGCGGGATGGACACCGTCCCGCGGACGGGCTCCGCGACCACCGCCGCCACATCGCCTTCCTTCTCCAGGACATACTCGACGTACCGGGCGCACCGCAGGTCGCAGCGACCGCCGCAGTCCCACAGGCACCGATAGGCATCGTAGGGGGGTACGTGCTCCGACCCGGGCAACAGCGGACCGGCCTGCTCGCGGAACATCCGCTGGCCCCCGACGCTGCTCGCGTCCAGTGACGCGCCGTGGAAGGAGTCCCACATGGAGATGGTCTTGAACCGTCCGGTCGCCGCCCGCGCGAGCCGGAGGGCCATGCCGATGGCTGCGGCCCCATTGGGACAGAACAGCGATTTGCCCAAATGCCCCGGGGTGATCTCGGCCAGTTTCCTGGCCAGCGAAACAGCCGGGATGTTGGTGTAACGTCGCGTGCAGAAGGACAGCCGGTCCAGCTGTCGTTTGATCGCCTCGATCACCCGGGGATGCCCGAATCCCACCTGGTGCACGCTGTTGCCGTGGAAGTCCATGTACCGGCGGCCCCCGAGATCCTCGATGTAGATCCCCTCGCAGCGCCCCAAGACGTTCAGGCAGGGCGTCGACAGCGCCTGGTGGAGGAAATATCGGGCATCTTCCTCCAGCCAGTGGCGGGTCTGCGGGTCGATGTGTCGTCGGGCCCACTCGGCCCGGCGGGGGGTCAGGTTCATGTCCCCTTCGATGGCAAATCGGCTTGTGCTCTGATCAGCCACGCTGGCCTCCCAACACCGGTAGATTGACCTGTCCCCGGGTGATCATCGCCTGGCGTCGGCGGGCAGGAAGTGAGCGTCAGGAGGGAGGATGAGGGTCACCCGCTCCCCCTCGCGGTGGGGCAGGACGTGCCTGGGGTCGGGCTGGTCCACCGTCAGCGGCACCCCTTCCGCCTCCATGCCGTAACGGATCAACGACCGTCGATCCCCTCTGCCGGCTGCTACCGGCTCTGGAATGGTACGCCCCACCCACACATGCTGGCCCACCTGTACTCTTTCTGGCCGGGCGCGCCCACCCCTTCACCAGGAGCAGCGCCCGGGTACCCGCGAACTTCTCCTCCGGCCCGCAGATCAGCCTCGGGAGGCAGATGGTGCACCTCGGCGTGACGGTGGCCTACGCTCGAACCCATTTCCAGGGTGAGCCCGATCTCGCGCAGCACGACGCTCTCGCCGACTGGGCTGCCCGGTGCGGCTTCGCGGGCATTGAGGTCGCCGCGTTCAGCCAGGAGCATCTGGCGAGAGACTTTTCTGACCTGGAGGCGCTCCGCCGCTGTGCCGCGCGGTGGCGGGATTGTGGTGTGGCGGTCAGCGCCTTCGAGGCGGGCTTCCTCCGTCACCTGGTCATCAGCGAGGATCCGGCCACCCGCCGCCGGGCCACCGAAGGCCTCAAGCGGTCGCTGGAGGTCGCACGGGCCCTGGGGACCGACCTGGTCTACTTTCACTCTGCCCCGCACCCGTCGTGGACCGTCGAGATCCGCCGACTCTACGACGATTTCTCGCCCCCTGTGAATGTGGAGATCCCGCCCACGTTTCGCTGGGAGCACGCGTGGGCGCAGTATGTGAACACCATCGGCACGATGGCGGAGGTGGCCGCGCAGGCCCGGATGCGTCTGGCCATGGAGGTCCGGCCCTACGAAATGGTGAGCACCGCCGACGGGGCGCGGCGGCTCATGGAGGCCGCAGGCTCGTCGGCCCTGGGCGTCGTCTTCGACACCGCTCACTTCTTCGTCCAGAAAGAGATCCTCCCCGTCGCCATCGAGAAGCTGGCCGGGCGGATCTTCCTGGTGCACCTGGCCGACAACGATGGGGTCTTCGACTACCACTGGGCTCCGGGCAGAGGCCAGGTCCCCTGGGAGAGCACCCTGCGGGCGCTACGCAAGGTCGGGTACCAGGGCTTCGCCAACATCGACGTGGCGGGGACCTACGACGACATCGACGGGGAGATCTGCTTCGGTCGCGACTTCATCCGGCCGCGGATGAGCGCGTGGGGGCAGGGCGCCGCTGCCGAGGGGTGAACCGCGCCTCCCAGGCGGCTACGATGCCCGGCCGTCGAACCGGTCGCGCACGAAGCGGATCCCCTGACGGGCCGCGGACTCGAAGTCGGGCTCGAACAGGATCTCCAGGCCGATGCCGCCGCGGTAGGCGATCTCGCGCAACGCGGCGATGACCGCCTCGAAGTCGAGGTGTCCCCAGCCCGGCGCGCGCCGGTTGCTGTCTGCCAGGTGCACGTGGGCCAAGTACGGCGCGGCCCGGCGGATCGCGCCGGCCAGCGAGCCCTCCTCGATGTTCATGTGGAACGTGTCGGCCTGCAGGCGCACGGACGGAAGCCCGAGCGTCTCCAGGAAGGCTATGGCCTCGTCCACGGTGTGAATGAAGTCCGTCTCGTAGCGGTTGCCCGGCTCGACCGTCAGGGTAATCCCCATCTTGCCGGCGGTGAGCCCGCAGGCCCGGAGGCACGCGATCAGGTGTTCCAGGGCGACGGCGGGATCCATCCCGGCCTGCAATTTTCCCCTCACAGGGCCGATGGAAACAAACGACGCCCCGGCGCGCCGGGCGTCGGCGATGCAGGCCCGCACCGCCTCGACGGCCCGGCGCCGGACCTTCCCATCAGGGTGTGTGAAGGTCAAGCCCTGCTCGATCGCGACGAACCCTGAGGCCACGGCGGTGACGGTCAGGCCGTATCGCGCGGCTGTGGCGCGCAGGACGTCGGGGTCGGGGTCGCCTGCAGCCCGCGGCATGATCTCGATGGCGTCGTAGCCGAGGTCCGCGGCACGCGCCATGACCTCGGCCAGGCTCATCGAGGTCGAGGCCGCCCAGAACCTCGACCCGGACGCCGCCACGTAGAGGGAGACCTGCATGCCCGCCTTACGTGGGCACGAGCACGGTCCGGCCTCCCATGTAGGGCACGAGGGCCTCGGGAATCCGCACGCTGCCGTCGGGTTGCTGGCCGTTCTCCAGCACGGCGATCAGGGCCCGGCTGGTGGCCACCAGGGTGCCGTTAAGCGTGTGCACGTAGTCGGTCCCGCCCCGCGCTCCCTCGCGGAACCGGATCCCCAGGCGGCGGGCCTGGAAGTCGGCGGCGTTGCTGCACGAGTGCGTCTCACCGTAGCCGCCGCGCCCCGGCATCCAGGTCTCGACATCGTAGGTCTTGGCCATGGCCGACCCCAGGTCGGCGCCGCACAGCAACACGACCCGGTGGGGGAGCCCCAGCGTCCGCACGAAGCGCTCCTCCAGGCTCACCAGGTACTCGTGTTCCTCGGCCGACCGGTCGGGGTGCGCGAACGAGAACATCTCGATCTTGAAGAACTGGTGCACGCGGTACAGCCCGCGGATGTCCCGGCCGTACGAACCGGCCTCGCGACGGAAGCACCAGGAGATGCCCGCGTAGCGCAGGGGCAGCAGGGCGGCGTCCAGGGTCTCGTCCATGTGATAGGCGGCCAGGCTCTGCTCGCTGGTCCCGATCAGCGCCAGGTCCTCGTCCTCGATCTTGTACGTCTGCTGGGTGTCCAGCGCGACGCCACCCCACGCGCCGGTGATGACGCCACTGCGCACCAGCATCGGGGTCTCCACCAGCACAAACCCCTCGGCGGCCAGCAGGTCGAGCGCCAGGCGGGCCAGGGCCATCTCCAGCAGGACGCCGTCACCTTTCAGATAGTAGAAGCGCGACCCCGACGCCTTCGCGCCCCGCTCGAAGTCGAGAATGCCCAGGCGCGTCCCGAGGTCGACGTGATCCAGCGGAGGGAAGTCGAAGACGGGCGGTTCGCCCCAGGTGCGGACCACCACGTTCTGGGACGCATCCACGCCTTCGGGCACGGTCTCGTCGGGATGGTTGGGCAGCGTGCGCAGCAGCGCATCCAGTTCGGCTTCGACCCGCGACACCTCGGGCTCCAGAGCGCGGATCCGCGCGGCGAGGGCCCGCATCTCGCCGATCCGAGACTCCCGATCCGGCCCGCTCAGTCTCGGGATCTCGGCGGAAGCGCGGTTCTGCTCGGCCCGCAACCGCTCCACATCGGCCAGCAGGCTGCGGCGCCGGCGGTCGGCCTCGAGGACCTCGTCGATGGCGCGGGGGTCGCGGCCTCGCTTGCGCAAACCGGCCTTGAACCTCTCCGGATCTTCCCGGATCTTCTTGAGGTCCAGCATGGACCGTCCTCCAGCGACTCCACCCGGCTCCCGTGCGGTCACGCCGGCGCGCGGGTGAGCACCTCCAGGGCCGCCGCGTCGGCCCCTCTGCCCACCGGGCCGCCGATCTGGGCCAGCACGGCCTCAAGCGCCCGCAGCCCGGCCAGGACGTCCGCGTCCGGCACCCACCCCAGGTGGCCGAATCGGAAGATCTTCCCGCGCATCGGCCCCTGCCCGCCGCCCAGGACGACACCGTGCTCGGTCCGAAGCCGCTTCAACAGCGCGCCGTCGTCGGTGCCGTCGGGAAGCCAGACCGCCGTGACCGTCTCGCTGGCATCCTGTTCCTTTGGCACGACCCGCAGGCCCAGCGCACGCACGCCGGCCCGCACCGCCTGGGCGACGCGCCGGTGCCGGGCCCACCGGGCCTCTAACCCTTCCGCCTCGACGAGACGGAGGCCGGCATGCAGCGCATAGACCACGCTGATGGCCGGCGTGAAGGGGGTGTAGGCCTCCGGGTCGCCGAGCTCGGTCCGCATCCGCTCAAACGACCAGTAGAACCGCGGCAACCGTGCTTCCCTGACCGCCTCCCACGCCCGGTCCGAGACGCTGACGAGCGCCAGGCCCGGCGGCGCCATGAGCGCTTTCTGCGAGCCGGTGACCACCACGTCCAGCCCCCACTCGTCGGTGCGCAGTTCGATAGCGCCCAGCGAACTCACGGCATCCACCACCATCAGCGCCGGAGAGTCGCGCACTACCGACGCGATGGCGGCCACGTCGTGGCGCACCCCGGTCGAGGTCTCGCTCTGCGTGACCAGCACCGCCCGGGCCCGGGGGGTCCTGCGCAGCGCCTCGCGCACCGCCTCAGGATCGACCGCCTGCCCCCACGGCACGGTGACCCGCACCACCGCAAGGCCGTAGGCCTCGGCGATCGCCGCGAACCGATCGCCAAAGACACCGCCGCAGACCGCCACGACCTCATCGCCCGGCGAGCAGAGGTTGACCACCG
The DNA here is from genome assembly GCA_031459875.1 of Candidatus Fervidifonticultor sextus. Lineage (GTDB taxonomy): Bacteria > Sysuimicrobiota > Sysuimicrobiia > Sysuimicrobiales > Humicultoraceae > Fervidifonticultor_A > Fervidifonticultor_A sextus. The sequence goes on along the minus strand of JAVKHQ010000015.1, from coordinate 23,270 downwards.
CCGCCTCCAGCCCGCCGGTGCCCGAGGCGGCAAACGGCAGGATGACGTGGCGGGTCAGGAAGATACGCCGGAGCGCCGCCAGCGTCTCGGCCAGCAGCCGGCCGAATTCAGGGCCGCGATGGTTCAGCATCTGCCGCGCCGAGGCCGCCAGGACCTCGTCGGGCAGCGGCGTCGGACCCGGGATGAGCAGGTATTGCCGCACGGTTCACCTCCCGAACAAGATGTTCCCGCGGCGCTCAAAGATAAAACCCCGCCTGGCCGGAGACGGGGTCTTGAGCCCGCGGTGCCCCTCGCGTTCCCGGGCCTCATACCGGCCCGGACTCTCCATGCGCTGTCACGGGCGCGCCCGTACTTTTGTCATCGTAGCATCGGAGGCACGAACCCGGCAAGCCTCGGCTCGCGCCCGCCGTACCCGCCTGCGCCCGCAGACGTTATGCCCGGACGAACCGGCCCACGGCGAACAGCGCCGTCTCGTGTCGGGTCTTCCCGTCCACCGCCAGATCGGCCGCGATCTCGCCGACGGTCGGGGCGAACTTGAACCCGTGGCCCGAAAACCCGCAGGCAACGACCACGTGGGGGTGCCGCGGGTGTAGATCGATGATGAAGTGGGTATCCGGGGTCATCGTGTACAGGCACACGCCGGTGGCGACGACTGCGCCGCCGGCCCCCGGCATGTAGCGGTCCACGAAGGTCCTCCGGAGTCTCTGGACTTCCTGGGGCGCGACCCGGCGGGTGACGGTGTCGGCCGTGGTCGGATCGCCCGGCGAGTGCTCGGCGACCTTGACGCCGTCGCGGTTCAGGTGCGGAAACCCGTAGAAGAGGCCGCCGTCCACCTGCCAGATGTAGACGGGACACCGCGCGGGGTCAAAGGCGTCGTGGAGGAAGGCCGGCCGGAACCAGACCACGATCTGGCGCCCCACGGCCAGCGGCAGGCCCAGGTCGGCCAGCACCGTCGGCGCCCAGGGCCCGGCGGCGACGACCAGGCGGCCGGCTTCGTACCGGGCGCCGGGGGTGCGGACTTCGACGCGATCTGCGGCTGCCTGCCAGGCCAGCACCGGCTCCTCGTGGTGCAGGTCGGCGCCGGCGCGGGCAGCCTGCTCCAGGTGGGCCAGCACACACGCCTCGGGGTCGAGCACGCCGGCCCGGGGTTCGTAGACCCCGATCATGTCGTCGGAGGGGACGAACACCGGGAAGCGCCGGCGGACCTCGGGGGCGTCCAGGACCTCGTGCTGAAGCCGGTGGAGGCGGGCGCTCTCCAGCGTCCCGCGGACCAGTGCGCCCGATGGCGGCCCGATCATGATCCCGCCGGTGGTCAGGAGGAGCCGCCTTTCGCTGGCCCGCTCGAGGTCCGCCCAGAGATGGTAGGCATGCTGCACCAGCGGCACATACGCCGGGTGCTCGAAGTAGGCCTCGCGGATGATGCGGGAACGGCCGTGGGACGACCCGCGGTCGTGCGCCGGCGGAAAACGGTCCAGCCCCAGCACGCGCTTCCCGCGGCGGGCCAGATGGTAGGCGGCGGCGCTGCCCATGCCGCCCAGACCCAGGACGATGACGTCGTACACGCGCCGGCTCTACTACGCCGAAGCGCGCCGGGTCCCCTCTTTCGCGTTAGCCCACCGGCGTGACGGCTGCCTCGTCCCGCTCCCCTGTGCGGATACGGTAGACGTTCTCCACGGGCAGGACGAAGATCTTCCCGTCGCCGACCTCGCCAGTGCCGGCCGACCCCAGGATGGTCTGCACCGTGGGATCCACGAAGTGGTCGGACACGCCGATTTCCAGGCGGACCTTCTCTGAGAGTTCCATCTTCACCGTGGTGCCGCGATAGGTCTGGACCTGCTCGGTCTCACCGCCGTGGCCCTGGACCCGGCTGATCGTCAGCCCGCGCACCTCGGTGCGGAACAGCGCCTCGAGCACGTTATTGAGTTTCTCTGGACGGACAATCGCCACCACGAGTTTCATGCAGGTCCTCCTGCGGGCTCAGGTGTGGGTTCGGGACCAAGCGGCGCCGGCTCGGTCAGCACCAGGATAGCGCCCTCCCCGGTGGAGTAGGCTTCTTCGCCGTGCTGGCTGACGTCCAACCCAAGTCCCTCCGCGGCGGGATCAGCCACGCGCAGCGGCAGGAACGCGCCGACCAGTTTGAGGAGCACCAGTGTCCCCCCGGCGCTGTAGGCGGCCGCGGCCAGTACGGCGAGGGCCTGGATTGCGACCTGCGCTGGGTTGCCGGCGATCAGTCCGTCAGCCACCCCGTTCCAGGCCTTCTGCGCCAGGACCCCGGTGAGGATCGCGCCGACCGTGCCCCCGACGCCGTGCGCGGCCAGTACGTCCAGCGAGTCGTCCAGCCGGGTCCGGGCCCTCCACAGGACCGCGTAGTAACTGGGGAAGGCGGCGAGCGCGCCCAGGAGGATCGCGGCCAGTGGGCTCACGAAGCCCGCCGCCGGCGTGACGGCTACCAGCCCCACCACGATGGCCGTGGCGGCGCCGACCGCCGTGGCCCGCCCGGTGCGGCCGAGGTCCAGCATGGTCCAGACGATCAGCGTGGCCGCGGGGGCGAGCATGGTGTTCACGAACGCCAGGGCGGCGATGGGGGTGGCACCCAGCGCACTACCGGCGTTGAAGCCGAACCACCCAAACCACAACAGCCCGGCGCCCAGCAGCGTGAAGGGGACGCTGTGCGGGAGGATGGCCTGGCGCGCGTAGTCCTTGCGCGGACCGAGCACGAGCGCCGCGATTACGGCGGCCACGCCGGCGTTGATGTGCACCACCGTGCCGCCCGCGAAGTCCAGCGCGCCGAGTTTGCCGAGCCACCCACCGCCCCATACCCAGTGGGCGATCGGCGCGTAGACCAGCACCCCCCACAGGGTGAGGAAGACCAGATAGGCCCGGAACTGCATCCGCTCGACGATCGCGCCAGAGATCAGCGCAGCCGTGATGATGGCGAAAGTCGCCTGGTAGGCCGCAAACAGCAGGTGCGGGATGGTCCCCTGGGACTCCAGACCCACGCCGCGCAGCAGCGCGTGCGCGAGGCCCCCCAACCAGGGCGAGCCAGGGCCGAATGCCAGGGAGTAACCGGCCAGGGCCCACGCGATGCCGACAAACCCCAGGGAAGCGAAACTCATCATTATGGTGTTCAAGGCGTTCTTCGCCCGGACCAGACCGCCGTAGAAGAAGCCCAGCGCCGGTGTCATCAACAGCACCAGGGCGGTGGCGGTAACCATCCAGGCCACATCGGCATGCTGCATCGTCCCTCTCCTCCCGCCGTCCAGACTGCGGACCGGACTCCAGCAAACGCGAAAGGACGCCTCTGTGGAGGCGTCCTGGCCCCGGCGGACCTGCAACGAAAAAGCCCCCATCCTCGGAGGCTTCCCGGCCCGCGTCTATTCTAATTGACGCTTTTTATACCACCGCTGCGGCGACCTGTCAACCTCGCCTGTCAGCCCGACCGCCTTTCAATGCGCCAGCCGCACATCGAGCTCGCGTACGAACCGGGCGGCCCCCATCTCGGCAAAGAGGCCCCGGGCCCGTTCGAAGATCGCCCGCGCCCGGTCTGCCTCGCCGAGCCACTGCAGCGCCTCGCCGTACCGCAACAGCGCCAGGGCCAGGTCGATCCGAAATTCCGCACGCTCAAGGACCTCCAGGCTCCGCCGGAACAACGCCTCGGCCTCGTCCCGGCGGCCCTGGGCGGCGCGGATCCGTCCCAGCGTCGCCCGGTGCGTGGCCTGGGAGATGGGGTCGGTCTCCGTGAGCAGCCCCAGCGCCTGCTCCGCCAGTTCGGCTGCGGCCAGGAGGTCGCCCCTGGCCAGCGAGATCTCGGCCAGCCCCCGGAGAATGAGGGCCGACTCCCCCGTCGCGCCGTGCTCACGCCGCAGCGCCTGCGCCCTGTTGAACTCGCGCTCCGCGTCGTCGAGCCGGCCGACGCGCAGGTAGTGCATCGCCAGCCGGTGGCGCGTGTAGGCTTCGGCGAGCAGGTCGCCGAGTTCGTGCCTGAGGGCAATCGCCTCCTGGAAGCGACGCTCTGCCTCCGCGTCGTCGCCGGTCAGGTGGGCGAGGACAGCCAGGCCGGTCACGGCGTTCGCCTCGCTGAGACGCTCGTGGTGCGCCCGGGACAGCCGGATCGCCTCCGACAGCGCTTCCCGACTCCCGGCCAGATTCCCGTGATCCAGCAGGACCCGGCCGAGTCGGGCCAGCGTCCGCGCCATCCCCTGACCATCGTTCATGGTCCTGTAGAGGTCGAACGCCTTCCGGTAGGCGGTGTGCGCCTTGGTGAGCGCTCCGCGCAGGTCCTCCATGATGAAGCCCATGACCTCCAGCGCCTCGGCTTCGCCCCCCCGGTCCTGCAGGTTTCCGAACAGCGCGAGCGCCCGACCGATGGCGTCCTCTGCGGGCTCCAGGCGGTTGCGCGCGTACTCGGCAAAGGCGCGGTTCAGCCAGGCGCGTGCGATCAGGTCCTGCCGTCCGACGGCCAAAGCGAGACGCATGACGGTCTCGGTGTCCGCGACGACCACGTCGGGGACATTCATCCACTTGGCCACCTCGGACCGCTCGGTCAGCACCTCGAGCAGCAGCGACACGTCGCCGGCCAGTCCCGCGTTGTGCAGCACGGAGAGCGCCCGCTCGAAGAGACGCAAAGCTTCGGGCAGGGTCCGCAACCGGCTGGCCCGCCGTCCGGCCCTGCGGAACATGTTGATCGCCTTGCGGGCGAGAGCCTCGTCCTGCTCGCCGTTCTCAAACTTGTATCGCCAGGCCTGCTCGCCGTGATGGGCCAGGACCGGCAGTAACTCCTCATCGTCCCCGGCGGCGGACTCCAGCCACTCCGCGAAGCGGATGTGCTTGAGGCTCCGCTCGCTCTTGGGGAGCGAGGCGTAGGCGACCTCGCGGATCAGAGCGTGTCGGAAGGCGAACTCGCGCTCGCCAAAGACGGACGAAGTCGGCCGTTCGTCCACGACCTCCCGCTCCTGCAGCCTGTCGAGGGCGGTGGTGACTTCCGCCGCATGGAGGCTGCTGGTGGCGATCAGCGGCCCCATCCAGAACACCCGCCCCATCACCGAAGCGTCCTGCACGACGCGCTTCTCCAGAGCCGACAGCAGGTCGAGTCGGGACGCCAGGATGCCGTGGATGGTGTCCGGGAGTCGCACCTCGTGCGGGTGCGAGGCCCAGCGCCATCCCTGCTCGTCACGGACCAGGCCACCCCCGTCGATCATCATGCGCAGGATCTCCTCGATGAAGAACGGGTTGCCCTCGGCCCGGGCCAGGATGGCCTCGCGCACGTCGCCGGGTACGGTTTCGTTGCGCAGGAGGTTGGCGATCAGCCGCCGGCTCAACTCCCCGGAGAGGGGCGCCAGGGACACCGCCGTGTAGTTCCGCACCCGGCTGCCCCAATGCGGATGGCGCTCCAGCAGTTCGGGGCGGGTCAGGCACAAAAGCAGCATCGGCGCATCGGTGATGCGGATCGCCAGGTGCTCGAGCAGGCCCAGCAGGCTCTGCTCGGCCCAGTGCAGGTCCTCCACCACCAGGACCAGCGGGCGGCGCGACCCCTTGGCCGCCAGGAAGGTGCGCAGGGCCCGCGGCAGCGCGTCGTCGGGGCCGAACGCGCCGGCCAGCGCCCCCGGAGGCTCGAGGACGGTCGCGCGCCCTTCGACCGAGCGCCGCAGCCCCTGCAGCCGCTCGGTCCCCAGGTCGGCGCGCACGGCGATCTCCACGCCCAGCAGTGGGGCCAGCGCGGCCGCGACCATTTCGCGTTCGTCCTCGCCTGTCACCCCCGCGCGGCGCACGCCGTCGCGGAGTTTCGACGTGACCACGTCGGCGGGATCATTGTCCTTAATCCCGCACTCCTGTTTCAGCATCTCCGCCAGCGGCCAGTAGGTGAGTCCCTCGCCGTAGGCAAGGCACCGCCCGCGCAGGACCTGCGGGCCGTCCGCCTCGTCGCGCCGCGCCCCGAGAAACTCCTCGGCGAGCCGGCTCTTGCCGACGCCCGCCGGCCCGATCACCGTCACCAGGTGCGGCCGCCGGCTCTCCACCGCACGGCGGTAGAGGGCGTGTAGGAACTGCATCTCGCCCTCCCGGCCCAGCAGCGGCGCGCGCAGCCGCTTGGCCGCTCGACGGTCAGCGATCCCCAGGACCATCCAACGCGGACGTCCGGCGAAGTCGCCGTCGCGCGGTGTCTCCAGCGGCTGGCACTGCACCATGCCCCAGGAGGCCTCGCAGGTCCGCTCGTCGATCACCACCGCGTCGGGGGCCGCATGCTGCTGCAACCGCGCGGCCAGATTGACGGCCTCACCCGTCACCATGAACTCTCCGGCCCCCACGGCCGCCGGATCGGCGATGACCTCCCCGGTACTGATCCCGATGCGGACGCGCAGGTCCGCGCGCAGCCGGGCATTCAGCTGCCCCATCCGCTGGCGCATGGCCAGCGCCGCACGGATCGCCCGCTGGGGATCGTCCTCGTGCGCACCCGGCAGGCCGAACACGGCCATCACGGCGTCGCCGATGAACTTCTCCACCACGCCGCCGTACCGTTCGACCTCCTCGCGCATGGCCGTGAAGTAGTCGGTCAGGATCTCCCGGACCGGCTCGGGATCCAGGCGGACGGCGAGCGGCGTCGAGGCCACCAGATCGGCAAACAGCACGCTGACGACGCGCCGCTCGGCGGTCGGCGCCGCCAGTAGCGGCCTCCCGCACTGGAGGCAGAAGTGCGCGCCCGGCGGATTCTGGGCGCCGCAAGCGGGACAGCGGCGCTGGAGAGCCGTCCCGCAGCGCATGCAGAACTGCGCGCCGGATGGGTTCTCACTCCCGCAGTTGGGGCACCGGATCATTAGGGTACGAGCGTAGCATCCCGCCGGGGAGATCGCCAAGAGCTACCACGGGCCACCATGCTTCGCTCAACGGACCGCCGGAGCAGGCCTTCACCGAGGTCGCGCAGTTCGTCACCAACGGCCTGGACCGGCGCGGGGTGCGCATCGGCGCGGGCGCGGGTTCCTGGGATGACCTGGCCTACTTCCGGAGCCTGGCGCAGCATACGTCCCTCGACTACCTGGACGCCCACATCTATCCGGTCAACCGGGATTACGTCGCCGACCGGGTGTTCCGGATCGCCGAGATTGCCCGGGGATCCGGCAAGAGGGTGGTCATCGGCGAATCATGGCTCTACAAGTGCCGGAATTCGGAACTGACCGGGAACATCGCCGCGGCGGCCGACCTGTTCGCCCGCGACGTCTTCGGCTTCTGGGAACCGCTGGACGAAGGGTTCGTGGAGGTCATGGGCACCCTCTCGCACGCCCTGAAGGTAGACATCACGTCGTTCTTCTGGTCGCGGTACTTCTTCGGCTACATCGAGTACAATGACCGGACGCGGCGGCTCCCGCCGGCCGAGCTCTTCCGCCTGGCCAACGAAGCCGCCGCCAGGAACATGCTGGCCGATCCCCCGTGCCTGACACGGTCGGGGGTCGCGTTTCAGAAGGTGTCGGCGTCTACCGCTGCGTCTGCGCCTTCACCGGGCAGGTGGTGATCCCGAACAGCGCGTACAGCGGGCAGAAGCCGACCGCCGCCGTCGCGAGCATGATGGCAGCGGCGACCCCGGCGACCCACGCCCACAGGCCCGCGACCACGAACGCCACATAGGCGAAGACGAATCCCAGCACAACACGGACTGCGCGATCAACCGGTCCCACGTTGGCCTTCATGTCGATCCCTCCCCGAGTCAATTCTGATCCCAGGATAGGAACCGGGCCGCAGGGACAATGTGAAGTTCTTTACGAACCCCCGAGCCCGAGGTGCCTGGCCAGGGCGTCGGGGAAGACCACCATGGCACTCCGACGCCGGTAGCGCACCAGGCCCAGGCGCCTGAAGCCCGAGAGCGTGGTCGAGACGAGTTCCCGCGATGCGCTCACCGAGTGCGCGATCTCCTCGTGGGTCGGCGGGCGAGGGATGAGGCGGCCGCCGTCCCGGCCCGGGGCCTGCGCCTTCGCCAGACCCAACAACAGGAGACCGATCCGTTGCGGCACCGTGTGGAACGCCAGGCGCTGGATTAGCGCCTGGGCATCGGCAAGCCGCGCGCACAGGGTCCCCAGCACCGCCGCTGTGCCCTCGGGCGTGGCCATGAGGGCGGCCAGCAGGTCGTCCATCCGCATCGCAACGACCTCGCAGTCCGCCAGGGCCGTGGCTTGGTCCTGCCGGGCGCGGACATTGCAGAAGCAGAGTTCGCCGAACATCTCGCCGGGCTCCACGACCTGCAAGCGCTGCTCGCGGCCGGCCGGAGACAGGACGCTGATGGCGACACGGCCGCGGCGGAGGAAGAAGACGACGCCGGTGGGATCCCCCATCGCGTAGACCAACTCACCGCGCGGGACGCGGACCACCCGGCCGCGGGCGGGGGGACCCGGGAGGTGTTCCATCACCGATTCGGTCAGCACCCGGCACTCGTGGTGCGCGTAGAAGACGAAGAGATCGCGCTCGGGCCGGCCGCCCCGCGTCTGCACCTTCACCTGTGCCATGTCCCTCACCCCGTCCGCACGGGCCGGCATCCGACCAGCCTGAGCCTGAGGAAGACCAGCGGCGCCAGCCACGGCGGGTCGCCCTGGGGACGGCTACGGCGTGCGCGCGATCCAGACATTCCAGTGGAAGGTCCCGGGGCCACCGACGACACCCCGGAGTTCGGCCCGGTGGAGCAGCAGCGGAAACCAGTCGCCCAGCCGCACGGCAACCGCCTCCTCATAGAACCGCTGCTGCGCCCGCGCCCAGATCCCTCGGCGCACCGACGGGTCGGTATGCCGCCAGAGCAGCCTGACCAGCGCCTGCATCTCGCGGTCCTGGTACCATCCGGGCCATGCCGGCGAGAGCGGGAGCAGGAAGACCGGGTCGGGGACGAACCCGAAGGTCGTGGTGAACACATCCCACCCCTCGGGGCGGCTGCGCCGGCTGACCAGCGTCGCCCAGTCCATCACCTGGAGATCGACGGCCAACCCGACCGCTTCCAGCTGGGACCTGGCGATCGTCGCCGCCGTCAGATGATGCGGCATCTCGCTGCTGACCATCCACCGGACGGGCTGGCCGCGGTAGCCGGCCTCGCCCAGCAGCCGCCGGGCGAGCGCCGCATCGTGCTGGCGGTAGATGGCCGCGCCGGCCTCGGTCCACATCGGGTGCTCGGGCGGGAAGAACGACGGGGTGGCCCGCCAGAACTGGGAGGGACCGTAGGTCCCGCGTAACACAGCGACTTCGTCGAGGGCGGCCACGACGGCCCGGCGCAGCGCCCTGGTCGCCATCAGGCCCGTCCGGTGGTTGAAGACGAACCCTGCCCACTGCGGGGTTGTGATGACCAGCGGACTGACTTCCCGGATCGCCCGCAGCCTGGGGTACTCGTCCGAGGGGACGGAATGGGCAAAGTGGTAGTCCCCCCTGACCACGCCGGCGATCCGGACCGACGCATCGGGCACGGGGAGGAACTCGATGGCATCGAGCAGCGGCTCGCGGCGCCCGGCCTGTCCGTCGGGCGGGTCGTCCCGCATCCGGTAGCGCTCGAAGCGCTCGAGGCGGATCCGCACATCCGGCACATGCTCGACAAACCGGTACGGCCCGGTACCGATGAAGCGCCGGATCGGGCCGCCCCCGGCCTCCTCGATGACTTCCCGCGGGTAGATCACCGCGCCCTGACCGGGAATGGCCAGGGCCAGCGGCACCAGGCCGTTGGCCTCGCGCAGGCGCAGTTGGACGGTATGGGAATCGAGGGCGAGCAGACCCTCCACCTGGCCGAAGAGTTCGCGGCCGCGCGCGGCCGTCTGCCCCCACCGCCACAGCGAGGCCACCACATCGTCGGCGGTCATCTCCCGACCGTGGTGGAACAGGATCCCGCGGCGAAGCACGAAATTGTACACACGGCGGTCGGGCGAGAGCGTCCAGCGGTCCACCAGCATGGGCCGCGGTTCGTAGCGGCCCGACAGGGCAAAAAGCCCCTCGTAGATGTGGATCGTCACGTCCTGCGTGGGTGCGCCGGTGGTCCAGTGCAGGTCGAGCGTCGGGGGCTCCCCGGTGTGCGCCACCCGCAACACCCCGCCGCGGACGGGCTGCGCACCTGCGGTCGCGGGATCGGCGATGAGGCATCCGGCCACCGCGAAGGCCGCAATGATCCGCAACGGGACGGCGAGGGGCCCCCGCTCACACATCGAAGATCACCCGGGCCACCCACCGGCCGTCAGTCTCGCTGACCTCCAGCCCATGGTAGGTCGCCGCCTTCACATCGAGGCGGAAGCGGTGCCGCGCCGGATCGGTCGGCTCGCCGTGGACGGTGGCCCGCAGGCGCCCCTCGCCCACCTCGTCCACGACGAACACCTTGGGGACAAACGACTCGACGCTGAGGACGCTGAGGAGGTCGTTCAGCCAGGCCACCAGCAGCCCCGGCAGGTCGTCGGCCTCCACCCGGCGCTCCAGCCACGCCCGGTTCTCCACCGACGTGGGATCCACGATGAAGCTGAACATCCCTTCCGCCGCGGTCTCGAAGAGATCATTCAGGGAGGCGGCCCGCACCGTGATCCCGACGTCGGCCGTATGGTCGATGACCTCGTACTCTCCCATGTAAGGCTATAATACCGAAAGAGTGTCACCGGGTGGGCCTGCCAGGTCAGACTTGACGGTAGCCCCTGCTGGGAGGAGGTGACCCGTGACCGCCCGTGAGCGCATCCGCCTGACGTCCATGGTCGCCTGCGCCGGCTGAGCGTCCAAGCTGTCGCCCGGCGAACTGGCGCAGGTCCTGCGCCTGCTCCCAGTACCCAGCGACCCGAACCTGCTGCTCGGGGTCGGGACCGACGACGCGGCCGTCTACCGGCTGAGCGAGGAAGTGGCCCTCGTCCAGACGGTGGATGTCTTCACGCCGATTGTGGACGACCCATACCCGTTCGGGCTCATCGCGGCGGCGAACGCCTTCTCGGACATCTACGCCAAGGGCGGGCGGCCCCTGCTGGCGCTCAACATTGCGGGCTTCCCCCGCAGGCTGCCGCTGGAGATCCTCACGGAGATCCTCCGCGGCGGCGCCGACAAAGCGGCGGAGGCAGGGGTGCTGATCGTCGGCGGGCACACCATCGACGACCCCGAGCCCAAGTACGGACTGGCGGTCACCGGGCTGGTGCACCCCGGAAAGTTCGTCACGAAGGCAGGTGCCCGCCCCGGCGACGCCCTGGTCCTGACGAAGCCGCTGGGGGTCGGGGTGATCACCACGGGGGTCAAGCAGGAGAAGACCCCCCCCGAGATCGCCGCGGAGGCGGTGCGGGTGATGAGCATCCTCAACCGGGCGGCCTCAGAGGCGATGCTGGAGGTCGGCGTGCATGCGGCCACCGACATCACCGGTTTTGGACTGCTGGGACACCTCCACGAGATGGTCGAGACGAACGGCGTCGGTGCGCGGCTGTGGGCCGGTGCCGTCCCGCTGCTCCCCGGTGCCCGGGACCTGGCCGCTCAGGGGGCCGTCGCCGGCGGGACCGCACGGAATCTGGAGTGGCTAGCCGACAAGGTCGCGTGGGCTCCCGCGATCGACGAGGTCACCCGCATCCTGCTGGCCGACGCGCAGACGTCGGGGGGCCTGCTGATGGCGGCGGCTTCGGATCGTGCCGATGCGCTGGAGGCCGCCCTGCGCCGGCGGGGAGTCGAGACGGTCGCCCAAATCGGCGAGGTCGTCGCACGGGACGGGCCAGCTATCCAGGTTCTGCCGTAGCGGTGGGTGCGGCTGCCCAAGCTGGCGTTTCCGATAGCGCTCGCCAGAAATCCCTCAACAGCGGGGGGCCGAGTGCCCTCCCCTACCGCGACGGTACGTCCACCACCGTCAGCGAACCCGCTGCGAGGCTGCCGTCAGGCGTGCTGGTCCCCCGCACCACCACCCGCATGCCGCTTCGCAACTCGCCGAACCGCATCGTGGTGAGCCGGAAGATCTCGGCGTCCCCGGGCACGTTGATGACCGCGGTGCCCTCGGGAAACCGCAGGTAGAGCGTCCGCCCTTCGATCCGCCGCACGTTCTGGAAGACCATCGCGTTGGTCATCAGGTTGCCCGACTCCATGAGGAACTGGCCTTCGCGCACCCGGCCCTGGAACTCGGGCGGGAAGATGTTGATGCTCACCGCGGTCAACGTCCCGTCCGGTTCCCGCTTCGCGGTGACGCCGACGAAGTCGTGGGGACGGATCTGGTCGAACCGGGCCGCCTGCCGACGGACGATCCTCGTGTCGGACGAGATCAGGACTCTCAGCGATGTGCCCGTTCGCGTAAAAACCGTAATGGACGCCGCGTCCAGCGCGGTGATGACACCTTCCACGGGTGGAGGCGCCGGTGCCGCCCGGGCAGTCCCGGACAGCCCCCCGCCAACCAGCGACAGCACCACCGGCACAAGCATCACGATCGAGCGTCTTGTCACCGACCCCACCCCCTGGGTTCGTCAGGACGCGACCCCGTGCAGTCGCGCGCCTGCGAACAGATGCTGCTGGGCGTACCCTGCCAGGTGCCCGAATCGTCCCACCGCCCACGCGCGGATGGCGCGCGGGGTCTTCGCTCTGCCCCCAAAGTACCACCGCTCCACGGCCCGCTGCACCCAGACGTCGACCGGGAATGCCTCAGTACATCCAAAGGCAAACAGCAGCACGCAGTCGGCCACCTTCTCGCCGACACCGGGCAACTCCAGCAGGGCCGCGCGGGCCTCGGTCAGCGGCAGCCGACCGATCGCGTCGAGATCGACCTCTCCATCTGCGACCAGGCGCGCCAGCGCCCGGACGGACCGGGCACGGTAGCCGAGCGCGCACGCGCGCAGGACGTCCAGACGGGCACCGGCCAGCCTGTCCGGCCCCGGGAAGGTCCAGGCGTCGCCGGCCGGCCTGATGGAACTCCCCAGGGCCCGAGCGAGCCTGCCGATCGTCAGGCGGATCTTCGGGATGTTGTTGAATGCGGAGATCACGTACGAGACCAGGCACTCCCAGGGGTCCTGCCGCATCAGGGCAATCCCCGAGGTCAGTGGGAGCAGCCTCCGCAGCACGGGATCGCGGGCGAGCACGGCCTCCACAGCCTCGAGGGGCTGGTCCGCCCCCAGGTGCCGCCAAAGCCGCGCCGGGTCGCCCGGAGGACCGCTCCACGCCACGGCGAGCCCCCGAGCGTCCTGCTCGACCACGGCCACCGTGCCGTCCACGACCCCCCATGCCGACCCGCCCGTCACCGTCCACCGGAAACACTGGCCGCTGGTCAGAGTCCGGTCCAGGCGGTAGGGCGGGCCCACGGGAATGATCACCCGCCGGTCGTGCGTGAAGGGGGCCGGGCGGCCAGCGGCTTCGCGGGTCGGGACGCGGCGGCTCACGGCGCCACGAGCCCCGAATCCAGGACGAGCTGCGACCAGGTCTCCATCTCGCCGTAGGCCGAGCGGACTTCGGCCGGCGTGGCGAGGCGTCCGGTAAGCCGGTCCGTCTCGCGGATCGTCACCTCGCCCGACGTGATGTCCACCACGTGCACCAGACCGAAGTGGACCTGGCCCACCGGGTTGTCGTCGTCGTTGAGGGCGCCCACCAACCGGGCCGTCCACCCGCCCGAGATGGACAGTTCCTCCTCCAGCTCGCGGCGCAACCCGGCGGCCACCGCGTCGTCGGCGGCCCGCACGTCATCGCGGCTGATGTGGCCCCCGACGCCGATCGAGTATCGTCCGCGCAGGCGCTCCTCGAGGCCCACCTGCGTCCGCCGGAAGAGCATATAGCGGTCGGCGCGGCGGACAACCAGGTAGGGGATGATCTGTTTCAATGACGGGTCCCGTTCCACATCGCCGCGTCGCCTGAAGACCCCAAACCGGCGGACGCGGACGAGGTACTCGTCGAGACCGTCGGCGACCACACCGCGGAACGGCCCGCACCAGAACAGGTCCGCGCGGGGGACCACCAGGATCTCTTCTTCCATGCCCATCTCACGTCACCGAACCGCAAACGACTCCAGCGTCGCAGGGTCTGGGGTGGCGTAGACGAACTTCGCCAGCACGGCTCCCCGGTCCGGCCTCCGCAGCTGCGGCAGCAGCAGCGGAAGATCGGGAAACACCCGCAGTGTCCCGAGGTCGGCCGGCGATGCCCACCGGAGCGGGCCCTCGTCTGAAGCCGCCACCGTCCGGTCGCCGACCTCCGCCGAGAACAGGAAGATCGTCCAGTGCTCGCCGGTCGAACGCACGACAGCCGTCGCCACCCCGCGAAAGCCCAGGGGCGCGGTGATGCCGGCCTCCTCGCGGAGTTCGCGCTGTGCGGCCTCCAGGGGGTCCTCGCCCCGGTCGATCTTGCCCCCCGGGGCATTCCAGAATCCCCCACACTCATCCTGCCGGAAGATCAGCAACACGTCCTCCTGGCAGAAGACGAAACACAGCGTGCGGAGGTAGACCGCGGTCGGACCGCCTGCGTGGGGATGCGGAGTGAAGACGCCCATCAGGATGTGGCGTGACGCGCTCTGCCGGCCGGCAGCCCCTCAGGGCGCCGCGGCGCCCACCGCGGCGTCGGTGCCCTCGCGCAGGCTCCGCACGAACGCGACGAGCGCCGGGCCGGCCGCGGCGCCCTCGCGCTCAATGACGGAGACGATCGCGCTCCCCACGATGACCCCGTCGGCCACCGCCGCCACCTGCCGGGCATGGTCCGGGGTCGACACGCCGAACCCGACGCAGACGGGCAGGGGGGTGTACCGCCGCAGGCGCGCGACCAGCGTCCCGACATCGTCGGCCAGATCGCTCCGCACCCCTGTGACGCCGGTCAGGGAGACACAGTAGACAAACCCCCGACTGGCCGACGCCACGCGCGCCAGACGGTCGTCGGTGCTGGTGGGCGCGGTCAGGAAGATCGTATCCAGGCCGTGTGGACCGGCGGCCGCCCCCAGGGGACCGCCCTCCTCGGGCGGCAGATCGGGAACCACCACACCGTCCACACCGGCCGAGGCCGCGCGCCGGCAGAAGGCCTCCAGCCCGAACTGCAGGATCGGGTTGTAGTACGACAGCAGGACAACCGGCTGCGCCACGTGAGGCCGGAGGTCGGCGACCAGGTTGAGGACGTCCACCAGCCTCACGTGGTGCGCGAGCGCCCGCTGCGCGGCACGCTGGTTGACGGGCCCGTCGGCGATCGGATCCGAAAAGGGGACGCCGATCTCCAGCAGATCGGCGCCGGACCCGGCGAAGCCGCGCAGGAACGACGCCGTGGCATCCAGCGAGGGGTCGCCGGCCATCAGAAAGGGAATCAGCGCCCGACGGCCCTGCGCCCGCAGCGACGCGAAGGTGGCGGCGATCCGGCTCACACCGATTCCCCCAGCGCCCTGGCCACGACCTGAACGTCCTTGTCCCCACGTCCCGAGAGCCCCACGAGCACGGTCGCGCCGCGCGGCAGCGTGGGGGCCAGGTGCTGCAGGTACCCGATGGCGTGCGCCGGCTCCAGGGCGGCCAGAATCCCCTCGGCCCGGGCCAGGAGCCGGAACCCTTCCAGCGCGACGCGGTCGTCTGCCGCGACGTACTCGGCCCTGCCGGACTCCTTGAGGTAAGCGTGCTCGGGCCCCACCCCGGGATAGTCCAGCCCGGCCGAGATCGAATGCGTCTCGCGGACCTGACCGGCGGCGTCCTGCAGCAGGTAACTCATGGTGCCGTGGAGCACGCCGGGCGACCCGGCGACCAGCGTGGCGGCATGGCGGCCGGTCTGTAGCCCGTCCCCGCCGGCCTCGACGCCGATCAGCCGCACCGGATCGTCGAGGAACGCGTGGAACAGCCCCATGGCATTGCTGCCGCCGCCGACACAGGCCATGGCCACATCGGGGAGCCGACCGGCCTGCTCCAGCATCTGGTCCCGGGCTTCGCGACCGATGACTGCCTGGAAGTCCCGCACCATCGTCGGATACGGGTGCGGCCCCACCACCGAGCCCAGGACGTAGAAGGTCGTCCGCACGTTGGTCACCCAGTCGCGCATGGCTTCATTGATCGCATCTTTCAAGGTTCTCGTGCCCGACTCGACGGTGATGACCCGCGCCCCGAGCAGCCGCATGCGGAAGACGTTGAGGCTCTGGCGGAGGACGTCCTCGGCCCCCATGTAGACCTCGCACGGCAGACCGGCCACGGCGGCCGCCGTGGCCGTGGCCACGCCGTGCTGGCCGGCGCCGGTCTCGGCGATGATCCGCCGCTTGCCCATGCGGCGCGCCAGAAAGACCTGACCCAGCGCGTTGTTGATCTTGTGGGCGCCGGTGTGGAGGAGGTCCTCGCGCTTCAGGTAGACGCGCACGCCGAGGGCCTCGCTCAGCCGGGCGGCAAAGTAGAGCGGTGTCGGCCGGCCGCAGTAATGGCGCAATGCCTCGGCCAGTTCGGCCTGGAAGGTGGCATCCACCGACAGCGCCGCGTATGCGGCCTCCAGTTCGTCCAGCGCGGGGATCAGCGTCTCCGGCACGTACCGCCCGCCGAACCGCCCGAACCGCCCGATCTCTCTCGCCGTCACCTGTGCGCTCATCTGCAGTCCTCTCCGGGTGGTGCATCCTGGACCGGCGGTGTGGGCGGCTTCGGGCCGCCGGCCGCCAGCCTGGCGTCGGCGGCCCGGACCGCCGCGACGAAGGCGCGGATCTTGCCCGGGTCCTTCCTGCCATCGGTCTCCACGCCCGAACTCACGTCCACGCCGTACGGCCGGACGGCGGCAATCCCCGCCGCCACGTTCTCCGGGGACAGCCCCCCGGACAGGATCACCGGCATCGCCGACGCCACCGGGACCGCCCACCGCCAGTCGAAGGGTTCGCCCGTACCCCCGCGCACGCCCGGCCGGTGGGTGTCAAGGAGCACCGCCGCCACCGGCAGCGCCCGCAGGCGCGCCGCATCCAGGGGGCCGGCGACCCGAATCGCCTTGATCACGGTCACGCCAGCGTCCCGCACGGCCTGGCAGTACGCCGGTCCTTCATCGCCGTGGAGTTGCACGGCATCGAGGCGCACGGCCTCGACCAGCGCCCGCAGGCGGTCCAGCGGCTCGTTAACGACCACCCCGACCTTCGTGACGAACGGCGGCAGTGCCGCCGCAATCCTCCGGGCCCGGGACGCGTCCACCTGCCGCCGGCTCGCCGCGAAGATCAGCCCGATGGCATCCGCGCCCGCCTCGGCGGCGGCGGCGGCCGCCGCCTCGTCGCTGATCCCGCAGATCTTGATCCGGGTCACGCGCGCGGTCGCACCCCGCGGTAGTAGGCCAACTTCATAGCCTCCCGGACCCGTTCCAGGGTCTCGGCCGCAATCGCCCGGGCGCGGCGGCTGCCTTCCACGATGATCTCTTCCACCATCTCGGGGCGCGCGGCGTACCGCCGGCGGCGCTCGCGGATGGGCTCCAGGAAGGCGTTGAGGGCAGCGGCCAGCCGCCTCTTGACCTCCACGTCGCCGACGCGGCCGGCCCGGTAGCGTTCCTTGAGGTCGGCGACCTCGGCCCGGTCGGCGTTGAACGCATCGTGGTAGACAAACACCGGATTCCCCTCGACGGTGCCGGGGTCGGTGGGGTGGATGCGCCTGGGGTCGGTGTACATCCGCATCACCCGCTGCGTCACGACCTCGGGGTCGTCCGACAGGTAGATCACGTTGCCCAGCGACTTGCTCATCTTCGCCTTGCCGTCGGTCCCCGGCAGGGTGCCGACCTCGCCGATCAGCGTCTGGGGCTCGGGGAAGACCGGCGCGAACAGTTCGTTGAACCGCCGCGCGATCTCGCGCGCCAGTTCCAGGTGCGAGGCCTGGTCTTTGCCCACCGGCACGATCTCGCCGCGCACGCTCAGGATGTCCGCTGTCTGGAGCACCGGGTAGTTGAGCAGCCCAGCCGACGGCTGCGCGATGTGCAGGTCGCGCATCTGCTCCTTCAGCGTGGGCACCCGCTGCAGCCGCGGCACCGTGACCAGCATGGAGAAGATCAGGGCCAGTTCAGGGATCTGCGGCACCGCCGACTGGAGGAAGATCGTGGAACGTTCGGGATCGATCCCCACGCTGAGGTAGTCCAGCACGACCTCGCGGATGTTCCCCTCGATCTCCTCCAGGTGATCCAGCCGGGTCGTGAGGATGTGGTAATCGGCCAGCAGGAAGAAGCACTCGTACTCGTCCTGCAGGCGGACGCGGTTGGCGAGGGTGCCGACGTAGTGCCCCAGGTGGAGCTTCCCGGTCGGGCGGTCGCCGGTCAGCAGACGTCCCTTCCTCATGGAGGCCGTCCTCCCATCTGTCCGCTCCGTTCGGCGGCCAGGCGCAGCGCCTGCAGGTGCGCCACCGGATCCGCACTCGCCATCAGCGCCGTGCCGACCAGCACGGCGTCGATCCCGGCGCCGCACACCCGCACGACGTCATCAGGGGTCGTGATGCCGCTCTC
The DNA here is from genome assembly GCA_031459875.1 of Candidatus Fervidifonticultor sextus. Classification (GTDB taxonomy): domain Bacteria; phylum Sysuimicrobiota; class Sysuimicrobiia; order Sysuimicrobiales; family Humicultoraceae; genus Fervidifonticultor_A; species Fervidifonticultor_A sextus. The sequence goes on along the minus strand of JAVKHQ010000015.1, from coordinate 4,955 downwards.
GCTGACGACCACCCGGCCCCGGGGGATGCGGGGGCGCAGGCGCACCGTGGTGTCGAGGTCCACCTGCAGCGTCTGCAGGTCCCGGTTGTTGATCCCGATCACGCGGGCACCCGCCTCCAGCGCTTCATCCACCTGGGCCTCGGTGTGGACCTCGAACACAGGGGTCAGCCCCAGGCGGCCGGCGAGCCGGCCCAGGGCGGCCAGGTCGCGCGAAGGGACGGTCCCCACGATCAGCAGGATGGCATCGGCGCCCAGGGCGCGGGACTCGTACACCTGATACGGATCCACGACGAAGTCCTTTCGCAGCACGGGCAGGCTGACGGCGCGCCGGACCGCCAGCAGGTCGTCAGTGTGGCCCGAAAAGTACCGTCGGTCTGTCAACACCGACACGGCCGCCGCACCGGCCCGCTGGTAGTGGCGGGCAAAGACGGCCGGATCGGCGTCCCGGCGGATCCCCCCGGCCGACGGCGAGGCGCGCTTGACTTCGGCGATCAGACGCACCGGTGGCCCGGCAATCGCCGCGGCAAAGTCCCGGGGCGGGGGAGCCGCCAGCGCCCTGGCCTCCATCTCGCCCGGGGGGACGACCGTCCGGCTGGCGGCCACCTCCTGCCGCTTGTGGGCGACGATCTCGTCGAGCACCATCATCCGCGTCCCGGCCCCCCGGCCTGGGCTGCCCGCGTGGTCACCCGCAGCGCCTCGAGTTTCTCGTAGGCGGCCCCCGAGTCGATCGCCCGGGCCGCCAACGCCGTCCCTTCGCGCAGGTCTTCTGCCAACTCGCCGACAACCAGCGCCGCTCCGGCGTTCAGCACCACCAGGTCCCGCGCCGGGCCCATCTCCCCGCGCAGCACGGATTGCGCCACCTCCGCGTTGTGCTGCGGCGTCCCGCCCGCGACCGCCTCGGGCGCCGGCGAAGCGATGCCCAACGACGCGGGGTCCAGCATCGTCACCTGCACGCGGCCATCCCGCAGTTCGGCGATCTGGGTGGGGCCCAGCGTCGAGAATTCGTCCATCCCGTCGCCGTGGACGACCATCGCCCGCCGGACCCCGAGTTCAGCCAGCACCTCGGCCATGATCCGCACCAGCGCCGGGTCGTAGGTCCCGACCAGCAGGCTGGACGCTCCCGCAGGGTTGGCCAGCGGGCCCAGGATGTTGAAGACCGTGCGGATGCCGATCTCTTTGCGGGGCCCGGCTGCGTGCTTCATGGCGGCGTGGTAGATGGGCGCGAACAGGAACCCAATCCCGATGTCCTCGATGCACCGCTGCACCACAGCCGGGCTGACCTGGATGTTGACGCCCAGCGCCTCCAACACGTCCGCGCTCCCCGACTGACGACTGACGGCCCGGTTGCCGTGCTTGGCCACGTACCCGCCGGCCCCGGCCACCACGAAGGCCGCGGTGGTGGACACGTTGAACGTGCTCACCCGGTCGCCGCCGGTCCCGACCAGGTCGATCAGCCGGTCCGCCCGCGGGATGACCCGCAGCGCCCGCTCGCGCATGGCGCGGGCGAAACCGGCGATCTCGTCGACGGTCTCGCCACGCATGCGCAGCGCCGTGATGAATGCCGCGATCTGCGCCGGCGTCGCCTGGCCGTCCATGATCTCGCCCATCGCCGCCCAGGCGTCCTGTTCCGAGAGCGACCGGTGGTCGACCACTGCCCGGATGGCCTCGCGGATCACGGCGCCACCCCCTGGGCCAGTGGCCCGCGCGCGGCGTGGGCGGCGGCCCGGGCCAGGAACCTGGCCAGCATCGCCTTCCCCACTGCCGTCAGCACCGACTCCGGGTGGAACTGGACGCCCTCGATCGGATACCTCCGGTGCCGCAGCCCCATGATCAGTCCGTCGTCCAGCCAGGCCGAGACTTCCAGGTCGTCGGGCAGCCCGTCGCGGGACACGATCAGGGAATGGTACCGTGTGGCCTCGAACGGAGACGCCAGCCCTTCGTAGATGGTCCGGCCGTCGTGGTGGATCATGGAGGTCTTGCCGTGGACCGGCGCGGGGCCGCGGACGACCTGCCCGCCGAAGGCCTCGCCGATACTCTGGTGGCCCAGGCAGACGCCCAGGATCGGGACCGACGGACCCAGTCGCCGGATCACCTCCACCGAGATGCCGGCTTCCTTGGGCGTACACGGACCCGGCGAGATCACGATCGCCTCCGGCTGCCGCGAGGCCAGCTCGTCCACCGTGATGGCATCGTTGCGGTAGACCTCCAGGTCGGCGCCCAGCGATCCCAGGTGCTGGACCAGGTTGTAGGTGAAGGAATCGTAATTGTCGATGACGGCGATCATCGCGCCCCACCCGCCTTGAGCAGCGGCTCGCGCGACCGGCCCACGATCTCCAGCGCACGGACCAGCGCCTTGGCCTTGCTGACCGTCTCAAGGTACTCGCGCTCGGGAACCGAGTCGGCGACGATCCCGGCGCCAGCCTGCACGTAGGCCCGGTCGTTGGTCATCACGATGGACCGGATGGTAATCGCGGTATCCATGTTCCCTGAATACCCCACGTAGCCCACCGCGCCGGCATACGGGCCCCGGGCCACGGGCTCGAGTTCGTCGATGATCTCCATGGCGCGCACCTTGGGCGCGCCGGTCACTGTCCCGGCCGGGAAGCACGCCCGCAGCACGTCGAAGGCATCGCGTCCGCCGTTCAGCACGCCGCGGACGTTGCTGACGATGTGCATGACATGGCTGAACCGCTCCACGCTCATCAGGTCGGTCACCTCGACCGTACCGTAGCGGCAGACCCGCCCCAGGTCGTTGCGGCCCAGGTCCACCAGCATCGTGTGCTCGGCGCGCTCCTTCTCGTCGGCCAGCAATTCCGCCTCGAGCCGGCGGTCGTCCGCCTCGTGGAGCCCGCGGGGTCGCGTCCCGGCCAGCGGTCGGGTCTCCACGACGCCGTCCTCGAGGCGCACCAGCAGTTCGGGCGAGGACCCGGCGATCTTGACGCCCTCGAAGTCCAGGAAAAACATGTACGGCGACGGGTTGACCGTGCGCAGCGCCCGGTAGACGTCGAGGGCGTCCAGGCCCGCCGTCCGCGCTGAGAACCGCCGCGACAGCACCACCTGGAAGATATCTCCCGCGTACACGTACTCCCGGGCCCGCTCGACCGCGCGCAGGAAGTCCGCCGCCGGCATCTCCTGATCCATCACGGGCTCCACGCGGCCGCCCGGCTCCGGTGGGACCAGCGGTGAACGCAGCCGTTCGTAGATGCGCTCGACGGTCTCCACGGCTAACCGGTACGCCTCGGCGGCGCTCCCGTCGACCGCCGCGTTCGCCACGATCCGCATCGTGTGGGCCACGTGGTCGAAGATCACCACCGCGTCGGTGACGATCAGGTAGCACGTCGGCAGTCCCAGGGGATCCTTCGGTCGGTTGGGCAGTCGTTCCCACAGCCGGACGCAGTCATAGCCGAAGTACCCGACCGCCCCACCGTAGAAGCGCGGCAGGCCGGGATGGGGAACCGGCCGGTACCCGGCCAGCAGGTCCCGCGCGACCTCGAGGGGGTCGGCCTCGGTGGCAAACGCGCCGCGCGGCCGCCAGACGTCCACCTGCCGGCCGTACGCCCGCAACCGCATGGCCGGGTCGGTGCCGATGAACGAGTACCGTCCCACCTTCTCCCCGCCCTCGACGCTCTCCAGCAGGTAGGCCTCGCTGCTAGTGCGCAGTTTCAGGAACGCCGAAATGGGCGTCTCCAGGTCGGCGAAGAGGTCGCAGGTGACCGGAATGAGGTTGCCGGAGCGCGCCCGGCTGAGGAATTCCGTCTTCGTGGGCGTGATCGGGAGCCGGCTCACCGCACCCCTCCCCCCGGGGTGGCCCGGCGGGCCTCCGGAGCCGAGGGCCCCGACAGGGTTCCGGCTTCCACGTCGCGGCGCAGCCGCTGCAGTTCCTCTTCGTAGCGCGTCAGGGCCCGCAGGATCGCCTCGCGGTTGGCCCGGCAGACCTCGGCCCACATCGCGGCCGGGCTGTGCGCGATGCGGGTCATGTCGGCCAGCGCCGGCCCTCCCACGGTCCGGGCATCGTCGGCAACCGCGCGCAGCAGCGCCAGGCTGACCAGGTACGGCAGGTGGCTGGCCTGCGCCACCAGTTCGTCGTGCTGGATCGGATCCAGCACGACCGGGCGCATCCCCAGGCGCGCAACGACCTCCTGCATCGCCGTCACCGCCTCGGGGGCGGTGCGCGCTGTCGGGGTCAGCACATAGGGCCTCCCGTCCAGCAGGGCCGGATCAGCCGCGGCCATCCCGTGCTGCTCGTTGCCGGCCATGGGATGCCCGCCGACGAACCGCACCCCGGGGGTCAGCGCGGCGTGGATCGCCGCGACGACCGGGGCCTTCACGCTCCCGGTGTCGGTGAGCACGGCCCCGACCCGCATCCGGCGGGCCGCGGCGATTCCCACCTGCGCGACCTCCTCCAGGGGCGTCGCCACGATCACCAGGTCGGCGGCGGCCACCGGGTCGAGATCGGTGCCGCCGGCCTCGATCGCCCCGCGCCGCCTGGCCAGCGCCAGCGCCTCCGGATCGATATCCACGCCCAGGACCCGAACACCGACCTCCCGCAGCCGCAGTGCCAGCGAACCGCCGATCAGCCCGAGGCCGATCACGGTCGCGACCCTGGGAAAGCCGGGGGAGGCTTCCGGCGCCACGTTCACATCAGCCGCCCGACCGCCGCGGCAACCGGCCGCAGGGACGCCATTAGGGTGGTGAAGTTCTCCAGCGTGAGGGACTGTGGCCCGTCGGAGAGCGCATTGGCCGGATCGGGATGGACCTCGATCATCAACCCGTCCGCGCCCGCCGCCACCGCCGCCCGCGCCATGGACGCCACATAGCGCCACTTCCCGGTGCCGTGGCTGGGGTCCACGATCACCGGCAGGTGGGTGAGCCGCTTCAGCACCGGCACCGCCGACAGGTCCAGCGTGTACCTGGTGTGGTTGTTGAACCCGCGGATGCCCCGCTCGCAGAGGACG
>JAVKHQ010000014.1:0-74619 GCA_031459875.1 Candidatus Fervidifonticultor sextus | reverse complement strand
GGCAGCGGGACGAAAGGCAGGGGTATCCTCTCCTCCCCCCTTGCCCCGGTAACACCGTAGATGGCGCGATGATACCGGGTTGGGTAACAATCACAAATGGCTTGACAGGGACCGCTACGGAATTCCACTGCCAGGACATTGCGGGAGTGAGGCTGATCCACGATCCGGCGGGCGGCCATCTTCCCGATCGTCGTCTTGCCCAATCGCATCACGCGGCCTCGAGCCGCAAACCCCTGGGTGTCAGCAGGTGCTCCAGCGCCCCGAACCCCCAGTCGACGAGCACGGCGCCCGCGGCCACGGGGACGGCCCCCACCAGGAGCTGCGCCGCATCGTTCAGGGCGATCCCGGCCTGGATGAAGTCGCCGAGCCCGCCGGCCCCGATGAACGTCGCCAGCGTCGCGCTGGCCACCACGTTCACCGCCGAAGTGCGCAGGCCGGCAAAGATCACGGGGGCGACCAGGGGTAGCTCGATCCTCCAGAGCAGGTCCCGGGATGCCATCCCCATGCCGAGCGCCGCCTCGATGGCAGCGGGGTCCACTTCGGTCAGCCCCACATAGGTGTTGATCAGAATCGGCGGGACGGCGATGAGGATCAGGGCGACCAGGGCCGGCCTGAACCCGATGCCCAGGACAGGCAGCAGCAGGGCCAGGATGGCCAGGACCGGGATCGTCCGGCCCATGGCCGCCGCGTTGACGACGACGAACGCCGCGCGCCGGTGACGGGAAAGCAGGATGCCCGTCCCGATAGCCAGCAGGGCGGCGGCAGCCAGGGCCAGCAGGCTGAGTTCAGCATGGATGGCCACCGCCCGCCAGAATCGATCCTGATGGCGGAGGGCGTAACCCCACGCCTCGAACAGGACGGGCACCTCTTTACCTGACCAGACCGTGTCTTCTGAGGAACTCCCGTGCCACGTCTCGCGGTTCCTCCTTCAGACCGTCCACGCGCCAGTTGAGCTCGGACTGGCTCTCATCGGTCAGCAGCGCGGTGACGCCGTTGAGGACCTGGACGATCCCCGGATAGTTCCGCGCCAGTTCTCTACGAATGACCGGGGCCACGCGGTAGGGGGGCCAGAAGTTCCTGTCGTCAGTCAGGCGGACTAGCTTCATGGCCGTGATCTGTCCGTCGGTGGTAAAACCGTTGATCACATCCACCTGGCGCTCGCGCAGGGCCTGGTACTTCAGCGCCGTGATCATGGGCCGGAATTCCCTGAACTCCATGCCGTAGACTTTCCTGAGACCGGGTACGCCGTCCTCGCGGTCGGCCCATTCCGGACCAGCACCCAGCACGAGCTGCCTGGAGACCCTCGCCAGATCTGACATGGTCTTGAGCCTGTACCTGACGGCGGTCTCGGGCAGGACCACCAGCACATACCCGTTGTTCATCCTGGACATCGCCAGCAGTGTGAGGCCCAGGTGCCGTTCGTTGTATTCCTTCACCTGCCGGTAGACCGCCTCCGGATCCGCGATGAGCGTGCCTTTTACCACCGCGGCCAGGGCCGTGCCCGTATACTCGGGATACACGTCGATCTTCCCGCTGACGACCGCCTGGTGAGCGATAAGCGTGCCCCCGAGATTGATAAAGCGCTCGACCCGGTAGCCCTTCGCTTCCAGCGCCTGCGCGTACATCTCGGCCAGGATGAACTGCTCGGTGAAGTTCTTGGAGCCGACCCGGATCGTGAGTTTGCCGCCCTCGCCGGCTGCCTCCCCTGATGACGCTCCGATCAACAGCATCACAACGACTGCAGTCAGAGAGACCCACACCCGCCTCATCGCCTCCACCCCCTCAGGTACCCTTTCGGGTTGTGTCCGTCAGAACCGCGCCGTCAGGCTCTGGCCCCCGCGGCCAGCCAGCGTCGTACCCGCTCCAGCCCGTTGTCGGCTCCCCAGGCCATCGCCGTGGCCATGACGGCTCCGGCGGCGATCTTCGCGGTGTTGGTCTGCTGGATCCCGGAGAGGATCAGCGCCCCCAGCCCTCCCGCGTTCACGTAGGCTGCCACGGTCCCGATGCCGATGACTGTAACCGACACGGCCCTGATGCCTGCCACGATAACCGGGAGCGCCAGCGGTAGTTCAATCCACACAAGGATCTGCCGTCGAGAGAATCCCATCCCGACGGCGGCCTCCACCACCTCCGGCGGGACCCCCGCAGGCCGGTCACAATGTTCCGAATGAGGGCCAGCAGCGAGTACCCCACCAGACCGATCAAAGCCGGAACCCTGCCCAGGCCCACCACGGGGACGAGCAGGGAAAGAGTGCCAGGCTGGGGATCGTGAAGAACACTCCGGTGGTGGTGACCGCGAGCCGGTACACGAGCGGGTGGCGGGCGGCGAGGATCCCGACGGCCAGCGAGATGACCAGGGCGATGATCACCGTCTCGATGGTGAGCATCAGGTGCTCCCATGTCGCGGCAATCACGAGATCGTAGTTCCGGACGAGCCAGGCCACGCCCGGGTCTGCATTCCCTACCCTTCGATGGTCAGCGACGCCAGATCCCGCGGATAGTACGTCAGCATCTCGTACCCGTCCTCGGTCACCACCACCGTGTCGGAGTGGCGGAAGCCGGCAACCCCCGGGATGTAGATGCCCGGCTCCACGCTGAAGACCATGCCCGGCTCCATGATCGTATCGTCGCCGATATCGAAGAAGGGCGCCTCGTGGATGCCTAGTCCCAGGGCGTGGCCGACGTGGTGGCGCCAGTACGGCATCAGGTCGTGTCGCTCGAAGTAGGCCCGCACGGCCCGGTCCACATCGCTGCAGGGTCGGCCCGGCCTGATCGCGTCCAGGGCCGTCTGCTGCGCGCCGAGCATCAGGTCGAAGCACCGGCGGTGCTCTCCGCTGACAGGAGCCACGACCATCGTGCGCTCCAGCTCGCTGGTGTAGCCGCCCACCGCCGCCGCTGCCCCCGTCACGAGGACGTCGCCGGCGCGGATGCGGGCGTGGGTGGTCATGGCATGAGGGATCGCCGACTGGGCGCCCACCTGACCCCGATAGCCGGCGTGCGCACCCGGAGTGGTCCAGGACAGCGGCCGGTACTCGGGCCCCAGCGTCCGGACCATGGCCACGGTGGCTTCCCAGGAGGCCCGCTGGCTGACCTCGCTCTCGCTGGCGCCCGGCCTCGTGTACTCCTGCAGCAACGTGTGGGCCAGGTTGCCCCACCGCACGCTCTCGCGGATCAGCGCCATCTCCTCGACCGACTTGACCTTCATCATGTCCTCGACGAGGTCGCGCATGATCTGCACCGACGCGTCGGGGAGGACCTCGCTCAGGCGGGGCCCGCGGTACCCCATGAGCCCGGGATACCCGTCCCCGTCGGCGCCCAGGCGCGCCCTGGCCAGACCCAGGCTCCCCATCAGGTCGGCCAGGCGGACCATCGGGTGACGGTCTCCCGGGTACTCTGGGTACGAGACGACGCGGTCGGCCACCGCGTGGCCGGCCGCGTGTTCTTCCTCCAGGCGGGGGACGAACAGCACGGCTGCGTCACGGGCGACGATCAGGGCGATGGGCCGCTCGGTGGCGATGAAGGCGAACCCCGTCAGGTAGAAGATCTGCGCCGGGCTGAACAGCACCAGCGCATCGACGCCGCGGCGGCCCAGCCCCTCGCGCACCCGGGAGGCGCGGCGGAGGTGTTCCTCCCTGCTGATGAACAGGCGCATGCGCATCCTCCAGACGGCGGACTGGGGTATCCACTTCTGGCATCCCGCGCAGGACTCCTGGGTGAGAGCGTGGAAGGCCCTGCTCGCCAAAGACCTTGCGCCCGAGAGGACGTCCATGCGGACAGGCACCCTCACCAGGAGAGCAGTGTTGAAGACCGCCGGCGCGCTGGTCGGAGCAGGGATCGCGGGTCGGCTGGCGGGCTCGCTGCCTGCTGCACCGCTGCCCGTCGTCCGCGCCGCCGCCCCGTCCGGCCCGCCGCTGCGGATCGGCTTTCAGGTGCACCGCACCGGCATCGGTGCCGTCTACGGTAAGTGGTACGAACGGACCGGTCGGGCCGCCGCCGCCCTGATCAACGCCACGGGCGGGATCGCCGGCCGTCCGGTCACGCTGGTGACCGAAGACGACGGCACCGATCCCCGGCGGGGGGTTGAGGTCGTCGAAAAACTCGCGCAACTGCACAAGGTGGACTTCATCTTCGGGACGCTGTTCTCCAACGTCGTCATCGCCGCGGCGCCCCGCGCCGGCGAACTCAAGATCCCCTACCTGGTGGTCAGCGAGGGCTACCACGTGGCCTCGGGAAAGCTGAACCGCTACACGTTCCAGCCGGGGATCACCGACGTGCGCGCCCAGGTGACCGCGATTGCCCCCTGGGTCGTCAAGCACCTCGGCAGAAAGATCGCCATGATCTTCCCCGACTACGCCTTCGGCTACGACCACCGGGACTTCTTCAGCGCGACGGCGACCAGGCTGGGAGCTACCATCACCGCCCTGGTGCCCATCCCGCCCACGGAGACCTCGTTCACCAGGTACTTCCCGCGGGTGCCGCGGGACACCGACGTCGTCTACCACGTCATGGTCGGGCCTGGCGTGCTGACGTTCGTCAAGGAAATGGGCGAGTTCTTCGGACGGCGCAAACCCCGCCTCTTCGGGTTCATCGACTCGCTGGAGGGTGTGGACATCGCCAGCCCGGGGCTGGAGTACCTGGAGGGAACGTTCCTGTGGGAGGCCTTCCCGCGCTACGCAGGCCAGTATGCCACGCCTTGGGAACGCCAGTACCGGCAGCGGGTCGGGGTGGACGCCAACGGCGCCAGCGTGCGGGATCCCAGAGACGTCTCGACCTACTCCCACATGTTCGGCGTCTGGGAAACCCTCTTCGTCATCAAGGAGGTCGTGGAGCAGAGCGGGTACAGGAGCCCGAGAGACTATCCCGGCTTCATCGAAACTCTGGAGAAGATCGAGACCTTCAAGGAAGGGATCGAGCACCCCCAGGGCCCCAAACGCTTCGTCGGGCGGCTGCACCAGGTGTTCGGCCAGCAGTTCATCTCCCAGGTCGTGGGCCGGAAACTCAAGGTCGTCCACAGGACCGCGATCGAGGAGGGCATGTACCCTGCTGAGGCGGACTACACCCGGCAGCCCCTCTAGACCGCATCGCGGCCCGATCTTCTAGGGAGTTCCCCTCTGGAAGGACGGCTGTTCCTTGCCCTGCTCGAAGGCGCAACCTCGGGGCTGATCCTCGCCCTCACGGCCCTGGGCCTCTCCCTGGTCTTCGGCGTCATGAGGATCGTCAACGTGGCCCACGGCGAATTCTACATGCTGGGCGCAGTGGGCGCCTGGGTGGTCTTCCAGGCCACGGGCAGTTTCCTGCTGGCGCTGGTCGCCGCGCCCGCGGTCGCCGGTGCCGTCGCCGTGGCGGCCGACCGGTTCGTCCTGCGGCCCCTCCGCTATGCGCCCGGGGCCACCATCGTGGCCACCATCGGACTGCTGTACATCATCCAACAGGCGGTCCTCAGCCTCTACGGCCCCGAGGCAAGGCCGGTGGCCGCTCCCGTGGCCTTCACCGTTCAATTCCCATGGTTCGGCTACTCGGGCTACAAACTGATGGTCGGCGGCCTGGCGGTGCTGCTCCTGGGGGCGACCTGGTTGGTGGTCAACCGCACCACGCTGGGCCTCTACATGCGCGCGACGCAGCAGGACCCCCAGATGGCGCAGGCGTTCGGCGTGCCCGTTGACCGGGTCTACGCGGCCACCTACGCGCTGGGCGGCGTCCTGGCCGCCTTCGCCGGCGTCCTGATCGTCCCCGTCCAGCAGGCGCACTACCTCATGGGACTGGATGCGCTCCTGCTCTCGTTCATGGTGGTCATCATCGGCGGGCTGGGCAGCCTGAAGGGGACCATGGTGGCGGCCTTGCTCATGGGACTCATCGACGGGGTGGTGTCCGTCTTCTTCTCTCCCACCCTGGCCAGGATCGTCGCCTCGGGGCTCGTGGCGCTCGTCCTGGTCTTCCGGAGGGGCGGGTTGTTCGGGGAACAGCCCGTATGACCCGGGGCGACGGCCGCCGCGCGCTCGCACTCCACCTGGTGATCCTGCTCGTGCTGCTCATCCTTCAGGCGTTCCTCCCGCCGTTCCACCACGGCATGGCGGCGCGGATCATGGTCCTGGCCACCTACGCCGTCGGCTACAACCTCCTGCTGGGATATGCGGGGTTGATGAGCCTGGGCCACGCCATGTTCTTCGCCACCGGCGTCTATGGGTCGGGCCTGACGGTCTACTACCTTGACCTCGGACCGGCCGAGGCCTTCCTGGTCGGCATCGCGGCCAGCATCCTGGTGGCCGCCGTCGTCGGCCTGCTCACCCTGCGCACGACCGGAGTGGCGTTTTTAATCGTGACCATGATGTTCGCCCAGGTCTTCTACCTGTCCACGCTGCTCTCCAGCCGAATCACGGGCGGCGACCAGGGGCTGGTCCTGACCGGACACCTCCAGCCCCTGCGCCTGGGCGGGCTCGAACTCGCCCTGGCCGACCCGGGCGTCAAGTACAACGTGGCGCTGGCGACGCTGGCGGCGTGTCTGCTGGTCAGCCTCTGGCTCGTGCGGTCTCCCGCGGGGAGGGTGCTGGTAGCCATCCGGGAGAACGAGGAGCGGACACGGATGCTGGGCTACAACACCTCTGCCTACAGGCTCCTGGCCCTGATCGCCTCGGGCGCGATCACCGGGACCGCCGGCGCCGTCTACGCCCTCCTGTTCTCGTACGTGGGCTCCACGTTCGCGTCCATCCTCTACTCCATCTACCCGCTCCTCTGGGTGCTGCTGGGCGGCGCGGGCACCACGGTGGGGCCGCTGATCGGCACGGGCCTGATGACCTACATGGTGGACGCGGCGAGCAGCCTGACATCCAGCTATCTCCTCGTGGTCGGCCTGGCGCTGGTGGTGCTCGTCATGAAGTTCCCGGCTGGCCTCGCCGGCGCGCTGCGGGCCCGGTGGTGGCCGTGGCTACCATAGGCCCGCTGCTGCAGACCGAGGCGCTGCACAAGGCCTTCGGAGGCCTGCAGGCGGTGCGGGGCGCGGACCTTCGGGTGGACCCCGGCGAGATCCGCGCGATCATCGGCCCGAACGGCGCGGGCAAGACCACCCTGGTCGGCATGATCAGCGGCCGGATCCGCCCGACCTCCGGCAGGGTGCTCTTCAGCGGCCGCGACATCACCGCGGCCCCGGCACACGCCCGGGTCGCGCTCGGTATCGTTTGCACCTTCCAGCTCACCAGCATCTACGGCAACCTCTCCGTCTATGCCAATGTGGCGCTGGCGGTGCAGCGCCGGTGGCTGCGTTCGGCCTTCGACATCCTCAGGCCCGACGACCACTGGCTGGCCCGTGACGTCCACAGCGCCCTGGAGGAAGTCGGGCTGCCGGCCGCCTGGGACCTGCCCGCCGGCGCGCTGCCCCACGGCCATCAGCGCCTGCTGGAGATGGCCATGGCCCTCGCGCTGCGGCCTCGGTTGCTGGTCCTCGATGAACCGACCCAGGGTCTTGCCCCCGACGAGAGCGCCGCCCTGACGGCGCTCATCCGTCGGATCGCCGATAAGGTGACCGTGCTGCTCGTCGAGCACAACCTGGAGGTCGTCCTGGGCCTGTCGCATCGGATCACCGTGATGGACAGAGGGAGCATCGTCGCCGAAGGCACACCGGGGGAGATCGAGGCCAACCCGGACGTGCAACGGGTCTATCTGGGCCAATGACGCTGGCACTGGAAGCCGTCACGTGCGCGTACGGCGCGGCCCGCGTGGTGCACGACGTGTCATTGACGCTGTCACCGGGGGAGATCCTGTGCCTGATGGGCCGCAACGGCGCGGGCAAGACTACGACGCTCAAGGCGATCATGGGGCTGGTGAAACCTGCGTCGGGCCGCATCCGCCTCGACGACCAGGACCTGACCGGGCTGCGGCCGCACGAGATTCCCCCGCTGGGGGTGGCCTACGTACCCCAGGGGCGGGGGGTCTTCCCGTCGCTGTCCGTCGAGGAGAACCTGAGGATGGGCCTGCTGGTCAGGGGGAGCCGGCGCGTGATCCCGGAATGGATCTTTGAGCTCTTCCCCGTCCTGCGGGGCCGGTTGCGGCAGCAGGCGGGTACCCTCAGCGGGGGCGAACAGCAGATGCTGGCCACCGCACGGGCGCTGTGCGCCGAGCCACGGTATCTCCTGATGGACGAGCCCACCGAGGGGCTGATGCCCGCCCTCGTCCGGTCGCTGCTCGGGGTCATCCAGTTCTTGAAGACCCGGGGCGTCGGCATACTGCTGGTCGAGCAAAAGGTCGACGCCGCGCTGCAGGTGGCGGATCGAGTGGTGTTGATGGAGGCGGGACGCGTGCGCTATCACGGGACCCCGGCCGACGTGGCCGCCGTGCCGGAAGTCCTCGTCCGCTACCTGGGCGTCAGACGGGCGGCACCGTGAATCCGGCCCGGCAGAGGATTCCTCCCCGGGGGAGCGGAAGAGAGCAGGCGGAACTCCACAAACCCGCAACCGCGAGGGGGTGGCAGGTGTGAAGCGTTCCGGCCATCGGTGGAGCGCCGTCCTTGTTGTCGTCGCGGTACTGGCGGTCAGCACCGGACTCGCCGGTGCCCAGCCTCGAGTTCCCAATCCGGACACGCTGCTCTACGGCGTATACTGGGAACCGGTTAATCTGGATCCCCATGCGATCACCGACTGGGGCTCCATGTGGATGCTGGACAACACCTATGAGACCCTGGTCCGCTACAAGACCACAGAGGTCAAGGGCAAGGTGGTGGGCACCGCCGAGGTGCAACCACACCTGGCGGAGTCCTACGAGGTCTCGCCGGATGGCAAGACATACACGTTTCGGCTTCGCCGCGGCGTGAAGTTCCACTCTGGCGACGAGATGACCGCAGAAGCCGTCCGGTATTCCATCAACCGCATGCTCACCATCGGGCTCGGGCCCTCCCGGCTGGTCGCCGAGTATATGGATACCACCAGCACCCAGGCCCCCGACCGCTACACCGTGCGGATCCAGCTCAAGAAGGCTGCCCCGTTCTTCCTGCAGCTCCTGGCCGCCACCAATACCGGCGCCATCGTCAACCCGAGGACGGTCGAAGCGCAGGGCGGCATCCAGGCAGGCAAGCACAACGAGTGGATGGCCAGGAACGTGGACGGAACCGGCCCCTTCAAGTGGGGGCCGTGGAAAGCCGGAGAGTCCTTCGAACTCGTGGCCAACCCCGAGTACTGGCAGGGGACCCCGAAGCTCCGTCGCATCGTCTTCCGCATCATCCGGGACATGTCCACCCAGCTCCTGCTCCTCCTGCGCGGCGAACTGGACATCGTCTACCGGCTCCCGCCGGACATGACCCAGCAGCTCATCGGCAACCCCGACATCATCATCAACCGGGAGAACGGCATCGGCATGCACCAGGTCTGGATGAACAACCGGATGAAGCCGTTCGACAACAAGAAGGTCCGCCAGGCGGTTCTCTACACCATCGATCCCTACGCGGTCAACCGGGCGGCGGCGTTCGGCTACGCCACCGTGGCGAAGAGCGCGATCCCGACGGCGCTGGAGGCCTGGACCGATCAATACTGGCCGTACAGGATCGACCCGGGACGCGCCAAGAGCCTGCTCACCGAGGCCGGCTACCCCGACGGGTTCAAGACCGAGATCTACTACAATGCGGGGAATACCGAGCGCGAACAGACGGCCATCGCCGTGCAGGCCCAGCTCAAGAAGGTGGGGATCGAGGCCGAGATCCGGAGCATCCCCTGGCCGACGTTCGTGACCAACTTCCAGGAAGGCAAGATGCCGCTGTTTGCGCTCTCCGGCCTGAGCCTGCCCATCGTGGAGGACTACGTCCTGAGCAACTTCCATTCCAAGAACCACGGCCCCAAGGGCAACTACGCCTTTTACACCAATCGGGATGTCGATCGGTTGATCAACCAGTTGCTGGTGACCATGGATTCGAAAAAGCGGGCAGCGATCATCCACGCCATCCAGCGGCTGGTCATCGAGGACGCCCCCAGCGCCTGGATCTACAACTCGATGCTCTTCTACGCGCAGCGGAAGTGGGTGAAAGGCTGGGTGCTGTACCCGTCGGGCAACTGGTACTTCTTCCCGGTGCAGAAGGCGCTCTGACGCGGCCCGCCGCCGGCGGGGCCGGGACCGGCCCCGGCCCCGCCTGACCTCCCGTGTCTGTCTCGGTGTGGCGGTTCGTCCTGCGGCGGCTGCTGTCGCTGCCGTTCATCCTGGTCGGCATCACCGTGGTCACGTTTGCGCTCATGCACCTGGTCCCCGGCGACCCGGTGCGACTCCTGCTGGGCGAAGCCGCCACCGACGAACGAATCCTCCGGGCCATGCGCCAGCAGTGGGGGCTGGACCGGCCGGTCTACATCCAGTACGTCCACTACCTCAGGAACCTGGCCCGCGGGGAGATGGGGCGGTCTATCCGCAGCGGGCGTCCGGTGGCTCACGATCTGGCGCGCTACCTGCCCGCGACGGTCGAACTGGGGACGTTGAGTTTCCTCATCACGCTGGTGCTCGGGATCCCGCTGGGCGTCCTCTCGGGCGCACGGGCCAATACCGCCGCCGACCACGCCAGCCGGCTGGCGTCGCTGCTCTTCCTCTCGATGCCCAGTTTCTGGTTCGGGTTGATCCTGGTCTACGTGGGCTACTATCAGCTCGGCATCCTCCCAACGCCGACCGGCCGGCTGGGGATCAGCGTGGTCCCGCCGCCGGATGTCACCGGGTTCTATCTCGTGGACAGCCTGTTGGCCGGAGATCTCGCGCTGTGGGCCCGCGTGCTCTGGCACCTGCTTCCCCCGGCGTTCGTGCTGTCGCTGGCCTCGGTGGGTCTGGTGGTCCGGCTGCTGCGGTCGAGCATGGTAGAAATCCTCAACCAGGACTACGTCCGGACCGCCTGGGCGAAGGGGCTGCCGCCCCGGGGTGTGTTCTACGTGCACGCGCTGCGCAACGCCCTGATCCCCACGGTCACGGTGCTGGGCATCCAGTTCGGTGGCCTCTTCGGCGGTAACGTCCTCATCGAGACGGTCTTCGCCTGGCCGGGGGTCGGGCTGTACTTCGTCGAGTCGATCCAGTGGCTCGACTACGCGCCGGTGCTGGGAGCCACGGTGCTGATCGCCACGGCCTTTGTCACCGTCAACTTCCTGGTGGACCTGACCTATGCGGTCCTCGATCCGCGAATTCGCTATCAGTAGCGCCTCCCGGCAGCCCGAGCGGGTAGCCGTGGGCCGGCTGCTGGTGCGGCGGTTCCGCCGGAACCGCCTCTCCATGCTGGGGCTGGCCATCCTGCTGGTCTGGATCGTGCTGGCACTGGCCGCTCCGCTCATCTCGCCCTACGATCCGGTGGAGGTCCACCTGGACGCCCGCATGCTGCCCCCGGCGCGCGGCCACTGGCTGGGTACGGACTTCTACGGCCGCGACATCCTGAGCCGCATCCTCCACGGCGCCCGCTACGACCTGTTGATCGCCCTGTTCGCTGTGGGCGTGGCGGCGGGCGTGGGCGCGCCGCTGGGGATCCTGGCGGGATACGTCGGCGGGCGGCTCGACGACCTTATCATGCGGGTCATGGACATCATCATCGCTTTCCCGGGTCTGGTACTCGCCATGGCCCTGGCCTCGGTCCTGGGGCCCGGGCTGGAGAAGGCCATCCTGGCGCTGGCCGTGGTGGGGGTGGCCGGATACGCGCGGATCGGGCGCGCCTCGACGCTCTCGGTGCGCGAGGAGACCTACGTGGAAGCCGCGCAGGCGCTGGGCGCGTCCGACGCGGGAATCCTGGCCAAGCACATCGCCCCCAACGTCATCTCACCGGTGGTGGTCCGCGCCACCCTGGGCATGGGGTTCACGGTCCTGCTGGCCGCGAGCCTGAGTTTCATCGGGCTGGGCGCCCAACCGCCCACCCCCGAGTGGGGGGCGATGATCAACGAGGGTCGCAACCAGCTCATCACCGGCCGATGGTGGGTCTCGACGTTCCCGGGCCTGGCCATCATGTCGCTGGTGCTGGGGTTCAACCTGTTGGGAGACGGGATCCGGGACGTGCTCGATCCGCGGGGAATCGTGCGGATGTAGCCTGCGGGCTCAACCCGTCCGGCAGGCGACCAGCAGCCCGTCCCGGATCGGAACCACCGAAACACTCCACCGCGGGTCGCGTACAATCAGCCGGGTGAACTCGCGGACTCCCCAGGTGGAAAGGGAACGGTCGTTCGGATCGAAGACCCGCCCGTTCCAGAACATGTTGTCTGCAATGAGGACGCCGCCCGGCCGGAGTTTGTCGGCGACCACCGGCAGCGAGTCCGGATAGGCCTGCTTGTCGATGTCGTTGAAGATCAGATCGAACGTCCCCTCGGTCTCGCGCAGGGCCTGAACCGCCTCCCCGACCCGGTACTGGACGATCCCCTCGTACCCCAGCGCGGCCAGATGCCTCCTCGCCCGACGTGACAGGTCCTCATCCCAGACAACGTGGAACACCGTCCCGCCGCCGTTTTCCTTCACGGCCTGCGCGAACCAGGCGGTCGAGTAGCCGTAGCCTGATCCCATCTCGAAGACCCGCCGCGCACCGATCATCCGTGCCAACAGATAACAGAAATGGCCCGCGGCCGGCCCGATGATGGGGAACCGCGTCTGCCGCGCATAGGCCTCCATCCTCTGCATCTCCGCCGGACGAGGCGGCACCAGGTCGTCGAGGTACGCCCTGACTTCCGCAGCCAGCAGTTCACCACCCATGTCCCTCTCTCCCATTCGGCAACACAGCCAACCGACAGCCTGTGCCGGCAACATCTGCATAGATTGCGGTTAGTCGGATGAAGGAATCCAGGAACCTAGATAGAATAACACACGAAAGTGGTGCGCTATCAGGTGCCATGGAAATCTTTCGCCCTGAGGATGTCCCCGCCGAAGAGCCCGAATCTATGCCCGGCGTGAAGATCCGCTGGGTCATCGACCACAAGCGCGGCGCGCAGAACTTCGCCATGCGGATTTTCGAGGTCGCGCCCGGCGCCGCCACGCCGCTGCACGAGCACTGGTACGAACAGGAGATGTACCTGCTCGACGGCGAGGGCGTGATGGTCGGCGACGAGGGTGAACGCCCGTTGCAGCCCGGGCACGTGATGTGGGTGCCGCCCCACGAGCGGCACCAGATCAGGAACACCGGCAGCAGGCCGCTCAAGTTCATCTGCTGCATCCCCCAGAAGACGGCCTAGCCCGCCGCCCCCGGACCCGGCGCCAGCGAGGCTTTGATCCGTTCGAGCGCCTCCCCGGCGGCCCGGACCTCCGCCGCCGTGGGGCGGGCGCCGCCGTAGCGGACACGTTCGTAGGCCGCGGTGAGCACGCCCACGTCCTCGGCGGCTCTGGTGAAGACGCCCCGGAGTCGCGGCTCGTGCTCACGCGGCGTCATCCAGGACGGGCGCGGCGTCCCCTGCGTGCCGCCCAGGCGCAGCAACTCCCGATAGATCCTCCGAATCGTCCCTGCCGTCGGCCCGGCCCGATCCTCCGCGGGCGGCCGAGGACGGCCGATTCGCGGCAGCACCCCGGTCAGTCCCCGCAGCAGCTCGCGCGCCGACCACACCGACTCGCGCTGGTCTTCGTCCGGTGACCCCTCGCGTCGGCGCATCAGCACGATGGTCAATGCCATCGCGATGACCAGCAGGAGCACCACCAGCGCTACCATCCCCCACCGGGCCCCTTCCACCATCTGCGGGTTCATCTCGAGTTCGCGCAGGCGGCGCAACAGGTCGTCGAATACCGTCGGCGGCGTCTGGAGATCGGGCATCTCCCTGTACGGCAGCCGCGAGAGCACGGCGATCAGCAGTCTGACCAGAATCCCCGCAACCACGAACAGCACCAGGAAGAGAATCTCGACTACCGGCAACAGCGGGCTCAGCGCCAGCCCCAGGTAGGTGGAGACGTCGGCCGCGGCCAGGCCGGCCGCCGCACCGGCGGCCAGCAGGATCACCCCCACCACGCCGATCACCAGCAGCAGCCAGACCCGCGCGGGAAAGTGCGTCCGCTCGTCGGGCCGAATGCGATCCCAGATCACCGCCAGGCGCATCAGCGCCAGCACAGACAGGCCGAGGAAGAAGAACGCCGGCAGCAGACCCGGCAGCGCGGGACCCGCCGCCTGGAACGCCTGCGTGTCGCCGTAGATCGCAGCCGCAACGACGTAGAGGACGACCATGCCGACGCCGGTCCGGTAGGCCTGCTCGACCTCAATGGCGCTGGCCGCGCGTGCGCCGAGGACCAAACCCCGCCACCACAGCAGGGCTGCGGCCAGCGCACCGGCCACCGGCTTGGGGACCGCCGGCAGCGTCTCGTGCGCGGCCTGCAGCAGCGAAGCCACCCAGGTCGGGCTCCAGAGGGGGATGACGGCGTAGTGCTGTGCGTGCACGGCAAGCAAGCCCAGGCCCAGCCCCACTCCCACCAGCACCGCGCGGGCGCGGGGCAGGGGGATTCCCCGGTCGAGCACCGGCCTGACCGCCACCTGTGCCCCCACCAGGAGGACAAACGCCCATCCCCTCGACAGGACGGGACCCGTCGCGCCGTAGAACCCGCCGCCCAGCACGACGATCCAGGGATAGAGCCAGCAGAACTCCATCGCCACGCGCGCCGGCGGGAGCACGCGCCGGAGGCCCTCCCAGAATCCGGCCGGGCCCCGGCCAGACCAGGGGGGCTCCGCGCGGCCGCCGGCCCCGCCGCCTGCGCCCGGCGGCTCAGACGAGGCGGATCTCGTCCATCGCACGCCAGCCCACCTCGCCCTTCACCCGGTGGGTCGGGGTCCCGAGGTGCGGGTCCTGCACCTGATCGCCGACCAGCACCAAAACCACGGCATGCCCGGCGTCCCGCAGCATCCGGATGCCCGCCAGGAGCGGGGAATCGATCACCGCCGTGACGACGACCGCCGTCGTCCCCCACGGCAACACCCCCGCCTCCAGCGCCATCAGGTCGCCCAGCGGGATGACCGGGGTGGGGAAGACCTTCGCCAGGGCCTCCAGGATCCCGGTCAGGTGCGCCTCTCCCAGCGCTGGCGCCAGGCGCACGCGCTGCAGACCCCCGGGGAGATACCCGTTGGCGTAGACCCCGACGGGAATCCCCTGATCGGTCGCCCACGCGGCAAGCGACGCCGCCACCATGATGCTCAACTCGAGCAGCGGGCGTACGAACCCCCGGTACCCGGCGTATTCCCCCAGGGTGTCCATGTTCAGCATGACGACTAGGCGGTGCGCCGTCGTGGCCTCGTACTGCCGGGTCTGCAGGCGACCGGCGCGGGCGGTAGCCTTCCAGTGGACACGCCGCATGGGGTCCTCGGGCAGGTAGTCGCGCACGCCGACGGTGCGGACCGGATCTTCAAGCAGCGGCCGCGGGGCGCGCTGGTCCCCCAGGGGGTGCAGCGCCGGAAGGCCCAGGGCTTCCAGGGGCACGATCTTGGGGTAGACGATGAGGCGGTCGGTCTCCTCCAGGGTCTTCCCGTTCGACGTGATCCCGAAGAGGTCGCCCGATCGCAGACGCGCGGGCCCCAGGGCGAAATACCCCCTGGCCGTGCACATCACGGTGACCCGCCGCCGGACGCGTTCGAACCACCGCAGCGAGAACAGGTGGAGCAGGTGCTGGCGGCGTTGCCGCACGCTGGGGATAATCCGGCCGCGTTGGGGGACGATCTCCTCGGGAAGTTCGTCGGTCACCTCCAGCCAGGCGAGCGGCAGCCACTTGCGGTTGGTCACCTCCAGGATGAGCGTAACGGTCTCCCCATAGAAAGCCCGCCGGGGAACGAACGACCGCCGGAACTCCACGCACTCCAGGCAGTAGCGGTGTGAGAGATACGAAGCCCCCGCGCCGAGCAGCAGAATCGCGCCGATCAGGAACGGCCCGCCCGAGTGCACGGCCAAGCCAAAACCGAGCAGTAGCGCCCCGAGGATCAGCCAGCCCCGGGAGAACATGACGGGCCGCGCTCCCTGGTGGTCACTCCCTACGGCCGCGCTTCGCGCTCCACCGGTGCCGGGACGGTGCGGAGGACCTCGCCGATGATCTCGGTCGCGGTGCGGTCCCGCAGCCGCGCGCCGCTGGTGAGGATCAAGCGGTGCGCGCACACCGGCGGCGCCATCGCCTTCACATCGTCCGGCAGGACATAGCGGCGGCCCCCGACGGCCGCCAGGGCCTGGGCGGTCCGGTGCAGGCTCAGGCTGCCGCGCGGGCTCAGGCCCAGTTCGACCTCGGGGTGGATCCGGGTGGCGTGCGCGATGGCGACGACGTACGCCTCGACGGCCGGGCTGACGTAGACCGTGCGCACCGCTTCGATCATGCTCAGGACCTCCTCCGGCGCCGCTACCGGCTGGAGGTCATCCAGGATGCGACCGATCCGGTACCGGCGCAGGATCTCCTGTTCGTCGGCCGCCGACGGATAGCCGAGCACCAGGCGCATCAGGAACCGGTCGAGCTGGGCCTCCGGCAGCGGAAAGGTCCCCTGCAGTTCAACGGGGTTCTGGGTGGCGAGCACCACAAACGGCCGGGCCAGGGGCCGCGTCTGTCCCTCGCTGGTCACCTGGCGTTCTTCCATGCACTCCAGCAACGCCGCCTGGGTGCGGGGTGTGGCCCGGTTGATCTCGTCGGCCAGTACGATCTGCGCGAAGACCGGCCCGGGACGGAACTCGAACGTCTGGATCTTCTGGTTGTAGTACTCCAGACCGGTGATGTCTGAAGGCAGCAAATCGGGGGTGCACTGGATCCGGCGGAAGGAGCACCCCAGCGACCGCGCCAGGGCCTTGGCCAGCATGGTCTTGCCGATGCCGGGTACATCCTCGATGAGGATGTGGCCCTCGCACAGCACCGCGACCAGCGCCTGCTCGATGACGTCGGCCTTGCCGACGATCACCCGCTCGACGTTGGCCCGCAGCCGCTCCGCCAGCGACGCGACGGCGGTGACCGCGTCCATCGGCCTGTCCTTCCTCACACGCCCAGCAACTGCCGCACCAGGCCTTCGGTGTCGTAGTCCACGCGGTGACGACGGATCCTGTTGTCCGCGATCTCCCACGACACGATGAAGGTGTGCCGGTAGGCCTGCAGCGGGACGGGCACCTGCCCGGGAATGCGCAACTGGACGGCGCGGTGCCGGCCCCTGGCGATGCCGCGGGCGGTGACCACCTGTCCTTGTACCTCCACGTTTTTGAGGGTCACCTGTTCCTCCCAGTCGCGGAAGAAGCGCTCGTAGGCCTTCCGGATGGCGCTCCGCCCGGTGAGGACGGGGCTGGCGGGAAACTCCAGCACCGCGTCGTCGGCGTACAGGGCCATCAGGCCGTCCAGGTCCCGCCGGTTCAGCGCGGCGACCTGGCGCCGCACCAGACGAACGAGGCTGCGCCGGAGTGCAAGCGCCTCCGCCCTCGAAGACCGGCTCGGTGCCGCAGGCAACCCCCCACCATCCTGCCGAGCGCATGGCGGGGTTCGGCGGTGCGCGGGCTCCTCCCTGCCGCAGATGATCCGGAGCCGACGGACGGCCGCTAGCGGTGCAGCCCCCGGGCGCGCAGGAGCTGGAGCAGGCGGTCGGGGTAGTCGGTGATGATCCCGTCGCCGGGAAGCCTCCCGATGCCCGCCTCCAGCAGCCGCTCCATGTCCGCAGGCTCGTTGACCGTCCAGGGGACCACGGGCACGCCGGCGCGGTGGAGCGCCTCGACGAGGTCGGGCCCGATGAGCCTGAAGTTCGGGGAGTAGACGCTGGCCCGGACCTCGCGGACCACCGCCACGGCGTCGGACGGGATGTCGCTGACGCGGCGGAGCACGGCGGTCGGGACGGCGGCACTGAGAGCCCTCACCCGGACCAACGAAGGAGAGAAGAAAGACTGGAGGAGGATGCGGTCACTCATCCCCGCCTCGCGCACGAGCCCGAGGATGCGTTCCTCGAAGTCGGCGGGCGGCGGCGCATTGGCATCGTACTTGGTCTCCAGATTCAAGCGGATGCGGGTGTCGCCCGAAGCGCGGACCATCTCCAGCACCTCGCGCAGGGTCGGAATCCGCTCACCGGCGAACCGGCTGTGGAACCAGGATCCGGCATCCAGGCGCTTGAGTTCGGCCAGCGGCGTCTGCCGCACGTAGCCGCGCCCGGTGGTGGTGCGCTGCAGCGTCGCATCGTGGATGACCACCACCTCGCCCTCTGCGGAAGCATGGAGGTCCATCTCGAGGTAGTCTGCGCCCAGCGCCAGGGCGTTGCGGAAAGCGGCTAAGGTGTTCTCCGGTGCCAGCCCGGCGCCGCCTCGGTGGGCGTGGACGTCCACGGTGGGGGAGACCGCCGGGCCGGCCACCAGAGCCAGCAGGCCGAGCGCCACGGTCATCAGGGCCCACATACTCCTACCGCAGGAGGAAGCCGGTCTCCAGGGGATCGCCCGGGGCCACCACGAGTTCGCTGTGGCCTGTAACGTATGCCGCCCCCTCGATCTCGGGAATCACCCCGGGGACGTCCCCGACGTTGACGGTCCGCAGAATGCGCCCGGTAAAGGTAGTGCCGATCAGGCTCTCCACCACGAACGGCTGTCCGACGTCCAGCCGGCGGCGGGTGAACTCGATCGCCAGCCGCCCGCTTACGCCGGTGCCGGTCGGCGACCGGTCCACCTGGCCGTCGGCGAAGATGCAGACGTTGCGGCTGTGGGCGCCTGAGCCCTCCGGTGGGCCCGTGATGATCGTGCCGTAGACGAACCCGAGGTCGGGAGCGTCCGGATGGCGCACCGGAAGGGTAGAGGCCACGGCGCGCGTGACCGCGGTCCCGACCTCGATGAGCCGGCGGAATGCTCCGGGAACCAGCCGGACGCCCAGGTCGGCCGCCTCGCCGTAGGCATAGAACGCGCCGCCGAAGGCCACGTCGTAGCGCACCCGGCCGAACCCGGGCACCTCGGCCGCCTGATCCAGGGCGTAAACGAAGGAGGGCACATTCTCGAATGCCACGCTGGCGACCCGGCCCTCGCGCATGCGAGCCCAGGCGGTCACCCGGCCGGCCGGGGTGTCCAGCCGCAGGGTGGGGACAGTTCCCTCCGCGGCCACGGCGCCGGTCTCCAGGAGGACCGTGACCAGCCCGATGATGCCGTGTCCGCACATGGTGCTGAAGCCCTCGTTGTGGAGGAACAGCACCCCGAGGTCGCCGTCCGGTGTCACCGGCTCGGTCACCAGGCACGCGTACATATCGGCGTGCCCCCGCGGTTCACAGATCACCAGACGGCGCAGGCGATCCAGGTGGGTTTGCGCGTACCGCCGCTTCTCCAGCATCGTCCGGCCGGGGATCGGCGGCACGCCGCCGGTGACGACCCGGAGGGGCTCACCGGCAGCGTGGGCGTCCACGACGGTCACGGCGGCCCATTCCTTGGGAGGCCGCCACGCCCTCAGCGCGTCCAGCACGGGTTGGATGGCCCGGGCGCTCACTTCTCGGTCTCGGTCAGGCCCTTGACGAACCACCGTTGCATCAGGATCACCACCGCCACCGGCGGGAGCATGGCCAGCACCGAGGTCGCCATGATGATCTGCCAGTCGGTCTGGGCCTCGGCGCTGCCGATCATCTTGGTGATTCCGATGACGATGGTGTCCATCTCCCGCGCGGTGGTGATCAACAGCGGCCACAGGTACTGGTTCCATCCGTAGACGAAGAGGATGATGAACAGCGCGGCAACCGTGGTGCTGGACAGCGGCAACAGGATGCTCCAGAAGAACCGCAGCGGACCGGCCCCGTCCACCTTGGCCGCGTCCACGAGTTCGTCGGGAACGGTCAGGAAGAACTGACGAAAGATCAGCGTCGCCGTAGCCGACGCGATGAGCGGAATGGTCAGGCCCGCAAATGTGTTGATGAGCCCCAGGTCGGAGACCACCTTGTAGGTCGGGATGATCCGCACCTCGACCGGAAGCATCAGGGTGATGAAGATCATCCAGAAGAAGAACATGCGGAGGGGGAAGTGGAAGAATGCCACCGCAAAGGCCGAGATGATGGACACGGCGATCTTGCCCGAGGCGATCACCAGCGCCATGACCAGGCTGTTCAGCATCATCCGGCTGACCGGGGAGGCCTTCACCCGCTCGCCCTGGCCGGAGGTCCAGGCCTGCCGGTAGTTCTCAATGGCGTAGGGCCCCGGCGTCAGCGGCATTTCGCCTCGGGCGATCGTGGGCGCATCGTGGGTCGAGCCGATGACGGCCATGTAGACCGGGAAGGCAAAGGTCGCCACCCCGACGATCAGGATGAGGTGGGCCAGCCACTGGGTGGGTCGCCACCGCATCCGCGCGGGGGCAGCGGTCTCGACGCGGGGGAGCACCGCCTCGCGCATCAGTAGTGCACCCGGCGCTCGACGAATCGAAACTGCAGGGCCGTCACCGTGATGACCACCAGCAGGAGGATCACCGATTGCGCCGACGAGCCGCCCAGGTCCAGGTTGATGACCCCGTCCACGTACACCTTGTAGACCAGGGTCTCCGTGGCCTTTCCGGGGCCTCCCCGTGTCAGCGAGTGGATCACGCCGAAGGTGTCGATGAAGGCGTAGATCAGGTTGACGACCAGCAGGAAGAACGTCGTCGGCGACAGGAGGGGGAAGACGACCTTCCAGAACCGCTGGCGCCCCCCGGCCCCGTCCACGGCCGCGGCCTCCACCACCGACCGGGGGATGGACTGCAGGCCGGCCAGAAAGAAGATGAAGTTGTAGCTCACCTGCTTCCACGACGCAGCCAGAATGATCAGGAACAGCGCCTGCGCGCCGTTCAGGTAGTAGTCCCAGTGCAGGCCCATCTGGTTCAGGGCGCGGCCGAGGATGCCGATGGACGGGTGGAAGATGAACAACCACAACGCCGCGGCCACGGCCGGAGCCACGGCATAGGGCCACAGCAACAGCGTCTTGTAGACCCCGGCTCCCCGGATCGGTTTGTCGGCGGTGACGGCCAGCAGGAGCCCCGCCGACATGGCCAGCAGGATGATCGCGGCCGAGGAGAGCACGGTCGTGCGCACCGCGCCCAGGTACGACGGATCGCCGAGGACCATCTTGAAGTTTTCGAACCAGACGAAGGTGGTGCGCGTCCCGAACGGGTCCTGACGCACCACCGACTGGAAGAGCGCCTGTCCGGCCGGCCAGTAGAAGAACACAAAGACGATGGCCAGTTGCGGAGCCAGCAGCAGGTAGGGAAGGATGCGGTTGGGAAAGACCACCCGTCGCGTCACGGACTGGCCTCCGACACACGCCCCCGGCTCCGCCGCCGTGCGGGGTCCGGCGGAACCGGGGGGTGGCCTTCAGATGGCGTCAGCGCCTTCAGTCCTTGGCCGTGCGCTCAAACTGCCGCAGGACCTGATTGCCACGGCGCACCGCGTTGTCCAGAGCCTCCTTGGCCGACTGCTGGCCCTGGAACGCCTTCTCGATCTCCTCGTAGATGATGACGCGGATCTGCGGCATGTTGCCCAGCCGCAGCCCCATGGAGTTCTTCGTGGGCGGAGTGCGGGTGAGCTGCTTCATCGGGATGTCGGTCCCGGGATTCGACTGATAGTAGCCCATGGCGTTGGCCAGCTGCATGCCGGTGAAGGTGATCGGCACATACCCCGTCTCCATGTGCCACTTGGCCGTGTTCTCCGGGGTGCTGATGAACCGGAAGAACTCCGCGACCCCCCTGTACTCCTCGGCCGTCCGCCGCGGCGAGGTCATGACCCAGAACGCGGCTCCCCCGATGATGGAGTTCTTCGGGGCGCCCTTGACGTCGGGCCAGTAGGGCAGGAACCCCACACCCCAGTCGAACTTCGCCTCGCGGCGCACGCGGGCGAACAGCGCCGAGGACATGGTGTCCATGGCGCACTCCCCGGACGGGAACAGCGCGTCGCCTGCCCCGTCGCGGCCCCCGTACTTGAAGGTGCCCTCCTTCAACATGTCGATCAGGAACTGCAGGTGCCTGACGTGGAGCGGACTGTTGAAGGTCAACTCGGCATCGAGGCCCTCAAACCCGTTGGCCCTGGTCGCCAGCGGCACGTCGTGGATGGCGCTGAAGTTCTCGAAGTGCACCCAGGTCGGCCAGGCTGTGGTGTACCCGCAGGGGGCGGCGTTGGTCGCCCGGATCCGCTGGGCGGCCGCCCGCAGTTCAGGCCAGGTCTTGGGTGGATTGTTGGGGTCGAGACCGGCCTTCCTGAAGGCTTCCTTATTGTACCAGAGAATGGGCGTCGAGGTGTTGAACGGCATGGCCACCATCTTGCCGTCGGCGGTGCTGTAGTAGCTGCGCACCGCGGGGATGTAGATGCTGGGGTCGAAGGGCACGCCGGCTTCCTTCATCAGTTCGTGGACGGGCTTGATGGCCCCCCTGGCAGCCATCATGGTCGCGGTGCCCACCTCGAACATCTGGACGATGTGCGGCGGGTTCCCGGCGCGGAACGCCGCAATCGCGGCCACCATGGTGTCGGCGTAGCCGCCCTTGAACGTGGCGTTGACCTGGTAGCGGGTCTGCGAGGCGTTGAAGGCCCGGGCGAACTCGTCAATGTAGTCGCCCAGGGGCCGCCCCAGACCATACCAGAAGTCGAGCTGGACGCGCTGCTGGCCGGCGGCGGGACGCACCGCGGGCCCGGTCGCCATGGCCACGATCAACACGATGGCCGTACTCGCACCCACTATGCGCATCATGGGGCATACCCCCTGCAGGATAGGATCCCAACCGCAGACTTCGGCGCGTGTCCGCAGCGCCCCTGCCCGCCTCCTCGCGGCGGGGGCAGGAACCCCTCAGATGAGCGCGCAACCCTATAGTGGAACCTGCACGATGAACCGCGAATATTACCACTGGGTGAGCCCCGCCCTCGGCCGCACCATGGAGACCCTGATCTTCGGACACGCCGGGGCTCCGGTCCTGGTGTTCCCCACCACCATGGGACGCTTCTACCAGTACGAGGACTTCGGGATGGTCGCCGCCCTGGAATCCAAGATTGACGCGGGGCTCATCCGGCTCTACTGCCTCGACAGCGTCGACGCCGAGTCCTGGTACAACCGGGCCGTCCCGCCGCGGCAGCGCATCCTGCGGCACCTGGACTACGAACGGTACGTCCTGAACGAGTACATCCCCTTCATTCGCGAGCGCACCGGCCACCCGCTCACCGTGACGGGCACGTCCTTCGGCGCCTATCACGCCGTCAACCTCGTCTTCCGGCACCCGTCGCTGTTCGCCAAATTGGTGGCGCTGTCGGGTCGCTACGACATCAAACCCTTCCTCGACGGCTACTACGATGAGGACGCCTACTTCAACTGCCCCTCGGACTTCCTCCCCAACCTGACCGACGAGACCTACCTGGCCCCCATGCGGCGGCTCCAGATCGTGCTGCTGGCGGGCGAGCACGACGTCGCCCTGGGCTCGACGCGGTTCATCTCAGAGACCCTGACGGCGAAGGCCGTCCCCCACGACCTGGCCATCTGGTGGGGCTACGGGCACGACTGGCCCCTCTGGCGGGAAGCCATCCCGCACTACCTGTAGTCGTGCGGCCCGGGGCGCGGTACCGCGACCCCCGCTGCAGGACTTCGTGCCGCGCCGACCAAAAAGAGCACCCCACCATCCCGCGAGGAGCCTGCCGATGAACCGGTCGAGGAAGATCGGCCTGCTGGTCGGGCGGGAGGAGTCGTTCCCGGCCGCCTTCATCGAGCACGTGAACCAGCGCGCGACGGACGGGGTGACCGCCGAGTTCTGCCGCCTGGGCGGGACCCGCCTGGACGATCCGCGTCGGTACGCGGTCATCATCGACCGGATCTCCCACGAGGTCCCCTACTACCGCGCCTACCTGAAGTACGCGGCCCTGACCGGCACCATCGTCATCAACAATCCCTTCTGGTGGTCGGCCGACGAGAAGTTCTTCGGCACGGCCCTGCTGGCCCGTCTGGGGGTCGCGGTCCCGCGCACGGTCGTGCTCCCTAACAAGTCCTACATCGACGACATCACGCCCGCGTCGTTGCGCAACCTGCAGTATCCCCTGGCGTGGCAGGAGATTGTCGACTACGTCGGGCTTCCCGCCATCCTCAAGCCCAACGTGGGCGGAGGCTTCAAACAGGTCTTCAAGGTCCACTCCCTGGAAGACCTCTGGCGCTGCTACGACCAGACCGGCCTGCAGACCATGATCCTCCAGGAGTACATCGCGTTCGACCACTACGTCCGCTGTATCTGCATCGGCCGCCGCGAGGTCCTGGCCATCCGCTGGGATCCCCGGATTCAGCCCTGGACCGAGCGCTACATCGTCGACCACCACCACCTCACGCCGGACCTGGGCGCCCGCGTCGTCAACGACGCGCGACTGATCTGCGAGGCCCTGGGCTATGACATGAACACCGTGGAGTTCGCGATCCGCGAGGGCGTGCCGTACGCCATCGACTTCCTCAACCCCGCCCCCGATTTCGAACGGACCCGCATCCGGGACGTGTACTTCGCCTGGGTCGTAGAGAAGATGGCCGATCTGGCCGTCGCCTATGCCCGCGGGGTCGAACGGCCCCCCGGACGGCTGCGCTGGGACCGGTTTCTCGGCGAGGCCGGGGGCGAGCCGTCCGCCGAGGGCCCCGTCACCTAGGCAGCGCACATCCGTTCTCCACCCGATGCACGCCCGCTCTCCCGGGTAGACGATGGGGACGGGCGGGAAAGGGGGATGGCCATGGGCATGAAGGGTGCCTCCCGATGCCCGGGGTGCAAGAGCGTGCACATCGACTACCAGGGCACCGACGAGGCCGGCAACCAGGAGTGGCGCTGCCGCGACTGCGGCCAGCGGTTCACGTTCAAGCCGCAGGAGACCAAGGCGGCCTAGCCGGACCGGTACGCCGAGCCTGTCGGCCGGCGTAACCGATCCAGACGCTCGAAGAAGTCGGGAAAGGTCTTCGCCACGCAGGCGGGGTCGGCAATGGCGATGCCCGGCGCGCGCAGCCCCGCCACTGCGAACGCCATGGCGAGGCGGTGGTCGCCGTGGGTCTGGACGACGGCGGGCCGGATCGGCCGCGGTGTGATGCGCAGGCCGTCTTCGAGTTCCTCCACGTCCTGACCCAGACGGCGTAACTCCGCCGCGGTCGCCGCCAGTCGGTCGGACTCCTGGTGGCGGATGTGGGCCACCCCCCGGATGCGGGTCGGCCCGCGGGCAAACGGCGCCACCGCCGCCAGCGTCATCGTCTGATCGCTCATCCCGCCCAGATCCACATCAACCCCGCGCAGGTCGGCGGTCCCCCGCACGGTCACCGCGTCGGCGCGCCGGTCGATGGCACACCCCATCTGCTCCAGCACGTCGACGAACCCGACGTCGCCCTGGAGGGAGGCGGTGCCGAGTCCGGGCACGGTGACGCGGCCGCCGGTGATCGCGGCGGCGGCGAAGAAATAGGCGGCCCCGCTGGCGTCGGGTTCCACCGCGTACTCGCGGGGCCGGTAGCGCTGGCCGGCCCGAATCCAGAACCGGCGCAGCCCCTCGCGCGTCACGTCCACCCCAAACGCCGCCATCGTCGCTAGCGTCATCTCCACATACGGTGCGCCGACCAGGCGGCCCTCGACAACGACCTCCACATCACCGGCCGCATAGGGCGCCGCCATCAGGATCGCCGAGACAAACTGGCTGCTGACCTCTCCCCTGACGACGGTACGGCCCCCGCGCAGGCCGGACGCCTCCACGACCACCGGCAGGGCCCCGCGGGTGGCCTCCACCGAGGCGCCGAGCATCGCCAGCGCGTCGACCAGGTCCTGGATCGGCCGCTCCCGCATCCGGTCGACGCCATCGATGTGGTAGCGCCCCGCTCCCAAACACGCCATGGCCGTCAGGAACCGCGCCACCGTCCCCGCCCCGCCCACGAACAGGTCGGCCGCGCGCGCGGGAATCACACCGCCCAAACCGATCACGTCCATCGTGAGCGCCCGCTCGTCCACGCGCACGTCGAACCCCAGCCGCCACAGCGACTCCACCATCACGGCCGTATCGTCGCAAAAGAGCGCGTTGGTCAGGCGCGAAGGGCCGTCGGCCAGCGCCGCCAGGACCAGCGCGCGGTTGGTCAGGCTCTTCGATCCCGGGACGGAGACAACGGCATCGGGAGGAGCCGCCAGGGGAACGACCTCGCGCACGGACCGTTCAGGCGTCATCCGCCGCAGCGCCGGCGCCGGGTCCGGCGAGGTCCGGCCGCAGCACTTCGGCCCCGCGCAGGTACACGTGGACGACCTCCTCCTGGGCCCGCGGGGTGTTCCACAAAAGGAGCACGCGGATGCAGCGGGGCAGCGAGCCCGGTACGGCGAGGTCGGCAAACGAAAGCAGGGGCACGGTCTGCCAGCCGAGCTGCCGGGCGGCCTCAGCCGGATAGGTGGCGTTCAGGTCGGGCGTGGCGGTGAAGAACACCGCCGCGATCTCATCGGATTCAACCTGGTTCGCCCGCACGACCGCCAGCAGCAACTCGCGGGTCGCGTCCTGGATGGCGTCCGCCGAGTTCGCAGCGGCGGTGGTGGCGCCTCGGATGCCGCGGACGTGCATGTGCCCTCGCTAGCGCGCTCTGCCCTGGATGAGGGCCGCGGCCGCCCGCAGGCCCAGCACCATGCTCTCGGGTCCAAAGCCCATGATGACACCGGCGCAGACATCGCTGATGAGCGAGCGCTGCCGGAACTCCTCCCGTCTGGCCAGGTTGGACAGGTGGCACTCGACCACCGGAATCCCGATGGCGGCAATGGCGTCGCGCAGCGCCACGCTGGTGTGCCCCAGACCACCGGGGTTGAGGACAACGGCCTGGCAGGTCGTCCGCGCCTCATGGAGGCGGTCGATCAGTGCTCCCTCGTGATTGGACTGGAACACCTCGAGCTCGATCCCGGCGGCAGCAGCGGCGGCCCCCACGCGCGCGTTGACCGCCTCCAGGGTGGCCTCGCCGTAGATGTGGGGTTCGCGGCTGCCCAACAGGTTGAGGTTTGGACCGTACATCACCAGGACTCTTGGCACAATCGCAGGACCTCCTCCATCAGGGACTCTGGAACGTCGACGCCGAGCCGTGCCCGGCCGATGCCTTCGGGGAGGGTGCAGCGAATCCTCCCGTCGCGCCGCTTCTTGTCCAGGCGCATCGCGTCCAGCAACGGACCGACCGGCCCCTCCGGCACCGTGACGGGCAGGCCCAGCCGGCGGAGCAGGGTGTCCTGACGGTCGGCGTCGCCGTCCGCCATCAGGCTCAACCGGACGGCGACCCGCGCCTCGACCCGCATGCCGACGGCGACGGCCTCGCCGTGAACCAGGGCACCCGGCATCGCCGCCTCGATGGCGTGCCCCACGGTGTGCCCGTAGTTCAACACCTCGCGGGGCCCCTGTTCGAACTCGTCCTGGGCCACCACCCGCGCCTTCAGCGACGCGCAGCGGAAAACGATCTCCTCCAGGTCGTCCCAGGCGTCCCGCCCGAGGAGCCGCTGGGGGTCGCGCGCCAGCCACTCGAAGAGATCACGGTCGAGGACCACCCCGTACTTGACCGCCTCGGCCAGCCCTGCGCGCCGCTCCCGCAGGGGCAGGTGTCGCAGGACCTCAATGTCTGCCACGACCAGGGCCGGCTGATGGTAGACACCCACCAGGTTCTTCGCCCTGGGATGGTTCACGCCGGTCTTCCCACCGATGCTGCTGTCGAGTTGAGCCAGCAGCGTCGTCGGGAGTTGCACGAACCGGATGCCCCGCATGTAGATGCCGGCGGCGAACCCGGCGAGATCCCCGATCACGCCACCGCCCAGCGCCACGAGGGTATCCGACCGCGTCAGGCCGGCGGCCCCCAGCGCGTCGAGGATCCGGCTGGCCTGCCGGAGGGTCTTCGCCCGTTCGCCGGCCGGCACCGCAATGGTACGCACCATGAACCCGCAACCCTCCAGCGCCGCCACGACCGAGGCGCCGAATCGCCTCAAGAGCGACCGGTGCGTGACAACCGCCACCTGCCCGCCCGCACCCATCTGCTCGAGGTCGTAGCCCACCAGGGCCTGCGCTCCGATCCCGATGAGCACGTCGTAGGATCGGGGACCCAGATCCACGCGCACCCGCCGGCGCGACGCCGCCAGATGGGCCAGGATGTCGTCTGCGACCGCGTCCGCCGGCCTGGCGGCGTCCACCGGCATCCCGGTCTGGAGGTAGAGCGCCTCGCGCTCCCGCAGCAGCCGTTCCAGCGACGCCCGCGGGTCATCCCCCAGCAACGGCCGGCTCGGGTCGTTCCCCACACGCTGCAGAAGCACCTCCACCGGCGCCCGCAGGTAGAAGACCGGTCCGGCCTGCGTCAGCGCCCGACGGCTCCGGGGCGAGAGCACGGCGCCGCCGCCGGTGGCGATCACCCTCCTGCGGCCGCGGGTTGCGCGGCGGACCACGTCGCGCTCCACCCGGCGAAAGTCTCCCTCACCTGCATCCTGGAAGATGGCGGCAACCGACCGACCCTCGCGTGCCTCGATTTCCGCATCCGTATCGATGAATTCCCAACCGAGCCGGCGCGCCAGGGTCCGGCCGACCTCGGTCTTGCCGGATCCCATGAGACCGACCAGAGAGATCACGCGTATCGCAGCCGACGGCATCGGCGCCGACGCCACCCGATCACACCGGCCAGGCCCGGCGCGCGCGCTGCCACTCGCGGCGCAGCAGACCGAAGGCCACCCGGTCGTAGGCGCGCCTGCGCGTCACGTAGGCCTGGCGGAAGGCGGCTTCCTGCCTGAACCCCAGACGCCGGGCCACGCGCATCATCCGTCGGTTCCCCGACCAGGTTCGCAGGCCGATCCGGTGGATGGGCATCGTCTCGAACAGGTAGTCCACCCACAGGGCCAGGGCCTCGGTGCCAAACCCCCGCCCCCAGTCCCGGGCCGAGTAGATGCCCACACCCACCTCCAGCCACCGGGTGCGCACGTCCGCCCAGTACCGCGTCACCGTGCCGATGGGGCGGCCGGCCCGCGTCTCGATCACCATGCGACGGGGTGGGACGGCACGCTCACCGACCAGCACCGCCACCAGGCGGGGCAGCCGGCGGAGTTCGACCTCCGTCGGCGGCCCTTCCCAGGGCGCATCCCAGCGCCACCAGGACCCCCGGGCCATGGCCTGGACCAACCACGCATCGTCGCCGGGGAGGAACTGCCGCAGGTTGACGTGTTCTCCCACGATGGTCAGCACAGCACCGTGTTCGGCCCACCACGGGGACCTGTTTTTCGTCTCACGCCCTTCGCACCTCGGCCGCAAACGCCTCATAGGCGCGACGGATGTGCGCCATGGCGTCGCCGCCGAACTTCTCCAGGAACGCGTCTGCCAGCACGAACGCCACCATGGCCTCACCGATGACGCCGGCTGCCGGCACCGCGCAGACGTCGCTGCGCACGACAACCGCCTCAACGACTTCCTTCGTCCTCAGGTCGACCGACCGGAGCGGCGTCCGCAGCGTCGAGAGAGGTTTCATCGCCGCGCGCACAACCAGCGGGTCGCCGCTTGACGTTCCGCCTTCCAGGCCCCCGGAGCGGTTCGTGGTCCGGTAGAACCCTCTGGCTGGATCGTAGAAGATCTCGTCGTGCGCCCGGCTGCCCGGCGTCCGCGCCGCCTCGAATCCCAGTCCGAACTCGACACCCTTGACCGCATTGATCGAAATGAGGGCCGCGGCCAGGCGGGCGTCGAGTTTGCGGTCCCAATGCACGTAACTGCCCAGGCCCGGGGGGAGGCCAAGGACGACGACCTCGAACACGCCGCCCAGCGTGTCCCCACGCTCGGCCGCCGCATCGATGGCGGCCTTCATCCGTGCTTCGGCCTCGGGGTCCACGCACCGCACCGCCGAGGCCTCGGCCAGGCCCGGGATGTCTTCCCAGCGGTCCGGCCGGGTGCGGATCGTCTCCCCGCCGATCTCGGTCACGTGGCTGAAGAGCCTGATCCCGAACTCTTCCAGGAACCGCCGGCAGATGGCGCCCATGGCGACGCGGGCCGCGGTCTCGCGCGCGCTGGAACGCTCCAGGACGCGGCGCACCTCGTCGAAACCGTACTTGAGCGCTCCGACCAGATCGGCATGACCCGGGCGGGGCCGGGTGATGTCGGGCTCGTCCTGCCGCCAGTCGCGGTTGGCGATCAGCACGGAGACCGGCGCGCCGATGGTCTCCCCCCGAACGATGCCGGAGATGATCTCGGCGCGGTCCTGCTCGATCTGCATGCGGCCGCCACGGCCGTAGCCGAACATGCGCCGCGCCAGCTGCGTGTTGATGTAGGCCTCGTCCACAGGCAGTCCGGCCGGCACTCCCTCGATGATGGCCACCAGCGCCCGCCCGTGGGATTCACCGGCCGTCAGGTATCGCAGCATGCCCCCTCCTTCCCCGGAGACGGGTCTTTGAGCAACCTCCACCCCGCCCGGCGGGTACTGCAAGGATACGCCAGGGAGGGAGGGGCGCCCTGTGGGGTCGTGGAAGGCTGGCGCGTGCTCTCACCGGCGCGCCAGGTGGCCTACGCCTTCGGGGTCTTCGGCACCAGCCTGCTCCAGCAGACCGTCCTGCTCTGGACGTTCTACTACTACGCGCCGCCGCCCGACCAGGGACTGCCGCAGCGGGCGACCCCCACATTGCTCGGGATCGCCATGGGCCTGGGCCGCCTGGTGGACGCGCTGGTGGACCCCCCGATCGCGCACTGGAGCGACGGACACCGCGGCCGCGGCGGCAGACGCCGGCCGTTCATCTTCATCGGGGCGCCGCTGCTGGCGGTGGTCTTCGCCCTGCTCTGGCGCCCACCCGACGCGGCGGTCACCACGGCCAACTTCGTATACCTGACGGTGTTGCTCGGTCTCTTCTTCCTGCTCTTCACTCTGGTGCTCAACCCCTACATGGCGCTGCTGCCCGAAGTCACACATGCCGGGCGCGAGCGGATCGCCACGGCGGCATGGCAGACGATCTTCACGCTGGTCGGCACCGCCGCCGCCTACCTCGCCTCGGCGCAACTGGCGTCGCGGCAGGGCTTTCCGGTCATGGGAATGGTCCTGGCACCCCTGGGCATGATCCCCATGCTGCTGGCCGGCCTGGCGATTCGGGAGCACCCGATCGCCGATACCCGCCTGCACTTCACCGCGGCGCTGCGCGCCGTGTTCGGCAACCTTCGGTTCCGCATCTTCATCTCCGGTTTCGCACTGCTGTGGCTGGGCCTCTCGATGGTCCAGCTCACACTGGCCCTCTTCGTCACGGTGCTGATGGACCTGCCGCGCGCCGCGGTGGGCACGATCCTGGCAGTTGGCGTGGCCACAACGATCCTGACCACCCCGGCGGTCACCGCCCTGGCCCATCGGATCGGAACCCACAGGACGCTGCTGGCGGCGATGGGGACATCCGGTGCCACCCTGGCGCTCATGGCTACGGTGGGATGGTGGCCGGTTCCCTTGAGTGCCGCGGCCCAGGGGTACGTGGTCATCGCCCTGGCCGCCCCTTCCCTGGCGGCGTTGTTCACCTTGCCCAACACGCTGCTGGCCGACATCGCGCATACCGTAGCCGCCGAGCGCGGGCAACGACTCGAAGGGATGTTCTTCGCCTTCCAGGGCCTGGTCCTCAACGGCGCAACGAGCCTGGCCTCGATCCTCCTTGGCGGCGTCCTCGCCGCATGGGGCTACGACCTCGGCCTCCGGATCGTCCCGCTGCTGGCCGCGGCATGTGTGATCGTCGGCACCGCGGTCTTCCGGCGCTTCCCCGCGACCCGATCAGAAAGGGTTGGGCGTGCACTCGGAGTATGAGTACCCCACCCGATGGGCCCCTACCTGATCCGGAGGCTGCTGCTGG
This sequence comes from Candidatus Fervidifonticultor sextus, assembly GCA_031459875.1. Classification (GTDB taxonomy): domain Bacteria; phylum Sysuimicrobiota; class Sysuimicrobiia; order Sysuimicrobiales; family Humicultoraceae; genus Fervidifonticultor_A; species Fervidifonticultor_A sextus. Next base: position 43,002 of record JAVKHQ010000014.1, on the reverse strand, counting down.
CCATCCCCACCGTGCTGGGCGTGGTGCTGGCCGTCTTCCTGCTCATCCGGCTGGTGCCAGGCGATGTGGTCACACAACTGATCGGCCTTGAGGCCTCCATCTCGCCCCAGCGGGTGGAGGAACTGCGCCGGCTCTTCGGGTTGAACCGGTCGCTGCCAGTCCAGTTCGGTGACTACCTGGCTGCCCTGGCCCGCGGCGACCTGGGTCGGTCGCTGCGCACCGGCCGACCGGTCGGCCCGGAACTGCTGCGCCGCTTCCCGGTGACGATCCAGTTGTCCCTGCTCGGGCTGCTGGTGGCGGCAGCCATCGGGTTCCCCATCGGCATCCTGGCCGCGCTCCAACGCGGGAAGGCCGCCGACTACCTGGCCACCGCCTTCGTGCTGCTCGGCCTCTCGGTCCCGTCGTTCTGGCTTGCCATCCTGCTCATCCTGCTCTTCGCCCTACGGCTGGGGTGGTTCCCACCGACCGGGTACGTGCCGCCCACCGAGAACCTGGTGGAAAGCCTGCGCCACATGGTCCTGCCCGCGCTGTCGCTGGGGCTGATCCTCGCTGCGGCCAGCAGCCGCATCGTACGCAGCAGCCTGCTGGAGGTGCTGAACCGGCACTACGTCCGCACGGCGCGCGCCAAGGGCCTGCGCGAAGCCGCCGTGATCCTGCGCCACGCGCTGCGCCCAGCCCTCATCCCGGTCGTCACGGTCATCGGCCTCCAGTTCGGGACCCTGCTGGGCGGCACCGTCATCATCGAACAGATCTTCGGGCTTCCCGGCATCGGTCGCTATGCGCTGGAAGGCATCAACCTGCGCGACTACCCCGTCGTCCAGGGCGCCGTCCTGGCCATTGCCCTGGCGTTCGTCCTGGTCAACCTGCTGGTGGATCTGTGCTATGGCGTCATCGACCCTCGCATCCGCTACGGCTAGGTGGACGCCGGCCCGCCGGCGGCCGGCCCTCGCCGCCAGATTGTGGCGGCACCCCAGCGCCCGCACTGGCGGGCTGCTGCTGGTGGTGGTCCTCGGCGGAGCCCTCTTCGCGCCCGTGCTCACCCCGTACGATCCGGTGAGGATTGCCCCCGACCTGCGTCTGACCCCGCCCACCCTTGTGCACCCGCTGGGCAACGACCTCTACGGCCGCGACACGTTGACCCGCGTCCTCTACGGCGGCCGGATCTCGCTGGCCGTGGGAGGGCTGTCAGTCGGTCTCGCGCTGACGGTCGGCGGCGCGATGGGGGCCCTGGTCGGGTACTGGGGCGGGTGGTTCGACACCGTCGTGATGCGCATCTCCGACGTCCTGCTGGCCTTCCCGGCTATCCTGCTGGCCATTGGGCTCCTGGCCTTCCTGGGCGGCGGCTTCTGGAACGTGGTGCTGGCGATCGGAATCATCTTTACGGCACCCATGGCGCGCGTGGCACGGGCGGCGGTGCTGGCGGTGCGCCATGAAGAATACGTCGACGCCGCAGAGGCGGTCGGCGCCGGCGACCTGCGCATCCTCCGCCGCCACATCCTGCCCAATGCCGCGGCGCCGCTCGTGGTGGAGAGTACCCTGCGGCTGGCGTTGGCGATCCTGGCCGAGGCCGCCCTCTCGTTCCTCGGTCTGGGCACACAGCCACCCACCCCAACGTGGGGCCAGATGATTGCGGAGGGCCGCACGGTGATGACGTTCACCCCGTGGCCCGCCATCGGCCCCGGCCTGGCTATTACCATCACCGTGCTGGGGTTCAATCTGGTCGGCGACGGGATCCGCGACGCGGTGGACCCGCACGCACACAGAGCCTGACCCTTCGCCGTGTCCCTGGAACAAACAAGACGGATAGTCTATACTGCTGCTCACAGCGCCCCGCAACGGGCGCGAACGCTCGCAGCCGGGGGGGAGTTTCATGCGTCTGCTGATGCTACCGGCCCTTGCAGGCCTGCTCATCGCCATGACGCTGCCGCCTGTCGGGGCGCAGCCAGCCGGACCGCGTTACGGCGGCACGCTGCGTGCCGGGATGCAGACCGACCCGGTGGGGCTCGACCCCCACCTCACCACCGCCACGGCCACCCGCAATATGATGGAGAACGTGTACGACACGCTGGTCTTCTACGATGCGGACGGCCGTTACGTCCCCGGCCTCGCCGAGTCGTGGCGCACGTCCCAGGACGGCCTGACCTGGACCTTCACCCTGCGGCGCAACGTCAAGTTCCACCACGGCCGGCCGCTGGTCGCCGAGGACGTTGCCTACTCGATCAACCGGATCCGGGACCCACGGACCCGGTCCCCCCGCGCGGCCGACTTCGCCGAGGTGGACACCATCAGCACCCCTGACTCCCACACGGTGGTGTTCCGGCTCAAACGCCCCTTCAGCCCGCTGCTGGCCAAACTCTCGTTCTCCAGCAACGTTATCGTGCCCAAGGAGGTCGTCGAGCGCGACGGCGATCTCAACGCCAACCCCACCGGCACCGGGCCCTTCCGGTTCATCAGTTATACGCCGCAGCAACGCCTGGTGCTGGTTCGCAACGGCGACTTCTGGCAGACCGACGACACGGGCCGCCGCCTGCCGTACGTGGATCGGATCGAATTCGTCTTCCTCCCCGACGCCGTGGCCCGCGCCACGGCATTGCGCACCGGCGCGGTGGACTGGATCGAGTACGTCCCGGCCGCGGAGGTCCGCAGCCTGCGGGCCGACCCCAACATCGAAATCGTCGGCGGCCTGTCGGCCAACTTCCGCTCGCTGTACATCAACAACGCGCAGGCGCCGTTCAACAACGTGAAGGTCCGCCAGGCCATGGCCTGGGCGATCAACCGCAAGGAGATCGTCGACACCGCGCTGTTCGGCGTCGGCGGGATCGAGGCCACCGGGACGGCGATCCCTCCGGGGAACTACTACGCGCTCTCGCGGCCTGTCTACGATAAAGTGGACCCCGAGCGAGCCAGGCGGCTCCTGTCCGAGGCCGGGCATCCCAACGGGTTTGACGCCGAGCTCTACGTGACCAGCACCTACGACTTCCTCAGGACGCCGGCCGAACTGATCCAAGCGCAGTTGGGCCGCATCGGGATCCGGGTGCGGATCGTGGCGGCCGACTGGAGTGTGTACCTGCCGACGATGTTCCAAAAGCGCTACGCGCTGTCCATCCTGGGGACATCGGGGCAGACCGATCCGGACGACTTCCTCTACCCGAACTTCCGGACCGGCGCGGGCCTCAACCTGGTCAACTACTCCGACACCGAGTTCGACCGGATGCTGGACGAGGGGCGCACTGTCGCCGCCGAGTCGCGCCGCAAACGGATCTACGACCAGGCGCAGTTGCGGCTGCTGGAGACCGTCCCGATGGTGTTCATCTTCCACTCGACCCAGTACGAGGCGGTGCGCAGGTACGTGCTCGGATTCCAGCACTGGCCGAACACGTCCTACCTGGGACTGCGGAGGACCTGGATGGCCCCGCGCTAGGAGCCGCCGGTACCGACCAGCCGGGTCAGATAGCGGATCTGCCCCGCGTGGTAGGCCAGGTGCCGCGTGGCGTGCAGGAGCGCGAACAGCTTGGTCTCTTTTCCGGTGCCCCCAGCCCGCTGGACCTCCACGGCTGTCAGGAGGTCTTCCCGGGAGAGCCGGCCCAGGACTTCGCGTGTCAGCGCCGCGGTGCGCTCGAAATCGGCCAGCACCTGGGCCTTCTGCACCCGGTCGCGTCCGAACTCGGCATCACGGTCCCGGTACGCAGGAAATCCTCCCAGAATCTCACCCACCCAGTACCGCTCAGACCCCGCGGCGTGACGCAGCACAATCCCAATGGTATTGGCGAGTCCGGGGACGGTGCGGTTGACCTGCTCGTCGTCCAGCGGTGCGACCATCTCCACGATCTGGCGGTGGAGTTCCTCCAACACCTGCAGGTGTGGTGCTACATATGGATCCATGCCTCACCCCGCCGTCAGATGTTTCTCCACGATCACCAGCCCGTCCGGACACCAAGGATGCGCCGCGAACGGGATCCCCAGGTCGTCGGCCGCGCGGGGGTCGGATGCGAATAACGCCACACAGACGGCGCCAGCGTGACGGGCCGCTTCGACCACGGCCCCGAAGAGCGCCAGGCGGTGGGGGGAGGGTCCCGACAGCACCAAGATGACCGCAGCGGACCCCCGCAGCGCACACCAGGCGATGCCCCAGGCCGGGTCTCCTGCCCGCAGGACGCGGCGGTCCCTGATTAGCCCGCGCACCAGTTCGGGCACCACCCGCCGGAACCGCCACCCCAGCGGCGCCAGCCCGCGCCAGGCCCTGATCTGTGAAGACGCCTGGAGCAGTGCGACCATTGCGCCCGTCTCGCCGGGCCCCGCAGGGCCGACCGGCACTCCGGAGGCAGGGTCCAGAGGCCTGTGGGGGATCTGCGCCACCAGCACGGCGGCCTCGCAGACCCGAACAAACCCGGCACGCTCGGCTGCGGCCAGCGCAACGTCGTCGCGGGCGGGCACGGCCGCCCGCACCGTGTCTACGCCGTAGCGCCGGACGAAATCCTCCGCCTCGGCAATCAGCCTCCGCCCCAGCCCCTGGCGGCGGGCTTGCGGCCGGACCCACAGGCCTTCGAACCACCCCTCGGTGCGACCCACGATGACAGCGTGCACCATCCCCAGCACCTCGCCGCCTTCCTCAATGCGAACGGCCCGACCCGGTTCTTCGGCCCAGGACGCCCATTCGGCGGGCACGGCGCTCCGGTCGGCCGGCACGGCATCGACCAGCGGTGCGACCACCGTCCTCACAGGAGCCTACTGCGGGCGCGGACTGACGGCGGCCGACATCCGGAACCGCGCAAGGTCGGCCAGCAGCACACGGAGGGCTATCCAGAAGAACACGCCCGCTGTGATCTGGCGGAAGAACGCCAACAGAGCCCGGCTAGCACCCGCCGCCTCCAGGTGCGCGGCGGCCAGGTGTCCGCCGTCCAAGGGCAGAACCGGCGCGAGGTTTGCCAGGCCGACGCTGAGGTTCACGTCTCCGGCCGCCCGGAGCAGTGCCGCCGGCCCGGCGGCAGAGGCCCGAATCAGCATGGCCACCGCCGCCATCAGGCCGCCGACCTCCACGCGGGACCGCTGCCCCGGCAGCGTCACCGGCTGGACAGGTCCGGCCAGCGCCCGGAGGGCTACGCCGGCTGCAATGTTGACCAGGGGCCCGGCCAGCAGCACGGGAATACGGCGGGCGGGCGGCAGGCGATCGATCTCGATGGCGGCAAACCCACCCAGGAGAATCAGCCGCAGCGAGACGTTGACCCCGCCCACCCGGCGCCGCGCGAGTACCGGTCCGAACCCCACGCCCACTTCCCGAACCGCCCCGCCCATGCGGTGGGCCGCGATGGCGTGCGCCACCTCGTGGAGGAGGACCGTGCCGGTCAGCACACCCGCTGCAGGCAGCCACCGCGTCCAGCGCATCGGGGTCTTGGGGTTACTCCTTCTCGTCCCGGGCCCGGATCCGGGCGACGGCGGTCACGCGGTCGCCTGCTTCCAGGCGCTTCACCGCCACGCCCTGTGCCTGTCGGCCCTGAATGGCAACCTCCCTGACCGGAATGCGATTAACGATCCCGTTAGCCGAGATGAGGAGCACTTCGTCGTCTTCGTCCACCGCCCGCACCGCCGCCACCGGGCCGTTGCGTTTGGTGACCTTGATGTTGATAACGCCCATGCCACCCCGGTGCTTAACCGGATAGTGTCCGAACGGCGTCCGCTTGCCGTACCCGTGCTCGGTGACCGTCAACAGGAACTGCCCCTCGCCGCTGTCGGCGACCCCGACCACCTGATCGTCCCCCCGCAACCGGATCCCGATCACACCCCTGGCGGAGCGCCCCATCTCACGCACCTGGCTGGCCCGGAAGCGGAGGGCACGCCCCTGCCGGGTCGCCAGGGCGATCTCGGTGTCCTTCTGGATGTGGCGGACGCCAACCAGTTCGTCATCGCGCCCCAGGGTGATCGCAAAGATCCCTGCCCGCTTGGCGTTGATGAACTCCATGAGCCCCGTCTTCTTAACGTGGCCACGCCGGGTGGCCATGAACAGCCAGCCTGCCTCTTCGAAGGACCGCAGCGGGATGATGGCCGTGACGCGCTCGCCCTGGGCGACGGTGATCAGGTTGACCACCGGTAGGCCTCGTGCCGTGCGGCCAGCCTCGGGAACTTCGTGGGCTTTCGTCCGGTAGACCTTGCCGCGGTTGGTGAAGAACAGCAGGAAGGCGTGGTTCGTCGTCACCGCGATGTGCTCGACCACGTCTTCTTCCCTCGTCATGATGCCGGCAACACCGCGGCCGCCGCGTCGCTGTAACCGATAGGTTTCCAGCGGCTGGCGTTTGATGTACGTATTGCGGGTCAGCGTGATGACCACGTCAGCATCGGGAATCAGATCCTCCGCCTCGAACTCCTCGGCCTCGCGGCTGGTGATCTTCGTACGGCGCGAATCTCCGTACCGCTCCTTGAGCGCCAACAGGTCGTCTCTGATGGACGCCATGATCAACCGCGGCCGCGGCGACGTGGCGTCGGCCAGCATCTCCTTGAAGCGGGCGATATCCTTGAGGAGCCCCTTGTATTCGGTCTCGACCTTCTCCCGTTCCATCGCCGTCAGGCGCTGCAGCCGCATCTCCAGGATCGCGTCGGCCTGCGGTTCGCTGAGCTTGAAGATCTTCTGCAGCCCCCCCCGGGCCGCCGAGACGTCCTTGGCCTTCCGGATCAGGGCGATGACCTCGTCCAGGCGGTTCAGCGCGACCCTCAGTCCCTCCAGAATGTGCGCCCGGTCCTCCGCCCGCCGCAGCTCGAAGCGTGTGCGGCGGATCACAACAGTCCGCCGGTGCTCCAAGTAGCGCTCGAGCAGTTCCTTAAGGGTCAGTTGCTTCGGCGCCCCGTCTACCAGCGCCAGCATGATGGCGCCGAAGGTCGTCTGCATCTGGGTGTGCTTGAAGAGCTGGTTGCGGACGATCTGGGGGTTGGCGTCCCGTCGCAGTTCAATCACCACCCGCAGGCCTCGCCGATCGGATTCATCCCGCAGGTCTGAGATGCCCTGAAGTTTCTTCTGACGGACCAGATCGGCGATGCGCTGAACCAGAGCCGCCTTGCTCACCATGAAGGGGATCTCGGTGACGACGATCGCCACACGGCCGCCCCGCAGTTCCTCGAAGGACGTCTTGGCCTGCACGGTGATGGTGCCCCGCCCGGTGGTATAGGCCGCCCGAATGCCGTCGCGACCCAGGATGACACCCCCGGTGGGGAAGTCCGGCCCCTTGACGACCTTCAGCAGCTCATCAACGGTCGCCTCGGGGTTGTCGATGAGCACCACCAGGCCATCAATGATCTCCCCCAGGTTGTGAGGCGGGATGCTGGTCGCCATGCCGACCGCGATCCCAGCTGCCCCATTCATCAACAGGTTGGGCAGACGCGACGGCAGGACCACCGGCTCCTTCAGGCTCTCATCGAAGTTGGGGACGAAGTCAACGGTATCCTTGTCGAGATCGGCCAGCAGTTCCGCTGCAACCGCCGACAACCGCGCCTCCGAGTACCGCATGGCCGCCGGCGCGTCCCCGTCAATGCTGCCGAAATTCCCCTGCCCGTCGACCAGCGGATAACGGAACGACCACTCCTGTCCCATCCGGACCAGGGCGTCGTACACCGGCACGTCTCCGTGCGGGTGCAGCTTGCCCAGCACCTCACCGACGATCCGGGCGCTCTTTCGGTGCGGGGCGTCGGGCCGCAGACCGAGTTCTAACATCCCGTAGAGAATGCGCCGCTGGACCGGCTTGAGGCCATCGCGCACGTCGGGTAGGGCCCGGCTGACGATGACGGACATGGCGTAGTCGAGATAGGAGGACCGCATCTCCTCCTCGATACGGCGCGAGACGATCCTCAGGTCTTCGGAGCCCATGCTGTGATCACGGGAGCACGTCTACACGTCCAGGTTTCGGACGTCGCGCGCGTACCGGATGATGAACTGGCGGCGGGGCTCGACCTCTTCCCCCATCAGCGTCCGGAAGATGCGGTCCGCCTCCTCGGCGTCTTCAAGGTCCACGCGCAGCAACGTGCGGGTGGCAGGGTTCATGGTCGTTTCCCAGAGCTGCTCGGGGTTCATCTCGCCCAGGCCCTTGTACCGCTGGACCTCGACTTTGACCCCTTTCCGCTCCAGTGCCGACGTCAAAACCTGACGTTCCTCGTCGGAGTAGGCGTAGGTGCGTTCCTTCCCGTTCCGGATCAGGTAGAGGGGGGGCTGAGCAATGAAGACTTTCCCGTGCTCGATGAGCTGCCGCATGTACCGGTAGAAGAACGTCAGCAGAAGCGTGCGGATGTGGTTTCCATCCACGTCAGCGTCGCACATGATGATGACCCGGTCGTAGCGGCGCTTCTCCAGCGAAAACTCGTCGCCCACGCCGGTGCCCAACGCCGTGATGATGGCGCGGATCTCCTCGTGGGCGATCATTCTGTCCTCTCGGGCTTTCTCCACGTTGAGGATCTTCCCCTGAATTGGCAGGATCGCCTGGAACTGCCGGTCGCGGCCCTGTTTCGCGCTCCCCCCGGCGGATTCACCCTCTACGATGTACAGTTCGCAAAGGTTGGGGTCGCGCTCCACACAGTCGGCCAGTTTCCCGGGCAACGTCCCGACCTCCAGCGCGCTCTTGCGCCGGACCAGCTCACGAGCCTGGCGCGCGGCCTCCCGGGCACGGGCGGCCGTCAGGACCTTCGCAATGATCCGCCGGGCATCACCGGGGTGCGTAATCAGAAATTCCTCCAGGGCATCCCCCACGACGGATTCGACAATGCCCTTGACTTCCGTATTGCCCAGCTTCGTCTTCGTCTGTCCCTCAAACTGGGGTTCGGCCATCTTGATGCTCAGGACCGCCGTCAGCCCCTCGCGCATGTCCTCTCCGGTCAGCGGGGGATCGCTGTCCTTCACCAGCCCGGCGCGCTTGGCATGGTCGTTGATCGTGCGGGTGAGCGCCGACCGGAAGCCGACCAGGTGCGTGCCGCCTTCCGTCGTAGGGATCGTATTCACATAGGTCAGCACGTGCTCCACGTAGGTGTCCGTGTACTGCACGGCTACCTCGACCTCGACGCCGTCACGCTCGCGCCTGGCATACAGGATGTCGGAGATCTTCCCGCGGCTGCGGTTGACAGCCGCGACGAGCTCCCTGATCCCCCCGTCGTGTTTGATCGTCATCTTCCGACCGGTGCGCTCGTCTGTCAGGCGGATCTCGAGCCCGGCGTTCAGATAGGCGATATCCTCCAGCCGTCTGCTGACTACATCGAAATTGAACTCGGTGGCGGTCATGACCTGGGGATCGGGTTTGAAAGTGACCTTGGTCCCGCACGGCTGCACCGCTCCGCGCGAACTCGTCAGGGAACCGAGCACCTTACCGCGGATAAATCGCTGCCTGTATGTCTTATTTTCTTTGTAGACCTCAACTTCAAGCCACTCAGAAAGGGCGTTGACCACGGACACACCGACGCCGTGGAGGCCGCCGGAGATCTTGTAGCCGCCTCCCCCGAACTTCCCGCCGGAATGCAGTGTCGTCAGGACAACCTCAACGGCCGGCCTCCCGATTTTGGGGACATTGTCCACGGGAATTCCCCGGCCGTTGTCGATAACGGTGGCGCTCCCGTCCGCGTGCAGGATGACCTCGATCCGGGTGCAGGCACCGGCCAGCGCTTCGTCCACCGAGTTGTCCACCACCTCGTAGAGCAGGTGGTGCAGACCGTCTGGCCCCGTACTGCCGATATACATGGCCGGGCGCCGGCGGACCCCTTCAAGGCCTTCGAGCACCTGAATCTGCTGCGCGGTGTACCCGGGGGCTTCAGGCATTCATGGACACCCCACCGAAACAAATGGGCATACGCACCAACGCGCATGCCCGCATTTGAGTCTATCAGTCAGGACGGCGCCTGTCAACGGTGAAAACCCGCGTCCTGTCTATCTTCTTGCCGTTTTCCGCAAGCGGGACCGCGCCATCTTCTGGATGCGTTTTGCCACAGCCTCCGGCCCGATAGCGACAGGGAATACCCCTCTGGTCGTGACGATGACGGCGCGCGGCACCGGCTCCCCCGGATGCCCTCGCACCGCACGTTCCGCCACCCTCGCGGAAGCCGCATCTCGCCGAAGCCTTCGCACATCCAGAATGGCCACCAGCTGTCGGACGTCCACCACGACCTCTTCTCCGAGGTATACAAACATCGGACCCCTATCTGGGCGGTCGGCGGTTCTGCCGATTTCCCGCGCGCATCACCCGCCGCACGACCGGGATGATATCTGTCACTGCACCTTCCCCTACTTTCCGAGCCAACGCACGCAGAATGGCCTCCCGGCGCAGGCGGATCTCCTGCCCGGCTGCTGGGGAGTCTGCTCTCACGCGCAGACGCCCACCCCGCAACGCCACTGGGCTGGTGACCTCCGCCAGAACCCTCCCGACAACCTGCGGCCAAACCTCCTGGAACCACCTTACACGCGCCGCCGGTTCCAGACCCCAGGTGCGCGCTACCGTTTTCAGAATGTCGCGGAGGGGAGTGACCATTCGCCCTCCAGAAGCGTTCCGGCCTGGACCCGAAACGCCTGCACGGAACGGGCCAGCGGCGGCAGGGTTGTTGCCGTCACCAGCGTCTGCCCTTCATTCTGCAGTTCCAGAAACCTCCTCTGCCGCTCCGGGTCGAGTTCCGCCAGCGCGTCATCCAACAGGAGCACCGGCCTGATCCCCATCTCCGCCGCCATCACTGCCCGCTCCGCTAGGCGCACAGCAAGCATGGCCGTCCTCCACTGACCCTGCGAACCGTGAACACGGAGCGGGACCCCGTCCAAGAGAAATTCCATCTCGTCCCTGTGGGGACCGCTCAGCGTAACTCCTCGTTGATATTCATCGGCACGCGTCCGGCCGAGTTTCGCCCAGGCGCAGGCCGTTCGTTCTTCGTCACTCAAACCTTGCCATGAGGGCCGGTACACGACCTCCAGGTTCCCTGTCCCACCGAATTGCGCGAACCACACTGCCGCGTGTGGCGCGATCCGCCCCACATAGTCGGCCCGGCGGGCAGTAATCCGGACTCCGAGCGCCACCAACTGCGCATCCCACGGTTCAAGTCCATCGGCCCTACGCCGTCGAAGCTCCGCATTCCGCTGCACCACCACACGATGGTAGCGATGCAACGCGAAGAAATACGCAGGGCTCAGTTGCGAAAGCGCCCCATCCAACAGGCGCCGCCGGACACCACTCGCTCCGCGGACGAGATCCAAATCCCACGGCCCCGCTATGACCACGGGTAACCTTCCGAGCACCGCTCCCCGTGACATCTCCACGCCGTTCACCCGCATTCGGATGTTGGTACGTTCTGCTTCTCGACTTACAGTAATCTCAAGTTCCTCGTCGCGCCCTCGCCGCGCTACCCAGGCACGTACTCGGCACACATTACTTCCTCGTCGGATCACCTCCCACTCGCGAGCGGTGCGGTACGATCGTCCGGTCGCTGTCAGATACACCGCCTCCAGCAAGTTCGACTTCCCCTCACCGTTTCCACCAACGAACACGGTGAGCCCACCCGCCAGATGAACATCACCATGGGTATAGTTACGAAAGTCGCGCAGCCACAACCGACGGAGGTACGCCACATCCGTCCCCGATAACCATCAGCACCGGCCCATCCCGCACTGTCACACGATCGCCAACCCGTATTTTACAACCGCAGCGGTTCTCCACCCGCCCGTTGACTAGCACCCGCCCACCTGCGATCAGCACCTTCGCTTCGCCACCGGTGCTGACTACACCAGCCCACTTGAGCAACGCGCCCAACGTAATACTCCCAGTATGTATGGAAACGTATCGCCTATGCGGCAACGCGCACTGGCGCCAGTACGTACGTGTAATCACTCTGCCCTGCGGGCCGAAAAACCCCAGGGCTTAACGGCCCGGTTAACTCCAACACGAGCTCGTCCGTCTCCAACACCGCCAGACAATCTACCAGGTAGCGGGCGTTGAACGCCGTCACCACGGTCTCCCCTTCGACGCTGACCACAACGCGTTCTTCCGCACGCCCGTATTCCGGAGTACTGGAAACCAGTACAAGCACACCGCCCTCGGCGTGAAGTCGGACCACGTTGGCAGAGTCTCGCGCCGTCAACGCGACTCGTCGCACCGCTGCCAGAAAACGCTCAGTACCAACCGTCACCCGCTGCTTGTAGCTCTGAGGAATTACCTGCTGATAGTTCGGGAACGGACCTGGGATCAGCCGGCTGATCACGCGCACCGCAGGCGTAGTAAACAGGATCTGATTCTCTGCCAGGAAAATCTCCACCCCACCTTCCACACCGATCAACGCCCGTGACAGTTCGTGCATCGTTTTGGCAGGAACGATCACACCTACCTTCTGCGTTGCCGCCCTCGCAAGTCTCCCGATGCGCAGTGCAAGCCGCCCGCCATCCGTGGCCACCAACCGAATTTCCTTGTCATCCAGAACCAGGTATAGTCCTGTGAGAAATACTCGCGTTTCGTCGGTCGACACAGCGAATGCCGTCTGCCTCACCATGGTGCGCAGCAACCCACTGTCGACGCTGGCCACCGGGGTTACCTCCGGTTCCGGCATCAGGGGGAAATCCGTTGCTGGCAGCCCTATCAAGTCGTAGGTCACAGTCTCGCACTGCACCCTGACTTCTGTACCGTTTTCCGCCACCGTGATCTGCACGTCTGCTGGCGGGAGGTTAGCAACAATTTCTGCGAACAGCCGCGCCGGTAGCGTGATCGCCCCACTCCGCGCAATCCTAGCTCCCACCTCGGTTTGAATCCCGTGATCAAGATCCGTAGCCGCCAGTTTAACCGTTTCCTTCCGCGTTTCCAGCAAAACGTTGCCCAAAATCGGCATGGTCGCTCGGGTCGAAACGGCCCGCCCAACAAGCCCCACTGCTCTGTTCAATTGATCCTGCCCACAGGTGAACTGCATACAGTACTCCTCTTTAGTTTATTGTAGAGAAAAATTAGTCATCGTAGTACTCAGCGTGGAAAATGGGGAAAAGTCCTGTAAAGGGCGCAGGAACCGAAGGTGTAACCATGCCGGAATGCCGTATAACGTGTGGACTCTGTGGGGATGCCAGGTAGTGTGTCACGTGAGGCCCTGAGGCACAATGCGCGGGCGTGCACAGGTTATCCCACCTGACGTTGCAGGTCTTCCATGAGGTGTTTGAGGCTGGCTGCGAGGTGGGTGTCGCGCCGTAGGGCCTCTCGGACCCGCTGGCACGCGTGCATGACAGTGGTGTGGTCGCGGCCGCCGAATTCTTCCCCAATGCGGGGCAGGGACGCATCGGTGAGTTCTCGGGCGACGTACATGGCCACCTGGCGCGGAAAGGCCACACCTTTCGTACGGCGTTTGGCACGCATCTCTTCGACGCGGATACCGAACAATTCGGCAACGGCGGTTTGAATGGCAGGAATGGTCACTACACGGGTTCGGGTGGTCGGCAGCAGGTCGCGCAGCACATCGCTGGCGAGTTCCACATTGATAGGCGATCGGGTGAGCGAGGCGTAAGCGACCACGCGGACGAGGGCTCCTTCGAGCTCGCGAATGTTGGTAGGTATGCGTTGAGCAATGAACTCGGCGACTTCGTCGGGAACGGAGATACCATCGATTTCGGCTTTCTTGCGGAGAATGGCGATACGGGTCTCAAGATCCGGTGGTTGGATGTCGGCGATGAGCCCCCACTCGAAACGACTGCGCAAACGATCTTCCAGGGTAGGGATTTCCTTGGGAGGTCGGTCCGAAGTGATGATGATCTGATGGTTGGCTTCGTGGAGAGTGTTGAACGTATGGAAAAATTCTTCTTGAGTGCGTTCTTTGCCAGCAAGGAACTGGATATCGTCGATGAGGAGGACATCCACGTTGCGGTATCGCTGGCGGAACTCCACGGTCTTGTCGTCGCGAATAGAGTTGATCAACTCGTTGGTGAACTTTTCGCTGCTTACGTAGGCAACGCGAAACGATCCCGATGCCAGGACAAGGTGACCAATGGCCTGGAGAAGGTGCGTCTTGCCCAGTCCGACGCCGCCGTAGATGAAGAGAGGGTTGTAGGCGCGTGCAGGAGCCTGGGCGACGGCCATGGCGGCGGCGTGAGCAAAGCGGTTCCCGACGCCGACCACGAATGTCTCGAAAGTGTATTTTGGGGAGAGGTGGAGTCCTTCTGGTACCCGGGGCCCTACCGACGATGCGGGAAGTCTGTGGATTGACGGTGGAGGCACGGGAGGTGCCTCGGTGACGGTGATACGAACATCAACAGCTCGCCCGACGGTTGCCTGCAGGGCACCTCGAACCATGGTGAGGAGGCGTTGTTCCACCCAGTCCTTGGCGAATCGGTTGGGGACGCCGAAGACGAAGGTGTCGCCCTGGAGGCTGATGGGCCGCATGATCTTAAGGAACGACTCCAAAGTGGGCTTGTTCAGTTGGTGTTCGATTCGCTGGAGCGTTTCGGCCCAGATTTCCGACGGGGAAACTTCGATCGACACGATGTGCTCCTTTTCTCGTATTTTCGAAACCTGTCTGTGGACGGCTAGGTTTTGAAGACCACGTCCAGGAAAGCGATACCTTCCTCGGTCAGCGTGCGCTTACCACGTCCTTTTCCGGTAATAAGACCAAGAGATTGGAGCGCCTGAAGTTCACGATATGCGGTGCTATGGCTGATGTCGAGTTCTTTGGCAATGATCGTCGGGCCTGCTGCTCCCAATTCGGCGATCAATAACAGGACTTTCTTTCGGCGGGATGTGACTTCGGGATGACGGCGAACAGGGATCTCCGTAGGTGCGGATGTAGGTGGTGGGCTGTCACGTCGGACGGTAAGCGTCACCACCGTGCCGTGGGCGAGATTGTCTTCGATGGTCAATGATCCGCCCAGAAACGACATCTGTTCTTTGGCTACGGGCAGGCCACTGCCGACGCCCCGGATGTACCGGCGCATCTCGGCGGTGGCGGTGGAAAAACCTGGGAGCAACGCACGTTCCTTGTCGGTGATTCCGGGTCCCTGGTCGGCGATGCGGATTGTGTTTCCGTCGTCCAGGACCGTAATGGTCGCGTTACGGAAATACGCGTGGATGAGGTTCTCCACAACTTCGCGAATGACGACATAGGGAACACGCCCACCGCGTTCTCGGGATACCGCATAGGTGCGGGCGGCCAGTTCGCCGACAAGGGAGTGAAAGTCTTCTCCACGCAGCGAACTGACCTGCGGGGCGGCCAGGGATGAATCGTAGACTGCCAATCGCACCTCCGGGCCCTCGTCGCCGTCGGGCAACAGGGTGCCACGCTGCTCTTCGATCAGGCGCGCGATCAGTTCTCGTATCGACATGGTGTTCCTGGCGTGCGCAGACGATAGTTGGCCGCACCGGGTGGGACTCCTACCGGAGAAGCCTCTCGGGGGAGACTTTTCACGCCAACCCCCGGGCGGTCAGCGGTGTGGCATCCCTGTGGACAACACGGGGCGGCTAGATTGAAGTTTCGAGGTCTGTGCGGGTTCTCCTCTTGGGAAGAGCGTTTGCGTAAACCCTCGCGGGAAGCCGTTTCCGGCGGTTATCCACAGGTGTGGAGAACTTTGTGGATAACGTCGGACCGGCTGCGAATAACTTGAGCGGCATGGATCAATGGGTACGTGGCTCGTAACAATGTCAGCGTACGTCCGTGACGCAAAATGTGGACAAGATAGCGGGTTGCTCACAACCTGCTCACAGAAGGCCGAAGGGAGCACGACGAGAACGGTCAACGCCGTGTCTGACTACGTCCGGCCGTTGCTGGGTTCCGGGGTCTGTGTTATAGTAGGCCGTGCGCTGGGGGGGGGTTTGGTGAAACGCACTTATCAACCCAAGAAGCACCCGCGGAGACGGGTACACGGGTTTCTGGGCAGGATGCGCACGCCCGGCGGTCGGCGAACGTTGAAGCGCCGTCGCGCCAAGGGGAGGCACCGGCTGACCGTCTCCGGATAGCGGATGGCATCCGCGCGCCCGCTCGGGCGGCTCGCGAAGGAACACGACTTCCGCCGCGTCTACCGCGAAGGATTCCGTTGCTCGACAGCGCTATTGGTGCTTTATGCGCGCCCTGACCAGCATCGGGGGGTTCGTCTGGGCCTGGCTGTCGGCCGGCGCCTCGGGCATGCGGTAGCGCGGAACCGGTTGCGCCGCCGGTTGCGTGAGGCCGTGCGAGAGATCTGCGGCCAGGTTCGCTTTGGGGTGGATCTGGTGATCGTACCGCGGGCGTCGGCTGGGGCGGCTGTGCCTGCCAGCCTCCGCGCGGCGATCCGGCAGGCGCTTGAAGCGGCAGGGTTGCTCGGGGACGGTCCGGAGGACGAATAGCCCCATGACGCGTGTGTTGCTGGCAGTGATCTGGGTGTACAGACGGTTGATCTCACCGTTCCTCCCTCGTGCGTGCCGTTATTTTCCGTCCTGTTCTGCCTATGCCGCTGAGGCGATAGAGCGTTACGGTCCAGTGCACGGGGTCTGGTTGGCCGTGCGGCGCATCCTCCGGTGTCACCCGCTGCACCCGGGTGGGTACGATCCGGTTCCCTGAGGGGGAGCCCTTGTGATTGCTCCAATCGCCCAGGTCCTTGGCGATGTGCTCCGGTTTTTCTACCACCTGACGGGGAGCTGGGGGTGGGCGATTGTCCTCCTCACGGTGGCCGTCAAGCTGGTCTTGCACCCCTTGACGCGCAAGCAGCTCAAGTCCATGAAGATCATGCAGGCCCTGGCGCCGCAGATTGAAGTGCTGAAACGCAAGTACGGCAAGGATCCCCGCCAGTTCAACATCGAGGTCATGAACCTCTACAGGGCCAACAAGGCCAACCCGCTGGGCGGGTGCCTCCCAATGCTCCTCCAGCTGCCGATTCTGTGGGCGCTGTTCGCGCTGCTTCGGGAACCCCTGTTCTACGATGCCATGTCGTTCTGGATCGTCATCGAGAAAGGCTATTCAGCGCAACTTGCCGAGGATCTGTGCGCGACCGCGCGAATTTGCTCGGGGTTTGCCGGTCTGAGCCTGGCCACCTCTCCGACCCTCGATGTCATTCGCCGGTTCCCGCTTTATGCGTTGGTCCCAATCCTGGCCGGGCTGACCACGTTCATACAGCAACAGATGTCCATCACCGATCCGCAGCAGGCGAGAATGTTCGTTTTTATGCCCATTATCTTTGCGTGGTTCTCGCTTCAGTTTCCCACGGGCCTCTCGGTGTACTGGATCGTTTCGACGGTGGTTTACATGGTCGAATACTTGAGCGTGGTCGGAAGGCCCAAACGGGTGGGGGTCGCGCCTCCGAGAGGTCGCCGCGCAAGGATGCGGCTGCGACGCCAGGACGAGTCCCGGACAGCGCCGTGAGCGCCGTGGAAGGAACGGGACGCACCATTGAAGAAGCCATCGAGAACGCGCTTCTGATCCTCGGGGTGGGGCGCCACTTGGTCGATGTGGAGGTTCTTGAGGATCCGCGTCCTGCGATCCTCGGGTTTGGCGGCCGCGGTGCACGCGTGCGCGTCACGCCGAGACCATCACCTGCAGAGGCGGCCAGGAAATTCGCGCTGACTGTCCTCACCCTCATGGGGTATTCGGCATCCGTGCGCGTGAACGAAGGTCCCGACGCCATGGCGGTGGAAGTGGCCAGCCAGCCTTCCGGGGTCCTTATCGGTAGACGAGGCCGGACGCTGGACGCGCTGGAGTTGCTGCTGACGGTCCACCTCCAGCGGCGCTATGGGCTGAAGACCCCGGTGCTCGTGGATACCGCCGGCTACAGGAAGCGCCGTGAGGCGGCGTTGGTTGCCGAGGCCCACCGCGCCGCCACGACGGCCGCCCGCGAGAAGCGACCCGTAGCCCTGGAACCGATGGATCCCCGGGAGCGACGGATTGTCCACCTGGCGCTTCGCGGGCATCCTGAGGTCACGACGGCCAGCGAAGGCGAGGAAGACCTCCGGTACGTCGTGGTCGTCCCCAGGATGGAAAAGTCGTCAGCGCAGGAAGAGGCCGATGAGGAGTCCGGATCGACCGACGAGACCTGAGTGATCCGCTTGTCCGCCTTCGGGAGGGGGCTTCAGACCTGGGGCTGGACCTTTCCCCAACGGCCCTCCTGCAGTTCGAATGGTACCTTCGGGAGATCCGCCGGTGGAAGCGGCGGCTGAACCTCACGGCTGCGACCGACGACCTCGAGGTTGTCTCGCGGCACATGCTCGATTCGCTGGTTCTGCTTGGGGTAATTGGCTTTCCGGATTCCTGCGACGTCGTCGACGTGGGTTCGGGCGCGGGGTTCCCAGGCGTTCCGATCAAGATCGCCCGCTGCGACCTCCGCGTGACGCTCATCGAAGCCTCCCGGCGGCGCGTGGCGTTCCTTGAGCACGTCCGCAACACCCTGGCCCTGAACGATCTACGCATCGAGTGGGGCCGTGCGGAGATCCTGGCGCACCAGCAGGGATTCCGCGAGGCCTTCACGATGGCCGTTGAGCGGGCCGTGGCCCGGCTCGCCGTGTCGGTGGAACTGTGCCTCCCGCTCCTGCGGGTGGGCGGGCAGGCGGTCCTGCTCAAGGGCCTGACGGTTTTCGGTGAGGTACGGTCGGCCGAACCGCTGATTGACGTCCTTGGTGGCTCGGTTGAGCGCCTCACCCGTCGCGTGCTTCCCCACAGCGAGCACGAGAGCGTCGTGCTGGTGCTGCGCAAGCAGAATCCCACGCCGGCTGGCTACCCCAGAGCCGCGAAGCGGTTGGGCAGGCCTCCGTAAGCGGCGGTCTGGTTTCTGGCCAGGGGGAACGGCGGGAAGAACCCGGGTCCGTGCCGAATGATCCGTCCAGGGACGTGCGGCGCGTCGTTGCCATCGCAAACCAGAAGGGCGGCGTGGGCAAGTCCACGACCGCCGTCAATCTCGGCGCCTGCCTGGCAGCCGCCGGGTGCCGGACGCTGCTGGTCGATCTGGATCCCCAGGGTAATTCGACCAGCGGCCTGGGAATCGATCG
This sequence comes from Candidatus Fervidifonticultor sextus, assembly GCA_031459875.1. Classification (GTDB taxonomy): domain Bacteria; phylum Sysuimicrobiota; class Sysuimicrobiia; order Sysuimicrobiales; family Humicultoraceae; genus Fervidifonticultor_A; species Fervidifonticultor_A sextus. Next base: position 24,097 of record JAVKHQ010000014.1, on the reverse strand, counting down.
GACGCGAATCCGCAAGACGATGTACGATGTCTTGCTGAACGGGGTGGATCTGGCCGAGATCGTCCTCCCGTCGCCGGTTCCAGATCTGGACGTGGCACCCAGCACCGTGCACCTGGCGGGCGCCGAGGTGGAGCTGGCTGGTGTGGAAGATGCCGAAATCCGGCTCAGAAGGGCGCTGGAGCCCGCAGATTACCCCGACGTGCTACTGGACTGCCCCCCTTCTCTGGGGCTGTTGACCGTCAACGCGCTGTCCGCGGCCACCGAAGTGCTCATCCCGATCCAGTGCGAGTACTACGCCCTGGAGGGCCTAAAGCAGCTGCTCCACTCTATTGAACTCGTGCGCCGGCACGTGAATCCCTCACTGCAGATCGGCGGGGTTCTGCTCACCATGTACGACTCTCGTACCAATCTTTCAGACCAGGTGGTGGCCGAGGTCCGTCGGTTCTTCGGCGACCGGGTTTACGACTCGGTGATCCCGCGGAGCGTACGGCTGGCCGAGGCGCCCAGTCATGGAAAGCCCATCACTCTCTACGACCCGACCTCGCGGGGCGCTCAGGCCTATCACGCCCTTGCCCAGGAGGTGATCGCCCGTGGCCGACAGCCCTCCGCGACCCTCTGATGGGGAGGGTCGACCAAGATTGCCAGGCCAGCCCGGTGCGCGTCGTGCCCTCGGCCGGGGGCTCGGCGCACTCATTCCCGGTGCGGACCTCACACCGGACCAGGGCGTCGTCGAGATCCCGGTGGATCGGATCCGACCCAACACTCTCCAACCCCGCACGGCATTCGGCAGCGAGCCTCTGTCGGAGCTTCAGGCTTCTATCCGAGAGCACGGTGTCCTCCAGCCCGTGCTGGTCCGCCCATCCGGAGAGGATTATGAGTTGGTAGCGGGTGAGCGACGATGGAGGGCCGCCGTTGCCGCTGGCCTCAGGACAGTCCCGGCCATGGTTCGCCACCTGGACGACCGTAGTGCTCTTGAGGCTGCCCTGGTCGAAAACCTGCAGAGGGAGGACCTTGGTCCCCTGGAACGGGCGCGTGCCTACCGGCGATTGATTGAGGACTTCGGGCTGAGCCAGGAGGATGTAGCCAGACGGGTCGGTCGGAGTCAGCCTTCCGTGGCCAACACGCTCAGGTTGCTCTCACTTCCCGGGGAGGTGCAGGCGTCTCTGGAGGCCGGCAGGATCAGTGAAGGGCACGCCAGAGCTCTGCTGACCCTTCAGGACCAGGGGCGGCTGTTGCAAGTGTGGAGGCAGGTGGAGTCTAGGGGACTGTCAGTCAGGGCCACAGAAGTCGCAGCGCGGCGTGCTGCTATTTCACGTGAAATACGCCGGCGTCGGCCGCGTGGCATCAGTGGAGAAATACTCATTATTCAACAATCTCTTCAAGATAGACTAGGTACGCCGATCAAGGTGGACGTGAGGGGCAAGGGCCGGGGAGAGATTCGTATTACTTTCTTCTCTATCGAAGATCTTGAGCGCCTGGTGGACCTCCTCATGAGCCGTCGGGAGCCCATGAGATGACGGATCCCGCGGTAACCCTGCCTTCCCGAGAAGCTGCCTGGGCGCTCCTCTGTGAGTGGACTCCCAACGCCAACCTCCGCAAGCACATGCTGGCGGTGGAAGCAGCCATGCGCGGTTACGCCCGGCGGTTTGGCGAGGACGAGCACCTGTGGGGGTTAGTCGGGCTGCTCCATGACCTCGACTATGAGCGCTATCCCTCTCAGGAGGCGGGGCACCCCTTCCGCGGGGTAGAGCACCTTCGGTCGCTCGGCTATCCCGAGGTGGTCTGCCGGGCGATCCTCTCGCATGCCGATTACACCGGCGTCCCCAGACGGTCCAGGATGGAGCACGCCCTGCATGCCTGTGACGAACTGACCGGGTTCATCGTCGCCGTCGCGCTGGTGCGGCCGTCCCGGAGCCTGCACGAGGTCGATCCGCCGGCGGTGCGCCGCAAGATGAGGGACAAGGCATTCGCGCGCGCAGTACGCCGCGACGAACTCGTGCGCGCCGCCGAGTCGCTGGGCGTGCCCTTCGACGAGCACGTGGCGGTCGTCGTTGAGGCGATGCGGGGGATCGCCGACGAACTGGATCTAGACGGCAGGCCTGGGGAGCCGGGCGCCTGAGCGACGGCGGCACCCAGAGCCGCCGGGGGCATTCGGGATGCAGGGGACCATCGTCAACACCGTGGCCGTGCTCGCCGGGGGTTCCGCCGGTCTGCTGCTGCGGCGGCGTATCCCGGATCGGATACGGGAGACCGTCATGATGGGCATCGGCCTGGCCACGTTGCTCATCGGGATGCAGATGGCCCTGCAGACCCAGAATGTCCTCGGTGTGATCGTGAGTCTGGTCGCAGGTGGCGTGATCGGCGAAGCCCTCCACATTGAGGACGGCATCGAGATCCTCAGCCGCTGGGCCGAGCGACGCGTGGGGGCAGCGGGCGAGACGCAGACGGGCGCGGCGGCCTTCGTGACGAGCAGCCTGCTGTTCTGCGTGGGGCCGATGGCCGTGCTCGGGGCGATTCAGGACGGCCTGGGGCAGCCTCCTGTGCTGCTCTATACGAAATCGATGCTGGACGGCATCTCGGCAGTGGCCATCGGGGCGGCGCTGGGGGCGGGGGTGCTTTTGTCTGCGGTCACGGTGTTCGTCTATCAGGGCGCGATGACCCTGGCCGCCGGCGCGCTGCAGGGCGGGTTGTCGCCCGCCATGACGCGGGAACTCACGGCGACCGGCGGCGTGCTGATTGTCGGGTTGGGCCTGGGCATCCTGCAGATCCGGCGGATCCGTGTGGGCAATCTGGTGCCGGCCCTGGTGGTGTCCGTGGTGCTCGAGGGGGTCGCGCCGTGGCTCTCCCACCTCGCGCGGGCATTGGGGCGGTGAGGACAGGAGTCTTTTGCGCCATCGTGGAAGACAAATCGTGGGTTCCGGAGGCGAGAGTGGGCGATGCCCGCAGGTCCTGATCCCCTCACCCTGCTGATTCCCTACGTCCTGCTCCTCAACGTGGCGCTGGCGGCCCTGGTCGTCGTCCTCGCCTTGCGTCTGCGCACGGTGGCGTGGCGGATGGCTTCCGCCGGCGCTGACCCCAGGATCGTGGAGCGCCTGGAATCCGTAGGGCGGGAACTGGCTGAGGTGTCGCGGCGGCTCGACCATCTCGCCGGTCGGACGGATAAGATGGCCGAGCAGGCGGCGCGCGCCCTCCAGCGCGTGGGCCTCGTCCGCTACGACGCCTTCAAGGACATGGGCGGCCACCTGAGCTTCACCGTCGCGCTGTTGGACGCCCGGCGGGACGGTGTCGTTCTCAGCGTCCTCAACGACCGTGACGGAGCCCGGGCTTACGCCAAGCCGGTGAGCGCAGGCCGCTCGACGTTTGCGTTGTCGGAAGAGGAGCAGCGCGCCATCGCGGAGGCGTGAGGACGGCGCGGCAATGGTGTTTAGGGATCGGTGTGATGCAGGCCGTCAACTGGCCGCCGCCCTGGTGCACCTGCGTGAGCGCCGTCCCTACGTGCTGGCGGTCCCCCGCGGCGGCGTGGTGATCGGTCGCCAGGTGGCCGATGCCCTCGGGGCGCCCATGGACGTGATCGTCCCGCGCAAACTGCGCGCCCCCTTCAACCCGGAACTGGCCATTGGCGCGGTCGCGGAGGGCGGCGCGGTGTTCGTCGATGAAGAGATCGCCCACGGCGTTCCTCAGGCCTACCTGGACCAGGAGATCGAGGCGCAGCGCGCTGAGATCGTCCGGCGGATCCAGGTCTACCGGAACGGCCGGCCGTTGCCGCCGATGGCCGGATACACCGCCATCGTCACCGACGACGGGATCGCGACCGGGGCGACCATGGTCGCCGCGCTGCGCGCCGCGCGGGCCCTGGAGCCCTCGCACCTGGTGGTCGCCGTTCCCGTGGCGCCTCCCGAGAGTGTGGGGCGGCTGGCCCGCGAAGCGGACGAGGTTGTCTGCCTGGCCACCCCCTCCCTGTTCCATGCGGTCGGGCAGTTCTACGAGGACTTCCGGCAGATCGAAGACGACGAAGTGATCGGCTTGCTGGCCGCCCGGAGCCGGTGGCGGGAGGGCTGATGGAGGCGGAGCCGACCCCGCGTCGCACCTCGCTCTACGACGCCCACCGCGCTGCGGGCGGTCGCATGGTGACGTTTGCTGGGTGGCAGTTGCCGGTGCAGTACACCGAGATCACGGAGGAGCACCAGGCCGTGCGGACGCGGGCCGGTTTGTTCGACGTCTCGCACATGGGCGAGATCCGCATCGACGGTCCGCAGGCGCTGTCGGCGGTCCAGCGCCTGATCACCAACGATGCAGCGCGGCTCGCCGTCGGGTCGGGACTGTACTCGCCCATGTGCCTGTCGTCGGGAGGTATCGTGGACGACCTCACGGTGTTCCGGGTCGGTGAGCAGGCCTACCTCCTGGTGGTGAACGCGGCCACCTGCGCCAAAGACCTAGTATGGATCCGCGAACACGCCGGGGCGGCGACCGTCCGCGACGTGTCGGAGGAGGTCGCCCTGCTGGCGCTGCAGGGGCCTCGGGCTGAAACGGTCCTGGACGATGCCAGCGGTCACCGGTTTGATCGTCTGCCGGCGTTTCACATGGTTTTTGACGTTCCGCTGGCCGGTGTCCGCACGACGGTGTCCCGTACCGGCTACACGGGGGAAGATGGATTTGAGATCGCGTGCGCCTGGGAGGCGGCGCCGCGGGTCTGGGAGGCGCTGCTGGAAGCCGGGCGGCCGCACGGCGTGGTGCCGGTCGGACTGGGTGCGCGGGATACGCTGCGGCTCGAGGCCGGGTTCATGCTCTACGGGCAGGACATCGACGAAACCACGTCGCCTCTGGAGGCTCCGCTGGGGTGGACGGTGAAGTTCGACAAGGGTGACTTCATCGGTCGCGAGGCCCTGGTCCGGCAGCGGGCCGAGGGTCCGAAGCGGCGGCTGGTGGGCTTTGACGTCGCGGACCGGACGATCCCCCGCCACGGGTGCACCATCTGGAGCGGGGCGCGGCGGATCGGCGAAGTGACCAGCGGCACGTTCGCCCCGACGCTGCGCCGACCGATCGGCATGGGCTACGTTTCCGTGGAAGCGGCCCCAGCGGGCACGCGCATCGAGATCGACGTCCGGGGGAAGAGGGCGCAGGCCCAGGTGGTGCGGCTCCCGTTCTACCGACGCGCCCGGTCCGGGGCAGTGAGGTGAAGCATGTATCCGAACGACCGGCGGTACACGCGCGAGCACGAGTGGGCCAAGCGGGAGGACGGCCGCGTCCGCATCGGCGTGACGGCGTTCGCCGCCGAGCGGCTCAGCGACGTGGTGTTCATTGAACTGCCGAAGGTTGGGGCGGAGGTGCGGGCTGCCGAGCCCTTCGGCGTCGTGGAATCGGTGAAGGCCGCCAGCGACCTGTACGCGCCGGTCTCGGGCCGGGTAATCGAGGTGAACCAGGCGCTGATCGACAACCCGGAACTCATCAACCAGGATCCCCACGGCGCCGCGTGGATGATTGTGGTCGAACCTACCGCTGGCGCCGACTGGGACCAGCTCCTGGATGCCGATGCGTATGCGCGCTTGGTCGGATCGGAGGGCGAATGAACGACGCCGCTGCGTGGCATCCCCACAAGTACCTGCCGATGACGGCTGAGGATCGCGCAGAGATGCTGCGCGTCGTCGGTCGAGCGTCCATTGAGGAACTGTTCGAGGACATCCCGACCGAGGTCCGCCTGCGCCGGCCGCTGGCGTTGCCCCCTGCGCTCTCGGATGCCGACCTGCTGGCCCACCTGCGCGGCCTCGCCGAGCGTAACGGCCACGCCGACCGGCTGGTCTGCTTTCTGGGTGGGGGGGCCTACGACCACGTCATCCCCAGCGTGGTCTGGCACCTGGCCGGCCGCGCGGAGTTCTACACCGCCTACACCCCCTACCAGGCAGAGGTCATGCAGGGTGAGCTGCAGGCCGCCTACGAGTACCAGACGATGTTGTGCGAACTGACCGGCATGGATGTGGCCAACGCCTCGATGTACGATGGGGCCAGCGCGGTCGGCGAGGCCGCGGTGATGGCCCGCGACCTGGCCCGACGCGACGAGATCGTCGTCTCGTCGGCGGTCCACCCGTACTATCGGGAGACCCTGCGGACCTACACGCGGCACCTGGGCATCGAGGTCCGGACGATCCCGCACCGCCACGGCCTGACACCGGCCGCCCAGGTGGCAGAGACGATCGGCCCGCGCACCGCCGCGGTGATCGTCCAGTCGCCCAACGTGTTCGGGTGTCTGGAAGACGGCCCTGGCCTGGCGGCGGCGGCCCACGAGGCCGGCGCGCTGTTCGTTGTAGCGGTGGCCGAGCCGATCAGCCTGGGCCTGGTTGTCCCGCCGGGCGCCTACGGCGCCGACATCGTGGCCGGCGAGGGGCAGCCGCTGGGCAATCCCCTCAACTTCGGGGGACCCTACCTGGGCATGCTGGCCACGCGGGACCAGTTCGTGCGCCGGATGCCGGGGCGCCTGGTCGGCATGACGACCGACCACAGCGGCCGCCGCGGGTTCGTGCTCACCCTGCAGACCCGCGAGCAGCACATCCGGCGTGAGAAGGCGACCAGCAACATCTGCACCAACGAGGCCCTCAACGCGCTGGCCGCGGCGGTCTACATGGCGGCGCTGGGGCCGCAGGGCATCCGTCGGGTGGCCGAGGTGAACGCCCGGCGCGCGCACTACGCGAAGACGCGGCTGTGCGCGGTTCCGGGCGTGCGTCCGGCGTTTGCGGCGCCGGTGTTCAACGAGTTCGTGCTGCGGACGCCGATCCCTCCGGAGGATCTCAACGCGCGCCTCCTCGACCACGGCATCCTGGGCGGTCTGGCGCTGGGTCGGTGGTACCCAGACCTGGCCGACGGCTGGCTGGTCTGTGTGACCGAAGCGCGCAGCCGCGCTCAGATCGATGCCCTGGCCGACGCGGTGGCGGAGGTCATCCGGTGAGCGCCTCCCTGATCTTCGAGCTCAGTGTCCCGGGCCGCACCGCGGTCTCGCTGCCCGACCCCGACGTTCCGGAGGTCCCGCTGGAAGAGATCGTCGGGGTCCACCTGCGTCGGGAGCCGCCGGCGCTCCCGGAGGTCAGCGAGCCAGACCTGGTCCGCCACTACACACGGCTCTCCCAGCGCAACTACGCTGTCGACGTGGGGTTCTACCCGCTGGGGTCGTGCACCATGAAGTACAATCCGAAGGTTAATGAGGACGCCGCGCGGCTGCCGGGGTTCGCGCGGCTGCACCCCAACACCCCCGTCGACCAGGCCCAGGGCGCCCTGGAACTGCTGTGGCACCTGGAGCAGATGCTGTGCGAGATCAGCGGGATGGACCGGGTGACATTCCAGCCGTCGGCCGGCGCCCATGGCGAACTGACCAGCCTGATGATGATCCGGGCCTACCTCGAGGACCGGGGCGAACGGCGGACGCGCGTGATCGTCCCTGACTCGGCCCACGGGACCAACCCGGCGTCGGCTGCCATGTGCGGGTTCCAGGTGGTCACCGTCCCCAGCGATGCCCGCGGGAATATCGACCGCGACGCGCTGCGCCGCGTGGCGGACACCAGCGTGGCGGCCCTGATGCTGACCAACCCCAACACCCTGGGACTGTTCGAGGAGTCCGTGCTGGAGGTCGCCGAGATCATCCACGGGTGCGGCGGGCTGATGTACCTGGACGGTGCGAATTTCAACGCGGTGCTGGGCATCACGCGGCCCGGGGACCAGGGGTTCGATGTGATGCACATGAACGTCCACAAGACCTTCAGCACGCCCCACGGCGGGGGCGGGCCCGGCGCCGGGCCGGTGGCGGTGAAGCGCATCCTGGAGCCGTACTTGCCGGTGCCGACCGTCGAGCGCGTCGGCGACCGGTTCGTCCTGGATGAGGCGCGCCCCAAGTCCATCGGGCGGCTGCGGGCCTTCGGCGGGAACTTCGGGGTCCTGGTCCGCGCCTATGCGTATCTACGGTCCTACGGGCCGCAGTTGCGGCAGGTATCCGAGGCCGCCGTACTCAACGCCAACTACCTGCTGGCGAAGTTACGGGAGCACTACGACCTGCCCTACGACCGGGTGTGCATGCACGAGTTCGTCCTCTCCGGCCGGCGGCAGAAGGTCCAACACGGGGTGCGCACCCTCGATATCGCCAAACGCCTGCTGGACTACGGGTTCCACGCGCCGACCATCTACTTCCCCCTCATCGTGGACGAAGCCATCATGATCGAGCCGACCGAGACCGAGAGCCGGCAGACCCTGGATGCGTTTGCCGAGGCGATGATCCGGGTGGCCGCGGAGTGTGCCGCCGACCCCGAGGTGGTGCGGACCGCGCCGCACCGCACCGTGGTCGGCCGTCTCGACGAGGTGACCGCCGCGCGGAAGCCCAACCTGCGGTGGCGCCCCAGGCCGGGCGTGATGAGCCGCGCGTGACCGCGCTGCCCGACCTCGGCGACATCCGCGCCGCCGCCCGGCGGATCGAGGGGATTGCCCACCGCACTCCGGTCGTCTCCTGGGAGGCCGCCGGAGGGTTGCTGCTGAAACTCGAGAGTCTGCAGCCCACCGGCGCCTTCAAGGTGCGGGGGGCGGCCAACCATGTGCGCGCCTTGGCGGGGGGAATCCGCGGCGTCATCACGGCGTCCTCGGGGAACCACGGGCAGGCCGTCGCCTACGTGGCCGCGCGCCTGGGCATCCCGGCCGTTGTGGTCGTCCCCGAAACGGTCAACCCGGTGAAGGCGCAGGCGATCGTAGGGTACGGAGCCGAGTTGCACCGGTGCGGGACGACCATGGAGGAGCGCCATGCCCTGGCGCAGCGTCTGGCGGAAGAACGTGGCCTGCACATGGTGCCGTCGTTCGACGATCCCCTCGTGATCGCCGGGCAGGGGACCTGCGGGCTGGAGATCGTCGAACAATGCGTCGATCTGGCCGCCGTGGTCGTGCCGGTGAGCGGCGGCGGGCTCATCTCGGGGGTGGCGCTGGCCGTCAAGGCGCTGCGTCCCGAGATCAGGGTCGTGGGCGCCGAGCCGCAGCGCGTGGCGCGGTTTGCCGCCTCGCGGGCCGCAGGGGCCAGGGTTGCGGTATCCTCTGTGGACACGATCTGCGACGGGCTGCGGGTCCAGCGGCCGGGTGTGCTGACCTGGGAGGCCGCCTCCAAAGTGGTGGACGGCTTCGTGGCGGTGAGCGACGAGGCGGTGCTGGAGGCCGTCCGGCGCCTCTGTCTGGAGGCCCACCTGGTGGTTGAGCCCTCCGGGGCCATCGCGGTGGCCGCCCTGGTGTCGGGGATGGTTCCGCAGCGCCCGGCGCTGGCGGTCGTCAGCGGCGGGAACCTTGATCCAGCGCTCCTTTCCGTTCTCCTGAGCCGTCCGGGCGCGTAAGAGGGAGCCCGGCGGTGTTTTGAAGGGATATCCCTCCAGTTTTTGCCGTTTCCAAAGTGTCGTACATATGTTCGCCATTAGGCGGGAGTTGATATACGTACGTCTGTTCGCTATTCTGGGGGCGTGAGGAGGCCCCCGATGAAGAAACCGTTGACGTTGCGCCAGCAGCAGATCCTGAACCACATCGTCCGGAACATTCGGAGCACTGGCATAGTGCCCTCTGTCCGCGAGATCGGGATGGCCCTGGGGATGCGCTCGCCCTCCACGGTCCACCAGCACCTGACCGCCCTGGCCCGCAAGGGATACCTCCGGCGAGACGGCGAGCGGATGCGGGTCCTGGAGATTATCGACCGCAACGCGCTCCAAAACGACGACGAGGTGGTTTCGCTCCCCCTGGTCGGCCGTGTATCGGCTGGCGTGCCGGTCCTGGCCGACGAGCATATCGAGGAGACGATTCCGGTCCCCCGGCGCTTCGTCGGCTGGAGTGACGAGAGTTTCCTGCTCACCGTGCGTGGGGACAGCATGATCGGGGCCGGGATCTTCGACGGCGATCTGGTCATCGTTCGCTGTCAGCCTACCGCGGATCCCGGCGAGATCGTCGTGGCACTCCAGGGTACCGAGGCCACCGTCAAGCGGCTGGCCGTCGCAGACGGACGGCCGTGTCTGTGCGCCGAGAATCCGGCCTACGCGCCCATCCACGGCGACTTCGAGGTCATCGGCAAGGTGGTGGGGTTGCTGCGACGCTACCACCCGCTGGAGGCCCGGGCGTGACCCTGTGGGCCCGGTTCTCCGACGACCGCCGGGCGATCAGGCTGAAGGTCCTGATCCTCACCGCCTGCCTCGTGGCGGCCGCCCTGCTGGAGAGGCCCTGGTAGTGCGCACGCTGCGTGTTGCGACCGCATGGTGTGCGGGACCCGGATGGCACGGCGTGTGCGCAGCGGCCCTCCGCTGGGAGGACGGCGCCGGGCGGCGGGTGGTGGTCCGGCGGCTGCGAGGCGGCGATCCGGTCCCGCCCGCCTACAGGGCGGTCCTGCTCGCCCTGGGCGAGGCCCGGCGGCTGCGTGCGCGGAAGGTGGTCGTGGGTGTCGGCGATGCCGACGTGGCCTCCCAGATCGCGGGCCGCTCGGCGGTTCCGGTCGGGGCGCTTGGCGGTTACCTCCAGGTGCGTGCACTGCTCCACCTCTTCCGGTCCGCCGAGATCCTCTACCTGGCCCCGGCCTGCGATCCCGACGCGGCCGCGGCCGCGTCCCGCGCGGGGGCCTGGGCGCGCCCGGGTCAGTCCTCTTGCGCCGATCTGCCCCTCTGGGCGGCCGCGTCATAGGCGGGGCCGGCGGGCCGGCCCGGCCCTGAATCGATCCGCAGGGCCCGGCCAGGTGGTCGCAGAACCACTGAATCACAGCCTGATGGCCAAGACGCCCGCCGACATCCACCTAATCCAGGGGGAGCGCCACCTGGAGGCCGGCGAGTGGGCCGAGGCCGAGGCCGCCTTTCACCGCGCGCTCGAGGCCGGCCCGCCTACGGCCACTGCCCACAGCAAGCTCGGGGTGGCCCTGGTCCACCAACGCCGTCTCGCCGAGGCCGAGCAGGCCTTCGTGCGTGCGGTGACGTTGGATCCCGCGCACGCCCCGGCGTGGAGCAACCTGGGCAACGTCTACCGCGAGACCGGGAGGCTGGAGGAAGCCCTCCAGGCCTATCAGCGCGCGATCGCCGCGGATCCCGACTACTGGATCGCCCACCAGAACCTCGGCGGGCTGTACAAACAGATGGGCCGGACCGGCGAGGCCATCGCGGCCATGAAGAAGGCCACGCGGCTGGCCGCGCGGGCTCCCTTTCGGCGGCACCGGGAGGCCGGCGGAGGCCGCCGGATCGGCTGCCTGAGCGGGGCCGCGGTGTTCCTGGTCCTCCTGGCTGCGGCCGCGGCCCTGGCGTTCTAGCGCCGGTCTCTGCCCGCTACGGCAGCGTGACCTGGGCCGACGCGATGGTGGACGTCACCGCGACGGCTCCCGGCGGAATCGTCACGTGCCCGCCTCGGACCAGCGCACCGGCGGCCACCCCGATCGGGCCCAGGAGGATGAGGCCGGCCACGCTGGCGCCCGCGGCACCGGCGGCGTCCCGGGCTTCCCGCAGATTGTCCGGGGTCACGTCGATCGGGGCGAGCCTGATGGGGAGGCCGTCTGCGGCCACCACCTGGACAAAGGCGATGTGCACGCGGGCGTTCCGCCCGAAGATCCCAGGCGGCGTTACGGAGACGACCAGGCCCTGCGCGGTCGAGCCCTTCCGGATGACGGCGTGGCGCTCGATCAGGACGTCGGAGGCCACGGTGAAGGCTACCGCCTCGCCCTCTCGGGCGGTGCTGGAGTCCACGCGCGTCACGAAGGCCAGGGGGACCTGGGTCCCGGCCGGAAGCTGGACCCGCATCTGTGCGTATCCCAGCGGGGCGAGGGTCAGGCAGAGGACGAGTGCTGCAGGTAGCAGCGTCTTCAAGGCTCGCGTCATGGTGTCTCCCTCCAGGTGTGATGGTCTTCGGCGTTCGGTGGTGGGACCGACGCTGCATTCATCGGGGGAAGGAATACGGCGCCCGACCCCCGGAAGCCTTCAATGCGGTGCCCTCCTCGGGACAGGCGGTGGACATGGACAGGCGACGAGGCTTGATGGACGCTCCGGCGGGAATACCCTAGTGTGGGGGGACGGTTATCGTACCCGGCGGCAACGTCCGCCGGGTTGTGTCTGAAGGAGGAGCAGGGAATGGCCAAGCCAATCGCGGTGACGGAGCAGACGTTCGAGGAGGAGGTGCTCAAAGCCGACGTGCCGGTCCTGGTGGATTTCTGGGCGGCGTGGTGCGGCCCGTGCCGGCTGATTGCGCCCATTGTGGAGGAGTTCGCTGCAGAGTACGACGGACGGATGAAAGTCGCGAAGGTGGACGTCGACGACAATCAAACCCTCGCCATGCGGTACCAGATCATGAGCATTCCGACCCTGGGGGTGTTCAGGGGCGGTCAGATGGTGGAGCGGATCGTGGGCTACATGCCCAAACCCGAATTGAAGCGTCGCGTGGAGGGCGCGCTGCAGGCGCAGGCGCGCTAGGTCGCCCGACCCTCACGGTTCCTGCCCCTGCAGCCAGCGCTCGGCATCCATGGCCGCCATGCAGCCGAACCCGGCGGCGGTGACCGCCTGCCGGTAGGTGTGGTCGTGCACGTCGCCGGCAGCGAAGACGCCCTCGATGCTGGTGTGGGACCGCTCGCGCAGTTTGATGTAGCCCTGTTCATCCAGTTCGAGTTGCCCTTTGAAGAGCGCGGTGTTCGGGATGTGCCCGATGGCCACGAAGACGCCGTCGACCGGCCGTTCGCTTCGCTCTCGGGTCTTCAGGTTCATCAGCCGCACGCCGCTGACGACGCCGTCGCCCAAGATGTCCTCCACCACTGTATCCCAGAGGAAGCCGATCCTGGCGTGCGCGAAAGCCCGTTGCTGCATGATCTTACTGGCGCGGAGCCGGTCGCGGCGGTGGACGACTGTGACGGACTTCGCCAGGTTCGCCAGGTAAAGCGCTTCCTCCATCGCTGAATCTCCGCCGCCGACGACGATCACGTCGCGATTGCGGAAGAAGAACCCGTCGCAGGTCGCGCACGTCGAGACGCCGCGGCCCATCAACCGCTGCTCGCCGGGAATCCCCAGCAGCCTGGCTGAGGCCCCGGTGGCGACGATCACAGCGCGAGCCTCCAGGCGCTGCCCCGACTGCGTGGTGATCTCGAAGGGCCGCTGGCGGAAGTTAACCGCTGTGGCGTCCTCGGTGATGAACTCGACGCCGACTCGCTCTGCCTGGTTGCGCATCGCCTGCATGAGGGCCGGCCCCATGATGCCGTCCTCGAACCCCGGGTAGTTCTCGACCAGGGTCGTCAGCATGAGCTGGCCGCCGGCCTCGGCGCCCTCGACCACCAGCGGCGCCAGGTTGGCGCGGGCGGCGTAGATGGCGGCGGTCAGTCCCGCCGGGCCTCCGCCGAGGATGACGATCTTCCGCATGGAACTTCCCTCCGGGCCGACCCCTGGTCGGTTTTGTCCACCCTCCAGATGGAAACCAGGCTGTATAGGCAAGGTATTCCGCCGCCGAAAGCGAGCGGCCTGCTGTGTGGTGCCCAAAAGGTGGAGGTCCTTCCCGCCATTCGGAGGAGGGCGCCTTCCTCTCCAGGGGGCGGTGTGTATCCGTCAGATGCACGTGAGAACTTTGTTCCTGCGGGCGATGGACAGCGCGGTTCTCCCATTGATAGACGTGTCAGTAGACATAGTGCACAAGCCGTGATCCCTCTCTGACGCGAGGCCATGCATTGACCGAACAGCAGATCACTGTCAGGGCCCGCGACTGCGGAGAGGCGACTGATCGTGTGTTCTCTATTGGCGAGGTGTTGACCCACAGGGGGCGGGAGTGGACGGTCGTGGGGCTCTTCATGGGCGCAGACTCGACGACGGGCGAACTTGAGGAGTACCTGGTTCTCGAAGGATTGGAGACCGAAGAGAGGGTGCGGGCGGACTGACAGGGGGTGAAGGCGATGAGACTTCCCTGGAGGCAGGTGGCTGTCCGGGCACGTGTGGTGGCGGGACTGTGCCTCCTTATGGTCTTGGCGCCTATCGGCGGGTGGCCGGGCGCGCCGCGGGTCGCGTCGGCGCAGGCGCAGGACCTGCGGGAGTACACGCTGGTTCCCGGGGACACCGTGGATATCGCGGTGTTCGGGCAGCCCGACCTCAGCCGTTCGGAGATCATCCGCCCCGACGGTCGCATCACCCTGCCGCTGGTAGGAGATGTCCTGGCCGCCGGGTTGACCCCCACACAACTCGCGGAGCGGATCGCATCGCAGTTGAAGGCGTATGTGAAGGATCCTCAGGTCACGGTCTCGGTTCGGAACTTCCAGCGGGCGATCGTCTATCTCGTGGGACAGGTGGTGCGGCCGGGCGCGGTGGAGATCCAGCGGGGCTGGACCGTCATGGACGTGATGGCGGTCGCCGGCGGCCTGGCACCGCGCGCGGCGCCCAGACGGGCCACGCTCATCCGCCGGGGGACCGGGCAGACGCTCCCGCTGGACCTGGAGAAGTTGCTGGTGCGGGGCGACCGATCGGCGGACCTTCCGGTGGAGCCCGGTGACATCATCATGGTGCCGGCGCTGCAGAACCGAGTCCTGATGCTGGGCGCGATCCGATCTCCCGGGGCCTATGACTTCGACGATGGCGCCCGCTTTCTGGATGCGATCGCCCAGGCGGGCGGACCGGCCGATCGGGCCGGTGTGAACAACATCGGCCTGATCCGCGAGGGTCCCGACGGCAAGCCAGCGGTAATCACCATCGATATGAACAGGATCCTCAGGGGAGACATGACCCAGAACATTCCGGTGCGGAACGGAGACGTCATCTACGTTCCCCAGGGGCCGCTCGTCCGGTGGCAGGAGATACTGACCTGGCTGTCCGGGCTGGGCCTGATCCGTTCGTTGTTGGGCGGCGGTTAGCCCGACCTGCAGCGTCGACTGGAGAGCCGGAAGGAGTTCTCACAATGGCGAGCGCACAGGCAGCAGACATCGGACAGTACCTGACTGCGGTCAGGAAGCGGTGGTGGCTGGTCTTGCTCTTGATGATGGTAGCCGCCGGAGGCGTCTACTGGCGATCGGGCGACACGCCACCGGTCTACAGTGCCTCGGCCGTCCTGTTGGTCACCGCGCCGATCATTGCACCGGTTCCGCCTGTCGCCGATGCCGGCGAGGCCACCCGGCCTTCTGCCAGTACCGTCACGGCCGACATCCTGCAACTTATTGACAGTCGTCCCATTGCCGAGCGCGTCGCCCGCAGGCTGGGCATGGCGGGGCCCGGGGAAGTCCAGGCGGCCGTCAGTGCGTCGGCACCGCGGGGGACCTCGCTGATCAGGGTGACGGCGACGGCCAGGACCCCGCAGCGGGCGGCGGAGCTCGCCAACGTGACGGCCGAAGAGTTCGTGGCGTTCTTCCGAGAGACCAACCGGGCCAGCGCCCGGGAGTCCCGCCGGTTCGTCGAGGAACAACTTGCCCAGGCGCGCGCCCGGCTGGAGGCCTCTGAGCGGGCCATCCAGGCGTTCAACGAACGGCTCCAGATGCCGTCGCTGGCGGCGACCACCGCGCAGATTCAGGCGGCCGCCGCCGCGGCCCAGCAGGATCTGGAGAACGCCAGGCTCACCCTCCGGGAGACCGAGGCGCGCCTCGCGGCTATCAGGGAGCGGCTGGCCCGGGAGGACCCGGTGGTCGTGGCGTCCCGCTCGACGTCCGACAACCCGGTGTTTCGGCGCTACCAGGACCGACTGGTCGAACTGGAGATCCAGCGTGCGGCGCTGGCGCAGCAGTATACGGCCCAGCACCCGCGGATGGAGCAGATCACCCGGGAGATCAACGAACTGCGCAGCCGGATGACCGCCGAAGCCCGTACCGCCGTGGCGCAGGAGGTCACGGTGAACAACCCGATCCACGCCAGGCTGCTGAACGACATCGTGGGCCTGGAGGTGGACCGCATTGCGGTCGGCGCCCGTGTCGACGCGCTCCAGGAGGCACTGCGGCGGCGCCGCGCGGCGGCCATGTCGCTGCCGGCGGCGGAGACCGCGTTTAACCGGTTGACCCGTGAGCATCGGATTCTCGAGAACAACTACACGGCGTTGTCGGCCCGCTACCAGGAGATGCTCGTCCGGGAGAACCTGGCCGGGCACTATCCCACGAGCCTCCAGTTCATCGAGGCGGCTTCCCCTCCGGGGCGGCCGGCGCCCTCGTCCCTCCCGAGAATGGCGGGGGTCGCGGTACTGGCCGCGTTCGTGCTGGGCGTGGTCGCGTCGCTGTTCCTGGAGTCTCTGGATGACACCATCCGGTCGCCGCAGGAGGCCGAACGGGTGCTGGGCGCGCCGGTCCTGGCGCAGATTCCAGTGCGAGAGGAACCCAGGACGGCCGCCGGGACCGCAGCCTTTCTGCTGCTGACTCTCGTCGGCGTCGCTGTCATCACCGCCTCGGTGGGCCGGTTCTACGGGTTCTCCCCGGGCATGGCCCTGGAGACGGTGCGGCGGGCAGTCGGAACGGTGGCCTCGCTTGGGGCTGGCGTGCAGGTCGAAGCCCCCGAGGGGGCGCGGTAGGAACACCGGAGAGGGTGGCGTGTTATGAAGTCGAAGGTGCCGGTTACCATCGAGGAATCACGGCAGGGCGAGCCGCTGTTCGAGGCTTACGGCCTGCTGCTGGCCAGCGTCCTGCTGGGCAACAACGGGAAGCCCCCGGGAATCGTGGCCGTGACGGCTGCTAAGGAGGGCGACGGCGCGACCACCACTGCGCTCAACCTGGCCCTGATGATGGCCCGGACGGGTCGGCCGACGGTCCTGGTGGATGCCAACCTCCGGGGCCCGATGCTCCACGCACTCCTGGAGATCCCGCAGTCTCCGGGGCTGGCGGAGTTGCTGATGGGCCGGGCAGACCTGAAGCAGGCGGCGGTTCAGACCCGGGTCCCGCACCTGGCGCTCATTCCCGCCGGCCAGGCGGACGTGCCGGCTCAGGCCCTGCTCACGCGATCGGGGATCGGCGACCTGCTGGCGGTGATGCGGTCGCGGTTCGACCTGGTAGTGGTGGATACTCCCGCAGTGTTGAGGTATTCCGATGCGTTGCACGTCAGCCGGCACGTGGACGGAGTCCTGCAGGTCGTTTCGTCCCGCGGCGCTTCGCGACGCGACCAGCAGGAGGCGCGTCGCCTGCTGGACATGGTGGGGGCGCGCGTGCTGGGTGCGGTGATGACGCAAGCGCCCCTCCGCGGATACGCGAGGCAGCGCCGCGCGTGGTGACGCACGCATGGGCATGATGGATCGCCCAGGCGGTCCTGCGAGTGCGGATTGGTACGCGGTGCAAACCAAGCCCCGCTGCGAGGAGCGGGTGCGTCGCTGGTTATGTCAGCGGTCGGGCCTGCCGGTGTTCCTGCCCAAAATCGCCTACCCCAGGCGTCGGGGGCCCAGGCGCGTGACGGTCGTCGAGCCGCTCTTTCCTTCGTACCTGTTCGTGCACATGCCGCTGGATCCGGGGCCATGGTATGCCGTGAAGTGGGCACCGGGTGTCAGGCGGATTGTCACCGCGGGCGACACTCCGGTCCCCGTGCCCGCAGACGCGATGCGGATCCTGCTGGAGCGCTGCGGGGATGGTGACGTCGTGCCCTGGCAGCCGGTCTATCGGGCCGGGGCGTCGGTGCGCGTGCTGGGAGGGCCGTTTGCCGGACTTGTGGGGATTCTGGAACGGCCGTGCAGCCGCGCCGACCGCGTGCGGGTGCTGTTGAACCTGCTCGGCACCGTGACGCCGGTCGAGATTGACGTGGTGGACGTCGAGGTCGTTGCGTAAGACGCCGCCGCCCGCCCATCGGCGGGCGGCGGCGACAACCTGAACAACACCTCTCCGGCACATTGACCCGGAGACCTGGAGCACCGGGACGGCGGAGCTATGCGCGCACCGACTACGACATCGCCTCCCCTGACGGACGGAAGTCCCCTGGCTGAGTTCGAGGACCTGCTGAAGACGAGGCGCGCCCGGATCGCCGTCATCGGCCTCGGCTATGTGGGCCTGCCCCTGGCGGTGGCGTACGCGCAGGCGGGCTACCGTGTCCTGGGGGTCGACATCGACGCGACGCGCATCGCGGAACTCGCTAGGGGGCAGTCGCCCATCGGAGATCTGCCGGCCGCCGACCTGGCGGGCGAGATCTCGTCCGGGCGATTGCAGGTGTCCGATTCCTACGACGGACTGACCGGGGCGGATGCGGTCTTCATCTGCGTGCCCACCCCGTGCACCCGCAACAAGCAGCCCGATACCTCCAGCATCGCTGCGGCGGCCGAGGGTATCGCCGGACGCCTGCGGCCCGGCGGGCTGGTCGTCCTGCGGAGCACGAGTTACCCCGGCACCACCGAGGAACTGGTCCTGCCGATTCTGGTTTCGGCCGGGTTCACCGTAGGACGCGATGTGTTCCTGGCCTTCGTGCCCGAGCGGGTCGATCCTGGCCGGAAGGACTACACGCTGTGGAACACCCCGGTTCTGGTGGGCGGAGTGGATCCCGAGAGCACGCGGCGAGCCGTCCGCCTCATGGAGCAACTGGGCGCGCCTGTCGTCGCCCTGTCGTCCTCCCGGGCGGCCGAGATGGCCAAGCTTCTGGAGAACGTCTTCCGCAACGTCAACATCGCGCTGGTCAACCAGCTGGCGATGCTGTGCGACCGGATGGGGCTGGACATTTGGGAGATCGTCGACGCCGCGGCCACGAAACCGTACGGGTTCCTCCCCTTCCATCCGGGCCCGGGGGTGGGAGGCCACTGCATCCCTGTAGACCCCTACTACCTGGCCTGGAAGGCCCGGGAATACGACTTTCACATGGACTTCATCGAGTTGGCGGCCCGGGTGAACGAGGAGATGCCCTACCACGTGGTGACCAAGACCCTGCTGGCCATCAACGGGGCCGGGTCGCGGAACGCCGCGCCCCGTGTGCTGCTGATCGGTGTGACCTTCAAGCGCGACATCGACGACTACCGGGGCTCTCCGGCTTTGAAGATCATGGAGTTGCTGCTGCAGCACGGAGCGGACGTCGCCTACCACGACCCCTATGTGCCTCAGCTGACGGTGGCCGGGCGTTCCTTCACCAGCCAGCCGCTAACGCCGGCGAACCTGCAGGCGGCCGACGGGGTGCTGATTGTCGCCGATCATTCGAGGCTGGACTACCGTTCGATCGTCGAGCACGCCAGGCTGGTGGTCGATACACGCAACGCCACCCGTCACGTCGGAGAAGGCCGCGGCAAGATCGTGAAGTTGTAGCACGTCCGCAACGTTGTCGGTCCTCCAGGTGATCCAGCAGGGGGAATTGCGGGGGGCGGAGGTGTTCGCCCTGGACTTGGTGCGCGCGCTGCGGCGGCAGGGCCGCCTGGGCGTCGGGTTGGTGAGTCTGTTCGGCATCGAGGAGACCTACCGCCAGGCGGTCCGCGAGGCCGGGCTCGATGTGGCGGCGCTGCGTCCCGACGGGCGGGCCCGCGGGTTCGACCTCCGTCTGGTCCGCGCCGTGCGCGAGGTCATCGACGAGGGCGGCTACCAAATCGTCCAGGCCAACGGGGCAGCCACATTGAAGTACCTGGCCGCCGCCCGAAGGCTGTCGCGACGGCCCTGGAGGCTGGTGTACCGGGCCATCGGGATGGGATCGTACTGGCGGCGCGACCCTGGACGTCGCTGGCTCTACCGGTGGTTGTTCGCCCAGCCGGATCGCGTCGTCGCCGTCTCCCAGGCCGTGGCCGACGACCTGCAGCGGGCTGCGGGCGTCGATCCCAGGAAGGTGACGGTGATTCCCAACGGGGTGGACGGGACGCGCGTCTACGGCGGGCCGACCGAACGGACGCGCGTACGGGAGGCGCTGCGGATCGCTCCCCATGAGTGCGTGGCGCTGTACGCGGGAAACCTGGCCCCGGAGAAGAACCTCCACGCGCTGCTTTGGATTGTCCGAGAGTGCCGCAGGCAGGGGGCGGCCGTCAGGGCGCTGGTGGTCGGCGATGGACCCTGTCGTGACGCGCTGGCTGCAGACGTGGAGGGCCTCGGATTGCGCGACGCGGTATTCCTGCTGCCGTCCCAGGCCAGGATCGGGCCGTATCTCGCCGCAGCCGACCTGTGCGTCCTGCCCAGCCTGAGCGAGGGCATGCCGGCGCTCCTCATCGAGGCCGGCTTGGCCGGCCTGCCGGCCGTGGCCTACGCGGTGGGTGGTGTCCCCGAGGTTGTGGAAGATGGGGTTACCGGGCTTCTGGCCCCGCCGGAGGATCAGGAAGGTCTGTGCCGCGCGGTGGCCGGTCTGGTGACCGATCCTGCGAGGCGGACCGCCATGGGCGAGGCGGCGCGCGCCCGTTGCGGGCGGTTCGAGATCGGCGGGATCAGCGACGCGTACAGCCGGTTCTATGCGGCGGTCCTCGACGGGAGGGCGTCGTGATCGCCCACTTCCCGGGAGCGGCCGGATCCCCTGAGGACCGGGAAGGGATTCAACCCCGTCCGGCATTCCTGATTACCGTGGACACCGAGGCCGACGACCTGTGGTCGAGGCCGAGGACCGTCACGACCCAGAACGCTCGCTACCTCCCGCGGTTTCAGGCGTTGTGCGAGGCGTACGGTCTCAGGCCGACCTACCTGGTGAGTTATGAGATGGCCAGCGATCCCGCGTTCCAGCATTTCGCCCGGGTCCTTGTGCGCGAGGGGACCGCCGAGATCGGCATGCACCTCCACGCGTGGACCACACCGCCTGCGGTGCCCCTGACCGATGACGACGCCGCCTTCCAGCCCTACCTGACCGAATACCCGCCCGAGGTCATGGAACGGAAGATCGCAGCGGCCACCGCCCGCCTGGAAGAGACGTTCGGGGTGAAGATGCTGAGCCACCGGGCCGGCCGGTGGGGGTTCGACGCCGTCTACGCGCGGATGCTGGTGCGGTTCGGCTATCGCGTGGACTGTTCGGTCACTCCGGGCGTCTCATGGAGGCGGCACTGGGGGCATCCGGCGGGAGACGGGGGGCCGGACTACACCCGGTTTCCCGCCGAGGCCTACTTTGTCGATCTGGACGATGTCAGCCGGCCGGGGAACTCCGCGCTGCTGGAGGTGCCGGTGACCGTGGTGCGCACGCCCCCCTCGGGCCTGGCCGCGCTGGCCCACCGGGCGGCCTGGGGCCCGCGGGCGGGAGCCGTCGCCGAGCGCCTGTGGCCGACGGTGCGCTGGTTGAGGCCGAACGGCAGGAATGGGGCGGAACTCATCCAGATCATGCGTGATGCCGTCCGGGCAGGCCGGTCTTTTGTGGAGTTCATGCTCCACTCCTCGGAATTGATGCCCGGGGGCAGCCCGCGGTTCCGTACGCCCCTGAGCATCGAGCGACTCTATGGGGACCTGGAGGCGCTGTTTGCGGTCGCCCGTGACTATTGCCGTCCGGCAACGCTGGCGGAGTTCTATGATGCGGTAGCGGCACACCGCAGCGGGCAGCACCCGGATGCGGCGGGGCCGGCGTGGTCTGACCGATGTCGGATCGAGTCCGCATCCTTCTCCTGATCAAAGGCCTGGGGTTGGGGGGTGCGGAGCGCCTCCTGGAGCGGGCGATCCCCCACTTTGACCGACGCCGGTTCGACTATCGGGTGGCATACCTCCTGCCGTGGAAGGACGCGCTGGTCCCCGTGTTTGAAGCGGCGGGAATCCCCGTGTGCTGTCTGGGCATGCGGTCGGTGCTAGACGCCGGCGTCCTGGGGCGACTGACCAGGTTCCTGCGGGACGAGCGCATCGACCTGGTGCACGCCCACCTTCCGCTACCGGGGGTGCTGGCACGCCTGGCCAAGCGGCGGGGGGCGACACGGTGGGTAGTCTACACAGAGCACAGCCTCCCGTCCCGCCACCGGCTGGCGACGAGATTCCTGAACCTGGCGACCTACCGGCTCAACGACGCGGTGATTGCGGTCTCCGACGTCGTCGCCAGGGAAGCCGCGAGGTGGCTTGGAGGCCGCTCTGACCGGTTGGTCACGGTGCCCAACGCCGTCGATGTGGAGGCCGTAGAGGTCCCGGCGAACCTGCGGGTTGCCGTCTGCCGCGAATTCGGGTTCCCTGCTGATGCCCTGATCGTGGTGCATGTGGGGAACCTGAGGCAGGCCAAGGGTCACCGGCATCTGCTGGCGGCGGCGCGGCAGGTGATCGCCCGGGAGGATCGGGCTCGGTTCCTCCTGGTGGGGACCGGGCCGTTGGCTGTGCCGCTGGTCGAGGACGCGCGACGCCTGGGCCTCGATGGCCGCGTGGTCTTTACCGGCTTCCGCTCCGACGCCACGGCGCTGATCGGGGCGGCTGACCTCTTCGTGCTGCCGTCGCTGCACGAGGGGCTGCCTATCTCGCTGCTGGAGGCCATGGCGCTGGGGCGGCCGGTAGTGGCCTCCCGGGTCGGGGGGGTGCCCGAGGTCGCCGTCGACGGCGAGACCGGTATCCTGGTCCCCCCCGGGGATGTGGACGCCCTCGTGGAGGGCATCCTCGAACTGCTGGCCGATCCGGATCGCCGGGAGCGCATGGGGAGGGCGGCGCGGGCACGCGTGCGCCGGGGCTACGGGATGGCGGAGATGGTCGCGACCGTTGAAGGCGTGTACCGGCAGGTCGCCGGGCTCCATGGGTAGCGCGCCGCCGCTGCTGGCCAGCCCGCCGGAGATCACCGTTCGCCCATACAGCGTCGGAGACGAAGAAGGGGTCCTGACGCTGCTGCGGGAGGTCCTGGGGGCCGGACGGGCATTCGACCGGAGCGTCGCATTCTGGCGGTGGAAGCACTTCGAGACCCCCTTTGGGCCTTCATTGCTCCTGGTCGCAGTCAACGAACGGATCGTGGGGCTGCGGGCCTTCATGCGGTGGAGGTTTTGCCATGGGGGACGCACCCTGACGGCGGTGCGGGCGGTCGATACGGCGACGCACCCCGAATTTCGCCGCTTCGGCGTCTTCACCCGGTTGACCCGGCTGGCGGTCGAGCACGCACGGAGTGAAGGCGTGGACCTGATTTTCAACACTCCCAATCCGATCAGCCGGGCCGGATACCTCAAGATGGGATGGACCTATGTGGGGAAGCCGCGCCTGCTGGTCAGGATTCTGAGGCCGCTGCGCCTCGCCCGGTCTCTGGCAGGGGGGCGCGTCGCCGATGGCGACGGTCCAGCGCTCCGTGCGCCGATCGCCCCCGTCCAGGCGCTCGTGTCGGGGGGCCTGGACCTGGAGGGGCTCCTTCGCGAAGACGGCCGGCTCGCTGGCGGGCGGCTCCGGACGCCGAGGACGACCGCCTTCCTGCAGTGGCGGTACGGTGCGGCCTCAGGCCTCCCCTACCACGCGTGCTGGCGCGGTGTGCCGACACCCGCTGCTGCGACCGTGCTGAGGCCCAACCGTCGTCGGGGGCTGCGGGAGGTGGTGCTCTGCGAGTTGTTGATCCGGCCCGGGATGGTCGATGAAGCAGTCGCGTTGCTCCATGATGTGGCCGATGCGGTTGACGCTGACTACCTGGTCGCTCACGCTGCGAGGCGCACCCTCCAGGCGCAGGCGCTGATCCGCGCCGGGTTCATCCCGCTGCCCGGTATGGGGCCGGCGCTGACGGTGCGCCCTTTGAGTCCTGCGGCGTCCGAGGCGGCCGCCACCCGTCTGTCCGCCTGGCACCTCTCGCTGGGCGATCTGGAGGTCTTCTGAAACATGCACGGCGGTTCGGCGTTGGGACGGTTTCAGCGATCCGTGGATCTGAAGGTGGCGCCGCTCTTGCTGGCGGCGGCGCTGGCCATCGCGGTCGTTCTGGTCTCGAACGACCAGGAGACGCTGCTCGCGGGCGTCATCGTGAGCGCGCTGGTGCTGGTCTCGTTGGTGCTCTTCTGGTCGGTGAGCCGCGGCGACCCCGACGGCCGGGCGCTGTTGGGGATTCTGTGGATGAGTTTCGCGCTGAAGATTGGCGCGCTGGTGTTTCGCTTTCACAGCGGACTGCTGCGCGACGCCTGGGCGTATGATTCACGAGGCCGGTTCATCGCCGAGCAACTTGCGCGCGGGGTGTGGCCGGAGGAGTTCGGGAGGCTGGGGTCCGACGTCATCCGGGTGCTGACCGGCTTCGCCTACTACACCTTCGGTGTCACGTTCAACGGGGTCTCGGTCCTCTGGTTGTGGTTCGGGCTGCTGGGGATGCTCTTCTTCTACCTGGCGTTTTCTACCGCGTTCCCCGGAGGCGACCGTCGGCTTTACATGGTCCTGGTCTTCCTGTAC
>JAVKHQ010000013.1:63713-77862 GCA_031459875.1 Candidatus Fervidifonticultor sextus | reverse complement strand
TGGTAAGGATACGGCCCGAAGTACCGGCCGCCGTCGCGCAGCACCCGGCGCGTCATGACGATCTTCGGGTAGGGCTCGTTGGTCAACTTGATATACGGATAGGCCTTGTCGTCGGCCATCCGGATGTTGTAGGGAGGCTGGTGCTGCTTGATGAGGTTGGTCTCGAGGATGAGGGCCTCGACCTCGTTGGCCGTGACGACCGTGTCCACATCGGCGATCCTGGGGACCAGCAGCCGCAGGCGGGGGTTGGCCTGGGACTCCGGATCCTGGAAGTACTGGCGGACGCGGGCGCGCAGCGAGGCCGCCTTGCCCACGTAGAGGACGCGGCCCGCGGCATCCTTGAACAGGTAGACGCCGGGCCGCGGCGGGAGCAGGCGCAGGGTGGTCTGAAGGGCCTCCGAGGCCATTTCGGCTACCGACGGCGGGCAGACGCGCGTGAGGCCTGCGACGGGCCCGCCACCCGGGCCGTTGGGGGGCCCTGGCCGTCCCGTCCCGGGCGGGGGGCCCCGTCGGGGCCCAGCACGCGCCGGAGGAACTGCCCGGTGTAGGATCGCCCCACGCGGGCCACCTCCTCGGGCGTCCCCTCAGCAATGACCTGGCCGCCGTACTCGCCCCCTTCAGGGCCCAGGTCGATGATCCAGTCGGCGGTCTTGATCACGTCCAGGTTGTGCTCGATGACGATGACGGTGTTCCCCGCGTCCACCAGACGGTGCAGGACGTCCAGGAGCCGCTCCACGTCGGCGAAGTGCAGGCCCACGGTCGGTTCGTCCAGGATGTAGACGGTCCGGCCGGTGTCCCGTCGGGAGAGCTCGGCCGACAGCTTGACCCGCTGGGCTTCGCCGCCCGACAGGGTGGTCGCCGGCTGCCCCAGCTTGATGTAGCCGAGACCCACATCGGCCAGCGTCTGGAGTTTGCGCCGGATGCGCGGGATCGCCTCGAAGAACGCCAGCGCCTCGCTGACGGTCATGTCCAGGACGTCGCTGATGTTCTTGCCCCGGTAGGTGACCTCCAGGGTCTCGCGGTTGTACCGCTTGCCCTTGCAGACCTCGCAGGGGACGTAGACGTCGGGGAGGAAGTGCATCTCGATGCGCACGATGCCGTCGCCCTCGCATGCCTCGCACCGGCCGCCGCGCACGTTGAACGAGAACCGCCCCGGCCCGTAGCCGCGCATCTTGGCCTCGGTGGTCTGGGCGAACAGGTCGCGGATCAGGTCGAAGGTCTTGGTGTAGGTCGCCGGGTTGCTCCGCGGGGTCCGGCCGATGGGCGACTGGTCGATGTTGATGACCTTGTCCACGTGTTCGACCCCGTCGATGCCATCGTGCGCCCCGGGCCGCACCCGCGTGCCGTACAGGCGGCTCGTGAGCGCCCGGTAGAGGATCTCGTCCACCAGCGTGGACTTGCCGGACCCCGAGACCCCGGTGACCGCCACGAACTTCCCCAGCGGGATGCGGACGTCGATCCCCTTGAGGTTGTGCTGGCGCGCGCCGCGGATGACCAGGGCACACCCGGTCCCCGGACGCCGCCGCGCCGGCACCGCGATCCGCCGGCGGCCCGACAGGTACTGGCCGGTGATCGACGCCGGGTGCCTCGCGACGGCCTCCGGCGGCCCGGCCACCACCACGCGGCCGCCGTCGGCGCCCGCGCCGGGGCCGATGTCGACCACCCAATCCGCCGACCGGATGGTCTCCTCATCGTGCTCGACCACCAGGATCGTGTTCCCGAGATCCCGCAGGCCCATGAGCGTGTCGATCAACCGGCGGTTGTCCCGCTGGTGGAGCCCCACGCTGGGCTCGTCCAGGACGTAGAGCACGCCCATCAGCCCGCTGCCGATCTGGGTGGCCAGGCGGATCCGCTGCGCCTCGCCCCCGGAGAGAGTGGTGGCGGTCCGGTCCAGCGTCAGGTAGTCCAGGCCGACGTTGACCATGAAGCCCAGCCGCGCGCGGATCTCCTTGAGGATCTGGTGGGCGATCAACCGGTCGCGTTCCGACAGCGTCAGGTTCGAGAAGAACTCCAGGGCCTGGCGCACGGTCATCGCCGTGGCCTCGGCGATGTTCAGCCCGCCGACTTTCACGCTCAGCGATTCCGGCTTCAGCCGGGTGCCCCGGCAATCCGGGCACGGCAGGCTGGTCATGTACTGCTCGATCTCCTCGCGCACGTACTCGGAGTCGGTCTCCTTGTAGCGGCGCTCGAGCTGGGGGATGACGCCCTCGAAGGTCGTCTCGTAGCTGCGCAGGACACCCCACTTGTTGTGGTATCGGATCCGGATGGCCTCCTGGGAGCCGTGGAGCAGGACGTCGAGAAACGCCCTGGGCAGCCGGCGGACCGGGGTCTTCATGTCCACCCGGTAGTGGGCCGCCAGCGACTGCAACAGTTCCTGGTAGTAGTCGCTGGTGGACGCGGCCCAGGGCACGACGGCGCCATCCAGGAGGCTCTTGTCGCGGTCCAGCACCAGATCCTCATCGATCTCCTGCCTGAAGCCCAACCCGGTGCAGGTGGGGCAGGCGCCGTAGGGGCTGTTGAAGGAGAAGATCCGCGGCTCGATCTCGGGCAGGCTGATCCCGTCCTCGGGGCAGGCGAACTGCTGGCTGAAGACCAGCATCTGCTCGCCGTTGCCCACCACGTCCATGTAGACGATCCCCTGACCCAGTTTGAGCGCGGTCTCGACCGAGTCGGCCAGGCGCGACCGCGCCTCGGGGTGGACCACGATGCGGTCCACCACGACCTCGATGGTGTGCTTGCGGTGCTTGTCCAGGGGGATCTCCTCCGACAGGTCGTAGACGATCCCGTCGGCCCGGACCCGGGCGAAGCCCTGGCGGCGCAGGTCGTCGAACAACTGCCGGTACTCGCCTTTGCGGCCGCGGACGATCGGCCCCAGCACCTGGACCCGGGTGCCCTCCCCCAGGGCCAGGACCTGGTCCACGATCTGCTCCCGGGACTGCCGGCTGATCGGCCGGCCGCACTTGGGGCAGTGCGGCTGCCCGATGCGCGCGTAGAGCAGGCGCAGGTAGTCGTAGACTTCGGTGACGGTGCCGACGGTGGACCGCGGGTTGCGCGGCGCACCCTTCTGGTCGATGGACACCGCGGGCGACAGCCCGTCGATCCCGTCCACGTCGGGCTTCTCCATCAGGCCGAGGAACTGGCGCGCGTACGCCGACAGCGACTCGACGTACTTGCGCTGGCCCTCGGCGTAGATGGTGTCGAAGGCCAGCGAGGACTTGCCGGAGCCCGAGATCCCGGTCAGCACCACCAGCCGGTCCCGGGGGATCTCGACGGTGATGCCCTTGAGGTTGTGCTCGCGGGCTCCGCGGACGACGATGCGGTCAAGCGGCATGGCGCTCCCCTCGAACTACCGGCGGCGCGGGTCCCGCCCCCTCGGCGTCCCCGCCCGCGCGCGGCCGGCGGCCCGGCGTCCTCCCCGCCTCGCCGGCGCGAAGAACGGCTCCCCCAGCCCCTTGCGCAACTCCGCGATCTGGTCGCGCAGCACCGCCGCCTTCTCGAACTGCAATTCGGCTGCGGCCTGGCGCATGGCGCGCTCCAGGGCCTCGATGGTCTGTTCCAGTTCCGCGGGCGAGAGCATGAGCAGCCGGGCCACGTCCCACGGGACCTTCGCCCGCTGGGTCTCGGCCAGTTTGATCAGTTCCTCGGCCGTGAGCAGTTCGGCCGACGGCTGGTAGGAGGCGATCTCCTCGGAAACCTCCTGCAGGTCGATCATGTCCCGGATCGGCTTGGTGATCGAGGCCGGCGCGATCCCGTGCTCCTCATTGTACCGGAGCTGGATCTTGCGGCGGCGGTTGGTCTCGGCGATGGCCCGGCGCATGGAGTCGGTGGTCTCGTCCGCGTAGAGGATCACCCGGCCCGAGATGTGCCGGGCGGCCCGGCCCATGGTCTGAATCAGCGCCGTCTCGCTGCGCAGGTAGCCCTCGCGGTCGGCGTCCAGGATCGCCACCAGGGAGACCTCGGGCAGGTCCAGGCCTTCGCGCAGGAGGTTGATCCCCACGATCACGTCGTAGGTCCCCAGCCGCAGGTCCTTGAGGATCTGCACGCGCTGCAGGGTGTCGATCTCGGCGTGCAGGTAGTGGACCTTGAACCCCAGTTCCTGAAGGTAGGCGCTGAGGTCCTCGGCCATGCGCTTGGTCAGCGTGGTCACCAACGTCCGCTCGCCGCGCTCGACCTGGGCTTTGATCTCGGCGATGAGGTCGTCGACCTGGCCCCGGGCCGGCCGGACCTCCACGTAGGGGTCCACCAGGCCGGTAGGCCGCACGATCTGCTCGACGATCGTCGCGCTCACCGACCGTTCGTATTCGTCCGGCGTGGCCGACATGAAGACGGCCTGGGGGATGAGCGATTCGAACTCCTCCCACGACAGCGGCCGGTTGTCGTAGGCCGACGGCAGGCGAAACCCGAAGTCCACCAGGTTCTTCTTGCGCGACCGATCGCCTTCCAGCATCCCGCGGACCTGGGGGATCGTCACGTGGCTTTCGTCGACGACCAACAGGAAGTCGCGGGGGAAGTAGTCCAGCAGGCAGCCGGGCCGCTCGCCGGGATTCCGACCGTCCAGGTGGCGCGAGTAGTTCTCGATGCCGGGGCAGGTGCCCGCCTCCCGGAGCAGCTCCATGTCGTAGCGCGTGCGGAACTCCAGGCGCTGCGCCTCCAGGAGCTTGCCCTGGGCGCGGAACCAAGCCAGGCGCTCCTGGAGTTCGGCCTCGATGGTCGCCAGCGCCCGCTCCAGCCGGTCCTCGGTGGTCACCCAGTGCTTCGCCGGCCACAGCGCGACGGCGTCCTTGGCCTCGATGACCTCGCCGGTCAGCGGGTCGAGTTCGATGATGCGCTCGACCTCATCGCCGAAGAGGTCGATGCGGACCGCGCGATCCTCGTAGGCCGGAAAGACCTCGATGACGTCGCCCCGCACCCGGAAGCGCCCGCGGGCGAAGTCGATGTCGTTGCGCTCGTACTGGACCTCCACCAGGCGGCGGACGATCTCCTCGCGCGTGCGGCGCTCGCCCTTCCGGATGAGCAGCATGACCTCCTTGTAGTCCTCAGGTCGTCCCAGGCCGTAGATGCACGAGACTGAGGCGACGACGATGACGTCGCGGCGCTCCATCAACGCCTTGGTGCTGGCGTGGCGGAGCCGGTCGATCTCGTCGTTGATGGAGGCGTCCTTGGCGATGTAGAGGTCGGTCTGCGGGACGTACGCCTCGGGCTGGTAGTAGTCGTAGTACGAAACGAAGTAGCGGACCGCGTTGTGGGGGAAGAACTCCCGGAACTCGCTGTAGAGTTGGGCCGCCAGGGTCTTGTTGTGGGCCAGGACCAGGGTCGGACGCTGGACCTGTTCGATGACGCGGGCGATGGTGTACGTCTTGCCCGACCCGGTGACGCCCAGCAGCGTCTGGAACCGGTTCCCCGCGAGGATGCTCTCGGTCAACTGGGCGATCGCCTTGGGCTGATCGCCGCGCGGGGGCATGTCGGTGACCATCCGGAACACGGGCATAAAAAAAGTATACCAGGAGGCCGGCAGGGCGTTCCACGGGTCGGATTCCACCTCACGCGGAGATGGGCTCGTCCCCGCTGTCAACCGCGAGGAGGAAGTTTGGTACTGCTTGTCGAAGACCAAGAAAGAGGGCAGAGGGCCGATTCGACCTACTCCTGATCCTAATCTCAGGTTCTGCTCTTCCGGCTTGCGCCTCTTTACCTCTGTGCTCTCGGCCACCTGCCAAAGGGGGTCCCGGCACTGGCATCGTGCGGGGGGAGCGGCCATGCGCGCACCGAAACGCCCCGGCACATGCAGCCTGACGCTTGACATCGCGGCCATCTTCCTGGCCGTCTCCCTGTCGCCCCGGTTCGCCCCCAGGGCCCGTGCCGCCGACACCCCGGCGCCCCCGCTACCGGTCCCCGAAGACCCCCTGGGCCAGCAGCCCGAGCAGCAGACCCCGGAGATCACCATCGACGGCGTCGGCGGCAGTTCCTGGCAGTTCAACCACCTGCTGGATGTCACCAGCGTGAGCCAGGGGCTCGGTGTGCGCGAGCCGGACGGGAACCGGGCGGTGTATGTCTACTCCACCACGCGGTGGAACGCCGACCAGAGCGAGAGGTGGGATGTGTACCTGAAGGGCACCGGCGGTAGCGCTCGGCCGGGTATGCCCGTGCAGGGGCCGGCCAAGCCCGTCGGCACCTACAGCACGCTCGAGGTCCATTACACCTGCGTCCCCGGAATCCCTGAAGGGCCCAACGCGCCCTCGCCTCAGCCCACGCCGGCCGACCAGCGGGCGCGCCGACCCGCGCCCTCCCCCGCCTCCCGGTCCCCGGCAAGACTGACAGCGCCGGAGTGCACCTGGGACGGATTGTACATGGTCTTCCTCCCCAAGGGGCTGGTGCGCCGGTTCCGGCAGAACCCGGCGCCCAACCAGGTCAACGCGGACCCCGGCGCAACCCCCGGCCTGATCGAGGAAGAACGCGACGCGAACGGCAACGCGACCACGTTCGCCTGGACTGCGTTTCCCGACCAGGACCGGGCGTACATCGCCAGCGTGCGCGACCCGGTCGGCCGCGTGACCACCTACGGCTACGAGCGGGCCGAGCAGGTCTGCCTCAACGACACCTGCACGCTCTACAAGTGGACCTACCGGGTGCGGAGCATCACCGACCCCTGGGGCTGGACGGCGACCTATACCTATGGCGCCGGAGGCCTATTGGCCTCCGCGGTCAACGGCGCGGGACGGACAACCGGCTACACCTATGCGGGGTTCGCCCCGCCCGGCTTCCTCGGGCTGACCGGCGCCACCAATGCCCGGGGGTATACCACCACCATCACCTGGCAGCGTGCCACTCTCGACGCGCCCTTCCGGGTGGCCCGGGTGACCGCTCCCGACGGGACCGCGACGACTTATGCCTACACCGCCTCCGGCTCGCGCGTCACCCGCACCGTGGTCACCAACGCCCGCGGGCACGCCACGACCTACGACCTCTATGCCGGCGAGGACGAGAACTAAGTCGGCAACGTCGAGCGCGTCACCGACCCGCTCGGCAACGTCACCCAGTATGCCTACGACGACCGCCACAACGTCACGCAGGTCACGGATGCCCGGGGGAACCGGACGACCTTCCAGTACAACAGCCGGAATAGGGTCACCCAGGTCGTCCGGGCTGCGGGCACCCTGAACCTGACCACCACGGCCACCTGGGATGCCTACGACAACCAGCTCAGCCTGACCAACCCCCGCGGCATCCGGACCGAGTACACGTATGATGCCCGGCACAACCTGACCCACGTGCGCAAGGCGGTGGGCACACCAGACGAGAGTCTCACCCAGTACGTCTACAACGCCTGGGGCGGCGTGGACCGGGTCATCGACCCGCGCGGCTCCACCTGGACCTACACCTACACCCCCGCCGCCAGGTGCAGCGCATCACCCCGCCGGCCGGTGGGCCGACCGTCTTCGGTTATGACGCCTTCGACGACCAGCGCACCAAGCGCGACGGCAACGGGAACACCTGGACCACCGACTACAACGCCAGCCGGCTGGTCACACGCCTGGCCGACCCGCTGGGCTATGCGGTGACTCACGACTACGATGCGAACGGGAACCACACCCACACCTGGGACGCCAAGGGGCAACTCACGACCTTCACCTACGACCCCCGGGACCGCCTGATCCGCATCACCGATCCCCTGGGCGGCCAGACCGCCTACCAGTACGACGCGGTCTCCAACCTCACCCAGATCACCAACGCCCGCGGCTACCCCACGGTCTTCACCTACGACGCTGCCAACCGGCTGACCGGGGTCCGGGACGCCCTCCAGCGGTGGACCACCTACCAGTACGACCAGGTCGGTAACCGCACCCGGATGACCGACCGCAAGGGCCAGCTCCACACCTACACCTACGATGCGGCCAACCGCCTCACCAGCGTCACGGCCGGCGGCCAGGCCGTCACATACACCTATGACCCCAACAGCAACCGGCTGACCATGGTCGACCCCACCGGGACGACCCAGTACGCCTACGACAACCTCGACCGCCTGACCCGCACCACCTCCCCCCCGCCAGGAGCGGCCCGGACTGTTGGAATCGGGAGCGGTGCCCTCGAGAATCGCCAGCGCCCGGTGGACGCCCGCCTCGGCGGCAGTCAGCGCGGCCGCCCCGCGGAGGCGATCGCCCGCCCGCGTCTGCTGCCGGTCCATGTACCAGACAAACAGCCCCGCCGATGCCGCCACCGCGAGCACGACGGCAAGCGCTCCCATCAACGCAGCGCCCCGCTGGCCAGGCATCGCAGCCTCCGCAGCGTGCTGGGTCATTCCTCGGACTGGCGGGCCATCCCTCCGCCTCTCGTCACTCGGGGCCGACGGAGGTGGTCGGAAGCGCCCGAGGGTCCGGTCACGCCGTCCCGTGCCAGCGGCGCCACAGGGCCTCGACCTGCCGCCGCGTGGCCTCCGGCGGCCCGGAGTTGTCGATCACCCAGGTGGCCAGCGGGACCTTCTCGCGCAGCGGCCGCTGCGCAGCCAGCCGTCGGCGGGCGGCTTCCCCGGTCAGCCCGTCGCGCGCGGCGAGCCGCGCCAGTTGCGCGGCCTCGTCGGCATAGACGACCACGACGCCGTCGAACGGGTAGGCGTCAGCCGGCGCGGTGTCGAGCAACAGGGGCACGTCCACCACGACGATCGCCTGAGGCTGGCGCGCCCGGACCGCGGCGATCTCCTCGACGATACGGCGGCGGATGCGGGGATGCGTGATGGCGTTGATCCGCTGGCGCGCCTGCGGGTCGCTGAAGATGCGGTCCGCCAGGGCCTTGCGGTCCAGGGCGCCGTCGGGGCCCAGCACCGCGGGGCCGAAGGCCTCGGCAATCTCGCGCAGCGCCTCGCTGCCGGGCGCCGTGACCTCGCGCGCCACCTCGTCGGCGTCGATGACCCAGGCACCGAGGTCCCGCAGCATCCCGGCGACCAGGCTCTTGCCGCTGGCGATGCCCCCGGTGAGGCCGATGACCTTCACGCGGCCAGGGCAGTCACGACTCCAAGCCGGGCCCCGCCCCTCACGAGGGCACCGGCTGCATCTCGGCCCAGTTGGGCCCGGCTTTCGCCTCGGCGACCAGCGGGACGCTCAGCGGATACGCCCGCTCCATCACTTCCCTGACACGGGCCGCGACGACCGCCGTCTGGGCCTCGGGCACTTCGAAGAGCAGTTCGTCGTGGACCTGCAGCGTCATCCGCACGCCGGGATAGGCCGGGAGCACCTCGCGGGCGACGGCGACCATGGCTAC
The DNA here is from genome assembly GCA_031459875.1 of Candidatus Fervidifonticultor sextus. GTDB lineage: Bacteria > Sysuimicrobiota > Sysuimicrobiia > Sysuimicrobiales > Humicultoraceae > Fervidifonticultor_A > Fervidifonticultor_A sextus. The sequence goes on along the minus strand of JAVKHQ010000013.1, from coordinate 68,613 downwards.
CTTGATGATGTCGGCGGAGGACCCCTGGATCGGCGTGTTGATGGCGGTGCGCTCCGCGGCCTCGCGCACCGCGCGGTTGCGACTCATCAGGTCGGGCAGGTAGCGGCGCCGGTTCAGCACGGTGGTCACATAGCCGTCCCGCCGGGCCTGCTCCACGACGCTCCCCATGTACTCGCGCACCTTGGGGAAGCGGGCGTAGTAGCGCTCGATGTAGGTGCGGGCCTCCCCGCGCGGAATCCCGAGCTGCGCCGCCAGTCCGTGCTCGCTCATCCCGTAGGCGATGCCGAAGACGATGGTCTTGGCCCGCCGCCGCAACTCCGGCGTGACTTGCTCGCGTCGGAGGCCGAAGACCTCGGCCGCGGTGACGGCGTGGATGTCCTCCCCGCGCTCGAAGGCGCCCACCAGGCCCGGATCCCGGGTGATGTGGGCCAGCACCCGCAGGTCAATCTGCGAGTAGTCCACGCTGAGCAGCACGCAGCCCGCCTCCGCCACGATCGCACGGCGGATCCTGCGTCCTTCCTCGGTCCGGATGGGCAGGTTCTGCAGATTGGGCTGCTCGGTGATCACCCGACCGGTGGCGGCCAGGGTCTGGTTGAAGGTGGCGTGGACCCGGCCGGTCGCGGGATCGGCCAGGCGCGGGAGGACGTCCACGTAGGTGGACTTGAGCTTGCTCAACTCGCGGTGCTCGACGATCTTCGCCACGACCTCGTGGCGCGGCGCCAGGAAGTCGAGGACCTCGGCGTCGGTCGAGTACCCGGTCTTCGTCTTCTTGAGGGGCGGGAGCTGAAGTTTCTCGAAGAGCACGAAGGCGAGTTGCTTCGGCGACCCGATGTTGAACTCGGTGCCCGCCAGCCGGTAGATCTCGGCCTCCAGCGCTTCGAGCCGTGCCGCCAGGTCCTCGCCGAGGGCGGTCAGGTAGGGGATGTCGACGGCGACGCCGGCCTCCTCCATGGCCGCCAGCACGCCCGCCAGCGGGATCTCCACATCGCGGAAGAGGCCGTCCACCTGCCGGTCGCGCATGCGGGAGACCAGGATCGGCCGCAGCCGCACCAGGGCGTCCGCGGCCCTCGCCGCCCAGGCCGCCGATCCCGCTCCTGCCGCCGGATCCGGCTCCAGATCCTCGCCCAAAAACTCCCACGCGGCCGACTGGAACGTGTGCGTCCGCTTGCCCGGATTCAACAGGTACGACGCGATGCCGACGTCGAAGTCGAAGCCCGCCGGGTCAAGACCCGCGCGCCGCAGCGTCAGCAGGTCGGCCTTGAGGTCGGCGCTGGTCTTGCGCACGGAGGGGTCCTCGAGCACGGCGCGCAGGGGGGCGGGGATGGCGCCGTCCGACAGGGGGATCCAGACCGCCCGGCCGTTGGCCGCCAGGCCCACGGCCAGCAGCGGGGCCAGCAGCGGGTGCCCCTCTCCCCGCAGGAAGGCCACGCCCACGTCCGCAGCTCCCCGCACCAGCGCCACGGCGTCGGCGTCCCCGGCCCGGACCGCATCGGCAGCCTGGACCGTGGCGGTCCCTGCACCGCCAGCTGCAGGCCCCCCGGCATCCCGCAACCGCTCCAGCAGGCCACGGAACTCCAGGTCGCGGAACAGCGCCTCCAGCCGCGGGCGGTCGGGGTCGCGACGGCGGAGGTCGGCCCACGCCACGAAAACCGGGACGTTGCTCACCAGGGTGGCCAGACGCTTGCTCTGCAGGACCTGGGCGCGCGCGGCGGCCAGGGCCGCCCGGGTGCGCGGCGGCGCGTCGTCCAGACGGTCGTAGATGGCCTCGACGCTGCCGAACTGCCGCACCAGCGCGCTCGCCGTCTTCTCGCCGACGCCCGGCACGCCCGGGATGTTGTCGCTGGGGTCGCCGCGCAGGCTCTTGTAGTCGGGCAGTTGCCCCGGAGCGATCCCGAACCGCTCGCGCACCCTGGCCTCGTCGTAGACGACCGTCTCGCTGATGCCGCGGCTGGTCACCATGACCCGGATGCCGTCGCCCACGAGTTGCAGGGTGTCCAGGTCGCCGCTCACGACCAGGACCTCCAGACCGGCGGCGGCGGCCTGCCGGGCGATGGTCGCGATGACGTCGTCGGCCTCGAAGCCTTCGGCTTCGAAGATGGGGATCCGCAGGGCCTCGAGGACCTGTTTGGCGAGCGCGACCTGGGGCCGCAGGTCGTCGGGCATCGCCTCCCGGTGCGCCTTGTAGGCGACAAACGCCTCGTGGCGGAAGGTCGGGCCGGGACGGTCGAACGCAGCGGCGATGAACTCCGGCTTCTCCTCGTCCAGGACCTTCAACAGCATGGTCGTGAACCCGTAGACGGCGTTGGTGGGCCGTCCGTCGGAGGTCGTCAGGTAGGGGAGGGCGTAGAAGGCGCGGTAGATCAGGCCGTTCGAGTCGAGGAGCACGAGCTTGCCCGGCACGTGAGTCACCGACGGTAGTATAGCAGGGCGCGCCGCCGGGCACGCGGCGGCGCCGGGCGGGCGGGATCGGCGCCCGTCAGGCTAGATCGGCCGGTCGGCCCGCCGGAACGACCGGCGGATCACCGTCCACCCCAGGGCGCCCAGCAGGACCAGCGGCAGCACGGCCGCTGCGAACGCCGCCAGGCCTTCCGCCGCGCCGAGCAGTTGGCGGACCGTGTTCAGGAAGGCCGCCTCGATCCGCGCCACGGTGCGGTTGACGTCCCAGAAGCCGCCAGGGGCCTTCTTGGGCTTCTGGCTGACCTCGGCGGTGATGGTCGCCAGGTCCACCTTGTGCGAGAGGAAGCGCAGGCGGCCGGTGAGCCGCTCGATCTCGCCCCGCACCCGCCCCAACTCGCTCTCGATGGCCAGCAGGTCGGGGATCCTGGTGGCGCGCTCCATGAAGGTCAGCAGCCGCGTCTCCTGGCGCTCCAGGTTCCGCACGCGCGCCTCCAGGTCGATGAACTCCTCCGTGACGTCCTGGCCGCTGACCTGCCGGCGCTGGACCGTCCCCAGCGCCTCGACCTGGCGCAGCACGTCGGCGAAGCGCCCGGCGGGCACGCGCAGGACGAAGGTCCCCCGCGGGGTGCCGCCCTCGTCCGCATAGGATGAATCGGCGATGAAACCACCGGCGCCCTCGGCGATGGCCAGCAGGCGCCGCGCCGCGTCGTCGAAGGTCTCCACCTCGATCGCCACCTGTCCGGTCCGGATCACGCGGCGCAGCGGGACCGGTTCGCCCGGCGGTCCTCCCGGCTGCGCAGCCCGGGGGAGGGCCCCCGGTGCGGCAGACGGCTCAACCGCATCACGCGACTGGGCCGGGGCCACCGCGCTCCTCCGGAACCCCTCACGGTCGAACCGTCCGTCCTCAAGATGCCCCGTCACCTCAGACTGCGGCACGACCTCGCGCACGAGATTGACGGCGAAGATCCCCACCAGGGCCAGCGCTGCCGCGGCGGCGGCCGTCCGCCACGACCATGGCATGCGTGGCCACGTGATCTTCACCCGCTGCCATCCCGGGCGTCCTGCTGCGCGGGACAGATTCTCGAGGCGGGCGCGTACCGTGGCCGCGAAGCCTTCAGGGGCCTGCACGGGTTCCACCTCCCGGAGCATGGCAACCGTCGCCTGCAACTGCGCCAGATCCGCCCGGCACGCCGCGCACGCCTCGAGGTGGGCCTGCACCTCGGCGGCCTCGCGCGGGTCCAGGGCGCCGTCGATCAGCGCCGACAGTCGGGGTCGAACGTCGTCGTGCGTCATCGGTGCCTCACCCTTCGGTCGCAACGAGATCGCTCAACTGCGCGCGCAGGGCCTCGCGGCCGCGGGCCAGGCGCGAGCGCACCGTGCCGATCGGAACCTGGAGGATGCGGGCCACGTCCCGGTATGACAGCCCCTGCAGGTCCCGCAGCACCACCGTGGCGCGGAACTCCGGGGGCAGGTGCGCCAGCGCAGCCTGGACCCGCCGGCCGATCTCGCGGCGGTGCGCCGCGGCCTCGGGACTGTCGGGGACCGGGTGGTTCGCCGGCACCTCGACCGGCGGCACCGGCGGCCGGCGCCTGACCAGGTCCAGCGCCGCGTTGGTGGCAATCCGGTACAGCCAGGTGCCGAACGCGGCGTCTTCGCGGAACCGCGGCAGGGCCTGGTAGGCGCGCACGAAGGCGTCCTGCGCCGCATCCACCGCGTCCTCGCGGTTGCCGGTGATGCGGTAGGCCAGAGTGTAGATGCGGTCCTGGTGGGCGCGCACGAGTGTCTCGAACGCGTCGAGGTCGCCGGCGCAGGCGCGGGCAAGGAGCGCATGGTCGTCGGACACCAGGGCCTCCTGGCTGTACTGATTCGTCTGGTTAGACGGGCCTACAGGGAGAAAGTTCCCGAGTCCGCGGAGATTGGTACCCTGATGTCAGGCGACCGCGCTGGTTCCAGAAGACCTACGAGCGGTGTCGAGCCCACGCGAGACCGCGTGGCATGGTCTGCTGCTCACCAGACCAGCAGCAGAGGCGACTCGTCACGCGCATCAAGGAGGCCCTCGTCCGTGAGCACCTATTGCCACGGGGCCCAGGTGGTCTGAGAATGGGGCACCGTCCGAGTGGTGCCGGGGGCGGGAGTCGAACCCGCACGGGGTTTCCCCCACGTGATTTTGAGTCACGCGCGGCTGCCAGGTTACGCCACCCCGGCACGGGGCAGGAACCGAGGAACTCCGACCATCCTGTATCCTAGCATGCCGTCCCTTCACCCTCAACGGAGACGGCCGACGGGCTCTCAGGCCCCACGAAGCGTGACCTGCCCGTCGGATCGTGCGTGCTGGAGGGTGTCGGAGGTGCCGAAGATCCCCAGGTAGTGCGCGAAGAACCACCGCCGCGCCGTCGGCCTGGCCAGGAACCGGGCCGCCCGCCCGAGCCACCGCTGCGGTAACCCCAGCAGCAGGAGGTTCCCGGCCAGTAGCGCCCGGTACCGCCGGCGGTCGGCGGCGATG